>NZ_JBIEOE010000004.1:0-430047 GCF_043498045.1 Sphingomonas sp. S6
TGTAACTAGGACATGGAACGGCTTATTGCTTAACGTGCATCCCGGGCCTTGAGGACCCGAAACACACGAGCCGCCGCCCACATGTCCCTTCATCTTACCTACAATGTCAAAGAGCCGACAAAAACCGACGCCCAGTCAATCCCTCTTTTTGGAGGGCGACCCCGGCGCCTGGATTTCGGTGACCGTAGAAGCGAACCGTGTGGTCCGTCGCTGCGGTGACGTCCCTCTAGGCGGGGTGTTCCGAACGGTCAAACACTTTTTTGCATTTTTCTTTCAGGGGACGTGCAAACCCGCAGAAAAGCTGGGATTTACGGGATGTGAAGACCCCCTCCCCTACTCCCCGCCGGATGGCCACCACCCCGAATCACGCCGGCAACCGGTCCGAATCACTCGAGAATCAGGTGCGACGCGCGATTCTGTGGCGCTCGGGCAGCCAGATTTTCGCGCAGACGGTGCAATGGGCCGCCACCTTCCTGGTCATCCGGATCCTCGATCCACGCGATTACGGCCTGTATGCGATGACCTCGGTCGTGCTGGTGTTTCTCAACATGCTCAACGGCTACGGCCTGGCGAGCGGGCTGATCCAGCGCGACGACGTGACGCCGCATCAGACGCGGCAGCTGTTCGGGATGCTGATCGCGCTGAACGGCACGCTCGCGGTCGTGCAGCTCATCCTCGCGCCGGTCGCCGCAGCCTATTACCGCCAGCCCGAAGTCGCGCAGCTGCTGCGCGTGCAGGCGCTGATCTATTGCGTCACCCCCTTTGCCGCGCTGCCCTATGCGCTGCTCAGCCGGCAGATGGAGTTCCGGCGGCAGGCGACCGCCAACGTCGCCGCCTCTCTGGCGGGCGCGGCGACCGCGCTGGCCGGCGCGCTCGCCGGCCTTGGCGTGTGGACATTGGTGTGGGCACCGATCGCGCTGTTCGCGGTGCGCGCGACGATGCTGACCTGGGGCGCCCGATCGCTGATGTGGCCGAGCTTCGACTTTCGCGGCGCCGGCCACCTTGCCCGCTATGGCGGGGTAATGGCGGCGGGGCAGTTCTTCTGGTTCCTGCAGAGCCAGGCCGACGTGTTCATCGGCGGACGCTGGTTCAGCGCCCACCAGCTCGGCATCTACACCACCGCGCTGTTCCTGGCGCAGATCTTCGTGTCGAAATTCGTGCCGCCGCTCAACGAGGTCGCGTTCAGCGCCTATGCCCGCATCCAGCATGACGACGCCGCGGTGTCGCGCGCGTTCGTGCGATCGGTGCGGATCATCATGCTGGCGGCAATGCCCTTCTACGCGGGCCTTGCCGTCACCGCCTATCCGCTGGTGCTGACGGTGCTCGACGCGAAGTGGGTGGAGGTGGCGCCGGTGGTGCAGGTCATCGCGCTGGCCATGCCGTTCATGACGATCCAGGTCCTCTATTCCCCCGCCTGCGATGCGCGCGGGCGGCCGGGCATCGGTGCGCGCAACGGCGCATTCGGCGCGCTGGTGCTCGCCACGACCTTCCTGATCGGGGTGCATTGGGGACCGGTCGGGCTCGCGTGGAGCTGGGTGGTGGCCTATCCGGTGTATCTGGCGGTGAGCAGCTGGCGGTCGCTGCCGGTGATCGGCGTCGCGCCGCTGGCACTGATCCGTGCGGTCGCGCCCGCGGCGATCGCCGCCGCGGCGATGGCGGGCGTCGTCCGACTGGTGGAGGCGCTGCTGCCGCCGCTGGCACCGCCGGTGCAGCTGGCGATCCTGGTCGGCGTGGGGGCCGCGACCTATGGCAGCTGGCTCGCGCTGTTCGCACGCGGCACCGTGCGCGAGCTGATCGCGATCCTACGCAAGCGGCCGCTGCCCGCCTGACGGGGGCAGCTCCGGCCCGTCCTACCCCTGCTGGATATAGTCGCGCATCGCCGCGGCATCCGCCTCGATCCGGTCGATGCGGTATTTGACCAGGTCGCCGATCGATACGAAGCCGACCATCCGCCCGTCCTCGACCACCGGCAGATGACGGATGCGCCGCCGCGTCATCAGCGACAGCGCGCCGATGACGTTTTCGTGCGCGCCGACGCTCTGCACCGGCTGCGTCATCACCTCGGACAGCGGCCGGTCGAGCGCGCCCGCGCCGGCCTGCGCCAGGCAATGGACGACGTCGCGTTCGGAAAAGATGCCCACCGGCACGCCCTCCTCGCAGACCGGCACCGCGCCGATCCGTTTGTCCGCCAGCACCGCCACCGCCTCGCCGACGCGCGTCTGCGGGGTCAGTGCGATCACATCGTCGCCCTTGGTGCGCAGGATTGCCGCGATCGTCATGTTCATCCTCCTCCGTCACATCCGACTCGGTCCCGTCCGGGTCTTCGGGCCGGATCGGGGTTGAGCAGATCATGTTTGCGCGTCATTGGCAAAGCCATGGATCAGCGCCCCGCCGGACTGGACGATCCCGCACTCGCGGCGCACGCCTGGGCGCGGTTCCGCAGCATCATGGCGTGGATGATCGCCGCCGCCGCCGCGTGCAGTGCAGGCGCGATCGGCGGCCTTGCCTGGGTGCACGGGCCGTTGCGGCTGATCACCATGGCAGCGGTGATCGGCGGGGTCGGCGGATCGATCGCGCTCGCGGGCGCGTTGATGGGTCTGGTGTTCCTGAGTTCGGGCACAGGGCATGACGAACACGTCAAGCGGCACGATCCGCCCGCGCCGGGACCGCGGCACGACCGCTAGGTCTGGCGCTGCGGAGGTGTTGCGTGTGCCGCACCGGCAGCCTGCTTATCTGGGGCGATTGTAGACGCGGCATGCACAGGCTCGCGCCAAGCTGAGGTCTCGCGGTTTGAGGGCACGCCCCCGCGCCGCAAGAAACCCCAAGCGTCGCTGGGGCGATCTTTCGAGCGGGATAAGCCCGACAACAACAAAAAAGGGCCGGCTCCTCATCGGAACCGGCCCCTTATGGCGTTCGAAAGACCCCGCGCTTATTCGGCAGCAGGCACTTCCACCGCGGGCGTACGCGGGGTGCGACGACGGCGCGGCTTGGGCGCCTCTTCGTCGGAATCGTTCGCCGCTGCGATGTTGAGCGAGGGCGGCAGGCGATCGGCGTCGACGCCATTGCCCTGATCCTCGACCGCGGGGGCCTCGACCTGCGCATCCCGACGCGGGCGACCGCGGCGCTTGGGCGCGGGCGCGTCGGCGGCGATCACCGTCTCGGCGCGCTCGGTGAGCGATTCGCCCTCTGCGATCGGATCGGCACGATGCTGGCCGGCAACCTCGACCGGCGCCTGCTCCGCTTCGAAGCGGGGACGACGGACGCGGTCCTCGCGCTGGGGGCGGTCTTCACGTTGCGGGCGATCGTCGCGCTGGGGGCGATCGTCGCGCTGGGGGCGATCGTCACGATTGCCGCGCTCTTCGCGATTGCCGCGGTCGTCCCAGGTCCGGCCCTGGCGCTGGTCGCCGTCCTGGCGGTCGCGATCCTGCCGATCCCGATCCTGCCGATCCCGATCCTGGCGGTCGCGGGTCTGGCGCTGCGGGCGATCCTCGCGGCCCTGCCCCTCGCGCGCCTGCGCCTCACCGTCCTGGTCGCCGGCCCGGATCGGTTCGCCTTCGTCGCCGTAATCCTCGTCGTCGTTCAGATCGAACGGCTGCTGGCGGCGCGGCTGATTATCCTCGAAGCGGCCGCGCTGATCGGCGAGCACGCGGAAATAATGGTCGGCGAACTGCAGATAATATTCGGTGTTGACGCGGTCGCCCTGGCGCTGCGCCTCCATGGCGAGGTTCTTGTACTTCTCGAACAGCTGGTTCGCGTTGCCGCGCGCGCGGCTGTCGATGCGGTTGCCGTTATCGGGACGCCCCTGGCCACCCTGCCGCGGCCCGTTGTTGCCGCCGCCGTTGTTGCCACCACGGCCGCGACGGCGGCCGTTCTGCCGATTGTTAATCAAGCTGATGTCCCATGATCTGAGTAATGGTCCTCAAAACCAATCCGGCCCTTCGGGCCTGACGCACGGTCAAACGGTGCCATCCTTTGCGTCCGCGGCGTGCCCTTCGGGGCAACGCTGGAGCCTGTCACGGCCCCCGCCCATGCGGCGACCTGATGACGAAAGGATGCGGGTAACCGTCCTACGACCCCTTGTGATCGTCGATGGTGCTTGCCCCGGCCCGACCAATAGCTGGCGCAAGGGCGTTCCTACAAGCGAAATATGTGGATGGTCGTGCCATCTTTCAACCGGCGCCGCGGGGCGTGACGAGAAGGCAGCGGTCGCGCTGCCCAAGATCGCGATGGACGATGCAGTCGAGGCCGGTCGCGGCGAACAGCGCGGCCACCGCCGCGGCCTGGGTATGACCGATCTCCACCGCCGCGCAGCCGCCGGGCGCGATCAGCCGCGCGAGCTGCCCCGCGAGCAGGCGATAATCGTCGAGGCCATCGGTGCCCGCGAACAAGGCGGAGCCCGGTTCGTGGCGGCGCACCTCGTCGGGCAGTGGCTCGTCGGTGCCGATATAGGGCGGGTTGGCAAGGACGAGATCGAAGCGCGCATCGATCGCCGCTGCCCAATCGCCGCGGACGAAGGCGGTGCGGTGCGCCATCCCCAATGCGATGGCATTCGACGTCGCATAGGCCAGCGCCTGCGCGGAGCGGTCGACGCCGACCCCACGCGCCGGCCATTCGTCGAGCGCGGCGAGCAGCAGCGTCCCCGGACCGGTGCCGAGATCGAGCACGATCGCGGGCGCGCGACTGCCGAAATGCGCGAGGGCGGCGATCAGCAGCGTCTCGCTGTCGGGTCGCGGCACCAGCGCGCCGGGACCGACGGCGAGGTCGATCGTCCAGAAGCCGCGCGTGCCGGTGATATACGCCACCGGCTCGTGCGCCGCGCGCCGTTCCACCAGGCCTGCGAAGGTGGCGGGTACTGGCCGCTCCATGTCGAGCAGCAGCGCGTTGCGATCGATCCCCAGCGCGTGCGCCATGAGCAATTCCGCATCGAGCCGCGCGGTAGGGGAAAAGCCGAAGCGCGCCGCGGCATTTGCGATGGCGGTGCGGAGGGACGTCACACGCCCCTCTGTTGGTCATCCCGGCGAACGCCGGGATCCATGGACACGCGACGCATCGGTCGCGTCCGCACGCCGGCCACACTCCCATCCGTGGATCCCGGCGTCCGCCGGGATGACGAAGCAAGGCAATGGGAACTCACGCCCTCACCCATCCAGCGACGCCAGCCGCTCCGCCTCGTCCTCGGCGATCAGCGCGCCGATCAGTTCGTCCATCTCGCCCTGCAGGATTTCGGGCAGGCGATGCAGCGTCAGGTTGATGCGGTGGTCCGTCACGCGGCCTTGCGGAAAATTGTACGTCCGAATGCGCTCCGACCGATCACCCGATCCCACCATCGCGCGGCGGGTGCCCGAGCGTTCGCTCGCCAGCCGCTCGCGCTCCGCTTCGTACAGGCGCGTGCGCAGGACCTTTAAAGCCTTGGCCTTGTTCTTGTGCTGCGACTTTTCGTCCTGCTGGATCACGACCAGGCCGGTGGGCAAGTGCGTGATACGCACCGCGCTGTCGGTGGTGTTGACCGACTGGCCACCGGGCCCCGACGAGCGATAGACGTCGATGCGCAGGTCCTTGTCGTCGATGCGCACATCGACCTCTTCGGCCTCGGGCAGCACCGCAACGGTGGCGGCGGAGGTGTGGATGCGGCCGCCCGCTTCGGTGACGGGCACGCGCTGCACGCGGTGAACGCCCGCTTCGAACTTCATCTTGGCGAACACGCCCGTCCCGGTGACGCTGGCGACGACTTCCTTGAACCCGCCCGCATCGGACGAGGAGCTGGAGATCACCTCAACCCGCCAGCCCTGCGTTTCGGCATAGCGCTGGTACATGCGCAGCAGGTCGCCGGCGAACAGCGCGGCCTCGTCGCCGCCGGTGCCGGCGCGGATTTCGAGCATCGCCGCGCGTTCGTCCGCCGCATCGCGCGGCAGCAGCGCGAGCGCGAGGCGCCGGTCCGCCGCTTCGAGCGCGCGGGCATTGTCGCGCAACTCCTCCGCGGCCAGGCTACGCAATTCCTCGTCGCCGGTATCCTCCGCCATATAGGCGAGGCTGTCCGCCTCCTGCCGCAGCCGCCGCACCTCGCTCGCCGCCTGGGCGACGGGTTCCAGCTCGGCATATTCCTTCGACACCGCGACGAAGCGGTCGGAGGGCAGATCGCCGGTCGCCATCTGCGCCTGCAACTCGTCCCGCCGCGCCTCGATCTGCGCGATCCGTTCGGGGGAGATGGTGGTCATGCCACGCTTCCTCCGTCACCCCGGCCTTGAGCCGGGGTCCCGCTGCAATCCGCCGCCTTGAACATGAAGCGGGACCCCGGCGCAAGGCCGGGGTGACGAACAAGGCTCACAGCAGCCCCTCCAGCCGCGATGCGCCTCCATCGAGCACGCGCCCGCGCCGGCCTTCACGGCTGAAGGTCAACGTCTCACGCGGTTCGAGTTTGAGCGCCTTGTCGTACCGCTTCTTGGGCGAGCCGGTTGCAACCAGTTCGGCGGACACACCCGCGCGGCGCAGCCTGGCGAGAGTCGCGATCGCCTCGTCCCGCATCGCGTCCTCTTCGATCACCAGGACGACGTCAGGCCGCTCCACCGCCGGCTCGTCCAGCAACATCGCCAGCCGCTCGACACCCGCCGCCCAGCCCACGCCCGCCGTCGGCGCGCCGCCGAGGCTCTCGACCAACCCATCATAGCGCCCGCCGGCCAGCACCGTGCCCTGTGCCCCCAACCGATCGGTGACGAACTCGAACGCCGTGTGCCGATAATAGTCGAGGCCGCGCACTAGCCGCGGGTTGCGCGTCCACCGCACCCCCGCCGCATCCAGGCCCGCCGTCACCGCGTCGAAGAACGCCCGCGCCCCCGCCGTCAGATAGGCGTCGATATCCGGCGCCGCGTCGGCGATCGGCCGGTCGCGCGGGTCCTTGGAATCGAGGATGCGCATCGGGTTCTTGTCCAGCCGGGTCAGGCTGTCTTCGGACAGCTCCCCGCGATGCGCCTCGAAATGCGCGACCAGGCCGGCGCGCCATGCGTCGCGCGTTGCGGCGTCGCCCAGGGTGTTGAGCTGCAACGTCACGCCCTCGGAGATCCCCAGCTCGTGCAGCAACTGATCCGCCATCACCAGCAGCTCGACGTCCGCCGCCGGCTCGGGCGCGCCCAAAATCTCGGCGTCGATCTGGTGGAACTGGCGATAGCGCCCCTTTTGCGGGCGTTCGTAGCGGAACACCGCGCCACTCGTCGCGACCTTCAGCGGCGCATATTGCTGCCAGCCTTCGGTCAGAAAGGCGCGCGCGATGCCCGCGGTGAACTCCGGCCGCAGCGTTAGCGAATCGCCGCCGCGGTCGGGGAAGGTGTACATCTCCTTCGACACGACATCGGTCGTCTCGCCGATCGATCGCGCGAACACCTCGGTCGCCTCGAACACGGGCAGATCGACGCGTTGGAAACAGTACAGGCGGCGGACGCGTTCGAACGTCTCGATCACGGTTGCGAAGCGGCGCTGCTCGTCGCCGAAGATATCCTGGGTTCCGCGCACCCGGCGCGGCGTTTCGATACGGGCCATATGGTGGCGGTATCTAGGCGACGCCGCTGCCAAGCGCTAGCACCCGAAGCATGAGCAATCCGCGCCGCTATTGGGGAATCGGCAACCGCATCGCACCCCCGCGGTTCGCGCTGTTCGTGGCGATCTTCGCCATCGGGCTGGCCGCCCTGATCCCGATCGTCGGCAAGGGGCGCGGGATCATGGGGGCGTTCGATGCCGCCGCGATCGTCTTCCTCCTGTCGCTCGTCTCGCTGTTTCGCCACGCCAACGCCGCGCGCATGCGGCGGGCGACGCGTGAGAACGACGCCAATCGCGCGTTGCTGCTGGCGATTACCGCGGCGACGATGGGCGTGATCCTGGTCGCGGTGGCGGGGGAGCTGAAGGGCCGCAACGATACGCTGGCCATCGTGCTGGTTGTGACGACGCTGGCGCTGAGCTGGCTATTTTCGAACATGGTCTATGCCATGCATTACGCGCATCTGTTCTACAGCGCCGACGACGGCGGTACGGACGCGGGCGGCATCGACTTTCCCGGCTGCAAGGAACCCGATTACTGGGACTTCCTGTATTTCAGCGCGACGCTGGGCATGACGTTCCAGACCAGCGACGTCGAGATCACCTCGCGGCGCATCCGCCGCGTCGTGCTCGGCCAGTGCCTTGCCGCCTTCGTGTTCAACCTGGGCGTCATCGCCTTCACGATCAACGTGCTGGGCGGCGGCGGCAGCAACTGAATCTTTCTCGTCTCGTCACCCCGGACTTGATCCGGGGTCCCACTATTGCCAGCAGGAGAAGCGGGATCCCGGATCAAGGCCGGGATGACGGGTGTGGATATCGGATGGTGCCAGATCGTGAGGAGCGGGGTTTCCGGAGCGACTACGCCGCGTAAGGGCTGGACGCCGCGGCTTTGCGAAGCTTACACCGGTGTATTCGTTTCTTGCCGAAGGCTCGCCATGCTCCGTTCCGTCGCCGTCGCCACCCTGCTCCTGTCCACCGCCGCGCCAGCCCTTGCGCAGGTGCCCGCCGGCAATTCGGCGCCGCAGCCGGTGCCCTTCGTCGACACCATCCCGGAAGCGCAGGACACGCCCTATCCCGGCACGATCCTGCTCAACGTCGATGCGACCAACACCGAACAGGGCATCTTCCGTGTGAAGGAGACGATCCCCGTCGCCAAGGCGGGGCCGACGGCGCTGATGTTCCCCAAGTGGCTGCCCGGCGCGCATAGCCCGCGCGGTGAGATCGAGAAGCTCGCCGGCCTCGTCATCAAGGCGAACGGCCGCGTCATTCCGTGGACGCGCGACATGGTCGATGTCTTCGCCTTCCACATCGACGTGCCGCAGGGCGCGCGCAATCTGGATGTCGAGTTCCAGTTCATCTCGGCGACCAAGGGCGATCAGGGCCGCATCGTCGCGACGCCCAACATGATCAGCCTGCAGCCCAATTCGGTCAGCCTGTATCCGGCGGGCTATTTCACCCGCCAGATTCCGATCCAGATGACGGTGAAGTTCCCGACCGGCTGGACCGCGGCAGGCGCGGTGCCGGCCAAGGCGAACGGCTCGACCTACGTCTATGACAAGACGAATTACGAGATCCTCGTCGATTCGCCGCTGCTCGCCGGCCGCTACGGCAAGACGTGGCCGCTGTCGGAGCGCGTGAACCTCAACGTCTTCGCCGACGATCCCAAGGAACTCGCGGCGACGCCGGAGCAGATCGACGCGCACAAGCGGCTGGTCGAGCAGGCCGAAAAGACGTTCGGCGCGCACCATTACGACCATTACGAATTCCTGCTGTCGATCAGCGACCAGTTGGGCGGCATCGGGCTGGAGCATCACCGCTCGTCGGAGAACGGCGTGACGCCGGGCTATTTCACCGAATGGAATGCCAGCCCCGGCCGCCGCAACCTGCTGCCGCACGAATTCACCCACAGCTGGGACGGCAAGTTCCGCCGCGGTGCGGAGCTGTGGACCCCCGATTACCGTACGCCGATGCGCGACAAGTCGCTGTGGGTCTATGAAGGGCAGACGCAATTCTGGGGCTATGTGCTGCAGGCGCGTTCGGGCCTGGTCAGCAAACAGGACACGCTGGACGCCTATGCGGGCATCGCCGGCAGCTATGATCTCGCCCCCGCCCGCCAGTGGCGCGACCTGATCGACACTACCAATGATCCCGTCATCTCGGCGCGCCGGCCCAAGGGCTGGACCAGCTGGCAGCGTAGCGAGGATTATTACAACGAAGGCCTGATGGTCTGGATGGAAGTCGATGCGATGCTCCGCCAGAAGTCGGGCGGCACCAAGTCGATCGACGATTTCGCCAAGGCCTTCTTCGGCATCCGCAACGGCGACTGGGGCGAAGTCACCTATACGTTCGACGACGTCGCCAACACGCTGAACGCGATCGTCCCCTATGACTGGGCAAGCTTCCTCACCAAGCGCCTGACCGAGACGGGCCAGCCCGCGCCGGTCAACGGCTTCGCGATGAACGGCTACAAACTCGTCTACACCGCCGAACCGACGAAATACTTCACCAACGCCGAAAAGAGCGGCGGCGTGAACGTCACCTATTCGATCGGCCTGTCGGTGGCGAAGGACGGCGAGGCGACCGCGGTGATCTGGGACAGCCCGGCGTTCAAGGCGGGCCTCGACGTCGGCACCGTCATTCAGGCGGTCAACGGCACGGCGTATAGCGGCGATGTGCTGAAGGCGGCGATCGTCACCGCACAGACCTCGAAGGAGCCGATCAAGCTGCTGGTGAAGAGCGGGCCGCGCTATCGCGAAGTCGCCATCGACTATCACGGCGGTCCCCGCTATCCGCGCCTGCAGAAGACTGGCACCGGCGAAACCGGACTCGACAAGCTTCTGATGCCGCGCTGAGGGGCAGCGGGCATAGGATTATCAAGGGACTTTCATGCGTATCGATCTGATTCCGGTCGGCAAGAGCCCGCCCGACGACCTCAACGTAATCATCGAGGTGCCGACCGGTGGCGAGCCGGTCAAATATGAGTTCGACAAGGCGAGCGGCGCGCTGTTCGTCGATCGTATTCTACACACGCCGATGCGCTATCCGGCGAACTACGGCTTCGTGCCGCACACCCTGTCGCCGGACGGCGATCCGCTTGACGCGCTCGTCATCGCGCGCTCGCCGTTCATCCCGGGCAGCGTCGTGCGCGCGCGTCCGATCGCGGTGCTGAACCTGGAAGACGAAGCCGGCGGTGACGAAAAGCTCGTCTGCGTGCCGGTCGACGCGGTGTTCCCCTATTATTCGAACGTCGACGGCCGCGCCGACGTGCCGGAGATCGTGTTCGAACAGATCGAACACTTCTTCACGCACTATAAGGACCTCGAAAAGAAGAAGTGGGTCCGCATCGGCGTCTGGGGTGACCGCGACGAAGCGCGCCGCATCACGCTGGAAGCGATCGAGCGCTACGACGCTGCCAAGGCGAAGGGCGAAGAGCCGCACGACCACGACGTGCCCGGCCGCGAGGGCTGATGCAGCCGAGCCTCCCCCGCACGCGCGGGGGAGGCTCGACCCGCTCACCAGCACCGAAACGTCGCCCCAGCGAAGGCTGGGGCCTCCGGCGGCTCCTGTCCCATGCGCCACCAGGAGATCCCAGCGTTCGCTGGGATGACGTGCGGCGGATCGTATCAGCCGCCCGCCATCCGCCTGAGCGCCTCACCCTCGACGCGCTGCACGGTCCACTCCTCCAGCCCGACCGCGCCCATCCGGCGGTAGACCGCGATTGCATCCGCGTTCCAGTCGAGCACCGCCCATTCGAAACGCGCGCAATTCCGCTCCACCGCGATGCCGGCCAGGTGGCGGAGCAAGGCGCCGCCCACGCCCTTCCCGCGCGCCGCCGGCGTCACATACAGGTCTTCGAGATACAGGCCGCGCCGCCCCTTCCACGTCGAGAAATTGTGGAAGAACAGCGCAAAGCCGACCGGCTCCCTCGCCTCTTCGGCGATTACCGCTTCCGCCGCCGGGTGCGGCCCGAACAGCGCCTCGCCCAGCATCGCCTCGGTCGCCTCGACCGCATCGGGCTCGCGCTCGAACGCGGCCAGCTCACGGACGAAGCGCAGGATCGTCGCGATATCGTCGGGCGTCGCGGGGCGGATGGGGATATCGGTCATAACGACGCTTCCGTTTGCGGGGCGGGAATCGGGCGGCGCACCGCGACCAGGCACCCGGCGATGATCAGCAAGGCGCCCCCGATCGTCCACGGCGACACGCGCTCGGCGAAGACCAGCCAACCGAACAAGGCAGACCAGACGAAGGCGGTATATTCGACGGGCGCCAACACCTGCGCCTCGGCACGGGCGTAGGCCCAGGCGAGCGCGACCGCCGACACCGATCCCAGCGCCGCCGACGCGACGATCGCGGGCAGTTGCTCGATGCGCGGCACCCCTGCGAACCACGGTGCGCCGATCAGCAGCAGTCCGCCCAGCACGATGCTGGTGAACAGCGCCACCTCCAGCGGATCGGCCGCCTGCGCCTGCCGCCGCAGCAGGATCAGGCTGCCCGCATACAGGATCGACGCGATCAGGATCGCGACGCTGCCCAGCACCATGTCCTCCGACGCACGCGCCTGCACCTGATCCGCGGCGATCGCGAACACGCCGAGGCTCGCGACCAGCGACCCTCCGACCGCGCTGCGGTGGATACGCTCGCCGAGCGTCAGGGCGGCCAGGAACAGCGCGATCAGCGGCGCGAGGAAGGTCAGCGCCACCCCCTGCGCCATTGGCACGCGAACGAGGCCCCAGAAGAACAGCAGCACCGACGCGCCACCCACGCTGCCGCGCGCCAGATGCAACCGCAGCGCCGCCCACGCCGGCCACCGCCCGCCCCGCGCGATGAAGATCGGTGCCAGCAACACCACACCCGCCACGGATCGCCAGAGTACGGCAAAATAGGCGCCACTCTGGATCGAGAGCCCCTTCATGATCGCATCCATACCCGCGTAAACGGCGATCCCCCCCGCGGCGACGCCGAAGGCAGTGGCTGGAGATGCGGTGCGGCTCATCGGATCAGGCGGACATCGATGCCAAGTGCGGGGCCGACCTCGGCCAGCCGACGATCACCGGTATAGATCGGAAGGTTGCGCGTCCCGCCCAGCGCCAGACAGGCGCGGTCGCCGAGCGATGCACCCTGCCCTCGCGTCGGCTCGCGCAGGCGCGCCGCTTCCAGCGCGAGCGGAAGGTCAAACGGCACGACGACGATCTCGTACATCGTCAGGATCGACAGCACAGTGTCGGCGCTTGCACCCCGCTCGACGCCGCGCGCGCAACACTCCGAGACATTGACGGCCGACATCAGGCTGCCGCGGACGATGTCGCGGACCAGATCAGCGCCCGGTTCACCCAGCATCAGCGCCATGGTCGCCGAAGCATCGACAACGGCGCTCATTCTTCGCCCCAGTCGGCACGCCGCTCCTTGAGAAAGGTGTCGACGGAGTAATCATCCCCGAAGATCGCGCGCGCCTTGGCCTGCGCCTGCCGTATTGTCTGATCGAACGTCATCAATCGAACGCCGCCGTCCTCGGTGCGATCGATGACCAGCGAGTCGCCGTCCTTGATGCCGAGTTCGCGGCGGATATCTGCGGGGATCACCACCTTGCCCCCTGCGATCACCTTGGCATGATAGGTCATGTCAGAACCTCCAGGTCCTGACGAATAGCACAGGTCCTATTCTGCCGCCACGACCTGCGGCACCGCCGTCGCCGCCTCGATTTCCGCCGCCTTGGCTTCGACCAAGCGGACGATGTGATCGATCATGCCCTCGTCCTGGACATGGTGGTCGGTCACGCCGGACAGATAGACCATGTGCTTGCCATTTCCACCACCGGTGATGCCGATGTCGGTCTCGCGTGCTTCGCCCGGGCCGTTGACGACGCAGCCGAGCACCGACAGGCTCATCGGCGTGCGAATATGCTGGAGCCGTTCCTCGAGCGCCTGCACGGTGCGGATCACGTCGAAACCCTGCCGCGCACACGACGGGCACGACACGACGCGCACGCCGCGGTTGCGGATGCCGAGCGCCTTCAGGATCTCGAAGCCGACGCGCACCTCGTCCTCGGGCTCAGCCGACAGCGAGACGCGGATCGTGTCGCCGATACCGTACCAGAGCAGGCTGCCGATCCCGATCGCCGACTTCACGGTGCCGCCGACGAAGCCGCCCGCTTCGGTGATGCCGAGGTGCAGCGGGCAATCCACCGCCTCGGCAAGCTGCTGATAGGCCGCCACCGCAAGGAACAGGTCCGACGCCTTCACCGCGACCTTATATTCGTGGAAATCGTGATCCTGCAGCAGCTTGATGTGATCGAGCGCCGACTCGACCAGCGCGTCGGGGCAGGGCTCGCCGTATTTTTCGAGCAGGTCCTTTTCCAGCGACCCACCATTGACGCCGATACGGATTGCGCAGCCATTGGCCTTGGCAGCGCGGACCACCTCGGCAACGCGTTCGGACGATCCAATATTGCCCGGATTGATGCGCAGGCACGCCGCCCCCGCATCCGCCGCCTCTAGCGCGCGCTTATAGTGGAAGTGGATGTCGGCGACGATCGGCACGCGGCTGCCGCGAACGATCTGCTTCAGCGCCGCGGTCGATTCGACGTCGGGACAGGAGACGCGAATGATATCGACGCCCGCATCCTCGCAGCGGCGGATCTGGTCGATCGTCGCGCGGATATCGGGGGTGGGCGTGTTGGTCATCGTCTGCACGGTGACGGGCGCATCGCCGCCGACGGGAACGGTGCCGACCATGATCTGGCGGCTCTGACGGCGGACGATGTCGCGCCACGGACGTAAGGACATGGCGCCTATATACAGCAGCCGGGTTGCGGTTCAAAGACGCTGGTGTAGGGCAGCAACGGTTCCATGACGCCCCCCATCCCCCATCACCGGCCGATCCCCCGCCATTATGGCCTCGACTGGCTGCGCGTCGCCGCTTTTGCGATCCTGATCGTCTATCACGTCGGCATGGTGTTCGTGCCCTGGGGCTTTCACGCCAAGAGCGCGCACGGCGCCGACTGGGTGGTATTGCCCATGCTCGCGGTGAACGCCTGGCGGCTCAGCCTGCTGTTCGTCGTGTCGGGCTATGCCAGCCGCGCACTGCTGACCCGCGCGAGCAGCCCTGGCGGCTTCCTGCGCCAGCGGACGCTGCGCCTGCTGGTGCCGCTGGCGTTCGGCGTCGCGGTGATCGTACCGCCGCAAAGCTGGGTCGAGCTGGTGACGCAGCACGGCTATCGCGCCGGCTTCGCGACCTTCTGGATCCACGACTATTTCCGTTTCGGCAAGCTCGCTGGGATCGGTCTGCCCGCGCTCAACCATCTGTGGTTCGTCGCCTATCTGTGGCTGTACACAGTGGTGCTGGCTGCCGGCGTCGCGCTGGTCCGCACCCAGGCGCCGCAGCGGGCATTCGACCGGCTCTTCGCCGGGCCGCTGCTGGTGGTTATCCCGACTGCGTGGCTGGTGTGCATCCACGGCTGGTGGTTCCCCATGGGATATGAAACGCACGATCCTCTCCACGACCTGATGGCGCATTTGAGCTACCTGCCCGCCTTCCTGTTCGGCTTCGCGCTGGCGGGATCGGCGCCGGTGCTGGCGGCGTGCGTGCGCTGGCGCTGGACGGGGCTGGCGATGGCGCTCCTGGGCTATGGCTTCATCCTGGCGGTAGAGCTGGTCGGCGGCGACGCGCCGCGCTGGCTGTATCCCACCTACGGAGCCGCGCATGCGCTGCAGCAATGGGGCGCGACGCTCGCGCTGATCGGCATGGCGGAACGGCACTGGAATCGCGACGCGCCGGCGCGCCGCACGCTGACCGAGGCGGTTTTCCCCTTCTACCTCGTCCATCAGACGATCATCGTCCTCGTCGCCTATTGGTTGATCCCCGCGCGGCTGGCCGGCGGTGCCGAATTCGCGGTGCTGATCGCCGCGACGATCGCCGGCTGCTGGGCCTTTTACGCGATCGGCCGCCGCATCGCGATCCTGCGCCCGCTGATCGGGCTGCGTTCCCTGTCGTCACAGAAGGTAGCATCATGAGCTGGTCCCTTGTCCTGCACGGCGGCGCCGGATCGATCGAGCGGCACCGCCTGACGCCCGAACAGGACGCGGGTGCTCGCGCCGGCCTGTCGCGCGCGCTCGATGCCGGCGCGGCGATCCTGTCGGGCGGCGGCAGCGCGCTTGATGCGGTGGAAGCCGCCGTCCAGGTGCTGGAGGACGACCCGCACTTCAACGCCGGCCGCGGCGCCGCCTTCACCCGTGACGGCGGCATCGAGCTGGATGCGGCGATCATGGACGGCGCCACGCGGGCGGCCGGCGCCGTCGCGGGGATCACGCAGACGCGTTCCCCCGTTGCGCTCGCGCGCCGGGTGATGGCGGCGAGCCCGCACGTCCTGTTGAGCGGCGCCGGCGCCGAGCAATTCGCCCGCGACCAGGGCCTGGAGGTCGCGCCCGACGGCTGGTTCGAGACGCCCGAACGCCGCCGCCAGCTCGACGAAATGCTGTCGCGCAACGCCGACGCCTTCGACGTCGACATGAAATACGGCACCGTCGGCGCGGTCGCGCGCGACTCGGCGGGCCATGTCGCCGCCGCCACCTCGACCGGCGGCGTCACTGGCAAGCGCTGGGGCCGGATCGGCGATTCGCCACTGATCGGCTCGGGCACCTTCGCCGACGATCGCGCCTGCGCGGTATCGTGCACCGGTTCGGGCGAATTCTTCATCCGCGTCGGCGTGGGCCATGAGATTGCGGCGCGCATCCGCCTTGTCGGCGACACGCCGCAAGCGGCCGCGGACGCCGTGATGGCGGAGGTGCATGCGCTCGGCGGCACCGGCGGCGTCATCGTCGCGACGCCTGTGGGCGATGCGGTGTGGAGCCTCACCACCCCCGGCATGTATCGCGCCCGCGCCACCGCGGCCGGTTTGCGCGAGGTCGCGATCTACGGCGACGAGTGATCGTCACGATCCGGCCATGATCCGCGCCGAGCATGGTGTCATGATCCGCCGCCTCGCCTTGCTCGCCGCCGCACTGCTCGCCACCGCCGAAGCCGCGCCGCCCACGACGCTGGCGCCCTATATGACCGGCGGGACGTTCCAGCCGGGCGACTATGGCTGGCTGCGCGGTGCCTTTGATGACGCGACGCCTGCACAGAAGGCCGAATGGCACGTGCTGGACGCCTGGCTGAAGCAGTGCCAGCAGGAGAGTAGCGCACAGACCCGCGCCGAATTGATCGCGCTCGGCATCGCCGATCCGAAGATCCGCCCGGCCGCTTATGGCGAGGCGCCCTGCGGCGCGGTCGGCCGCGCGTTCCCAGAAGGCGACATGGGCAATGATTGGTCGCTGTTCCAAACGAAGCTGGCGAGCGCCCGACGCGTCTCCGACACGCTCGTCTGGTCGGCCGCGCTGGCGCAGGCGGTCGGTGACGAGGCGGGCGACATCCTGACCGCGCAGCTGATCGCCCGACCGATCACTGATCAGGTCCTGCGCACGTCGCTGGCGTGGAATCAGGGCCCGACGAAGGGCGCACCGCCGCTCGATCCGATGGAGGCGGGGATCGTCCGCGGACTTACCTGGTCGGCGATCGCCGCACGCGATCACGCCAATACCGCGTGGATGAAGACGGTGGTCGCCAAACACGGCTGGCCGACGATCGCCACGGTCGGAGCGCAGGCATCGTCAAGCGCCTGGCTGCTGGTCCAGCATGCCGACGACGATCCCGTCTTCCAGCTGAAAATGCTGCGGCTGATGGAGCCGCTGGCTGCCAAGGGCGACGTTTCGCCGAAGAATTATGCGCTGCTCTACGACCGGGTGATGCTGCAAATGGTGGGCTCGCAGCGCTACGGGACGCAGATGAGCTGCGCGACGGGCAGCTGGCAGCCCTTCCCCTTAGAGGATGCCGCGAAGGTCGAAGGCTATCGTCACGCCGCCGGCCTCAACACCATGGCGCAGAACGCCGCGCGCATCCTGCAGGAAAACGGCCCCTGCCCGCCGATGCCCACAGCCCACTGACGCAAAGCCGCTTCTGCCCGTCACATTCCGACGCTAATACCAAGCCCATGAAACTCGTCCGCTTTGCCCTTGCCGCGCTGCCTGCGCTCATCCTCGCCGCGCCTGCCCAGGCCTATTGGGAGTTCGGGCATGAGACGGTCGCGAAGATCGCCTACGCCAACGTCACGCCGCAGACGCGCCGCGCGATCGACCGGCTGCTCGCAGAGACGCCCAAGCTGGATACCCCTGAGTGCCCCGCGACCACGATCGAGGGCGCAAGCACCTGGGCCGATTGCGTCAAGCCCCTGAAAGGCCCCGACGGCAAGTCGCGCTTCGGCTATGCCTACACCTGGCACTTTCAGGACGTGAACATCTGCCAGCCCTTCACGCTGGAAGAGGCGTGCAAGGACGGCAATTGCGTGTCCGCGCAGATCACCCGCGACGTCGCGATCCTGAAGAACAAGCGCCTGCCGGCGAAGGAGCGCGTCCAGGCGCTCGTCTTCCTGATCCACTTCGTCGGTGACCTGCACCAGCCGCTGCACGCGGGCGAGAAGAACGACAAGGGCGGCAATGACGTCGCCGCCGCTTATGGCAGCTACAGCCCCAAGCGGTTCAACCTGCATTCGATCTGGGACGGCACGCTCGCCGAACGTGCGATCACGACCGGGCCGAACCTCGTGCGTCGCTACCCCGCCGCCGAAAAGCGCCGCATCGCCGCGGGCAATGTCGTCGATTGGAGCCGCGAATCGTACACGATCGCGCATGACGTCGTCTATGCGAGCGCGCTGAAGGGCGATCCGTGTGCGCCCTCCCCCGCCAAGGTGACGCTGGACGAGGCGACGATCGAACGGATCGTGCCGGTCGCGCGGCTCGAGGTGGAGCGCGGCGGACTGCGGCTGGCGAAGCTGCTGGATCAGGCGCTGGGCTGATCCAGCGCACCGTCGTCATCGCCGCGCAGGCGGGGATCCATACTCTCTGACGTTGCGGCTCAAGCAAGACCTGCGCGTCTGGATACCCGCCTCCGCGGGAAGGACGGCGAGGGCGGGGCGCTTATCGCCAGCCTCGCCACTTCCAGCCGCCGCGGGTCTTGGCGTGCGCAACCCAGACCACCGCGATCGTCGCTGGAATCACCACGAACGCCGCTGCGTGCGGCCACAGCCGTGACATGCCGATTACCACCGCCAGATAGGCCACCAGCACCGCCCAGCCCTGCCATGCGATCGGCAGGCCCGCGCCATATCCGAAGCGCTTCGCCGCAAACCACGCGTCGTCATCCTCGTTACGCATCATCGTCCTCCTGCTGCTTGGGCGGGCGGCCGCGTTTCGCCGCGACCGGCGCGTCGAGCTTCACCCCCCGCCGGGCGAGCGCCTCGCGCAGCAGGCATTCGACCTGCGCATTCACGCTGCGCAGGTCGCCAGCCGCGCTCCGCTCGATCGCCGCATACAGCGCGGGATCGACGCGAAGGGGAAACGCCTTTTTGGGGGGAGAAGCCATCGATCGGTACGCTTACTGGTAGAGCGAGCCCGCGTTGACGACGGGCTGCGTGTCGCGCTCGCCGCACAGCACGACCATCAGATTGGACACCATCGCCGCGCGGCGTTCGTCGTCCAGCTCGACGACGTTCTTCGCAGACAGTTGGTCGAGCGCCAGCTCGACCATGCCGACCGCACCTTCGACCAACGTCGTGCGCGCTGCGACCACCGCCTGCGCCTGCTGCCGGCGCAGCATCGCGCCCGCGATCTCCTGCGCATAGGCGAGGTGCGTGAAGCCGCATTCGTCGACGGTGATCCCCGCCACCGCCAGCCGTGCGATCAGTTCGGCACGGAGTTCCGCCCCCACCTGATCGTGGTTGCCGCGCAGCGTGATCTCCTGATGCTCGTAATCGTCATAAGGGTAGCGCGAGCCGATCGTGCGCACCGCCGCCTCGATCTGAACGTTCACGAACGCCTTATAATCATCGACGTCGAACAGCGCCTGCGCCGTGTCGGTGACGCGCCAGACGACCTGCGCCGCCATCTCGATTGGGTTGCCGCGCAAATCGTTGACCTTGATCCGGTCTGAAATGACGTTGTTAGCGCGGACCGACACCTTGCGCCGCATCAGCCACGGCAGCACCCAGCGCAGGCCCGCCGTGCGATCGGTACCCGCATAGCTGCCGAACAGCGTGATCGCGCCCGCCTGATTGGGCTGCAACATGTAGAAGCCCGCCGCGATGAACACGACGCCCAGCACACACAGTAGCGGTACGATCGATACGATCGGCGGCAGCGCTTCAGACGCGAGTTCGGCGAAGAAGATGATCGCGGCCACGGCCAGCGCTGCGGCCAGCGCCAGCATCGTATACCCGCTCGCCGTGGCGGCACGCCGTTCCTGCGACCGCGTGAGACTCCCCTGTTGCACCACCCTGTCCTCCGATTAATGTGATATCACATTTATATCGGATTTCAGGGGATGCAAGGGGATCCGCTGGCCGTCACCTCGGCCGAAGAGCCGGGGTCCCGCTTCTAGGTCTGGGCGGAGGGAGAAGCGGGACCCCGGGTCAAGCCCGGGGTGACGGGTGGGATCGGATCGTAGTGGCCTATCAAGCCTGAGAGGCAGACGCTGCCCCTCCGGTGCGTCAGTTCAGGACAACCGTCACAGCACGGCGGTTCTGCGCCCAGGCAGCCTCGTCCGACCCCAGCGCCACCGGGCGTTCCTTGCCATAGCTGATCGTGGTCAGGCGCGACGGGTCGATGCCCTTGGCGACCAGATAGTTCTTGGCCGCATTGGCGCGGCGATCGCCCAGCGCCAGATTGTATTCGCGCGTGCCGCGTTCGTCGCAATGACCCTCGATCGTCGCGCGGACATTGGGATAGCGTTGCAGCCACGCCGCCTGCGTGTCGAGGATCGCACGCGCGTCGGCGTCGATATCGCTCTGATCGGTGCCGAACAGCACCGTGTTCGACGTCACCGAGCGACGGAAGTCCGCATCGGAGCCGGGCACGATCGCGCCATCGACCGGTCCGGTGTTGGCGGGCGGCGCAGTGTTGAGGCCGGCGGTGTTGTCGACCGGGGGCGGCGGCAGCTGCTTGGGCTTGTGCGCACAGGCGGCGAGCGACGCCAGCGCCGCGCCGGTCAACAGGATGTTGGTCAATTTGGTCATCGTCGTGACTCCGTTGGTGATCGTTTCGCCCCCGAAACACCCCTGCCAAAAACGCGTCAGGGCCGCAAAGGTCCCCAGGCCGGATCCGAGCCGTCGAGCGGCGTGGGAATCTTGCGCTCCACCTGTCCGGTCAGGTCGACCATCCACAGATCGGCCTTGCCCGAGCTGCCCGGCGTCGAGCGGTAGAAGGTGATGACGCGGCCATTGGGCGACCAGCTGGGCCCTTCGTCCTGCCACCCGTCGGTCAGGATCTTCTCGCCGCTGCCGCTGGGCGACATGATGCCGATGCGGAAATTGCCCCCGAGCTTGGTGAAGGCGATCAGATCGCCGCGCGGGCTCCACACCGGCGTCGCATAGCGCCCGCCGCCGAAGCTGATCCGCTGCTGGCCGGAGCCATCCGCGTTCATGACATAGATCTGCTGGCCGCCCGACCGGTCGCTTTCGAACACGATGCGCGATCCGTCGGGCGAGTAGCTGCCGCCGGTGTCGATACCCGGCGACGTGGTCAGCCGCTGCGGCGTGCCGCCCTGGGAGGAGACACGATAGATGTCGGTATTCCCGTTCTGCGCCATCGAGAACAGGATCCAGCGGCCGTCAGGCGAAAAGCGCGGCGCGAAGGTGAGGCTGACGTTCTGCACCACCCGGCGCGGCCGGCCCGAGCCGAGATCGTAGACGTAGATCGCCGGCTTGTCGTTCTCATAGCTCATGAAGACGATCGACTGCTGGTTCGGCGCGAAGCGCGGCGTCAGTACGATCGACTGGCCGTTGGTCAGGAAACGGTGGTTGGCGCCATCCTGATCCATGATCGCGAGGCGCTTGATACGCTTCGCCTTGGGGCCGGTTTCGCTGACATAGACGACGCGACTGTCGAAATAGGGGCCTTCGCCGGTCAGACGGGCATAGACCATGTCGGCGCATTTGTGCCCGGCGCGCCGCCAGTCGGACGGTGCGACGACGAAGCCGGTGCGCTTCAGCTCGATCTTCGAAAAGACGTCGTACAGATAGCAACCGATCGTCAGATTGCCGTCGCCATTGGCACGCACGAAGCCCTGCACCAGAGCCTGCGCGCCCGTGCCGCCCCAGTAATCGAAGGCAGGCGCGTTCACTTCCTGAAAGCCGACCGGGCGCAACTGGTTGGCGCCGAGCGGCGTGAACAGGCCGGAATTCCGGAGGTCGTTGGCGATGATGTCCGCCATCTGCCGGCCGAGCGCATCGGTGCGACCTGCGGGCGTATCGACCACCTCGGCGGTCGGCATCGCGGGGATGGCGATCGGCATCGGCGCCGAGACGCCGCCCGTCACCGACACTTCCAGCGGTGCGGGCGTCTGCCCGGCGGACGCGGCCTGGTCCTGCGGCGCCGGCGACGCGGCGGCGGACTGCGCCGGGGCGGGTGCCTGCTGCGCGAGGGCAGGCAGGGCTAGCGCAGGCAGGGCAACGGTGACGCTCAGCGCGACCAGCAACGACCGGATCATGACCATCCTCTCAAACGCGTGTTACACGATACGGCGATCCCATACGCCCCGTCACCCCGGACTTGGTCCGGGGTCCACCGGGCTGAACGGGCAACGGTGGTGCGGCTCGCCATTCGCCAAGCCGCTAAGTGGACCCCGGACCAAGTCCGGGGTGACGGAGTGGGTGGGGCCAGCGCCGTCACTGCAATTTCCAGTTGAAGCGGATCGCGTTCCATCCGCCCGACGGCGTGGAATAATATTCCGGCGGCAGCTTCAGCGGCGAACAGCCCTTGAACGCGGCGATTCCTAGATCGACCACGCGCTGCTTGTAGCGCTCGTTCTCGTCGGTGATGCCCGACTGGCGCACCATCTTCGGCGTCGCCGCGAGCGAGCCATCTTCGTTGAGGCGCAGGTCGAGCACCGTCAGGATCTCATTCGCGCCCGGCCCCGGATTGACCTGTCGCATCGCGCACGGCCGGATCTGGCGTTCGATCGCGTCGATGATCCCGGCAAGCGCCCGCGCGTCGATCTTGGCGGCGCGCGGGGCGGTGGAGGTGCTGGTCGATTTCTCGCTGGTCAGCCCGGCGAGGAAGTTGTCGCCCAGGCGCGAGCCGCGCGGACGCGCCGCCTTGGCGGTTTCGCTGCTACCGGTGCCCTTCGCCGCGGACGATTTGGCCGCGCTCGCCGACTTGCCCGTCCCGGCCTTTGCCGATTCGGCGGCGGGTTTCGCCGTGGCCTTGGCGGGCGCGGGCTTCGCGGCCGGCTTGGGCGCTGCCTCGGCGACGGGCCGGGGCTTGGGCGCGGCCTTCACCGGCGCGGGTTTCGGTTTGGGCTGCGGCTTGGGTTCGGGCTTGGCCGGCTTCGGCTCCGCCTTGGGCGCAGGCTTGGGCGCCGGTTTGGGTTCGGGCTTGGGCTGCGGCGGCGCCGGCTTGGGTTCGGGCGGCGCGGGTTCGGGTTCGGCGGCGGGCTCGGGCTCGGCAGGCGCGGCGGCATCCTCCGGCTCGCCAGTATCGGGCGCGACCGATTGCGCGGGCGGCGTCACCGATTGCGGCGCCGTCGCTTCCAGCCCAACATCCTTGACGAGGCTGACCTCCATCGGCGTCTGCTGCAACTTCTCCGGATTGGGCGTGGCGAGAAAGCCGATCGACAGCAGGCCGAAGAGCACGATGTGCCCCGCAACCGCGATCCCCAGTCCGACCTTCTCGACGCGATCCATTATTTCTGCTCGCCGCCTTCCACCGTCAGCAGCGACACGCGGTTGAGCCCCGCGCGGTTCAGCTCGCCCATCACGCGCATCACCTGCCCGTAATCGAGCGCGCGATCGGCGCGCAGGAACACCTGCGGCGGCTGGCCGCCCGCCTGCACCGCGGCGATCTGCTCCAGCCGCTGCGGCAGCGCGGCGGCGCTCACTTCCTCGTCATCGATATACAGCTTGCCCTGTGCATCGAGCGACAGCTGCACCGGCTTCTGGTCCTGATCCAGCGCCTTCGCCCGGCTGTCGGGCAGGTTCACCGGCACGCCCGCGGTCAGCAGCGGCGCCGTCACCATGAAGATGATGAGCAGCACCAGCATCACGTCGACCAGCGGCGTGACGTTGATGTCCGCCATCGGCGCCCGCCGGCCGCGACCGCGCTGCGAGGGGAGGTTCATCGCCATCAGCGCGCGCTCACCGCGACCCGTCCAGCTGCCGGGACAGCGTGGTGTGGAAGCCGTCGGCGAAGCGGTTCAGCGCCGCCTCGATCCGGTTCACGCCGTGGCTGAAGCGGTTGTAGGCGATCACCGCCGGAATCGCCGCGAACAGGCCGATCGCGGTCGCGAACAGCGCTTCGGCAATGCCCGGCGCGACGACGGCGAGCGACGAATTCTGCGCCTGGGCGATGCCGGTGAAGCTGCGCATGATCCCCCACACCGTTCCAAACAGCCCGACGAAGGGCGCGACCGATCCGATCGTCGCAAGGATGTTCAGCCGATCGCCGATCCGGTCGATCTCGCCTGCCGCCGCCGCGCCCATCGCGGTGGCGAGGCGTTCGCGCGTGCCGTTCTTGTCGATCGTGCCGCCCGCGGTCGAGCGGCGCCATTCCTTCACGCCCGCGACGAACACGCGCGCGGACGGCAGGTCCTTGTCGCTTTCCGCCTTGTAGAAGGCGTCGATATCCTCTGCCTTCCAGAAGTCGCGTTCGAAGGCGCCCATGCCCTTGCGGATCCGGCCCAGCCGCCGCCAGAAGGCGATGATCAGCGCCCAGGTCCAGATGCTGGCGCCGAGCAGGCCGAGCATCACGACCTTCACGACGATATCCGCCTGCAGGAACAGTGCGACGGGCGACAGCGTCGCCGCATCCATGTTGAACACCGGATTCATGAATTAGTCCCCTGCCAGATCAGGCGTTGGTAGATGGCGAGCCAGTCGGCCGGTTGACGCTTCGGCCGTCCCGATGGCGCGACGAGCGCCGCCGTGACATCGGCCTCGGTCAGCACAAGCGAACCGCGCCTGACTGTTTGATGAATGACCACGCTCGCCGGGCTGGCGCGGATCACGCGACTGGCGACGATCAGCGCGTCGTCGAGCTTGGCTGGCGCGCGATAGCGGATGGCGAGGTCGACGATCGCATAGGCGCCCTCGCCCGCTTCGTGATGGCCCCGCTGGTCGATCCCGGCGACGCGCAGCATGTCGGAGCGGGCGCGCTCCATGTAGCGCAGGTAATTGGCGTGGTAGACGACGCCGGACAGGTCGGTGTCTTCGAAATAGACGCGCAGCGGGAACAGGTGCTCGCGCCCCTCGAACCGTCCACCCGCGGGCTGGTCGATGCATCCCTCGTCCATTGCGAGGGCGCGTTAACCCAACCCGGCCCTAGGGGAAACCCTTAGCCGCGCTTGCGCACCGCCTTATTGCGTGACGGTGCCGGTATCGGCGAAGGCGCTGGGGTCCAGTTTGAGGCGCGGATGCGCCGCCGGCGTCGCGGCCGGGACCGCCTGTACGACCAGCGGGCGCGGGGTGAACGGCGTCACGCTCGCCATCCGCGTCGCCGCGGCCTGTTGGGCGCGCCAAGCGTCATAGGCTGCGTAAAAATCGGTGAACGGCTTCTCGAGCACGGCGAGCCGGCCGGCCGCGAAGGCGGGCAGGTCCGCAGGCGCAACGCTCTGCACGTCGGTCAGCGTCGCTGCGGCGGCGTTGCAGAAGGCGTCATGCGCCGGCACCTGGCTGAAGAAATTATAGAGCCGCGTCATCGCGTCGTCATAGCGGTCCTGCCAGTCGCCACCGCCTGCCTTGAATTCACTCGCGAGCCGCGTCTGCGCAGAGGCGAGCATCGCCTTCTGCGCGGCGAGCAGCGCATTGTAATCCGCGACGACCTGCACCGATTCGGGGCCACGGCAGGCGAGCGCGGCAACGTTGAGCGCAGCACGCAGGTGCCAGACCGCTCCGTCGGCGCTGAGGTTGCGATTGGGAGTCGCATAGCGGCCATCGGCCATCAATGCGGGGATCGGCATGCCGACATAGGCGCCCTTCGGCATCGTCAGCGGTGCAGGGGCGGGCTTGGGCAGCGTCGCCACCACGGGCGGCGGCTGCACCCGGCGCGTCGCACAGCCGGCGAGCAGCGCCAGCACGGTCATGGAAATGGCAATCGAACGGCGCATCGTCCCGGCGTCCCTTTCGCCCCCCGGCATGTGAGGGCGACTCTGCAGTCGGATGGTTAACGAAGCGTTAGCGGTGCGGTGAGCCGTGCCTTCCGCGGTGGGACAGGAGGCGTCGGAGAAACATCACGTCTGATGAACCGACCGCCGTCATTGCAAGCGCAGCGAAGCAATCCAGAGCCGGATCATGACGCCTTGGATTGCTTCGCTACGCTCGCAATGACGGATCGACCGGAGGTGACCCTGCTGTTGCAGCGCGCCGAAGCACGCGCCCTCCCTGCAACGAAGGGAGGTCTTACGCCGCCCTCTTGTCCAGCGCCGTGGCCGCTTCCGCCATCAGGTTGGCGATGATGTCCGCGATCGGTTCTTCCTTGGTCACCATGCCGACCGACTGGCCGGCCATCACGCTGCCGTGCTCGACGTCGCCGTCGATCACGGCGCGGCGCAGCGCACCGGCCCAATAATGTTCGATCTGCAACTGCGCCTCGGCCATGGCGACGCTGCCTTCGTCTAGGCTCTGCGCCACTTCGCGCTGCTTGGCGGTGAACAATTCGCCGCCGGCGTTCTTCAGCGCGCGCACCGGGATCACGGGCAGGCGCGGGTCGATCTGCACGCTCGCCACTGCGTCGCGGGCGCTGGCGCGGATGAACGCCTTCTTGAAATTGGGGTGCGCGATCGATTCGGTCGCGCAGACGAAGCGCGTGCCGAGCTGCACGCCCGCCGCACCCATATCGAGATAGCCCGCGATCGCCTCGCCGCGGCCGATGCCGCCTGCGACGAACACGGGCACCAGATCGGCGATCTCGGGCAGCATCTCCTGCGCGAGCACGCTGGTCGAGACGGGGCCGATATGGCCGCCGGCCTCCATGCCCTCGATCACCAGCGCATCGACGCCCGACCGGATCAGCTTCTTGGCGAGCGCCAGCGTAGGCGCGAAGCAGATGACCTTGGCGCCGCTTTCCTTGATTGCTTCCAGCGAGCCCTTGGGCGGCAGGCCACCGGCGAGGACGACATGGCCGATGCTGTGCTTGGCGCAGACCGCGATCAGGTCGAACAGCGCCGGGTGCATGGTGATGAGGTTCACGCCGAACGGCTTGTCCGTCAGCGCCTTCGTCCCCGCGATCTCGGCATCGAGCAGTTCGGGCGTCATCGCGCCGCACGCAATCACGCCGAAGCCGCCGGCGTTGGACATGGCGGCGACCAGGTTGCGCTCGCTGACCCACGACATGGCACCCGCCATGATAGCGACCTCGCTGCCGAGGAACGCGGCGCCGCGCGCCATGCGGCGGGTGAGCCGCTCGCTGCCGATGGTCATGCCTTCCCCCCTGTCGTCACCCCAGCGCAGGCTGGGGTCGTGTGGTTGTCGTCGATGCCCTGACCGCGAAAGACCCAAGCCTTCGCTGGGGTGACGAAGATGGGTTTCACGCCGCTGCCTCTGCGTCGAGGCCATAAGCCGTGTGCAGCACGCGCACCGCCAGCTCGGTTTCGTCCTCGTGGATCAGGACCGAGACCTTGATCTCGCTGGTCGAGATTGCCTGGATGTTGATGCCGCGCGCGCCCAGCGTCGTGAACATCGTGCTCGCGACACCCGCATGGCTGCGCATGCCGACGCCGACGACCGAGATCTTGGCGACGCGCGTATCGTGGACCAGCTCGCCGAAGCCGATCGCCTCACGCCCCTGGTTCAGCGCCTCCAGCGAGCGCGCCAGATCGGCGGACGGCACCGTGAAGGTGACGTCGGTCGACCCGTGGTTGTGCGCGATATTCTGGATGATCATGTCGACGTTGATGTTCGCCGCCGCCAGAGGCTCGAAGATCGCGGCCACCGCGCCCGGCTTGTCGGGGACGCTGGTCAGTGTGATCTTCGCTTCGTTCTTGTCGTGCGCGATGCCGGTGATCAGCTGGCGTTCCACGTCGTCAATCTCCTCTTCGCCGACGATCATCGTGCCGGGCAATGTATCCGCCATGGGCGCGTCCTCGCCCGTGAAGGACGAGAGTACCTGGACGCGGACCTGTTCCTTCATCGCGAGGCCGACCGATCGGGTCTGCAACACCTTCGCGCCGACGCTGGCGAGTTCCAGCATCTCCTCATAGGTCACCTTGGCGAGTTTCCGCGCGCGCGGCACGATGCGCGGGTCGGTGGTGTAGACGCCGTCGACGTCGGTGTAGATGTCGCAACGGTCCGCCTTCACCGCCGCCGCGACCGCGACCGCCGACGTATCCGACCCACCGCGGCCCAGCGTTGTCACGCGGCCATCCTCCGACCGGCCCTGGAAGCCCGGGATCACCGCAACCTCGCCCGCCGCCATGCTGGCGAGCAGCGCGTCCGTCTCGATCGTGCCGATCCGCGCCTTGGCATGCGCATCGTCGGTGTGGATCGGCAGCTGCCAGCCGAGCCAGCTACGCGCCTGCACGCCCGCCGCCTGCAACGCGATCGCCAGCAGGCCGCTGGTGATCTGTTCGCCCGCCGCAACGACGACGTCATATTCCTTGGGGTCGTACAGCGACGAGGCTTCGCGGCAGAAGCCGACCAGCCGGTCGGTCTCGCCCGCCATCGCCGATACGACGACCGCGACCTCGTTGCCCGCCTCCACCTCGCGTTTGACGCGCGCCGCAACGCTCCGGATGCGCTCGATCCCGGCCATCGACGTGCCGCCGAACTTCATCACGATACGTGCCATCGCGTCTCGCCAAACTCCTTGGGTGAAAGGGTGCGCCCTGATAGGTAGCGGCCATGGCAAGCGCAAGCAGCACGATCGATCCCTCCGGCGGCGTCCGCGTCGGCGGGGGCACCACGACCATCGACGCACGCGAGGCGGCGCATTTCGGCGGGATGGCCAAGGACTGGTGGGATCCGAAGGGGTCCTCGGCGATGCTCCACAAACTGAATCCGGTGCGGCTGCGCTACATCCGGGCGGCGATCGACCTGCACTGGGACGGAGACGACACCAGCTTCACGCCGCTCGCCGGCAAGTCGGCGCTCGACGTCGGCTGCGGTGCCGGGCTGCTCGCCGAACCGCTCGCGCGGCTGGGCGCAGCCGTCACCGGCATCGACGCCGCCGCGGAAAATATCGTGGTGGCCGAGGCGCATGCGGCGCAGAGCGGCCTCGCCATCGATTACCGCGCGACCGGCATCGAAAACATGTCCGGCCGCTTCGACCTCGTCACCAGCCTCGAGGTCATCGAGCATGTCAGCGACCCCGCCGGCTTTGTCCGCGGCCTCGCCGAAGCCCTAGCGGACGACGGCCTGCTGATCCTCTCGACCCCCAACCGCACGCCACTCTCCCGCCTCGCGCTCATTACGCTGGCGGAAGGCACCGGCCGCATCCCGCGCGGCACGCACGATTGGGACAAGTTCCTGAGCCCCGAAGAGCTGACCGACCTGATCGAACGCGCCGGCCTGACGGTGACGGACGTGAAGGGGCTGAGCTTTTCGCCCGCAACCGGCTTCACCCTAAGCGATTCGACCGCCCTCGATTATTTCGTGACGGCCAAGCGCGTTTAAGTCCTCCCTCGCTTTAGCGGGGGAGGGAGACCGCGGCCGAAGGCCGTGGTGGAGGGGGACGGCTCCACAAACACGACGCTCACCGCTTCAGCCCTCTCCGTCACCACTATCGCGGCGCCACCTCCCCCTGGCGGGGGAGGAATGATAACGGGGCGGCCCATGCCACTACTCACCAACCCCCGTTTGCGGCTGCCCCTGCTGATCCTCGTCGCCATCGCGGCGCGGGCGCTGACGTTCGGCAATCCGGTCGTCCACGTCGACGAGGAATTCTATTATTTCACCGGCACCGCGCTATGGCACGGTCTGCTGCCGTTCGTGGACGTCTGGGACCGCAAGCCCGTCGGCCTATTCCTGCTCTACGCGATTCCCGCCGGGCTCGGCTTTCCCGCTGGCATCTGGGCCTATCAGGCGATGGCGCTCGCCAGCCTGATCGCGACCGCGGCGCTGGTCGCGCGCCTTGCAGCCCGCGCCGGATTCGCCGCCGGCGCCACCGCGGGCGCGCTCGCTTATATCCTGTGGTTCGACCTGCTCGGCGGACAGGGCGGCCAGTCGCCGGTCTTCTACAATCTGCTGGTGATCGGCGCCGCGCTGCTCGCACTCGACGGCACCCGCCGCGCCGGGCTCGCCGCGATGGCGCTGGTCGGCGTGGCGCTGCAGATCAAATATTCGGTCGTGTTCGAGGGGCTGTTCCTCGGCCTGTGGCTGCTCGCCGACGACTGGCGCGCGCGTAAAAACCCCACCGGCCTCGTTGGATACGGCATCGCCCTGGTTGCACTCGCGATGCTACCCACCGCGCTCGCCGCCGTCGCCTACGCGGCGATCGGCCAATGGGACGCCTTCGTCTACGCCAATTTCCTGTCGATCTTCCACCGCAACCCCGATCCGCTCGGCGAGCTGGCCGGCAATCTTGGCCAGATCGTCCTCGTCATCTCGCCGATCGTCGCGATCGCCATTCTGGCGCTGCACCGGAGCGTAATGACGCGCGCGCGCCGCTTCATCGCGCTGTGGCTCGCGGTGTCGATCGCGGGCGTGATCGTGTTCCGGCCGTGGTTCGACCATTATAGCCTACCCGTGCTGCTTCCCGCCTGTGCCGCTGCGGCGGGCCTGCTGGGGCGCGACGACTGGCAGCGCTGGCGCACACCCGCCCTGCTGCTGACCGCCGCGCTCGCCGGGCAGATCACGCTCGTCATCCAGCGCCTGGAGCGGGGCGAGGCGCGCGAGTTCGCCGCACTCAGCGCTGCGGTCGGGCGCGGGCCGGGGTGCCTGTGGGTCTATTCAGGCAGTACAATGCTGTACGTCTCGACCGCGCGCTGCACGCTGTCGCGCTATATCGTACCGAGCCACCTCGCCCGCACGCGCGAAGCCGGCGCCACCGGCATCGACCAGCAAGGCGAAATCCGCCGCATCCTCGCGGCTCGTCCCGCCGTGGTGGTGATGCGCCCACCCTATGGCGGCGAACGGCCCGAGGCGCGCGCGGCGGTGATGGCGGCGATGGCCGCCAACTACACCCTCACCGCCGCACTGCCGATGGGCAACGAGACGATCAGCGTCTATAAACGGCTGCGATGAAACGCCTGTTCGCCTCGATCCACGACGTCTCGCCCCGCTTCGAGGGTGAGGTCGACCGCCTGCTCGATCATCTCGCTCCCCATGTCGGCCGCCGCCTCGCGATGCTGGTGGTGCCGGACCACTGGTCCAGCGCGCCGATCACGCCTGCTTTCGCGACGCGCCTGCGTGGCTGGGCGGACGAAGGCATCGAGATGTTCGTCCATGGCTGGACGCACCGCGACGATAGCGCCCACACCGGCGCCGCCGCCTCGCTGAAGGCCAAGCACATGACCGCAGGCGAAGGCGAGTTTCTGGGCCTCAGCCATGCCGAGGCGCTGATCCGCATGCGTCGCGGCAAGGCGTTGGTCGAGGATATCACCGGCCGCGCCGCCACCGGCTTCATCGCGCCGGCCTGGCTCTATTCGCCAGGCGCGCGCGCAGCGCTGAAGGACGCTGGGTTCGCATTGGCGGAGGATCATGCGCGAGTCTGGCAGCCCGGAGGTGAGGTCGTCGCCCGCGGGCCGGTCATCACCTGGGCGAGCCGCAGCCGGCCGCGGCAGTTGAGTTCGCTGTTCGCCGCGGGGGCACTGCGGCGCGTGTTGCAGCCGACAAGGAATGTGCGGATCGCGGTGCATCCGGGCGACACGACCGTCCCGGCGCTGATGCACAGCATCACGACGACCTTCGCGGCATTCGGCAAGCACCGGCCGGCAGCCTATGCGGAGTTGCTGGCTTAAGCCCTCACCCCACTCGCCCCGTCACCCCGGACCTGGTTCGGGGTCCACCAAGCCGCCAGCGGATGGCAAGAGGCTTAAAACGTCCCCCTCGCCGCAGAGTGGACCCCGGACCAAGTCCGGGGTGACGAAGGGGAAAACGGCGTCCCTCAGGCGCTGAGCCGCAGCCCATCCTTGCGCGCGATCACGTCGGCGTAGTGCGCTACCAACTCCGCGGCATGCTGCTCGTCGGTCCGCACCTTGCCCGCCGCGACGCCCGCCGCCCGCCGCACCACGGCGCGGTCGCGTGCCAACATCCGCAGAATCGCATCGGCACACGAATGCGCGTCGCGCTGGGCGTAGACCTCCGCGAACAACGGCTCGGCGATTTCCGCGGTGCCGCCGCCATCGGGCACGATCAACGGCGTGCCGCTCGCCAGCGCCTCGGCGGGCACTAGCCCGAACGTCTCCGTCCCGCAGCCGTGGATATAGGCATCCGCGCTCGCCATGATCGTCGCGAGGCGGCGCCGGTCGTAGACCGGGCGGAACAGGCGGATGTGCGGGTTGGCGCCGATGTGCCGTTCCAGCGTCTTGGTATCCATGCCCTGGCCCAGGATGACGAGGCCGACCGGCGCCTGCGTGCCGACGCGGCGGACCGCGTCGATCACCGTCGGCCAGCGCTTTTCGGGATGGTGCCGCCCGACGCCCAAGAGCAGGTGCGCGTCCGCCGGCAGTCCGCATTGCTGGAGCAGCGCCACCCGCAGCGCTTCGTCACGCAAGCTGGGCGAGAAATGCGCGCGCTCGATCCCCAGCGGCATCGTCGCATCGACGCGCACGCCGCGCGCGCCCAATTGCTTGGTCAGCGACGGTCCATTGGTGACGATCGTGTCGTACTGATCGAAGCAGTGCGTCAGATAGCGGTCGTACCACGAAAACGCCCGCTCGATCCGCGGCGCCGAAGCGAAGGTCTTGAGCCAGCGCTTCGGATACGCTTCGACATTGTCGTTGTGCAGGAAGAACGAGCGGATCGCCCGCCCCTTCCATTGCGCGACGATCCAGGCCGAGCGCCACGGCGAGCAATTCTCGACGACGTCGGGGTCCAGCGCATCGAGCCGGCGGTGGATCGGCTCGGCATCCCAGAACAGGCCGTAATTGGCGTCGAACGGCATGCCCGGCGCCTTGATATAGTGGATCGCGCCGCCGCCGGGCCGTTCCTCGATCCGATCCTCGCGACCGGGGGCGAGCACGATCAGCTCATGCCCCATCGACGCCAGCACCTCGATCTTGCGATCGATATAGGTACGCACGCCGCCACCCGTCGGCGAGTAGATTTCGTTGACGTCGACGATCCGCATCGTTCAGTCGCCCTTGACCGGCCCGAACCCGCCCAGGCCGCGCAGATATTGCATGCGGACGGTTCGTTCCACGGTGCCGCCGCCGACGTCGATGATCGCCTGATCCACCTTGGGCCGCGACATGCCGAGCTTCCCCGTGCCGACGAAGCCGGCACCGTCCTGGAAGAAATTGAACTTGTTCTTGCCGTCGCGGTCGTGCGTGACGAGCAGCGCATAGCGGCCGGGGCGCGGCACGCGGATGCACACGTTGACCGGGCCGCTACCCGGCGTGTTCGCCCAGACGCGGCGGAAGGTCTTGCCCTCGGCGACGAGATTGTCGTCGTCCTTCAGGAAATCCGCCTCGGTCGCCGGATACAGCTCCAGCTTGATACGGCCCTTGCGGTCCTTCAGCCCCGTCACCTGCACCAGAATCGCCGACCCGCCGCCGGCGCTGCACGCCGCGGCATCGCTGCCCAGCACCTGCGCGTCGGCCGGTGTTGCCGCCATCAGCAGTGCCGCGGCGAGGATCGCGCGCTTGGTCATGTCCGGCGTCTTCATACCCGTTTCCTGGTCGCGAGATGGTAAAGGCTGAACCCCAGCACAAGCACCGCATGCAGCAGCAGGACGGCGGCGGCCGTGAAGGCGATCAGCTCTGACAGGGCTTGATCCTGCCCGATCATCAGGATCGCAAAATTGGCGAAAAGGAGGTCCTTGTTGGGCAGCAAAGGCAGGCGCGAGAACAGCATACGCCCTGCCGACAGGAACACCCAGATGCCGAGCGGCACGCTGGGCATCGCCAGCGCCCACGCCAGCGCCAGGAAGAACGCCCCGCCGACGAGGCGCAGGCAGTGGATCCCGAACACCGCCCACAGGTCGGCGCGCGGCAGCGAAAACACCTTCCGCGAAAAGATCAGGAAGGGCAGCGACGTGCCGAAGATCACCGCGAGGCTGCCATAGACGTAGCGGATCATGTCGTGCGGGATCAGGTTGCGCCCGACCGGCAGCGCGATCGCGATCATCGCCAGCGTCACCGCATTGCCGGCGATCGCCGACAGGATCGATACGTCCTTCACCGCACCGAACGGCGCCGCGACCAGCTGCGCACGCTGGCGGGCCCAGGCGTAGAAATAGGCCTCGCCCGAATAGCCCATCACGACATCATTCGAGATGCGCTTCTTGTTGAGCGCGACGAAGCCCGCCGCGGGAATCCGCCACAGCCTGTGGAAAATCCAGTAATCCGCGAGCGGCGGCAGGAAATAGAGGACCAGAAACGCCAGATAGAACCACGGGCTGTGCGGCGTCGCGCGTTCGAGGCCGGCAAGGCCCGAGCTCAGCAACTCGTGCGCAAGGCCGCCGAGCATGGCGAGCGTCACCAGCCCGCCGATGATCGCCGGCCAGCGGCTGCGAATCGTCTTCAGGGGCTGCAGCCCGTCGATATTGGCGGAGGACGGTTCGGGCTGTTCCGGGAACCCGTCTGCTTTATGATCGATCTGCACCCAGTGGTCCGAACATGAAGGTGGCGCGATGTAGCCGGCAGCGCGCCGACTTGCACATGAATTCCCTTTCACTGTCGTCTCGGGCAGCAATATGGCAAGAGGCGTAACGAACCATGGCCGCGACCCACATCCTCACCTACGCGCAGGACCTGGCCGGTGGCGGCGTCGAGCGTGCGCAATTGCGCCTTGCGCGCGGCTGGCTGGCCGCCGGACGTCGCGTCACGCTGGCGATCGGCGATGCCAGCGGCCCCTTGGCGTCCGAAATTCCGCCGGGGCTGGAGATCGTGCCGCTCGGCAATCGCGGCTATCTGACGCAGGCGCGAATCGCCGATTGGGTCCGGCAGAATGACCCCGATGTCATCTTCTGCGGTGGCAGCCATTATACGCTGGTCGCCGCCTGGCTGCGCTGGCGGCTGGGTGCGGACTGCCCGCCGATCATCGGCAAATTATCGAACGCCGTGACGCGCGGCGACCATGGCCGCGTCGCCGATGCCGCGCATCGGCTGTGGCTGGCGCAGCACGGCCGGTTCCTCGACCATCTCGTTGCGATGACGCCGGCCACCGCGGCGCAGGCGGCGCGCCTCACCGGCATGCAGCGGCGCACCAGCGTGATCCCCAACCCGCCCGCACCGCGGATCGTCGATCCAACCGTGCCAGTGGTTCCGCTGCCGCCTGGCCGCGTCGTACTGGGCGTCGGCCGGCTGGTGCCGCAGAAGCGCTGGGACCGGCTGATCGCCGCGCTGCCGCTGATGCCCGAGGACGTGCAGGCCGTGATCCTGGGCGAAGGCGAGTTGCGTGGGGCCCTGGAGCGGCAGGCGCGCGAGGCGGGTCTGGCGAACCGCGTCCACCTGCCCGGGCATGTCGCGGACCCGATTGCGGCGATGGCGGCGGCACGCGTGCTCGCGCTGCCCTCCGATTACGAAGGCGTGCCGGGCGTCTTGCGCGAATCGCTGTCGGTGGGGACGCCGGTCGTGTCGACCGCGTGCAGCCCGTCGGTGCGCGAGATCGTATCCTCGCCCGCCTTCGGCACGGTGGTTTCGGCGAACGACCCTGCCGTTTTCGCCGCCGCGCTGACCCGCTGGCTCGACGCGCCCCGCCCCGATCCGGTCGCGCAACCGGGCAGCGATTCGGCCGACCGCTATCTCATGCTGTTCGACCGGCTGGCGGGCGAGGTTCGCGCCAGCCTGAAGGCGCGGCGCGGGGCCTATGCGGGCGCCGGCGCCTTGCCCGTGCCAGCGACTCAGCCACTGTCCTGATCGGCGTTACGCCTCGGCGGCGTCGTCCCGCTCCGATTCGCGTTCCGCACTCCGCTCCAGCGCGGTCTTGACCATCGCGGTCATCGGATCGGCCAGCGCCAGCCCCAGAATGCCGAACAGCGCGCTCGCCATGATCTGCGCGCCCAGCGTCAGCGCCGGCGGCAGGTCGACGGTCTTCTTCGCAACGATCGGCAGCAGCACATAACCGTCGAAGCCCTGCACGATCACATAGGTGCCGATCGCCCAGAAGCCGACATGCGTGCCGGCCGAAAAGCCCACCGCGATCATCAGCGCGCCGCTGATGAAGGCCCCGATATTCGGGATGAAAGCGAGCAGACCGGTGAGAATGCCAAGGATCATCGCCATCGGCACGCCGCCGATCGCCAGCGCCGTGCCGGTCAGCACGCCCTCCGCCACCATGCCCAGCAAGCGCCCGGCGAGCAGACGGCGCAGCGTCTTCCCCATGCGTTCCAGCACGGTCGCGAACTCCGCCCGATGGTCGCGCGGCACCATCCATTCCAGCCCGCGCTGATAGGTGCGCGGGTCCATCGCGACGAACAGGCCGATGACGATGATCATGAACATCGTCGTCAGCGCGCCAAAGGCGGTGCCGACCCACGAGGTGATCCGTCCGACCGACGACAGCGCCTGTTTGGCGATGCCGCTGACGTCGGACGCGCCGGGCATCAGCCCCTGCGAGCTCAGCCAGCCTGCCGCGCGATTCGCCTGCGTTTCCAGCGTCGAACGCAGTTGCCCGAACTGGTCGGCGACCTGCACGCCGGTGAGGTAGAAGGTCCCGATCAGGAAGGCGATCGTCAGCAGCACGACGATCAGCAGCCGCCAGCCGCGCCCGATCGGGAGCACCTTGCCGAGCAGCCGCACGCCGCCATCAAGCAACGCCGCGAAGACGAGGCCGGCGAAGATGATCAGCAGCGGCTGGACCAGGATCACCGCCAGCGCGATCGCGCCGGCGAGGCCCAGCCAGACGGTCGCCCGCTTCAGCTCGCGCCGGACGAACGGATCGCGCAGCTCATTGGGGCTGGCCTCCCGCGTGAGCGGCGCGTCCGTCATCGTGATGGTCCTTACGTCAGTGGGTCTGGGCAGGATGGAGCGACAGGCCGGCCCGGCCCGGGCGCAGCGATCCCCACCAGGTCAGCGGATTGAGCGTTGAGTCGCCGTCGAGGCTGAAGGTCAGGAATTCCGCGCGGCCGCCGAGATTCTCATACGGCACCGGCCCGCCCAGACCCAATTGGGTCAGCGGGAACCGGCTGTCCGCCGATCGATCGCGATTGTCGCCCATCAGGAAGACGTGATTGGCCGGGATGGTCACCGGGCCATAATTGTCGCCGGGGCTGTCGGGTTCCAGATCGACGGTGTCGTAATGGCGGCCGTTCGGCAGCGTCTCGGTGACGATCGGCAGGTGGCATACCTCGCCCTTGCCGCCCGGCGCAGGCCGCTTGGCGCCATAATAATCGGTCTCGCTACACGGGCTGTTGGTGTCGACCGGAATGTCGACATAATGGAGCGGCCCGCGCTGGATCGGCTTGCCGTTCAGGATCACCGTGCCGCCCCGCACCGCCAGCGTGTCACCGGGCAGGCCGATGACGCGCTTGATGTAATCGTTCTGCGTGCCCGGCGGCGTGACGATGACGACATCGCCGCGCGTCGGCAGGCTGCCGAACAGGCGGCCGTGGATGAATGGCAGGCCGACGCTCCAGCTTTCCTCATTCCGGCGCAGCACCAGACCCTTGAAGATCGCCACCGGGTTGGGGATCGTCGGCGACACGAACGACCAGCCATAGGCGAATTTCGACACCACCAGCCGATCGCCGACGCGCAAGCCGGGCAGCATCGATTCGCTCGGGATATAGAAAGGCTTGGCGACGAAGCTGTGGAAGCCGAGCACGATCAGGATGAGCCAGAAGATACCCTTCACCTCGCCCCACCAATCGGTCGTCTTCTTGGGCGACGCCTCGGCAGGCGGCGGCGCTACCGTCCCATTCTGAGCGGACTCGTTACCGTCCAACACCGCTTCCTTCATGCTCTGGGGTCCGGGATCGCCTCGATGATCACAAAGGCCTGCGCCCAGGGATGATCGTCGGTCAGGGTCAGATGTACCTTGGCGAGGTGGCCCTCGGGGATCATGGCGTCAAGCCTGTCCTTCGCACCGCCGGTCAGTGCGAGTGTCGGTGCCCCGGACGGCGCATTGACGACGCCGATGTCCTTCATGAACACACCCGCCTTGAAGCCCGTGCCGACCGCTTTCGAAAACGCCTCCTTGGCAGCGAAGCGCTTGGCGAGTGTCCCGGCCTTGGTGAACGGCCGCTTTGCGGCCCGCGCGCGCTCGGCATCGGTGAAGACGCGGGTTTCGAAGCGATCCCCGAACCGGTCGAGCGACTGCTGGATCCGCTCGATATTGCACAGGTCCGAACCCAGGCCGACGATCACGACCCCATTCCTCCCTGCGCACAGCGCGGGGAGGGGGACCGCCGATCGCAGATCGGTGGTGGAGGGGCGGTGCGGAGCACCGGCGTCGCCGGCCCCTCCAACACCGCTGCGCGACGGTCCCCCTCCCCGCGCTGCGCGCGGAGAGGAATGGGGTGCATCTCACCCACGAGCCGCGTCCATCTCGTCGCGCATCCGCCGCACGGCGCCGTCGAGGCCGACGAACAGCGCCTCGCCGATCAGGAAATGACCGATGTTGAGCTCGCGCACCTGCGGGATCGCCGCGATGGGTCCGACATTGTCGAAGGTCAGGCCATGGCCCGCATGCACTTCGATCCCGTTCTTCGCCGCCAGCGCCGCGGCGTCGGACAGGCGGCGCAGCTCCGCGGTGCGCGCTTCGCCGTCCAGTTCGGCGTAGCGGCCGGTGTGCAGCTCGACGACCGGCGCGCCGAGGCGGATCGCAGCGTCGATCTGCGCTGCATCGGGCTCGATGAACAGCGAGACGCGCACCCCCGCCTCGCGCAATTGCGCGACGATCGGGCTGAGCCGGTCGAACTGCCCTGCGGCATCGATCCCACCCTCGGTCGTACGCTCCTCGCGCTTCTCGGGTACGATGCACGCGGCGTGCGGACGGTGCTTCAGCGCGATCGCGAGCATCTCGTCGGTCGCCGCCATCTCCAGGTTGAGCGGCACGGTCAGGCCGGTCGCGAGCCGCGCGATATCGTCGTCGGTGATGTGCCGGCGATCCTCGCGCAGGTGCGCGGTAATGCCGTCCGCCCCCGCCTCGACTGCCAGCAGCGCCGCTCGCACCGGATCGGGATAGCCGGACCCGCGCGCGTTGCGCACCGTCGCGACGTGATCGATGTTGACGCCCAGCCGCAGGTCGCGGGTCATGCCGCACGGCTCCCCGGCTTGATCGCCGGGATCGCCGCCAGTTCGGGCGGCAGCGCGTCGGGCTGGTAGGTCGGCACATCGAGCCGGATCAGCGGGAAGAAGGGGACATCGAACGCCGCCTTGCCACCCGAACGGTCGACCAGCGAGGCCATGGCGATCACCCGGCCGCCCGCCGCCTCGATCGCGGCGATCGCCTCGCGGCTCGACAGGCCCGTGGTGACGACGTCTTCCATCATCAACACCTCCTGGCCCGGCTCCAGGCGGAAGCCGCGGCGCAGTTCGAACGTGCCAGTCGGGCGTTCGACGAACATCGCCTCGACGCCCAGCGCGCGGGCCATCTCGTGACCCGCGATCACGCCACCCATCGCGGGGCTGACGACCGCGCTGATCCGCGCCTTCAGCTCGGCGGGAATGCGCTGCACCAGCGCGTCGGACAGGCGGGCGCCGCGGCGCGGGTCCATCAGCACGCGGGCGCATTGCAGATAGCGCGAGCTGCGCAGGCCCGACGACAGGATGAAATGCCCTTCGAGCAGCGCGTCCGCGGCGCGGAATTCGGCCAGCACGTCGTCGTCGGTCATCGTCATTCGTCCCGAACAGGAAACCCTTGCGCGGCGCTCATAGGAACTCCGCCCCGCCCCCTCAAGCGCCCGGCCACCATAAACATGGGGGTAACGCTTGAGGCGGGGCGCCCTGCCGCGTATAGCCGTGGCAAAAGGGGTGCATTCGTGTGCCCATAACGGCCCGTTGCCGGGCGGGCGAGGGAACTGAACGGGGTGACGACACGCATGCGCATGAGGTTCAAGGGAATCGTGCTGGCCGCGGGGCTGGCGCTGACCGGCCTGGGGGCGAGCGCCGTGGCGCAGGCCCCCGCGTCGCCCGCTCCGCAAGGGGCCGCTGCCCCGGCGGGCGTGTCCAATATCGCCCCCACCACCGCCAACGCGACCGCTCCGGCGGCGCCGGAATCGGCCGCGCTCGCGATGGACGGTGCGCCGGTGATGACCGCCAAGCCCGGCGTCGGCCACCCGGTCGCCGGCCGCATCGGCCTGCAGCCGCAGGTGACGACCAATGGGCAGTTCGCCCACTGGTTCCACGATTCGATCCTGCTGCCGCTGATCGTCGCGATCAGCGTGCTGGTGCTGCTGCTGCTCATCTGGGTGGTCATCCGCTATCGCCACGCCGCCAATCCCGTGCCGTCGAAGACCAGCCATAACACCGCGATCGAGGTGATCTGGACGCTGGCGCCGGTCATCATCCTGGTGCTGATCGCCGTGCCCTCGATCGGCCTGCTGCAGGCGCAGTTCAAGCCGGCTCCGGCCGGCGCGGTGACGCTGAAGGCGATCGGCAACCAATGGTATTGGTCGTATCAATATCCGGACAACGGCGGGTTCGAAGTCACCGCCAACATGCTCAAGGAAAAGGACCAGGTCGCCAAGGGCGAGCGGTTCCGCACCGATGCCGACGGTCCCCGCCTGCTCGCGGTCGACAATCGCATCGTGCTCCCCGTCGGCGTGCCGATCCGCCTGATCACCACCTCGCAGGACGTGATCCACAGCTGGGCGGTCCCCGCCTTCTGGATCAAGCTGGACGCGGTGCCCGGCCGCCTCAACGAGACGAGCTTCACGATCAAGGAACCCGGCCTGTACTTCGGCCAGTGTTCCGAATTGTGCGGCGCGCGCCACGCCTTCATGCCGATCGCCGTCGAGGCGGTGTCGCCCGCGCAGTTCGCCGCCTGGGTGAAGGCCAAGGGCGGCACGATGCCCGGCACCAGGGCGCCGTCCGACAAGGTGATCCCGCAGCCGGGCGCCGAAGGATCGGCGACCAAACAGGCGGAAGCCAAGGATACCGACGCCGCCACCGGCCCGGTCACCAACGCGACGACCGCCGCCCCCACCACCTCGCAGGGTGCGACCGGCAACCCGGCCACCGGCAACGCGGGACAGTAAGATGACCGATACCGCCCTTCACCCCAACGCCTTCGTCGCGCACGACGATCACGCGCACCATGACGCGGACCACAAGCCGGGCTTCTTCGCCCGCTGGTTCATGTCGACCAACCACAAGGACATCGGCACCTTGTACCTGATCTTCGCGATCGTCGCGGGGATCATCGGTGGCGCGATTTCCGGCCTGATGCGCGCAGAGCTTGCACAGCCGGGCATCCAGTATCTGGTCGGTTGGGCGAACTTCCTGCCCGGCGGCGACGGCGGCCTCGACCACGCGCTTCATCTGTGGAACGTGCTGATCACCGCGCACGGCCTGATCATGGTGTTCTTCATGGTGATGCCGGCGATGATCGGCGGCTTCGGCAACTGGTTCGTGCCGATCATGATCGGCGCGCCCGACATGGCCTTCCCGCGGATGAACAACGTCAGCTTCTGGCTGCTCATCCCGGCGTTCACCCTGTTGCTCGCCTCGCCCTTCTTCGGCGGCGCCGGCACCGGCTGGACGGTCTATGCTCCGCTGTCGACCTATGGCGAACCCGGACCGTCGGTGGACATGGCGATCCTGTCGCTCCACCTCGCCGGTGCCAGCTCGATTTTGGGCGCAATCAACTTCATCACCACCATCTTTAACATGCGCGCACCCGGCATGACGCTGCACAAGATGCCGCTGTTCGTGTGGTCGGTGCTCGTCACCGCCTTCCTGCTGCTGCTCTCGCTGCCGGTGCTGGCCGCAGCGATCACCATGCTGTTGACCGATCGCAACTTCGGCACGACCTTCTTCGATCCGGCCGGCGGCGGTGACCCGATCCTGTACCAGCATCTGTTCTGGTTCTTCGGCCACCCCGAAGTGTACATCATGATCCTGCCGGGCTTCGGCATCGTCAGCCAGATCATCGCGACCTTCAGCCGCAAGCCTGTCTTCGGCTATCTCGGCATGGCCTACGCCATGGTTGCGATCGGCGTCGTCGGCTTCGTCGTCTGGGCGCACCACATGTTCGTCACCGGCCTCAGCGTGAACGTGAAGATGTACTTCACCGCCGCGACGATGGTGATCGCGGTGCCGACCGGCATCAAGATCTTCAGCTGGATCGCGACGATGTGGGGCGGTTCGCTGACCTTCAAGACGCCGATGGTCTGGGCGATCGGCTTCATCTTCATGTTCACCGTCGGCGGCGTCACCGGTGTCGTGCTCGCCAACGGCGGCATCGATGATTACATGCAGGACACCTATTACGTGGTGGCGCACTTCCACTACGTGCTGAGCCTCGGTGCGGTGTTCGGCCTGTTCGCCGGCTTCTATTACTGGTTCCCGAAGATGTTCGGGAAGATGTACAACGAGTTCCTCGGCCAAGCGCACTTCTGGGTGTTCTTCGTCGGCGTGAACGTGCTGTTCTTCCCGATGCACTTCCTGGGCCTGCAGGGCATGCCGCGTCGCTATCCGGACTATCCGGATGCCTATGCGACCTACAATGCGCTGGCGACGCACGGCTATGAGATCATGGCCGCGGGCATGGCGATCTTCTTCGTCAACGTGATCTATTCGCTGATCGCGGGTCCGAAGGCGCCGGACAATCCCTGGGGCGAAGGTGCCACGACGCTGGAATGGACCCTGTCCTCGCCGCCGCCGTACCATCAGTTCGAGACGCTGCCGAAGATCGACTGACGGTGTGAGGTGGGTAGTTGCGGCTACCTACCGATACGGCGAACGCCGCACACACCGACCTCGACCGGTGCGGCGCCGCCGCGATCGATCCCCGCCTCCGCGGCGACAGGCTTACGGGATGTACCCCGTGACCGGTCACCGATGACAGACAAAGCCCCGGAGCGCCCCTCCGGGGCTTTCTTTTGCCGATCGCCGTCACCGGATCTGGCTCCGCCTCGCAGCATGTAGCGGGCGCTCATCAGTACAACGGCCTCCGGAACGAGTCCGAGGTGACGAGCAAGTTCGGCAGCGTGAGAGAGCCCCCAATCAGCCGGCCAATTCGTTACGGTTACGACCAATCCGGCCCTGTATGCGGCGACCCGAGGCTGCGCCCCGCTTATCTGTTAACACTTTGACACGTATGATGCCGGTGTCTTCGATACGTCGGCAGGTGGGTGCCGCCGTCGCGGGGGTGGGGACCGAAGATCATATGCTGGACACGGAACGGGCAGGCGCGGGGGCGTCGCCGGAGGACGTGGGCGAAGCCGGGGCGGGCGATGTGCCGACGCTCCCGATCGCCCTGGGCGGAGCGACGGGCGCTTCCGCCGCGCTGAAGATCGGCAGCGCGATCGCGCCTGCGGTGCTGCTTGCAGCCTGCGGTGGCGGAGGCGGCGGATCGACGCCGACACCAACCGCATCGACACCGGTCGTCGTCACGCCCACCGCGATCACCGCGACCCAGGCGAGCCGCTTCCTCGCGCAGACCACGATGGGCGCGACGCGCGCGATGATCGATACGGTCATCAGCCGCCGCTACGAAGGCTGGATCGACGACCAGTTCGCCTTGCCGCGCGCGACGTCGCATTGGGACTGGCTGAACGCCAACGGCTATAACGTCGCCGCCAACATCAACAGCGAAACCGGCTTCGACGCGACGATGTGGCGGCAGATGATCGTCGAGCCCGATCAGCTGCGCCAGCGGATCGGCATGGCGCTGCTCGACATGCTCGTCGTCGGCATCGGCGGCGTGAACCTCAACTGGAAGCAGTTCGCCACCGCCGCGTATGTCGACGTGCTGCTCGACAATGCGTTCGGCAATTACCGGACCCTGATGGGCGCGATCACCACCAATGCGGCGATGGGATCGTTCCTCACCTTCCTGGGCAACCGCAAGGCGAATACGACCACCGGCGCGCAGCCCGACGAGAATTACGCGCGCGAACTGATGCAGCTGTTCACGCTGGGCTTGTACCAGCTCAACATGGACGGCAGCGTCAAGACGAACGGCGGCACGCCGCTGGAAACCTACGGCCCCGCCGACGTCAGCGGCCTCGCCCGCGTGTTCACCGGCCTCAGCCTAGCGAGCAACGTCAGCACGACGCCCGATCGCTATCGCCAGCCGCTGTTGATGAACGCGTCGATCAACGAAACGGGCAGTGCCACCTTCCTCGGCACCACCGTCAGCGGCGGCGGCACGGCCGCGGTGGACAAGGCGCTCGATGCCATCTTCGCGCATCCCAACATCGCACCCTTCGTGTCGAAACAGCTGATCCAGCGGCTCGTCACCAGCAATCCCAGCCCCGCCTATGTCGGCCGCGTCGCGTCGGTCTTCGCCAACAACGGCTCGGGCACGCGCGGCGACCTGAAGGCCGTGATCAAGGCCATTCTGCTCGATACCGAGGCGCGCAGCGACGACGCATTGACCGGCACCACCGCCGGCAAATTGCGTGAGCCGGTGATGCGGCTCACCGCCTGGGCACGGCTCGCCAAGATCAACTCCGCGTCGAACGCCTGGGCCTTTGGCGACACGTCCAGCCAATCCACCCGGCTCGCCCAATCGATGGGACGCAGCGGATCGGTCTTCAATTTCTTCCGCCCCGGCTATGCGCCACCCGCCACCGGGATCAGCAACGCCGGCCTTGTCGCACCCGAATTCCAGATCACCAACGAACAGAGCGTCGTCGCCTACGTCAACTACATGCAAGGCCTGGTCGCCAACGGCACCGGCGACATGAAGCCCGACTATAGCGACCTGACCGCCAAGGCATCCGACAGCGCGGCATTGGTCGACGAGATCAACGTCGTGCTGGCCGCCGGCCAGCTGAGCAGCGCCACCATCACCGCGATCCGCGCGGCGGTGGACAGCGTCGCGACCACCGCGACCAACGCCGCGACCAACCGCGTCGGCATCGCCTTGCTGCTGACGCTCGCCTCCCCCGACTTCCTGACGCAGCGGTGAGCATCATGGACACGACCCGCGATTCCTCCCGCCGTGCCTTTCTGAAGCGCTCTGCCGCTTTGGGGCTTGCCGGCGTCGCCACGCCCTTCGTCACCAGCCTCGCCGCGATCGGCGAAGCCGCGGCGGCGACCGCGACCGATTACAAGGCGCTGGTCTGCGTCTTCCTGTACGGCGGCATGGACTATGCCAACACGCTCGCCGCCTATGACGCGGATAGCTATGCCAAATATCTGGCGGCACGATCGAATATCGCACTGACCCGCGAATCGCTCGCCGGTACGTTGCTCAACCCGGCGACCGGCCTGCCCAACGGCCGGCAATATGCGCTGGCGCCGACGATGGGATCGCTGCTGCCACTGTTCGACGCCGGCAAGCTGGCGGTTGCGCTCAACGTCGGCACGCTCGTGCAGCCGACGACCAAGGCACAGTATCAGGCGAATAGCGTCAAGCTGCCGCCCAAGCTCTTCAGCCACAACGATCAGCAAAGCTATTTCCAGGCGTCCAACCCCGAAGGCGCGACCAGCGGCTGGGGTGGGCGAATGGGCGACCTGTTCCAGTCGGGCAATGGCGCGGCGACGCTGACCTGCATCAATGCCAGCGGCAATGCGGTGTATCTGACCGGCAAGTCGGCGGTGCAATATGCCATCGGCACCGGCGGCCCGATCGCGTTGCTCAACAATGCGACCTCGCTCTATGGATCGACTGCCGCGGCGGCGACGCTGCGCAGCCTGATGACGGGCAGCAACGGCAATCTGTTCGCCGACGAACATGCCCGCGTGTCGAAGCGCGCGCTCGACACCTATTCGCAGGTCAGCAGCGCGCTCGCCGGGGCGCCGGCCAGTGGCTTCTCGCTATTCCCCGGCAACAACGGCCTCGCCGACCAGTTGAAGATGGTGGCGCGGCTGATTTCGGTCTCGTCGCAGCTGGGGGCGAAGCGGCAGGTGTTCTTCGTGTCGATCGGCGGGTTCGATCTGCACGACAATCTCGTCGCACAGCATCCCGGGCTGATGGGCAAGGTCGCCGATGCGATGCGCGCCTTCTACGATACGACCGTCGCACTCGGCGTAGCGGATCAGGTGACGAGCTTCACCGCGTCCGATTTCGGACGGACGTTGCAGTCGAACGACGACGGGTCCGACCATGGCTGGGGCAGCCATCACTTCGTGCTGGGCGGTGCGGTGAAGGGCCGGCGCTTCTATGGCACCCCGCCTGCGATCGGCAATAACACCGCCGATGACGTGGGACAGGGCCGTCTGCTGCCGACGATCTCGGTCGACCAATATGCCGCCACGCTGGCGAACTGGTTCGGGGTCAGCGGCGGCAATATGACGACGGTGCTGCCCAACATGGGCAATTACAATGCGTCGAGCTGGAACCTGGGCTTCGTCTAAGGCTCAGCCGCAGGTGACCGGAGCGCCGGCCGGCGCGACGACGCGGCACTTCGGCCGGCCGGAGACCTCGACGCTGCCCAGGCCGGTGCTCGTCACCTGCGCGGTATAGCGCGCCCGCGCCCGCACGGTCCCCGGTCCGTCGAGACGGACGACCACGTCGCCCGCATCGAGCGCCCGCGCATCGATCGTCCCCGATCCGCCGTCGAACAGCCGCGCGGCGCCGGCGCGGCCGGCGAGCGTGATCTGCCCGTCACCCACCTGCTGTGCGGCAAGGCGATCGCCATCGATCGACGCCGCGCCGATCGTTGCCGCGCCCATTGCGGCGAGATCGATACTGGCGCCCTTCAACTGGGCGGCCGAGACTTTGCTGGCCCCCGTCACGCTGATCGCGCTTAACCGCGGCGTCGACAACAGGATGCGCAGCGGCGTGGTGTGACGCGCCCGATCCTGCTCGGTCCAGGTGCCAGCGCGGGCAGTTCGGATCGTCAGCGTCGATCCCTCGACGCGGATGTCGACGTCCCCGATCGCGCCGTCGTCGCCCACCACCGTTGCGCCCGGCGATCCCGTCGTCACGCTTACCTCAAAGGCGCCGAACACCCGCAACCGATCGAAGCTGCCGATCGACACGCGCCGCTCCCCCGCGCTCGCCGCCGATGGCAGCGCGAGGAACGACAGGACCAGCAGGGCGGAGACGGGACGGATCATGATCGCAGCCTCGCACCGCCGCCACGCGGCGGCAAGGGCCTGCGTTATCGGCCGCAGCGGACCGAACCCGATCCCTTCTTCGACACGTCGCACTGCGCGGCCGCACCCAGATCGACGTTGCCCGATCCCATCAGCTCCACCTTCGCCCGCCCGCTGACCGCGGCGCGGACGTTGCCCGATCCGGCGACGGTCACGTCCGCCTCGCCGACGCGCAGTCCCGCTGCATCGAGGCTGCCCGATCCCATGACGTTGACCTCCAGCCGCTTGATCGTCCCCCCGGCGCGCAACGTGCCCGCACCGGCGATATTCACTTCGGCCGCATCGGTGGTCAGCGCGGCGATATTCAGGTCGCCCGATCCGGCGATATTCGCCTCGAACGTCGTGCCTTCGATCCGGTCGACCGTCATCGTGCCGGAGCCGACGATATTGGCTTCCGACAGACGTGGCAGCGTCACGAAGACTTTCACGCCCTTGCCGCTGCCGAAGCCGAGGACACGCTTCTGGCGACCGATGACGAGGTCACGGCCATCATGCGCGATACGCAGCTTGTCGAGTTCGTCCGCCGGCCCCTCGGCGCGCACGGAAAAGGCCGTGCCGGCGCGCACGTCGACATCGTCGCCCCCTGCCACCGCGATCCGGTCGAACCCCTCCACCGCATAGGTGCGGGTCGGTCCGCTGCCGCTCGCGGGCACGGAGCTGCCCTCGTCGCTGCCGACCGAACAGGCGGTCAGCGATGCCGCTCCCATCAACGCGATTGCAATCCGGTGCATAGCCTGTCCCCTCTATGTGTATTGCCTAATTAATACACATAGAGGGGCATCGCAAGTCGTCTGCGATCAGTTGCCGCAGCGTACCCGGCCGCTGCCGACCTCGCTGACCGTGCAGCGCGCCTGCGGCCCCAGATCGACCATGCCGCTGCCCGCCATCGATACCTGCGCCGGGCCGCTGACGGTGGCACGGACCGTACCCGACCCACCGACCGACACCTGTGCTTTGGAGGCGCGCAGACCAGTCGCGGCGATCCCGCCCGAACCGCCGACATTGGCCTCCAGCGTGCCCACCGTTCCTGCGGCAGAGATCATCCCCGATCCGCCGACGTTGAATTCGGCGGTCCGCGCATCGAGCGCGTCGATGCGCAGCGATCCCGATCCGCCTACGCCTGCCGAAAACCGGTCCCCGCCCGCGCGATCGGCGTTCAGGCTGCCCGATCCACCGATACTGGCGGCGCGGAGTGCGGGCATGGTGACGTGGACGACGATCTGCCGCTCCATCGCGCTGCTCTGGCGCTCGTCATAGCGCCGCCCGACGACCAGCGCCGATCCATCGCGCGCGATGCGGAAGTTGGCGAACGCCGCGGCCGGCCCCTCCGCCCGCACGCTATAGCCATTGCCGATATGGACGACGACACGTTCCGACCCGCCCAGCCGGATCGCATCGAAATCGCGCACCGGATAGACCATCGCCTCACCCTGCCGCTGCCCGGCGATACCGGGGCCACGGTCGCGTTCCGCGGCGATCGCAGCGGTGGCGGCGAGCGGGATCAGGGCAAGCGCAAGATAGTTCATGGCGGGCATCCTCACGTGGTGTGGCCGGATGCTAGCGCATTGCCTACATTTGTAAACACTAGACCGATCGGACCACCGCCGTCATCGGCTCCGTCGCCCGGCCAACGAAAACCGGCCAACGAAAAAGGGCGGCCCATTGCGGGGCCGCCCTCTTCGATTGCACGCGGCGAACGGCTTACGCCGGCACCTTGTCCTTGTTGTAGATCGCCGCAGCGGCGCGCAGGATGTCGAGGATCTTTTCCTGCGCCTTCAGCTCGTCCACCTCTTCCATCGCGGCGAGTTCGCGCGCGAGGCGGCTGCATGCCGCTTCGAAGATCTGGCGTTCCGAATAGCTCTGCTCGGGCTGGTCGTCGGCACGGAACAGGTCGCGGACCACTTCGGCGATCGACGCGAGGTCGCCCGAGTTGATCTTCGCTTCATATTCCTGCGCGCGGCGCGACCACATGGTGCGCTTGACCTTGGGCTTGCCCTTCAGCGTTTCCATCGCCTCGCGCATCGTCTTGTCCGACGACAGCTTGCGCATGCCGACCGACTCGGCCTTGTTGGTGGGGACGCGGAGCGTCATGCGCTCTTTTTCGAAGCGGAGCACGTACAGCTCCAGGCTGGTTCCGGCGATCTCCTGCTTCTGCAGTTCGATCACACGGCCGACGCCGTGCTTGGGATAAACAACGTAATCACCGACATCGAAGGACAATGCCTTGGCAGCCATGAACGGGCCTTTCTAAGGTCGCATCGCTCGCGTGGACGGTCCATGGCGGAAAACCGCTGGGCAGGACCGACGAGGATGGTTGGTACGAGTGTCTCCTGATCGGGCATGACTCATCCTGCCCGTCGTGGACCCATTTAACACACTCGCAACAAAATTACCAGCGCGGTTGAGTCGCTTAGCTTCGCTCAACCCACTGGAATCGCGCAACCTCAGTCGCCGGCACCCGGCTCGGGCGAGAAGAATTTGTCGTACTTGCCCTCGACACCCTTCATCGCGTCCGCGTCGGGCGGCGTCTGATCGAGCTTGCGCGTGACGTTGGGCCATTGCGCGGAGAAGGTCGTGTTGAGCTCAAGCCACTGTTCCAGGCCGCTCTCGGTATCGGGCAGGATCGCCTCGGCCGGGCATTCGGGCTCGCACACGCCGCAGTCGATGCATTCGCTGGGGTTGATGACGAGCATGTTCTCGCCCTCGTAGAAGCAGTCCACCGGACACACCTCGACGCAATCCATATACTTGCAGCGGATGCAGGCATCGGTGACGACGTAGGTCATGGAGCTTCCTTGCGGCCTTGGGCGATCGATCTCCGCCCTGTGAACCATGGAGCGAAGAACGGGGTACGAACGCGAGGCTGCTATGCCGCGTTCCGGCTCACGTCAATCGATCGCGGGTGTCTGCGATACGTTCGCAACCAGTTCCTGGTAACAGCCTTGCGCTTCGGGTGCCGGTCCGCGGCGCAGCGGCAGCGCCTCGACGCGCAACACACGGACCCGTCCCTGGTGCGCGAAGGTCAGGATGTTGCCGACGCGCACCGGCGCCGCGCTGCGTCCCACCGGCCGGCCGTCGATACGCAAATGCCCATCGCACGCGATCGCCTGCGCCGCCTCGCGCGTCTTGGCGAGCCGCACGAACCACAGGAAGCGGTCAAGCCGCATCGTCGCGTCAACCATGCCCGCTCCAACCCGCGAGTGCCGCAAAGGCGCCGGTCGCAGGCGGTGCGGGCCGCGACTCACGCCGGACCGTGCGGCGCCCTTGCCAGATCCACGTCGGCGCCTCGCCGCCGCGCACGCTGCGAAAGCCGAGCTCTGCCATCAGCCGTTCGAACGTCGCAGGCTCGACCCCCATCGAAATGCCGAGTGCCGGATCGGGGGCGAAGGGCTTCCTGCCCTGCCGCGCGTCATGTGCCGCGCGCGCGATCCGCTCGACGAGGTCGAGCCGCACCGCCTGTGCGCCCAGCGGTCGAAAGCCACTGACGACCTGCGCCCCCGGGCTGCCACGGGCCAGCACGCTCGCGCCTTCGCGTGGCAGCACCGGTGCCGGCCCCCGCACGCCCAACAACGCCGCCCGCCAGCGCGCCGCGCCGGGCTTGAGCAGCCGCGCACCGAACAGGTCGAGCGCGCCGATCGTCACCCCCGCCTTGCGCAGCCGCTTGCGTTCGTCGGGCGACAGGCCGTCCACCGCCTCGCGCAAGGCGATCCGGGGCGCAAGGCCGCCAGCCGCCTCAAGCTCGCCGGCAACCACCCGCAACGCCGGCGTCGCCTGTGGATCGCGCGCCATATCGGCAAGCGCGATCAGTGCCGGCACGTGCCGACGGAGCATCGCGTCGAACCAGCGCACCAGCCGCGCCTGCACCGCCTCACGCTGCGGCTTGGCCAGACAATCGAGATCGCGCTCCAGCACCAGCTGCGGCCGCGCCAGCGAACGCCCCGGCATCAGCTTGGCGACGCCATGCCCATTCCATACGATCATGCCGTCGACGAGGGTCAGCGCCGCATCCTCTGCCGCCGCCAGCGCCTCGCCACGCCGCCCGCGCTCGGTCACGAGCCGTTTCTCGGCCGCGGCGAGCAACAGCCGACGATCCGCAGCCCGCGCGGCCGGATCGACGGTGAAACGGAATCCATCGAGCCGCCCGATCGGGTGGTCCTCGACCAGCACCTCGCCTTCCGGCCCGATCGTCACGGGCAGCAGTGAGGCATCCGCACCGATCTGACGGATCAGCGCGGTCGTACGCTTGTCGACGAAGCGCTGCGTCAGGCTGGCGTGCAGCCCGTCGGACAGCCGTTCCTCGATCGCCTTGGCGCGATCGGCGCCCGCGGCGGGATCGGCGAGCCAGTCGGGGCGCTGCGCGATATAGGCCCAGCTGCGGATCGCCGCGATTCGCCCGGCGATCGTCTCGACATCGCCCGAAATCGTATCGAGCCGTGCCACCTCGTCGGCGAACCATTGATTGGGGACGACGCCGCGCCCTTCGGACAGATAGGTGAAGACGCGCGACACGAAGCGCGCATGCGGATCGAGCCCCAATTTGCGGAAATCGGGCAGGCCGCACGCGGCCCACAGCCGCTTCACCATCGCCGGCGACCGCACCCGGTCGCGCACCCAGCTTTCGTCCGCCAGCCGCTTCAGCACCGCAAGATCGGTTGCCTGCGGCGCGGCGAGCAGCACGCCCGGTTCGGGACGCCGCTCCAGACTGGCGATCAGCGCGTCGATGCTGGTGAAATCGGGCTCGCCGTTGCGCCAGTAGAGATTACCGATCGGGGGGAAGCGATGCTCCTCAATCGCGAACACCTCTTCGGGCAGGAACGCGCCCGGCCCCTCTTCGGTCACGCCGCCGAACGTGCCATCGCGCTGGTGCCGCCCGGCGCGACCGGCGATCTGCGCCATCTCGGCGACGGTCAGCCGCCGGGTGCGGCGTCCGTCGAACTTGTGGAGCCCGGCGAAGGCGACGTGCGCGACGTCCATGTTGAGGCCCATGCCGATCGCATCGGTCGCGACGAGATAATCGACCTCGCCCGCCTGGAACATCGCGACCTGCGCGTTGCGGGTGCGCGGGGACAGTGCGCCCATCACCACCGCGGCCCCGCCGCGCAGCCGCCGCAGCATTTCGGCGACGGCATAGACCTCCTCGGCGCTGAACGCGACGATCGCGGAGCGCTTCGGCAAGCGGCTGATCTTCTTGGCGCCCGCATAGGTCAGCTTGGAAAAGCGCGGCCGGCCGATGATCTCGGCATCGGGCACCAACGCGCGAATCATAGGCCTAAGCGCTTCGGAGCCCAGGATCATCGTCTCCTCGCGCCCGCGCCGCCGCAGCAGCCGATCGGTGAACACGTGCCCGCGCTCCGGGTCTGTTCCCAGCTGCGCCTCGTCCAGCCCGACGAAGGCGACATCGGTCTCCGGCATCGATTCGACCGTACACAAATGCCAGCGCGCATTCGGGGGGACGATCTTTTCCTCGCCCGTCACCAGCGCGACCTGATCGGCACCCTTCAGCTTGACGACGCGGTCGTACACTTCGCGGGCCAGCAGCCGCAGCGGAAAGCCCATGATGCCGCTGGAGTGCGCGCACATCCGCTCGACGGCGAGATGGGTCTTGCCCGTGTTCGTGGGTCCGAGGACCGCCGTAACCGCCGCTTTCATGGCAACAACATCGTGCGTCGCAGGCCGGTGCGCAATGATGGAGATGAAGGCGGGCGGGCTACAGCCGCCGCGCCTCCTCGGGCAGCATCACCGGCACGCCGTCGCGGATCGGATAGGCGAGGCCCGCCGCCTCCGACACGAGTTCCTGCGCGGCCTCGTCATAGCGCAGCGGCTGGCGCGTCACCGGGCAGACGAGCCGTTCGAGCAGCCAGGGATCGATGCCGGCGCTCATTGCAGCGTCACCCGCTCGTCGCCGTCATGCCGGCCGAAGAATTGCATCAGCTGGATGATGAGTTCCGCGCGCGATTCGATATCCGACGCTTCGAGCAAGGCCTGCTTCGCCGCGGCGTCGAACGGCGCGATCTGCGCGATGCCGTTGACCAGACTTTCGTCGTCCAGCCGCCCCACCGCGTCCCAGTCGACCGCATAACCCTGCGCATCGGCAAAGCGGCGCGATTCCTGCTCCAGCGACGATCGGCGGCCCAGCGACAGCGTTTCGTCCGCGCGCACCGGCAGCAGCTCCGCCTCGATCTGGCGGAACGGCGTCGTCACGTCGAGTTCGCGCAGCACGCGGAACAGCGCGACGCCTTCCAGCACCAGATTGTATCGGCCGTCGTCCAACGCCTCGACCTCGGCGATCTTGCCGACGCAGCCGATGTCGTACAGCGCCGACCGCTCCTCGACCGTCGCCGGCATCGTCAGCGGCTGGATCATCCCGATCCGCCGGTCGCGCGCCATCGCGTCCGACACCATCGCCCGATAGCGCGGCTCGAAGATGTGCAACGGCAGGTGCATGCCCGGGAACAGCAGCGCCCCGGGCAGCGGAAAGATCGACAGGCGGGTGCCCTGCGTCATCCGAACAGGATCGCGGACAGGCGGCGGCGCTGTGCCGACACCCAGGGGTCTACCAGGCCGACGACCTCGAACAGCTTGAGCAGCTGCTGGCGTGCCGCGCCATCGTTCCAATCGCGCTCGGCAGCGACGATGTGGAGCAGATTGTCGGCCGCGGCATCGCGATCCCCCGCCGCCATCTGCGCATTGGCGAGGGCGAAGCGGCGTTCGTGATCGTCAGGATGCGCGGCGACCTCCGCGGCGAGGCCGGCGGTGTCCTCGCCCTGCGGCGCGCTCTGGGCGAGCGCGAGCGCCGCCTTGGCGCGCTCGATCCCCGCGTCCTTGATGTCGGCCGGCAGCGCGTCGATCGCGGCCTGTGCCTCATCGGTCTGCCCCGCCGCGACGAGCGCACGAATACGACCCGACAGGATGGCCGGATTCTCCCGCGCCATCTCGAACAGCTGGTCGAAGATCGACAACGCCCGCTCGGCATCGCCACTCGCCAGCACATCCTCGCCCATCGCGATCAGCGGTTCGATCTCGGCGGCGGCATCGGCCGCCTCCGACGGGATGGGCAGCTGCTTCAGCAACTGGTCCAGGATCGTGCGCAGCTGCGATTCGGTGCGCGCGCTGGTCAGGTCGGCGACCAGCTGCCCCTGGAACATCGCATAGACGGTCGGGATCGACTTGATCTGGAATTGCGCGGCAATGAACTGGTTCTTGTCGGTATCGACCTTGGCAAGCACCACGCCCTTGTCGGCATAGGCCGCGGCGACCTTGTCCAGCACGGGGCCCAGCGCCTTGCACGGTCCACACCATTCCGCCCAGAAATCGATGATGACGAGGGACGTCATCGACGGTTCGACGACGTCGCGGCGGAAATCCTCGACCGCCTGCTTGTCGGCTGGCGACAGTCCTAACGTGGCCACGTCTTGCTCCCTTCGTCCATTCTTGGCGCCCATGTGGGGCAGGCAAGCGCCGACGCCAAGGCTTTTGGTTGTGCGAGGGGTTCGGCAAGGCGGCCCGCCCGATTTTCTCCGTCACCCCTGGACTCGGTCCGGGGTGACGCAGTGGGTGGGGCGGCGGGAAAGCTTCAATGAAAGTCCCGCGATTTGGGCAGGATGCGCACGTCACGCGGATGTCGCCCGCGCGGATCCTGGCCGGCGATCGGCTTGGGGCGAATCACCTCGTCCACCGGCGCGAGCGGCATCTGGCCGTCATAGTCCGACGACAGCCGCCGAAGCTCCACGGTGCGGTCATAGGCCTTGACCGTCATCAGATGGATAACGCCCTCCTCGCTGCGCTGAATCACGCCCTCCAGCACCAATAGTCGCGCCGCCATAATCGCGCGCCGGTTCGCCTCGAAATCGCGCGCCCATAGCAGCGCGTTGGTGATGCCCGTCTCGTCCTCGATCGTGACGAAGATCGCATTGCCCTTGCCCGGCCGCTGGCGGACCAGCACCACCCCGGCGACGCGCGCGCGCCGTCCGTCCTTCGCCCGCGCCGCCTGCTCGCTCGACAGCACGCCTTCGGCGGCGAACAGCGGCCGCAGGAATCGCATCGGATGGCCCTTCAGCGACAGCCGCGTCGTCTGGTAATCCGCCGCCACCTCTTCGCTGATCGGCATTGCGGGCAGCGGCGGATCGGCCTCCTCGCGCAATTCGGGCGCCTCCGCCGCGGCGAACAGCGCCAGCTGTTTGGGCGGCGTCCGCCGCACGTCCCACAGGGCGGCACGGCGGGGGAGTGCGATCGACCCGAACGCATCCGCATCGGCGAGCAGGTTCAGCCCCCGCGTCGGCAGGCCCGCACGGCCCGCGACCTGTTCGACGCTCGCAAAGGGCACTTCCCCCCGCGCCGCGACCAGCGCCGTCGCCCAATCCTGCCGAAATCCGTCGATCTGCCGAAACCCCAGCCGGATCGCGAAATCCCCATCCTCGGTCCGTTCAAGCACATTGTCCCACTGGCTCGCATTCACATCGATCGGCCGCACCACCACGCCATGCGCGCGCGCGTCCTCGACCAGCTGCGCAGGCGCATAGAAACCCATGGGTTGCGAATTGAGGATCGCGCAGCCGAACACCGCCGGGTGGAAGCATTTGATCCACGACGACACATACACCAGCCGCGCGAACGACAGCGCGTGACTCTCGGGAAAGCCGTAGCTGCCGAACCCTTCGATCTGCTTGTAGCAGCGTTCCGCGAACTCCTGCGGATAGCCGCGCCGGACCATCCCGCCGATCAGCTTGGCCTGGAAATTGTCCATGCCGCCCACCTTGCGGAACGTCGCCATCGCGCGTCGCAGCTCATTCGCCTCGCCGGGGGTGAAGCCGGCCGCGACGATCGCCAGCTTCATCGCCTGTTCCTGGAACAACGGTACGCCATAGGTTGCCTTCAAAAGCTGAAACAGCTCGTCGGGCGGACCGTACAGCGGCGATGGCGAGGGGAAATCGACCGGCTCCTTCTTGGTGCGGCGGCGCAGATAGGGATGGACCATGTCGCCCTCGATCGGGCCCGGCCGAACGATCGCGACCTGGACGACCAGATCGTAGAATTCCTGCGGCCGCAGCCGCGGCAACATGTTGATCTGGGCGCGGCTTTCCACCTGGAACACGCCGATGCTGTCGCCCTTGCACAGCATCTTATAGACGTCGGGATGCTCGTCGGTCGCCAGGCTGTCCAGCGCGTAGCGGCCCAGGCCATGCGTCTCCATCAGGTCGAAGGCTTTGCGGATGCACGTCAGCATGCCGAGCGCCAGGATGTCGACCTTCATCAGGCCCAGACAGTCGATGTCGTCCTTGTCCCATTCGATGAACGTCCGGTCCTTCATGCCGCCGTTGTGGATCGGCACCATTTCGTCGAGCCGCCCCTGCGTCAGTACGAAGCCGCCGACATGCTGCGACAGATGGCGGGGAAATTGCAGCAGGCGCGACACCATGTCGCCAAGCTGCGCCAGGCGGGGATTGGCGGGGTCGAACCCGGTTTCGGTGAAGCGCTGTTCGGGCATGCGGTCGGAAAAGCTGCCCCAGACGGTGCTGGTCAGTCGCTGCGTCACGTCCTCGCTGAACCCCAGCACGCGGCCGACCTCGCGCACGGTGCTGCGCGGGCGATAATGGATGACGGTCGCCGCGATCGCCGCGCGTTCGCGGGTGTAGCGGCGATAGATATATTGCATCACCTCCTCGCGCCGCTCGTGTTCGAAATCGACGTCGATGTCGGGGGGCTCGCCGCGTTCTTCGGATACGAAGCGCGAAAACAGCAGGTCGTATTTCAGCGGATCGACCGAGGTGACGCCCAGCAGGTAGCAGACGACCGAATTGGCCGCCGACCCGCGCCCCTGACACAGGATCGGCGGGGTACAGCTGCGCGCGAACCGCACCACGTCATGCACCGTCAGGAAATAATAGGCATATTGCTGACGCCGGATGAGGTCGAACTCTTCGTACAGCAGGGTGAGGATACGGTCTGGAACGCGATCCCCGTAGCGGTCGAGCGCATTCTGCCAGACGAGATGTTCCAGCCATGCCTGCGCGTCCCAGCCCGCCGGCACCGGCTCGTGCGGATATTCGTATCGCAACTGGTCGAGCGAGAAGCCGATGCGACCCAGCAGGCGAAGGCTTTCGTCGATCGCTTCGGGCGCGTCGCGGAACAGGCGTCGCATCTCGGCTTCGTCCTTCAGATGGCGTTCGCCATTGGCCGCGAGGCGACGTCCGGCCGTATCGATGGTCACGCCTTCGCGGATGCACGTCACGACGTCGTGCAAGGGCCGGTCGTCGCGTTGCGCATAGAGCGCGTCCGTGGTCGCTAGCAGCGGCACGCCGACCGCCTCGGCCAGGGCCCTCAAACGGCGGAGGCGGCGGCGGTCGTGGCCGCGGCGGGCCATGCTGACCCCCAGCCAGACACCGTCGGGTGCCAGCCGCTTGACTGCCCTCAGCGTCGTGGCGAGGCTGGGATCGCTGCGCGGCGGTGGACGCTCACCCTCATCGATTGCTACCCCGGGACGCGAACTGCTTTCGGGCAGGACGATCAGCAGCAGGTCGCGATGCAGCGCGATGAGGTCGCCCAGTCCCAGCAGGCAATCGCCCTTCACCGACCGCAGATTGCCCGTCGTCAGGATCCGCGTCAGCCGTCCCCAACCGGTGCGGTTGACGGGATAGGCGACGATGTCGGGCGTACCATCCGCGAAGACGAGACGGGTGCCGACCGCCAGCGTGAAGCCGAAGGGTGGCAAGGCGGCACCCAGCCGCCCGGTTTCGGCGCGTTTCAGCGCGTCATAGGCGCGCACCACACCAGCGACGGTGTTACGGTCGGCGATACCGATGCCGGCGTGGCGGAGCGTGATCGCCTGTGCGACCATGTCTTCGGCATGGCTGGCGCCGTCGAGGAACGAATAATTGGTCGCAGCGACGAGCTCGACGAACCCGCTCATGGTGCGATCGCACCGCCAGCCCCTTCCACCCCGTCACTCCGGGCTCGGTCTGGAGCCCACCGGGCCGCCGGGGTCTCGCCCGCCCCTCCCGCTGCGCCACGCGCCGCGAAGTAGATCTCGGACCAAATCCGGGATGACGGTGAAAGCTGGAACACTCTCACGCGAACAACCCATGGACGTACCAGCGCGGGTGCGCCTGTTCGCTATGCAGGCCGTGGCGGAAGATCCAGAAGCGCCGCCCCCGGCGGTCCTCGATCCGGTAATAATCGCGCGTCGGGATGGCGACGTCGTGACGGCGCCACCATTCGCCGGCGATCCGCTCGGGCCCCTCGGCGCGCGCGACCTCGTGGACGCGGCGCCGCCAGCGGAAACGGTGCGGCGGGCCGTCGGGCACCTCCGCCATCACCGCCTCAATCGGTTGGGGCGGATCGAACAGATAGATGGGCCTGAGCGGCGGCTCCCCCGCCTCCGCCTGCGGCCAGTCCCCCGCGGGCGGCGGTGTGGCGGCGGGCAGCATCAGTTCGGCCTGCTCGGGGATATGGCTGTCGCGCGGGGCGAATCGCCGCACCCGCTCACGGCCCAGCCGGGTGGAGAGGCGATCGATCAGCTCCGCCACCGCCGGCACCTGGGTCGCCCCCTCGCCGCCCTCCAGCCGCAGCTGCGCCGCATCGAGCCGCTCGGCGAGCGTCACGTCGAGCCGGATGAGGTCATAACCGTAGCCGGGATCGAGCGGGTCGGCGAGCGCGTCGATCCGCTCGGCAAACAACCGCATCAGCAGCGCGACGTCGCGCGTCGGTTGCCCCGTCTCGACACGCAGCGACTGGATATGGCCGTCGCTGCGGAACAGCCGAGCCTCCCACCGCCGCCCGCCCTGATGGCGCTGGCCGAGCGTGTTTCCCGCCTCGCCCGCCAGCTCTTCGATCACCTCGAGCGCATAATCGGTTCGCGCGATTGGTTCGGCAAAGCGCCGCTCCACCGCCACCGGCGCAACGCGCACGCGCGGCCGGACCGGCGCCTTATAGTCGCCCGACAGCCGCCGCACCGCGGTCGCCGCTTCCTCGCCAAAGCGCGCGGCGATGCCGGCGAGCGGGCGCGCCATCACGTCGCCCACCGTCTTCAACCCCGCGCGGGTCAGCGCCACCGTCGCGTCCGCATCCAGCTCCAGCGCCGCGACCGGCAGGCGCTTCACCGCACGCGTCTCGTCAGGCGCCGGCGCGCCGGCATAGCGGGCGAGCGCACAGGCGATTTCGGGCGTGTCGCCGAACGCATGGCGTGCCAGGATCCCACGCCGTGCCATCCGCGCCTCGACATCGGCGGCAAGCGGACGCTCCCCCTCGAAAGCATGGACGCATCCCGCAATGTCGATCACCAGCGCATCGGGGGGCAGCAGCGCGACCGTGGGGCTGTAGCGCGTGCAGCCATCGGCCAGCCGCTCCAGCCAGTCCATGTCGGCATGCGGATCGGCCGGAAACACCTCCAGTTCGGGCACGCGCGCGCGGGCGTCGGCCAGCGTCAGCCCCGGCTCCAGCCCGGCGCGCGCCGCGGCCAGATCGGTCGCGGTCAGCCGGATCGCCTGGCCCACCGTCTCGACGAAGGCGACCGGCGCCTCACCGCCGACGAACAGATGCGGCCGGGTGGCGCGCAGCCGCTCGATCGGGAGCCACGGAAAGACCAGCGCCAGATAGCGGCGCGTCACGGAAACTCTTGGCATCACGATCCCACTCCACACGCCAGCGCTGCCCCGCAGGACCGCCACGCCGGCGCACACATTCGACATCGAAAGCGGGCAGGCCCGGCGCGCCCTCGCCCAGACCCTGATCCAGCGCGGTCGAGGGCACGGCGGCAACGCTCCACCGCGTCGCAGCGGCGCTCGCGACCGGTTCCGCGCCGATCCGCAGCGACAGCAGTGTGACGCCCGACGCCTCCGCCGCCAGCATCAGCCGCCGCGTCGCGGTAAGGTCCAGCCCCGGCATCGGCCCGACGCTTTCGACCAGCACCATGCCCAGCCCCCCACAGCGCGCCGCATCCGCCGCCGCGCGCAGCAGCGCCGATTCGTCGGCGACGACGACGAGCAGCACCGAATCGGCCGCCAGGCCCAGTTCGGCGAGCCCGCTCGCATGCAGCCGGCCCTGCGCGCGCTCCCCTGCCTCGGTCCGCAGCCACAGCAGCGGCACCGCCCCGGCAGCTAGAGCCAACGCCAGGCCGAACCCCGCGACGCTCGCCCCATCTTCGCCCTCCAGCGCATAGATTTCATGGAGTTGCGCGCGCGCCAGCCCTTCATGTCGCCAGGCATCGACCGGTGCCGCCGCCGCTTGCGCAGCCCCGCCAGCGGCGGCAAGGCCACGCAGACGGGCGATCAGGGCGGACGAGTCGGACATACATGTTCTTGTAATGTTCCGTATATCGAGTCGCCAAGTCGAAATCGTGTGCGAAAATCACAAGATGGGGCTTGCGGCCTCGCGCAGTCGCCGCTAGTGGACGCGCCTCACCCAGCCGGTGGCTCCAACGAGCAGCCGGCACAGGCGCCAGAGCGGGCGTAGCTCAGGGGTAGAGCACAACCTTGCCAAGGTTGGGGTCGAGGGTTCGAATCCCTTCGCCCGCTCCAGTCTTCTTAAAGACTTACAGGCCACGCCGAGGGTGTCGGCTAAAAACACCTTATCATATCCCACTGACGGTTGCGGAAATTCCCACCGGACGTCCCGCTGGCATGTTCTGCCAGACGGCATCGTAGCGGCGGGGAGGCTCGCCCGGGCTGCTGACGAACCCAGCTTCGCGGCCATTCACGCGCTCCTTCACCCGACGCAATGCGCTGAACCCCGCGATGGTCACGCGCGTGATGCGGACAGCGCATCCGGGGCCGCTCGTCAACAGCCTGCACGCGTCGATTATCACCGCCGGTCTGGCCGTCGGCACCTGGGCCGGCGGCGCCGCAATCGACCACGGCGATGGCCTGACGGCACCGCTGTGGGTGGGCGGGGCCCTCGCGCTTCTCGGCCTGATGAGCCTCGTGCCCGAACGCTTTCATCGGTCATCGACATCGTGACGCGGCACGTCGAGCCGTCAGTCCGGGATCGCCCGTCGACCCTGTATCCCGTTACTCGCGCGGCGATGCTCCCGGAACGCGGCGGTGATCGCCCGCAGCGTCTCCTTCGTCTTCGGGTCCGACAGCGAAGGATGCAGGACGATCGACAGCGATGGCAGCGGCGGCAGGCCGAGCGCATCGCCGACATCGATCACGTCGGCAGGCGCGAGCCGGCGCGGGAAGGCGGATACCCCGAGCCCGGCGGACAAGGCCGCCGCGATCGCCGACGTGCCGCCGACGAAGACCTCTTCCCACGCGACCGATGCCCGGTCCAGCAGCCGGGTCGCGACATCCCGCACGGAGCAGCACGGCGACATCGCCGCAAGCCGCAGCGGTTCGCCGGCACGATGCTCGAACGCTGGAGAGGCGAACCAGCCGAAATGCTCCGGCCCGAGGATTTCGCCATCGCGGCGGTCGTCGTCGCTGCGGATGATGACCGCATCAAACCGGCCGCTTTCGAAGCCGTCGAGCAGTACGCTTGAATTGTCGATCAGCACCTCCACGGTCAGCGCCGGGTCGAGCGACTTCAGCCTGGCCAGCAGTGTCGGAACCTCCGGCCCCATGACATGACCCGCGATACCGAGCCGAAAGCGGCGGCGGGTGGCGGTCAGTCCGGCGAGCGCGCGCTCATGCGCGTCAAGGAACTCGCGCGCGGACTGGATGAAGACCTCGCCCTGTGCCGACAGGCGGACCTGCCGCGGCGTGCGTTCGATCAGCCGCGTGCCCAGCCGGTCCTCCAGCCGCTTCAATTTGACGCTGACCGCGCCCTGCGTGGTCCCCAGCACGTCGGCGGCGCGGGTGAAACTGCGATGGTCCGCGACCATGAGGAACGCACGGACCGCGTCGACTTCCAGCGTCATGCCCGCAAACCATCTCGTTTTGTTGTCACTGATATGACCTGCCATCCGGTTGTTTGATAATAAACCAGCCGTCACTTTGCCGATGATGACGACCAGGATCGGCAAGGCCATCGACCACGAGCGTGAGACAGCGCGCTCCCGCATCAAGGCGCCCTGTGCCGATCACAGCAGCAGGGCCGCACGATGAACGCTACCGCCGCCACCCGAAACCGCGCCGCACTCGCGGCCATCTGTCTCTCCGCCTTGATGCTCGGGCTGGAGATATCGAGCATTCCGAGCATCCTGCCCACGCTGGAGCAGGTCTTGCCGGCCAACTTCCGCCAGCTCCAGTGGATCATGAATGCCTATACGATCGCGATGACGACCTGCCTGATGGCGGCGGGCGCGCTGGCCGACCGGTTTGGGCGCAAGCGCATCTTCCTGGGCGGCATCGTCGTGTTCGGTCTTGCTTCCCTCGCTTGCGGCCTGGCCACCAGCGCCCCGATGCTGATCGCCGCGCGATTCCTGCAAGGGGCGAGCGGCGCAGCGATGCTGGCCTGCCAGATCGCCGTCCTGTCACACCAGTTTCGCGACGGACCGGAGCGCGGCACGGCGTTCGGCTGGTGGGGCGTCATCTTCGGGATCGGCCTGGGTTTCGGTCCGCTGGTCGGCGGGCTGACGGTCGCCGTCGCGAGTTGGCAGTGGGTGTTCCTCGTCCATGTGGCGCTGGCGCTGCTCACGCTCGCGCTGGCCCTAACGGGCGTGGTCGAATCCTCCGATCCCCATGCCGTGCGGATCGACCTGCCGGGCATAGCGACCTTGTCGCTCGCCGTATTCTGCCTCGTCTACCTCATCACGCAGGGGCAAGGACTGGGCGCCAATCGCCTCGGCATCGTGCTTGCTGGTGTTGGCGTGATCAGCTTTCTCACCTTCATCGTCGTGGAGATGCACGCCGCGCGGCCGATGTTCGATTTCGGCGCCTTCCGCACCCGCGCCTTCTCCGGCGCGCTGCTCGGATCGGCGGGGATGAACTTCAGCTTCTGGCCGTTCGTGATCTACCTGCCGATCTATTTCCAAGCGGTGCTGGGGCTGAACAGCGTGACGGCGGGGCTGGCGCTCTTGGCCTACACGTTGCCCACGCTGGTGGTGCCGCCCTTCGCCGAGCGCTTGCTGGCCAAGCGCGGGGCTGCGTTCGTCATTCCGACGGGGCTCTTTACCATCGGGCTCGGCTTCGTCCTGATGTGGTTCGCAGCGAGGAGCGGCAACGGGAGCGCGTGGCCGATGCTGCCCGGTTGCGTCGTCGCAGGGGTCGGGCTCGGCCTGACCAACACCCCCGTCACCAACACCGCGACCGGGGCGCTGCCCCCGGAGCGCGCAGGGATGGCGTCGGGCATGGACATGAGCGCGCGGATGATCTCGCTGGCGATCAACATCGCGCTGATGGGCTTCATCCTGCTCGAAGGTATCCGCACCAGCCTGAGCGAAGTCGCGCCGCGGGTCGAGCCCGGTGCCCTCATCCGCCTGTCCGAGACGATCGCCGCCGGTAATCTGTCGGGCGTCACCGCTAGCATCGGTCTCGCCACCGCTCGCGCCGCACTGGTGCAGGGCTTCGGCGGGGTGATGCTCTACGGAGCGGCCTGCGCCTTGGGCCTGTCGGTGCTGAGCTTGCTCGTCTTCGGCCGCCGGAAGGCGACGGTCGTCGATGCAGACGATCCCTCCCAAGTCGCCCCTTGAGTCCCCGCCCGCTATTCCCCAACACTCCCGGCCGATGACCCGCTACGACCGCCGCTTCTGGTTTCTCGCCGCCGGCCTTGCGGCGACGGCGGGATATGTCGATGCGATCGGGTTCCTGCGGCTGGGCGGGTTCTTCGTGTCGTTCATGAGCGGCAATTCCACCCGATTCGCGGTCGGTGCGGTGACGGATGTCCATGTCGCGTATGTTGCCGGCGCGTTGATCGCGGGCTTTGCGGCCGGCGTGGCGGGCGGGACATGGCTGTCGCTGCGGCACGGGGGTGGGCGCCTGCCCGTCTCGCTGCTGCTGATGGGCGCGCTGCTGGCGCTTGCCGCGGCGAGCGACGGACGATCGCCCGCGATGGCGACCAGCCTGATGATGGCGGCGGCGATGGGCGCGGCGAACACCATCTTCCAGCGCGATGGCGAGGTGAGCATCGGCGTCACCTATATGACCGGGACGCTGGTAAAATGCATACAGCGGCTGACCGCCGCGCTGATGGGCAGCGGGCCGCGCTGGGCGTGGCTGCCCTATGCCTTGCTGTGGATGGGGCTGGTCGCGGGCGCGTGCGGCGGAGCCGCCGTCTATGGTGCGGTGGGAACGGCGGGCGTGTGGCTGGCGGTCGCTGCGGTCGCGTTGCTCGCCGTCTATGCGCGCGCGATCGGACGGCCACACGCCCCCTGACCGCCGGGCGGGCGCGCCCGGCGGCGGTGGCTCATTCCATTTCGAGGATGATCTGGTCGACCGCCAGGCTGTCGCCGGCGGCGGCGGAGACGGCCTTCACCCGGCCCGCCTTCTGGGCGCGCAGGATATTTTCCATCTTCATTGCCTCGACCACGGCAAGCGGCTGCCCCGCTTCCACCGCATCGCCCGCGCCGACGTCGAGGCGGACGAGCAGGCCCGGCATCGGCGCGATCAGGAAGCGCGACAAATCGGGCGGCACCTTCTCGATCATATGCTGCGCGTACGGCGCGGCGTGCGCGGGCAGGACACGGACGTCATGGCTCGCACCACGCGTGGTCAGGCGGAAGCCGCTGCGGACGGGCAGGATGCGGACGGTGAGCTGCGCGTCCTCCCCGTTTTCCGGGCCGATCTCGGCCTCCACCATCCGGTCGCCGGGGGTATATTCCAGCGCGATGTCGAGCGCGTCGCCATCGACCGTGATGCCGTCGGTCGAGACCGTCACGTCATGGTCCTCGCCGTCGATCCGCACGCTCCAGGCATGCGGCGGCTGCAGGCGGCTGCCAAGCTGGCCGTCGATGCGGCGCGCACGATCGGCCTGCGCGGTCGCGGCAAAGGCGGCGATCGCGGCGAGATGGCGCTTGAGGTCGGCGTCGGCGGGGGCGCCGTGGAAGCCGTCGGGATATTCCTCGGCAATGAACCCCGTGGTGATGTTGCCCGACCGGAAGCGCGGGTGCTGCATCAGCGCCGACAGGAAGTCGATGTTGGTGCCCGGCCCCTCGATCTCGAATGCGTCGAGCGCAGCGATCTGCGCATCGATCGCCGCCTCGCGCGTCGGCGCCCAGGTGACGAGCTTGGCGATCATGGGATCGTAGAACATGCTGACCTCACCGCCCTCGGCGACGCCATCATCGACGCGGATGCGGGGTTCGTCACCTTGCGTCTCCTCAGCGAAGGCTGGGGTCTCGTGCGGCTCCTGTCCCGCGCCTGTCGCGGGAGACCCCAGCCTTCGCTGGGGTGACGAGGTGGCCACCGGCGGATTGTACCGCACCAGCCGCCCGATGCTGGGCAGGAAGCCGCGATACGGGTCCTCGGCATAGACGCGGTTTTCGACCGACCAGCCGTTGATGCCGACCTGATCCTGGGTGATCGACAGCGGCTCCCCCGCCGCCACGCGGATCATCTGTTCGACGAGGTCAAGGCCGGTGATCTCCTCGGTCACCGGATGTTCCACCTGCAGCCGGGTGTTCATCTCGAGAAAGTAGAAGCTCTCGCCGGTCGTATCCGCGCCCGAGACGATCAGCTCGACCGTTCCCGCGGAATAATAGCCCACCGCACGGGCCAGCGCGACGGCCTGTTCGCCCATCGCCTTGCGCATCGCCGGCGTCACGAAGGGCGAGGGCGCTTCCTCGACCACCTTCTGGTGGCGGCGCTGCACCGAACATTCGCGCTCGTTGAGGTACAGGATGTTGCCATGCTGGTCGCCGAGCACCTGGATCTCGATGTGACGCGGCGATTCGATGAACTTCTCGATGAACACGCGATCGTCGCCGAAGCTGGCGAGACCCTCGCGCTTGGTCGCCTCGAACCCTTCGCGCACGTCCTGCTCGCTATACGCGAGGCGCATGCCCTTGCCGCCGCCGCCGGCCGACGCCTTCATCATCACCGGATAGCCGATGTCGGTCGCGATCCGCACCGCCTCGTCGGTGTCCGCGATCTCCCCCAGGAAACCGGGGACGACGTTGACGCCCGCGTCCTTCGCCAGCTTCTTCGATTCGATCTTGTCGCCCATCGCCGCGATCGCGTTCGGCGGCGGGCCGACGAAGGCGATGCCCGCCTCGGCGCAGGCACGCGCAAAGCTCTCGCGTTCGGACAGGAAGCCGTAGCCGGGGTGGATACAGTCCGCGCCCGTCTCCTTGGCGGCGAGCAGGATCAGCTCGGCCTTAAGGTAGCTTTCGGCGGCGGGCGCCGGCCCCAGGCGCACCGCCTCGTCCGCCATCAGCACGTGGGGGGATCGCGCGTCGGCATCGGAATAGACCGCGACCGTCTTGATCCCCATGCGCTTCGCAGTGCGGAACACGCGGCAGGCGATCTCACCACGATTGGCGACCAGGATTTTCTTGAACATCCTCTTCTCCCTCCCGCTGACGGATCGGACTCTCGAAAGCCTCTCCGCGCGCGGGCATCGTTCTGATGGTGGGGAGGACAGGCCCTCCCCTAACCCCTCCTGCCCAGCAGGAGGGAAATGCTCATTTGCGTGGGACCTGTTTTACGACGAGACGGGCAAACCAGTGGCAGAACAGCGTGCAAAGCACGGCGTAGAGCAGCGTCGGCACCGCGTAGAACAGGTACGACGTGAGATAGCTTGCCGACTTGGCTGACTGGACCTGCACGATAGCGCCGTCATGCGTAGTGATGCTCGTTGCTATCAACCAGAACGACGTCGAGACGACCGTAAAGACGATCGCTGCCACGCGGATGAGCGCCCTCACTCCGCCGCCTCGGCCATCACCGCGTCACCCCGAGCTTGACCCGGGGTCCCGCTTCCTGCCGCAGGTCCGCAACAGCCAGACCCCGGCTCATGGCCGGGGTGACGGGCGCTGGGCTCCGCCGCCATCGGCGTCACGCCCAGCTTCGCGAAGAGCGCGGCGTCCTTGTCGTCGCCGGCGTTGCCCGCGGTCAGCAGCTTATCGCCAGTGAAGATCGAATTGGCCCCCGCCATGAAGCACAGCGCCTGCGCCGAATCCGACATGCTCTCGCGCCCCGCGGACAGGCGCACCATGCTCTCGGGCATGGTGATGCGCGCGACGGCCACGGTGCGGACGAACTCGATCTCGTCGATCTTGGCGAGCGGCGTGTCGGCGAGCATGTCGCCGAGCACGGTGCCCTTCACCGGCACCAAAGCATTGACCGGCACGCTGCCGGGATGCTCGGGCAGGGTCGCCAGCGCATGGACGAAGCCGACGCGATCCTCGCGCGTTTCACCCATGCCGACGATCCCGCCGCAGCACACGTTGATCCCTGCGCTCCGCACCGCATCGAGCGTATCGAGCCGCTCCTGGAAGCTGCGCGTCGTGATGACGTCGCCATAGCGCTCGGGCGAGGTGTCGATATTGTGATTGTAGTAATCGAGGCCCGCGTCGGCGAGCTGCCGCGCCTGATGCGGCTCCAGCATGCCGAGCGTCATGCACGTTTCCATGCCCATGCCGCGCACGCCCTCGACCATCGCGACGATCGCGCCCATGTCGCGGTCCTTGGGATTGCGCCACGCCGCACCCATGCAGAAGCGGGTCGAGCCATTGTCCTTGGCCTGCGCCGCCGCTTGCAGGACGCTGCGCACATCCATCAGCTTGGTCGCCTTGACCCCGCTGTCGGCGCTGACCGACTGCGAGCAATAGCCGCAGTCCTCCGGGCAGCCGCCCGTCTTGATCGAGAGGAGCGTCGACAGCTGCACCTGCCCCGCCGCGTGATGCGCGCGGTGGACGGTCTGCGCCTGCCACATCAGTTCGTCGAAGGGCAGGTCGAACAGGGCTGCGATCTCGTCGCGGGTCCAGTCATTACGGGTCATTGCAGGATCGCCGGTGTGAAGTTGTAGAGAAAGGCTCCGACCCCGCCAGACAGCAGGGTGCTGACCGCGGCTTGCGCGATGCGGATCGTCCGCGCAACCTTGGCACGCGGATGCGCGCTGACCTCGAGGCTGGCGAGGTGCGAGGCCATGAACAGGCTGGTAACGCCCGCCAGCCCGATGAAGGCGAGGATGACGATCAGCTGCTTATGCTCGAAGCGCACGCCCTGCCCGTCGGCAAAGGCAAACACGCCGCCCAGCGACACGAGGGCGATGCCGGTCGTGTGCTTGAAGAAGTCGTAGGAGCGAGGGAACGGCGCATCGCCAACCGGCTCGTCCGAGTCCTCGATCACGCGGCGTCCTCCTGCGGCGGCATATTGTGGCCGAGCAGGCGCAACACCTCTTCGGCCGCCTTGATCAGGTTGGTGCCGGGGCCGAAGATCGCCTGCACGCCCGCATCGCGCAGCGCCTGATAGTCCTGCGCCGGGATCACACCGCCGGCAATCACCTTGATGTCGGCGCGGCCTGCGTCGCGCAGATGGCCGATCAGTTCGGGGATCAGCGTCTTGTGCCCGGCCGCCAGGCTGGAGGCGCCGACGACGTCGACATCCTTCTCCAGTGCGAGCACCGCGGCTTCCTTGGGCGTCTGAAACAGCGGGCCGGGGACGACCTCGAACCCCAGATCGCCGAACATGCTGCTGACGAGGTTGGCGCCGCGGTCGTGCCCGTCCTGCCCCATCTTCGCGACGAGCATGCGGGGTTTGCGACCCAACCGACGCTCGGTAGCGGCAACACCATCGGCGAGCCGCTCCCAGCGCATGTCGTCGGCATAGGCGCCGCCATAGATGCCCTTCACCGGCGTCGGCTGCGTACCGAAGCGGCCGAACACATCCTCCATCGCGCTACTGATTTCGCCCAGCGTCGCACGGGCGCGCGCCGCGTCGACGGCGAGGGCCAGCAGATTGTCCTTACCCCGCGCGCCATCGCGCAACGCGTCGAGCGCGGCGCGGCACGCCGCCTCATCGCGTGTCGCCTTGACGCGTTCGATCCGCCGGATCTGAGCCTCGCGCACCGCCACGTTATCGACGTCGAGGATGTCGATCGGGTCCTCGTCGGCCTTGCGATACTTGTTCACGCCGACGATCACGTCCTCGCCGCGGTCGACACGCGCGGCGCGGGCGGCGGAGGCTTCCTCGATCATCGCCTTGGGCCAGCCCGCCGCGACCGCCTTCGCCATGCCGCCTTCCGCCTGGACGCGCTCGATGATCTCCCACGCGCCATCGACCAGGCTCTGCGTCAGGCTTTCGACGTAATAGGAGCCGCCGAGCGGATCGACGACCTTTGTCATTCCCGTCTCTTCCTGGATCACGATCTGCGTGTTGCGCGCGATCCGGGCGGAGAAATCGGTCGGCAGCGCAATGGCTTCGTCGAGCGCGTTGGTGTGCAGCGACTGAGTGCCGCCCAGCATCGCCGCCATCGCCTCGATCGTCGTGCGCATGACGTTGTTATAGGGGTCCTGCTCGGTCAGCGAGACGCCGCTGGTCTGGCAGTGCGTGCGCAGCATCTTGCTGCGCTCGTCCTTCGCGCCCAGCTGCGTCATCGCGCGATGCCACAGCACGCGCGCGGCGCGCAGCTTGGCGATCTCCATGAAGAAGTTCATGCCGATCGCGAAGAAGAATGACAGGCGCCCGGCGAACTTGTCGATGTCGAGGCCGCTCGCCACGCCGTACTTCACATATTCCATGCCGTCGGCGATGGTGAAGGCGAGCTCGTGGAGCTGCGTCGCCCCCGCCTCCTGCATGTGATAGCCGCTGATCGAGATGCTATTGAACTTTGGCATCTCGCGGCTGGTGTAGCCGAAGATATCCGAAATGATTCGCATGCTGGGTTCGGGCGGGTAGATATAGGTGTTGCGGACCATGAACTCCTTGAGGATGTCGTTCTGGATGGTCCCGTCGAGCAGGCTCCGCGCAACGCCCTGCTCTTCCCCTGCAACGATGAAGAAGGCGAGGATCGGGATCACCGCGCCGTTCATCGTCATGCTGACCGACATCTGATCGAGCGGAATCCCGTCGAACAGTATCTTCATGTCCTCGACGCTGTCGATCGCGACGCCCGCCTTGCCGACGTCGCCGGTGACGCGCGGATGGTCGCTGTCATAGCCGCGATGGGTGGCAAGGTCGAAGGCGACGCTCAGCCCCTTCTGCCCGGCGGCGAGGTTGCGGCGGTAGAAGGCGTTCGATTCCTCCGCGGTCGAGAAGCCGGCGTACTGCCGGATCGTCCACGGCCGGCCCGCATACATCGACGCGCGCACGCCGCGCGTGAACGGCGCAAAGCCGGGCAGGCCGGGGTCTTCGCGCACGTCCTCAGCCGTATAGAGCGGCTTGACCGCGATGCCCTCGGGCGTCGGCCATGTCAGGTCCTTGCCCTTCACCTCCTTCGATGCGGCGGCCTGCCAGTCGGCGAGGGTCGGGCGCGGTGTCGGTTCGGGGGTCGCGGGCGCCCTGGGCGCGGCGCCGCTGTCCTCGCCGGTGTTGGTCTCAATGATCGCCATCAGGCGTCTCCATCAGTTCGACGAGCACGCCGCCCATGTTCTTGGGATGTACGAAGACGATCGGCGTGCCGTGCGCGCCGATACGGGGTTCACCGAGCACGGTCGCGCCCTTCGCCTTCAGGTCCGCAACGGCGGCGTGGATGTCGGGCACCTCGAAACAGACATGATGCTGCCCACCCGCCGGGTTCTTCTTCAGGAAGCCGGCGATGGGCGAACTGTCGTCATAGGGCTCGATCAGCTCGATCTGCGTGTTGGGCGCGTCTATGAAGCACACTTTCACGCCCTGCGCCGGCAGGTCGAACGGCTCGCCGATCACGGTGGCGCCGAGCAGGGTGCGATAGGTCTCGATCGACTGCGCGATCGACGGCGTCGCGATGCCGACGTGGTTGAGGCGGCCGAGGGGGGTCATACGGTTTCTCCGGTCGTCCGGCGCTGCTGGACTTCGTCTTTCAACGCCTGCTTTGTCTCGGCAGACAAGTGTGCGCTCGCTACGCCATCGATCGCCCCTTGAAGCGCCCAGACGGCGCATAGACTGACCTCGCGCGGGTGCGCCGCCTTCATCCGGCAATAGGTTTCCACCGCGCCCAACTCAGCCAACCGCTCGGGGCTATCGACGCCAACCTCGATCATCCAGCCAGCACTTTTCGCCGCCACATTGCGCAGCGCCGTCAGGCGGGCGAGACGTTCATCGTCAAAGGGGGATATTGTCATGCTTCTTCCACGGATTCTCGAGGCTCTTGCCGCGTAGCTTTCGCAAGCCCAGCGCGATCCGCCGCCGCGTCGAGTGCGGCTGGATCACCTCGTCCACGAAGCCCTTGCTCGCCGCGACGAAGGGGTTGGCGAAGCGGGCTTCGTATTCCGCCGTCCGCTCGGCGATCTCCTCGGGCGTCTTTCCACGGAAGATGATTTCGACCGCACCCTTCGCGCCCATCACCGCGATCTCGGCGGTTGGCCAGGCGTAGTTCAAATCGCCGCGCAGATGCTTCGACGCCATCACGTCATACGCACCGCCATAGGCCTTGCGCGTGATGACGGTGATCTTCGGCACCGTCGCCTCGGCATAGGCGAACAGCAGCTTCGCGCCGTGCTTGATGATGCCGTTATGCTCCTGCGCCGTCCCCGGCAGGAAGCCGGGCACATCGACGAAGGTCAGAATCGGAATTTCGAACGCGTCGCAGAAGCGCACGAACCGCGCCGCCTTCTTCGAGCTGTTGATGTCGAGCACGCCCGCCAGCACCATCGGCTGGTTGGCGACCACGCCCACCGTCTTGCCCTCGATCCGGCCGAAGCCGGTGATGATGTTCGCCGCATGCGCCGGCTGCGTTTCGAAGAAGTCGCCCTCGTCGACGACCTTCCGGATCAGTTCGTGCATATCGTAGGGCTGGTTGGCGCTGGCCGGTACGAGCGTGTCGAGGCTCGGCTCCAGCCGGTCCCAGGCGTCGGCGGTCGGCCGTTCGGGCACGGCCTCGCGGTTCGACAGCGGCAGGAAATCGATGAAGTCGCGCGCCGCCAGCAGCGCCTCGATGTCGTTTTCGAACGCATTGTCGGCGACCGAGGTCTTGGTAGTGTGCGTCACCGCGCCGCCCAGCGCCTCCTGCGTCACGACCTCGTTGGTCACCGTCTTCACCACGTCGGGGCCGGTGACGAACATGTAGCTCGAATCCTTCACCATGAAGATGAAGTCGGTCATCGCCGGCGAATAGACCGCACCGCCCGCGCACGGCCCCATGATGAGGGACAGCTGCGGCACGACGCCGGACGCGAGCACGTTGCGCTGGAACACCTCGGCATAACCGCCAAGGCTCGCCACGCCCTCCTGAATGCGCGCGCCACCCGAATCGTTCAGACCGATCACCGGCGCGCCGACCTTCATCGCGGTGTCCATCACCTTGCAGATCTTCTGCGCATGGCGTTCGGACAGCGACCCGCCGAAGACGGTGAAATCCTGACTGAAGACATAGACCAGCCGGCCGTTGATCGTACCCGATCCGGTGACGACGCCGTCGCCGGGGATCACCTGATCCGCCATGCCGAAATCGACGCAATTGTGCTCGACGTACATGTCGATCTCTTCGAACGAGCCTTCGTCGAGCAGGATGTCGAGCCGTTCGCGCGCGGTCAGCTTGCCCTTGGCGTGCTGCGCAGCGACGCGCTTTTCGCCGCCTCCGGCCCGGGCGGCGGCGCGACGGCGTTCGAGTTCGTTCAGCGTGGAAGACATGGGCACACTCCTGCGCGACGGTTTCACCCGGTGTAGGCGCCGCTTTCAACTGTGGGTTTGCAAAATTGCAATCCGCATGTTTGCAAATTAGGCGTGAACGATGGCCACCGAACCGCCCCGCCCCCGCCTGTTCGCCGGCGATCGCGTGCGCGCGCTTCGGGCGCGACTGTCGCTCAGCCAGACGCGGTTAAGCCAGCAACTCGGCATCTCGACCAGCTACCTGTCGCAGATCGAAAGCGGCGATCGACCCATCACCGGCGGCGTGCTGGCGGCCCTGGCGCGGGCCTTTCCGCTCGACTGGGTCGATGTCGCACCCGAGGATGAATCCGCCGCGCTGGTCGCCGCGATGGCGGCGGGGACAGACCCCTCCGTACCCGCCGCGATGATCGACGACGATGCGGTGCGCCGCGGCGTGCGTCAGCAGCCATTGCTCGCGCGGCGGATGGCGGCATTGCACGCCGCGCTCCAGCGCACGCAGGAGCAATTGCGCGTGCTCGACGACCGCGTCGATGCCGGCGGAAGCCAGCCGGTGCCGCTGCCCTGGGAAGAGGTGCGCGACTGGTTTCAGGGCAGCGGCAATTACATCGATGCGCTCGACCGCTTCGCGGAAGGACTCGCCGCCGATCTGTCCGGCGCCCGCGCCTATGCCGATCGGCTGGAACGCGCGCACGGCGTCCGGCTGGCCGACGACGGCGCTGCCCTGCGCAGCTATGATCCCGCCGCCGCGACGCTGCGGATCGACGCCGCGCAGCCGATCGAGACACGCGCCTTCCAGATGGCGCACCAGCTCATCCGGCTGGAGGCGGCGGACCTGATCGAAGGCATCGTCGCCGAGGCGCCCTTGCAGTCGGAGGCGGCGCGCGAATTGCTCCGCGTCGGCCTTGCCAATTACGGCGCCGGCGCGCTGGTGATGCCCTACGCCGCCTTCCGCAGCGCCGCGCGCCACCAGCGCCATGACGTCGATGCCTTGCGGCAGCGCTTCGGCGTCAGCTTCGAACAAGTCTGCCACCGCCTGTCGACGCTGCAACGCCCGGGCGCACCCGGCATCCCCTTCTTCTTCTGCCGCATCGACATGGCCGGCAACATCACCAAACGCCATTCGGCGACGCGGCTGCAATTCGCCCAATATGGCGGCGCCTGCCCCTTGTGGGTCGCGCATGAGGCAGTGGCGATCAGCGACCGCATCCTCGTCCAGGTCGCCGAAATGCCCGACGGTGCCCGCTACGTCTCGATGGCGAAGGGGCTGGTGAAGGCCACCGCAAGCTACCGTCGCTCCCCCCGCCGCTACGCCGTAGTGCTGGGCTGCGAGGTCGAGCATGCCGCCGCGTTCGTCTATGCCGATGGCCTGGACGTCGCCGGCGCAGACAGCGCGACGCGGATCGGTCCCTCCTGCCGCATCTGCCCCCGCCGCGACTGCGATCAGCGCGCCTTCCCGCCCGTCGGCCGCGAACTGCTGGTCGACCCCGACCGCCGCGGGATCGTGCCCTATCGCTTCGACTGATATGGTTGGTCCATGACGATACGAATCGGGATCGGCGGCTGGACCTATGAGCCGTGGCGCGGGACCTTCTATCCCGAGAAATGGCCGCAAAAGCGCGAGCTCGAATACGCCGCGTCGCAGCTGACCGCGATCGAGATCAACGGCACCTATTATTCCAGCTTCAAGCCCGCGAGCTTCGCCAACTGGGCCGCCGCGGTGCCGGACGGCTTCGTCTTCACGCTTAAGGCCTCGCGCTACTGCACCAACCGCAAGGTGCTTAGCCAGGCCGGCGAATCGATCGAACGCTTCGTCAGCCAAGGCATCACGGAGCTGGGCGAGAAGCTCGGCCCGATCCTGTGGCAGTTCATGGCCACGAAAAAGTTCGATCCCGACGACATGGCCGCCTTCCTGAAGCTCTTGCCGACCAAGCACGACGGCATTCCCCTGCGCCACGCCATCCAGGTCCGCCACGACAGCTTCGCCGACCCCGCCTTCATCGCCATGGCCCGCGCGGCGAACGTCGCGATCGTCTACGCCGATTCGGCCGACTATCCCGCGATCGCCGACGTCACCGCCGACTTCGTCTACGCCCGCCTGGAAAATGCGGTGGAGGCAGAACCCGCCGGCTACACCGACGCGGCGCTCGACCGCTGGGCGAAGGCGGCACGCGACTGGCAGGCCGGCGGCCGGCCCGAGGGGTTGCCCTACGTCACGTCCGACACGCCCGCCAAGGCCCAGCGTGACACGTTCGTCTTCTTCATCAATGGCGCGAAAGTCCGCGCGCCACACGGGGCGAAGGCGTTGATCGAACGGGTACGGGGGTAGCTGAGCGTCCACTTACGCCCAATTGCGGACATTCACCGTTAGGACGATCATGGGGCATGATCGCTGAACTTCGAGCCTTGTTGACCGTCGAACATGAACCCCACGAGTCTATTCGGCCCGGGGGAGGTGCGTTCTGTGTCTCTCTGCGGGCGCTTGTGGGACCAGCTGGCGCGCCAGGAGAAGAGTCCTTTGACTTCAAAGTGTGTTCGCCAGCGTGGTTGGAGTATGAATTAGATAGCCATGCCATCGTCGAAGGGCGGTTTTTGCTTATCGCGCGCAGCTTCGATCCTCAGCGCATCGAAGATTATGTGCGCAAGCGTATCGCTCAGGCGTCGGGCGACGACTGGCATACCATCGCAGGCGAGATTGCCCGCTGGGCGCAATGGGAGTTCGAGGACTATCGTCCGTGAGGAACGTCAGCCCCCCCCAATTGCGGCCATGCAACGGATGGGGCATCTTTGCTAAATGAGCAGTTTTCGTCCTGTAGCAGCGCCCACCGGACTGATCATCGTGGCGGTTATTTGCAGCTTCGCCGCTAAAGATTTTGTGGCTTCTGCGGGGTTATCGCAGCTCGCTTCCATGGCAGTTGGTTTGTCGATTGGCTTCCTGATTATCAGTATCGTGTTTTTGTGGAAACGCGGGCGGAACGGTCCTCCGAAGGTCCGCTAACCCTCAATAGCAGACACAGCGGATCGAAGTTCGGTCGTTTATCCTTCGTTGCTGGACGGCGTCGACAAAGCTTCGTTACCTGCCCGCTAGCTTCGCCTTAAGGTCCTTCAACGCCCCGAACGGCCCAGCCTCTTCCTCGCTGATGACGCCCGCGGCCTTCAGCGCGTCGGCGGCATCGGGGCTGCGGGGGAAGGGATCGAGCGACAGCGCGAGGGTTTCCGCAGCGACTTCGCCGAGGTCGATGGCGCCGCCTTCGATTTCCACCGTGTCGAGCGCGCCGGCGTCGAGTTCCACCTCGTCCTGGCCGTCGAGCCGTTCGACGAACAGCAAAGCGACGGGTTCGTCGATCGTTGCAGCCAGCGGCACGCCGGTGACCGAACACGCCTGCGTCACCGCGCCCGTCACCCGTCCGCGCACCGCAATGCCGGCGGCTTCGCGGCGCAACGTCAACTCCGCCTCGAGCCGCTCGACCGCGATCAGGTCGAAGCGCCGCGCCAAGGCGGCGCGTTCGTCGGCGTCGGCCATGATGTGGACGGCACGATCGCCCGCGCCGATCGCGTCGAGGCGTTCGGGGCGGCTGAATTCGGGATTCATGGCAGGTCTCCGGCGGTCAGGCGGTCGAGCGGCGTCGCGTCGAGCGCGGTGCGGAAGGCGGTAATGGACTGCGCCACATGCACCACCGCCTCCGGCGCGGGCCCCTCGCCGCGGTACAGGTTGCGGACCAGCGCCGGCGTCAGATCGCCTGCCGCCAGCCCCTCGCGATAGGCGCCGAGGCGACCGCCGAGCATGCTCATCATCTTGCCCACATGCTTGCCGACGACCAGGTCGCCCATGCCCATCTGCCGGAGTTGCCCGTCCATATCGTCGACGAACCGTTCGGTCAGATGCGCCGACAGCGTCGCCGCCGCCGGCTCCGCCTCCAGCCGCAGCAGCACCATCGTCAGCACCGCGGCGATCATATCGAAGCGGCCGTCGACCGTGTCGGGCACCGCCCCCGCCAGATACCAATGCTCGGCCCGCCCACGCGTCACCACCGCATTGTACAGCGGCAGCGCCTGATCCTGTCGCTCGCCGAACAATCGTCCCCACCAACCCACTGTGCGCCCGTCCTCCCTGCCACTCCCCGCGGCACTGCCGCTTGAAGCCTTGTCGTTCCTCGCATATCGAGGCGATCGGCGGGCGATGCAATCGATCCTGCGCGCGCCATGGGCGGGAAAGCCGCCGCTGGAGATTGTGATGAGCGTATCCGTTGCCCGTTTCGGCGCCCGCGCCCGTGCCCGCGTGGGTCTGATTGCGGGACTGGCATGTATCCTGGGTGCCGGTGCGTGCACGCCGCTGCGGTCGCACCAGGGCTATATCATCGACGCCGATCTGGTGAATTCGGTGCAGCCGGGCGTCGACAACCGCGCATCGGTGGCGCAGGTCCTCGGCCGGCCGACGATCGCCAGCCAGTTCGGGGCGCAGGACTGGTATTACGTCTCGCGCGACAGCCGGAACCTCAACTTCCAGAAGCCCAAGGCGAAGGACCAGATCGCGCTGAAGATCACCTTCGATCCCAACGGCACGGTCAAGTCGGTGACGCGTACGGGCATCGATCAGATCGCCAACGTCGATCCATACGGCAAGACGACGCCGACGCTGGGCAAGAAGCGCGGTTTCTTCGAGGATCTGTTCGGCAACATCGGCACGGTCGGTGCAGCGGGTGCCGGCGGTCCGGGCGGCAGCAACACCGGCGGCGGTCGCAACACGCCGTAAGGGTCAGGGTTTGCGAGGGTCGATCTGACGTTTCGATACGTCACCCCAGCGCAGGCTGGGGGTCTCCCGGTCAGCGCGCGTGACAGGAGCCGCAAGAGGCGCCAGCCTGCGCTGGGGTGACGGGTTGTACCGGCCGATCATCCCTATCACGGCGTTGGCCGCGCCGCCTGCTACGCATCGGCGCGGCCGTGCCGTGCTTGGACCGGCACTGATCCCAAAAGGGGTTAAGGGATCAGTGGCGGCTAACGCGTCATCGCCATTTTGGTTCTTTGGACCCCGCGATTTTTGGCGCGATCGTCGTCAGCGCACCGTGAATAGGATCTGGTCGACGATCCGGCCGCCGCCATCGACCAGCCGCAGCCGGTGCAGCCCCGGCCCCGGCATCACGGGCGCGCTGTGATCGGCCGGCCCCAGATCGCGCGAATCGAGCTGGATGCGATGCGCGGTGGCACTGCCGCTGACCCCGATCACCAACCGCTGGCGATCCGCCGGAATATCGGGATCGAGCGCATAGACGCTGCCCGCCACCGGATTGGTGAAGCGCGGGCGATGCGCCTCGGCCGGCGCCGCGGCGACCCGCGCCTGCGCGGTGCCCCGCACGAAAAACTCCTGCCGCGCCTGTTCGCGCGTGTCGGCGAAGGCGACGCGGCTCGCGACGACGTCGGCGGGCCTGGGCGGCGCGCGGCCGGGCTCGCGGGCATGCAGCGCCAGCATCACGTCGCGCCACACCGGCGCCGCCCCGCTGGTGCCCGACACCGCGCGCATCGGATCGCCCTCCGCATTGCCGACCCACACGCCAACGGTGAAGCGGTCCGAATAGCCGATGCACCAATTGTCGCGCATCGCCTTCGACGTCCCCGTCTTCACCGCCGCCCAGAACGGCAGGCGCAGCGCCGAATCGAGGCCGAAGGTGGCGGCGCGCGCATTGGGATCGGCGATCATGTCGCCGACGATCCACGCCGCCGCGGGGGAGACGATCGCGCGCGGTGCGACCCGCGGCTGGTCCAGCGTCAGCCGCAACGGACTCCACCGCCCGCCTTGCGCCAGCGTGCGATAGGCATCGACCTGCTCCAGCAGCGTCACCTCCGCCGACCCCAGCGCCAGCGAGAAGCCGTAATAGGCGCCGTCCTCCACCAGCCCGCGATAGCCGAGGTCCCACAACCGGTCGCGAAACGGCTCGACGCCGACGAGCAGCAGCGTCCGCACCGCCGGCACGTTGAGCGACCCCGCCAGCGCGATCCGCGCCGACACCGGCCCCTTGAACCCGCGGTCGTAATTCTGCGGCACGTACAGGCCCGACGCGGTGTCGAGCTGCACTGGCGAATCGTCGAGGATCGAGGCGGGGGTCAGATAGCGCCGCTCGATTCCCAACGCGTACAGGAACGGCTTCAGCGTCGATCCCGCCTGACGATAGGCGTTGGCATTGTCCACCGCCGGCGCCGTCGACGCGCCACCGATCCCGCCGACATAGGCGAGCACGTCGCCGCTGGCATTGTCGACCACCACCACCGCGCCATCGCGCGCACGCGTGCCACCGAGGCCGAGCAGCTGCCGCCGCAGTGCCGCCGCCGCCATCCGCTGGATCCCTGCATCCAGCGTCGTCGTGATCCGTAGCCCCGGCCTCGTCAGCAATCGGTCGGAAAGATGCGGCGCGAGGCCGGGATCGAGCGCCAGGCTGCGCGCCGGCCCCAGCATCGCCGCGACCTGCGGCGCAAACCGTGCGCACGCCGTATCGCCCGACAACGCACAGGCCCGCCGCGCGATCGTCGCGGCATCGGCGCGCGGATCGGGCAGCAGCGCGGCAAGCAGCAGCGCATCGTCGCGGGTCAGGCTGGCCGGCGTCTTGCCGAACAGCCCCAGCGCCGCCGCCCCGATCCCCTGCGCCTCACCGCGGTAGCCGGCGAGGTTCAGATAGGCTTCGAGGATCTGGTCCTTGCTCCACCGCGCCTCCAGCGCACGGCCGGCCCGGATCTGGCGCACTTTGTCGATCCATCCCCGCGCGCCCGGCCGCGCCAGCGTTGGCGACAGGAATCCCGCGACCTGCATTGACAGCGTCGACGCGCCGCGCACCCGCTGCCGCTCGATCCGTGCGCGCGTCGCGCCGGCGAGCGCCAGCCAGTCGACGCCGCCATGATCGAAAAAGCGATGATCCTCCGCCCGCACGATCGCCGCCCGCGCATCCGGCGCGATCGCCGACAGCGGCGTCCAGGCGAGCCGCCGCGCCACGAAATCGACGCGCGCACTGTCGATCAGCGTGCCGTGCCGATCGTACAGCCACGCCTCCGACGGCCGCCACCGCGCGCGGACGGTGGCATAGTCCGGAAGGGGCGGCGGTCGGGTGATATAGTCCAGCGCGCCACCGGCAATGGCGACCGCGCCAACCAGCGCGAGCGCATGGCGGGGGGTAAAGCGGAACGCCACCTCAGACGCCCCGACCAGCAGCCCCGCCGCTCTGCCACACCCCTCGCCCCACCCGCTTCGTCACCCCGGACTCGGTCCGGGGTCTACCGTGAGGCTGGGGGGACGGCATGAGCCTCTGTCCTCCCCCCTCGCCGCGGAGTGGCCCCCGGAACGAGTCCGGGGTGACGGGGGATGTGAGGCGACCGCAGCGTACGCCACCTTGCCACCCGTCATTTCGCACCGAGCGACGCAATTCAGGGCGTCCCGATCCTCCTCCGGATCGTCGCGCCTCGCTCGCAATGACGGCCACCCTCACCGCTGCCCCACCACCACCGGCTGGTTGGGCACCTGCGCCCGCACGCTCGGCGAATACATCGCCTCCACCCGCGTCGGCGGCAGGCTGAACCGGCCCGCGCCGTTCAGCCGCAGCGCATAGCTCACCGTGAAGCGCCCGCGCGGCACCCAGGCGAAGAAGCCGCGCCAGCTGTCGTTGCCGCGCTCGATATAGGACGGCTGCACGCCATCGCTCTCGCCGCCCTCCCCCAGCATCTGCGACTGGTTGGCGAGGTCGCCGATGATCGTCGCACCCGCGGGGATCGGATCGTCGACCACCACCCAGTTGCGCTCGGCGCTCGCATCGACGGTGATCGTCACGCGCAGCACGTCGCCGCGCGTCAGCTGCCCGGCTTTGCGCGCCTGCACCACCTGCACCGTGCGCGTCGCGCGGTATCCGGCGAAGACCGGGCTGGTCAGCGGCACCGCGGCGCGCACCAGCACCGTCGCCCACGGCCCCGCCCCGCCGCTCTGGCGCAGCACCAGCGGCGTCTGCGCCGCCGGCAGCGGCAGGCTGACCGTCCGCGCCTCGGCAGCGAGCGGCCAGCTGCGCGACGCACTCGCCGCACCCAGCTGCACCGTCGTCGTGCCCGCGATGGCCTGCGCCGGATAGAGGCCGGCAAACTTGCGCACCGCCACCGCGCCCCAGGCATTGGCGGTCGTCGTGTCCCAATGGCCGCGCGACTGGCGCAGGCTCACGCCGACCATCATCTTCGCCGCCTCGTCCTGCCAGCCCGGCCGGCCGAGCGTGACGAGCAGCGCCTTGATCGCCGCCTCGTCGCCCGACGACATCAGCCACCACGGCGCCGACGACGCATCCGACAGGTCGAGCCGCGTGCCCTCATAGACCAGGCGGCTGCGCAGCACGCCCTCCGCCTGCGCCTTCAACGCCGCCGCATTGGCGGCAGGCACCCGGTCGAGCGCCGCGATATAATCGGCGAGCAGCGAGGTCGGCATGTCCTGCGCCGGCAGACCGATCTGCCCCAGCATCGCGGGCGTGGCTTCCCCGGCGCGCGCGAGTGCCGCGAACGCCACCAGCTTCTGCTGTCGTGGATCGCCATAGGTCTCATGCCGGACCCGGCCGTCGAGCACCGCCTTCAGCCCCTCCACCATCCGTGCGCGCGCGGCCGGCGGCAGCGGCAGCCCCGCCTCGCTGGTCAGCGACAACACATAAGCGGTCAGCGCCTCAGACCCGTCGAGCGACTCGCGCGGCCAATAGCGCAGCAGACCGTCGGAGGCCTGATAGGTCGGGATCGCCCCCGCCAGCGCGCTCCACCGCGCCGCATCACCTAGCGCGACGATCCGGCTCAACTGCTGTTCGAAGCAATTGTACGGATAGCGCGTCATGTAATCGCGCACCCCGGCCAGTGGCGGCGCCAGCGTGTCGGTCAGCTGCACGTCGACCGATCCGCGCCCCGGCAACGCCCCCGCGGGCGCCGCGATCGGCAGGCTGGTAGCGTCACCCACCCGAGTCAGCGCCGCCGCCCAGGTTTCCACCGGCACCGCCGGCACCACCTGCTGGCTGACGGTCAGCCTATCGCTCGCCTTGCCGTCCTTCGACGTGGCCGTGACCTGCCAGCGCAAGGTCCCGCTCGCCTGCGGCGCGGTCAGGTTCCACGCGACCGGCACCGCGCGTCCTGCCGGGATCGTCACGGTCAGCGGCTTGCCCTGTGCGATCCGCGGGAACACCTCCACCTTCGCGGTGACGGTCATCGGCCGATCGCTGCCGTTGCGCAGCGTGAAGCCTGCCGCATACCAATCGCCGCTGCGCACCAGCGGCGGCAGACCGGCATAGACCGACAGGTCCTGCGCGGTGCGGATCGCGGTCGATCCCGTGCCGAACAGCCCGTTGCCGTCGGTGGCGATCGCGACCAGCTTGAACGACGACAGCGCGTCCGACAGGGGCACGCGCAGCGTCGCACGTCCCTGCGCATCCAGCGGCACCGTCCCTTGCCACAGCAGCACCGGTTTGAAATTTTCGCGGTTGAGCGCCGCCGCGGCATCGCCACCACCGCCGCCGGCCTCCACCGCCTTGCGACCGTAATGCCGCTTGCCGACCACCTGCATCTGCGCGGTCGCGGTGAGGACGGACAGCGGCCGTTCGCCCATCATCGCGCTTAGCACGTCCCAGCTGTCGTTGGGCGCGAGCTGCAACAGCGCTTCGTCCACCGCGACGAAGGCGACATCGGCGCTGCTCGCCGGCGCGCCATCCGGTCGCTTCACCTGCACCGCGACCGCAGCGGTGCCGCGCGGCGCGAACCGCTCGTGGTCCGCCTGCACCGTCACGCCCAACGTATGCGTCTCCCACCCGACCTTCACCTTGGCGATGCCGAGGCGGAAGGCGGGCTTGGCCAGGTCGACCAGAGCCGTCGGCTCGGGCGCGGGCTCGCTCTTCACCAGCCCCAGCGACTGGCCGATCCCGCGCAGCCAGCTGGTCCATCCGCTCTCCACCCGCCCGCGCACCGCGAGCACCGAGACGAAGACGTCGGGCGCGTAAGATCCCGGCATCGGCACCTCGACCACCGGATCGGTGCCGCTGAGGTCGGTGACGAAGCTCGACAGCACGCCCTCGCGTTCCACCGTCACCAGCGCGGTCGCCGACCGGAACGGCATGCGCACCTGGAAGCGCGCGGTCTCGCCCGCCTTGTACGCCATGCGTTCGGGGATCACGTCCATCCGGTCGCCATTGTCGCCGCCGAACCACCAGGCGTCGTTGCCGACCAGCCATACCGATTGCACAGCGCGCGCGACATTGCCGTCCGCATCGGTCGTCGTCGCCACCGCATAGACCTCGCCCGACACGCCCGGATCGATCGTGCAGCTGGCCAGCCCCTGCGCATCGGTGGTGGCGGTACAATCCGCCGCCAGCTTCGTCGTGCGCATCTGGTTGTCATAGGCGTAGAAGCCGCCGATCAGCCGCCGCCGCGCGGTGAGGATCTGGCGGCTGTACAGCGCGACAGAGACCTTCTGCCCCTTGATCGGCTTGCCCCGCGCATCGAGCGCGACGAACTTCAGGCGCAGATCGTCCTGTTTCATCAGCCAGCCGTCGGTCTTGATACCCAGCTGCACCGCGGACGGCAGGATCGGGATCACGCGGCTGGCGGTCAGCACCTCGCCATTGGCATCCTGATAATCCATCTCGACGCGCATATCGGCGAGCCCGTCGAGCGTCGGCACGTCGACGTTGACATGGCCCGTACCGTCGCCGCCCAGCGTCACCGGCAAGGTCTGCGTCGGCGGCAGCGGCGTCTCGCGATCGTCGCCGTTCATGGCGCGCGTGCCCTCCTCCACCTTGGCACCGCCGAAGGTGTACGCCTCATAGCCTTCGGGATTGGCGCTATGCGCGAACCAGCCGACGCGCACGTCGACCGGCAGGTTGCTCGCCCCGCCGCCGGAAAGGTAGCCGACATACAGATCGAGCGGCAGCGACTTGGGCCGCACCGCCGGCGCCTTCGGCCCGGTCACGCTCGCCCGCATCGTCGGCAATTTGTACTCGTCGACCTTGAACGATTGCGATGTGAAGGTGACGTCGTCGCCGCGCACGATGCGCAGGTCGTAATCGCCCATCGGCGCGCCCTGCGGCACCGTCCAGCTCGTCTCGCCGATCCCGCGCGCGTCGATGTTGAGCGGCAGGTCGAACTGCGTGTCCGATCCGCGATGCGCGAGGCGCAGCGTGCCGCTGAAGCCCGGAGGGATCGCAAAGCCGCTGCCGTCCGGGCGGCGGACGATATGCTTCATGTGGATCGTCTCGCCCTGGCGCACCAACGCGCGGTCGAAGACGGTGTGGAACGTCTCGAACGGCGCCGAATAGCCATAGGGCAATTCGAAATCGTACGGCCGGATACCCTCGCCCCAGGTCGTCAGCGCAAAGCTGAAATCGTCGCCGCTGCGCGCAGACACCATCAACGGATGCGCGGTCGACGTGTCGGAACAGCTGCCATAGGTCTCCGGCTCGGGCAGCCCCTTTGGCACCATCAGCCCGCCGCTGCGATCGGTGATCCCGCGCGCCAGCACACGGCCCGTGCAGCTGTCGCTCACCTGCACGCTGGCATTCGCCACCGGCTTGCCGCTGTCGAGCGCAGTCACCCAGGCGAGGCTGCGCTCGCGGCCCCATTTGAAATGCACCGCCATGTTGGTGACCAGCGCCGCAGTCGCGACATAGCGCGGCGCGTTCCGCCCCAGCAGCGATCGGCCGAGCCGCGGGCTGGCGAGTTCGACGACATAGAAGCCCGGCTTGCCCAGCGGGATCCCGACGACCTCGAATTCGCGCCCCTTGCCCGGCAGGCCCAGCTTCAGCCCCCCGCCCTGGTCACCCAGGATCGACCGGTCGCCAGTGTGGTTGATGCGCGCGACGACCTCCTCGCCGCGCTTCACGTCCTCGATGTTGGTCTCGCCCGCCGCGGCGACGGTGCGCAGCCATTCGGCCACCGCCGCATCCGAATCGCCGACCTTCAGCGTCCGCCCGCCGATCGCCAGGCTCTTGCCCTGCAGCGACGGCTCGACGTTGCGCACGGTAACCGGCAGCACGCCGCCTTGCACCGATTCGAGGATGCCGAAATCGGCCGCGAACTTCACCAGCGGCGGCGCTTCGTCGAACTTCACCTCCAGCGGAAAGCGTTCGGCGTTGCTGAGGCTCCGACCGCTTTCGTCCTTGATCCCCGCCGGCAGCGTCAGCTTCGCCGTCGCATCGGCGGGCAGCGGCGCCTTGAAGGTCAGATCGCTGATCGTCGCCTTCTTCTTATCGTCGTCGTCGAAGGTCGGCGCGATTGGTTTGCCGTCCGCGAAGGTCAGCCGGATCGCCGCGGCCTGGCTCATCGGCACCGGCGCGGTGAAGCGCACGTACGCCGGCTGCACCGGGCTGCACCCAGCCTGCGGATTGGTACGGCTGCATTCGAAGCGCGCCGCGAACGGCTTGCGCACGGTAAAGTCGAAGCGTTGATCGGTCCCGGCGAGCTTGCCCGACGCCGAGGCAATCCCCTTGCCCCACATCAGCGCCATGTCGCGCCCCGGCGGCAGCGCACGGCGGCATTTCAGCGCAGTGATCCCAGCATAAGCGGCCTGTCGCTCTGCGGGCGTGGCCGGCACCGCCTCGGGCAGTCCGGCATTTTCCAGGAAGCTGCGCACCGACCAGTTGCGCGTCCCCATCTCGCCCAGCAGCTTCGCCGGCAGGCCGGCATTGAGGACATCGACCGGAATCTTCTCGCCCAGCCCATCGACCGCGCAATAGGCGTTGGCGGCCACCGAGGCGCGCGTCGGCGCGACCGGCGCGGCGACCAGGAACACCTGATCCTCTTCGATCTCGTCCCCCGACGGCAACACCGCCAGCGCGCGCGGCCCGCCCGCCTCCACCGTGTAGCTCGCCCGCCCGGAGAAGCTGTAGCCCGATACGCTCTTCAGCCCCTCGACCGCGTCGAAGCTGCATTTGGCATCGCCGGTCAGCGGCGCGGCGAAATCGAATACCCAGGTCTGCGGATCGACCCAGCGGCCGGTGCCGGCGCACCCGGTCTTGAACGGGGCCTTCGCCCGCGGGTCGCCCAGCGGCACCATCGCCTGGTTGAAGCGGATCGTATAGCGTTCGATCGCGCCGCCGCCGTTCGCACCGGCGCCGCCCGTGCCGGGCTGGGCGAGCACCACCTGCGGGCTGTCGTCGCCGAACGCCGCCACGGGCGCCAGAGCCAGTGCCAACACCGCCAACCGTACCGCCGCATTACGCCGCATGCCCGCGCCCCCCGTTGTTGCGCCATGTCTAGGCGGTTCGCGGGGTCGAATCCAGCGGGCCAACGCTGCCTGTCGCACGCGAACATGCAGACCTTTATTGATCCGATTCGCACGAAAATCTCGAAGCTGGCGGCACGACCAGCCCGTTATCTTGCGCGAATTCATGTCGATGTCAGAATCAACTTGCCGATTTTCGGTCCATAACGGAGGTTTGTCGCCGGGGCGGACCGGGGGCGGCGCGTGGATTGGATCACCGCGATTATCGACGCCACGGCGCGTGAGACCATGTTGTTCGCCGCGGCCGGCCTGTTGATCGGCGGGCTGGACGATCTGATCGTCGACCTGTGCTTTCTCGCCCGACGCGGGGTCGGACGCGGCGCTATCCCTACGCACCTCGATCGACTGCCCGCGCCGACCGACAGCGGATGCTTCGCGATCTTCGTCGCCGCCTGGGACGAACAGGCGGTGATCGGGCAGATGCTCGCCACCGCCGTCGCCCGGATCGATCATCCCGATTACCGGCTCTACGTCGGCGTCTATCCCAACGATCCCGGCACGATCGCCGCGGCGCGTGCGGTGGCGGCGACCGACCCGCGTATCCGCGTGATCGTCGGCCCCCGCAACGGCCCGACCACCAAGGCCGATTGCCTCAACAGCCTGTGGCGCGCGCTCGTCGCCGACGCCGCCGAAGGCCCGATCAAGGCGGTGGTGCTGCACGATGCCGAGGATGTCGTCCACGCCGCCGAACTCACCGTGTTCGACACGCTGATCGAAGGATGCGCCGTGGTACAGCTGCCCGTGCTGCCGCTGGTCCGCCGCGGATCGCTGGTATCCGGCCATTATGCCGACGAATTCGCCTATGCGCATATCGTCCAGCAGCCGGTGCGCGCGATGCTGGGCGCCGCGATGCCGCTCGCCGGCACGGGCTGCGCGATCGCGACCGACATGCTGGCGGCCATCGCCGCCGACCGGGGCGGCGCGCCGTTCGACGACACCAGCCTGACCGAGGATTACGAGCTCGGCCTCCACATCGCCGAACGCGGCGGCCGCAGCCGCTTCGCCCGCGTGCGCGATCCCCGCGACGACAGCCTGATCGCGGTGCGCGCCTATTTCCCGGACACCGTGCCCACCGCCACGCGGCAGAAGGCGCGGTGGATGACCGGGATCGCGCTCGCCGGATGGGACCGCACCGGCTGGGGACGGCCGCAGGCGCTGGCCGATCACTGGATGCGCTTCCGCGACCGGCGCGCGCCCGTGTCAGTGCTGGTGCTCGCGATCGCATATGTCGCGATCCTCCTGTGGCCGCTGTCGATCGGCCTGCACTGGCTGACCGGAACCGCGGTGGCGGATGCCCGCCTCGCCGACTGGCTGCTGACCGCGACGACGCTGCTGCTCGTCTGGCGGTTGGGGATGCGGGTCGCCTGCACCGCGCACGACCATGGCTGGCGCCAGGCGGGATGGTCCCTGCCGCGCTTCTTCGTCGGCAACATCATCGCGCTGATCGCCGCGCCGCGCGCGATCCAGCGCTACCTCACGCTTCTGCGCGGCGGCCCGCTGATCTGGGACAAGACCGCGCATGCCTTTCCGGAGCCGGGCACGCCGCTGGCATGACCGGCGGGCGCCCCTTGCGCTTTCTCGCGATCGTGCTTGGCGGCTGGATCGGCATGCGAACCCTGGCTCTGTTGCAAGCGGGCGACCTGCCGCTGGCGCCGCTCGCCAACCCGGTCGAGCACATCGTCGCCGCGCTGGGGATCGGAACGGCGGAGGCGGCCGTGCGCTCCCCGCTTCCGACGACCGGCGTCACACCGATCCCACGGCCGAACCGCACGCCCATCGCGCCGCCGCCAACACTGTCCCGCATCCCGGCCGCCGCCGCCCGGACGGAAGGCGACCGCCCCGCACCCGCCACGACGACGACGCCGCCCCGCCCCACGCCGCCACCCCTGCTCCCGCTGGCAACGCCCGCCACGATCACCCCGCGGGGACCATCGCGGCTCACCGGCAGCATCTGGGGCATCACACGCGGCGGCGGGATCGGGCAGGCAAGCGGCGGCCAGCTCGGCGGATCGCAGGCGGGGATCCGCGTCACCTATGCGCTGGGCACATCGCGCCGCGTCGCACTCGCGGCGCGCCTCTCGACCCCGCTCGCCGGCCGCGGTGCCGAAGCGGCGGTGGGCCTCGACTGGCAGCCCACCCGATTGCCGATCCACCTGCTCGCCGAACGCCGCATCGCGCTCGACGGCGGACACGGCGGCACGATGCTCGGTCTCGTCGGCGGCTATGGCCCCGCGCCCATCGCCGGAGCGGTGACGGTCGAGGGCTATGGCCAGGCAGGACTGATCGCGCGCGACGACACCGACGCCTTCGTCGATGGCGCGCTCCGCCTTGCGCACCCCGTCATGCGTCGGGGCAAGGCCCGCCTCGACGTCGGAGTCGGTGCGTGGGGCGGGGCACAGCGCGGGGCGGCGCGGCTCGACATCGGCCCGTCGCTCGGCCTTGTCGTGCCGGTCGCGAATCACAGCCTCCGCCTGACCGCCGACTGGCGCCAGCGAATCGCAGGCGACGCCCGCCCCGATTCCGGCCCCGCGCTCTCGATCGGCACCGACTTCTGACGACTGGAGCCGAACGACCCGCCCACCCCCGTCACCCCGGCCTTGTGCCGGGGTCCCGCTTCTTCAACGGTCGATCCAGAGCGGGACCCCGGATCAAGTCCGGGGTGACGAGGTAAGGCTGATCACCATCCGGCGCGGTCAGACACGCCTCCCCGCAAGGGGAGGAATGCACTGCCGTGCCGCGCGTCGATCGACCCGCCGAACCGCCCAATGACGATGGTCCTAGTGCCGCGGCGCCAGCCGCGTATAAAGCCCTGCGTGGATCTCTACCTCCCCATCGCCAACCTGTCGGTCAACGCGCTGGTCATCATCCTGCTGGGCGGCGGCGTCGGGCTGCTGTCGGGCATGTTCGGGGTCGGCGGCGGCTTTCTGACGACGCCGCTGCTCATCATCTACGGCATTCCCCCCACCGTCGCCGCTGCCTCTTCGGCCAGCCAGGTGACGGGCGCGAGCGTGTCGGGCGTCTTCGCACATTTTCATCGCGGCGGCGTCGACGTGAAGATGGGCAGCGTATTGGTTGCCGGCGGTATCCTGGGCAGCGGGGCTGGGGCGTGGATCTTCCAGCTGCTCAAAGCGAGCGGCCAGATCGATACGGTGATCGGTGTCGTCTATGTTGCGATGCTGGGATCGATCGGCACGCTGATGGCGCGCGAATCGATCGGGGCGATCGGCGTCGCCAAGGGGCGCGTCCGCCCGCGCGCGCGCAAGCGGCGCCACCATCCGCTGGTCGCCGCGCTGCCGCTGCGCACGCGTTTCTACGCGTCGGGCCTCTACATCTCGCCGCTCGCGCCGCTGCTGCTCGGCTTCTTCACCGGCATCCTCACCATCCTGCTCGGCATCGGTGGCGGCTTCATCCTGGTGCCGGCGATGATCTATCTGCTCGGCATGGCGACCAGCGTCGTCGTCGGCACCAGCCTGTTCCAGACGTTGTTCGTCACCGCGGTCGCCACCATGGTCCACGCCACCACCACCAAGGCGGTCGATATCGTGCTCGCCGGCCTGCTGCTGCTCGGATCGGTGACGGGCGCGCAATTGGGCGCGCGCTTCGCCAGCCGGGTAAAGCCCGAATATCTCCGCCTCGCGCTCGCGATCATGGTGCTGCTCGTCGGCCTGCGCATCCTGCTCGGCCTCGTCTGGCGGCCGGAGGAGATCTTCACGGTCGAGCTGACGTGAGCGCCCGCATGGCTCTGCTGCTGGCCGCGCCGGCGCTACTCGCCTCCTCGGCACCACCGGGCGGCTTCGGGCCGGCGAAACCCGTGCTCGTCCCCGACGTGTCGCAGCGCCAGATCGAGATCGCCTACAGCTTCACCGGCGCGGAGCTGCTGCTGTTCGGCGCGATCCTCTACCCCGGCGGCCGCCTGCCCCCCGGCGAATCGCCGACCGATATCGTGGTGATCGTAAAGGGCCCGACGCAATCGGTGCTGGTCCGCGAAAAGGAAAAGATCGCCGGCATCTGGGTCAATGCCCAGCATCAGCGCTACAGTTCGGCACCCAGTTTCTATGCGCTCGCCTCGTCGCGCCCGATCGACCGGATCGTCGACGAGCGCACCCGCGCGATCTACGAACTGGGGCTCGACAGCCTGCAATTGTCCCCCGGCTCCAATGCGGTCAGCGCAGTCGAGCACCGCTTCCAGCAGGGCCTCGTCGATCTGCGCCGCCGCGCGGGCCTGTATGTCGAGGCGCCGCGCGCGGTCGAGATCACCGACGACGTGCTGTATCGCGCGCGACTCACCATCCCGGCGCGTGTGCCGGTTGGGCGATTCACCGCCGAAACCTTCCTGATTCGCGACGGCCGCGTGCTGGCGGCGGCGGTGCGCGACATCGATATCCGCAAATCGGGCTTCGAACGCTTCGTCGCGCGCGCCGCCGAACGGCATGCGTTCCTTTACGGAATCGCGGCGGTGGCGCTGTCGATCGCGCTCGGCTGGGGCGCAGGCTGGGTCGCGCGCCGCGTGTAACCGTTCCCAACGCTAAATTAACCAGCGCCCTCTACCGCTCGTCCGGTATGAATGGGGATCGGGCGTGATGAACGATATGGCGGGGGCGGGTTCGTTTTCGCAAGGTACGCCGCTGAACGCGGCGGACGTGCAGGAAACGATCGGCCTGTCCGGCGCACCGATCGGGTGCGTCCTGACGATCGCGGGCAGCAGCAGCCGCGTGCTGTTCGATCGCAATGCGCTGGCCCTGTCCGCGCAAGGATCGGATCCGGTCTCCGCCGCCGCGGGCCAGGTCGGCACCCAGATCAAGATGCGCATCGGCCAGTCGTGGCTGGTCGCCAACGTCCGCAGCCTGTCGCTGCGCGATGGGTCGAGCGACTGGGTCGCCGCCGAAATCGACTTCCTCGGCGAAGGCATGGAGGAACAGCTGACCGGCCGCCTGTACGGCTTCCGCCGCGGCGTGACGCGCTATCCGATCCCGGGGTGCGAGGTCTTCCCGATCACCACCGCCGACCTCCAGCAGATCTATTCGGCCAGCAACCGCGCGCATATCCAGATCGGCACCGTCTATCCGACCCGCGACGTGCGCGCCTCGCTTTATATCGACGCGATGCTCAGCAAGCATTTCGCGCTGGTGGGCTCGACCGGCACCGGCAAATCGACCAGCGCCGCGCTGATCCTCCACCGCATCTGCGAACTGGCGCCGCAAGGCCATGTGCTGATGATCGATCCGCACGGCGAATATGGCGCCGCCTTCGGCAACAACGGCGCGCTGTACGACGTCAACAACCTTCAGATGCCCTATTGGCTGATGAACTTCGAGGAGCATTGCGAGGTCTTCGTCACCGCACGCGGCGAAGACAGCCAGCTCGACCGCGACATCCTGGCGAAGTGCCTGTTGATGGCGCGCGGCAAGAATCGTCTGGGCCAGGGCGTCGCCAAGCTCACCGTCGATGCGCCGATCCCCTATCTGCTCAGCGACCTCACCAATTTCATCGGCCTCGAAATGGGCAAGATGGATCGCGCCGGCGACACCGCCCCCTATCTGCGGCTCAAGACCAAGATCGAAGAGATCAAGGCCGATCCGCGCTACGGCTTCATGTTCTCCGGCATGCTCGTCGCCGATTCGATGGCCGACTTCCTCGCCCGCATCTTCCGCATGCCGGGCGACGGCAAGCCGATCTCGATCATCGACGTGTCGGGCGTGCCGTCGGAAATCACCTCGGTCGTCGTCGCGATGCTCAGCCGCATGACGTTCGACTTCGCGATCTGGGCGCGTAACGAGCCCAGGCGCCCGATCCTGCTCGTCTGCGAAGAAGCGCACCGCTACATTCCGAGCAGCCTCGGTGCCGACGGCCGCAACGCGTCGGTCGGCCGCATCCTCGGTCGCATCGCCAAGGAAGGGCGTAAATACGGCGTCAGCCTGGGGCTGATCACGCAGCGCCCGTCCGACCTCGAGGAAGGCGTGCTGTCGCAATGCGGCACGATCATCGCGATGCGCCTCAACAACGAACGCGACCAGGCCTTCGTCCGCGCCGCGATGCCGGAAGGCGCGCGCGGCTTCCTCGATGCGATCCCGGCGCTGCGCAACCGCGAATGCATCGTCTGCGGCGAAGGCGTCGCGGTGCCGATCCGCGTCAGCTTCGACAACCTCGAACCCGCCAAGCAACCCGCGTCCACCGACCCCGTTTTCTCGCAACTCTGGTGCGACGCCGGTGGCGAAGACGATATCATCGCCCGCACCATCCTCCGCTGGCGCGCCCAGGGGCGGTGAGTCGGACGCGCTGCGCTCAATCCAGCCGTCATCCCAGCGCAGGCTGGGATCTCCCGATGATTGCGCGCCGCAGGAGCCGCTGAAGACCCCAGCTTTCGCTGGGGTGACGCTCTCAAACGAGCGCTAAACGGGCCCCGACTACCGCCCGCCCACCGGCACCGCGAGCAGCCCCGCCGCGTAACTCCGGAACCGCCGCAGATCGCTGCCCGATAGCGCGGCGACGCTCGCGAAGCTGATCGAGCGCGGGTTCACCGTCTGGCCGTTGCGCCACACTTCCCAGTGCAGATGCGGCCCGGTCGACAGGCCGGTCGATCCGACATAGCCGATCACCTGCCCCTGCCGCACATGCTGGCCGCGCGCCACCGCGATGCGGCTCATATGGCCATAGCCGCTGGCGAGCCCACCGGCATGGCCCAGCTTGACGAAATTGCCGTAGCCGCCCGAACGCCCCGCGCCCTGCACCACGCCGTCGAGCACCGCATAGATGGGCGAGCCATAGGGCGCACCGATGTCGACGCCCTTGTGCATTTTCAGATAGCCGAGCAGCGGATGCATGCGGAAGCCGAAGGACGAGGTGATCCGCCCCGCGACCGGCATGCCCATGAAGCCGCGCCGTTCGCTCTGGCCCTTGGCGTCGAACCAGCTCGCATGGCCGTCCGCATCGTCCCAGCGGACGAGTTCGACCTTGCGGCGTCCCTGATCGATCCCGGCGAACAGCAGGTCGCCGAGCCGCTGCTCGCCGGTCGCGGCGCGGTCGCGCTGGATGATCAGGTCGAAGCTGTCGGCAGCCCCCACGTCGCGGCCGATCGACAGGCGCGTCGCCAGTGCCTTGATATAGCTTTCCACCACCCGCGCCGGCGCACCCGCGGCGCGCGCCGAGCGATACAGGCTGGAGCCGACGAGACCCTGGATACGCAGTGGCGTGCGGTCGACCGCGATCGGCTGGCGCGTCAGCACCAGGCCGGTGGCAGCACGATCGAGCGTCAGCGCCAGATCGAAGCGCGCGCGCAGCGACAGCTTTTCGAGCGGCCGGGCGACGGTGCGCGTCGGGCGCCGGCCGAGCGTCAGCGACAGGCGGGTGCCCGGCTGGATGTCGTCGAGCGATACCGCCTGCGCGATCAGCTCCGCCGCACGTGCCGCATCGGCGCGGCCGACGCCGGCACGGGTCAGGACGTGCGCCAGCGCATCGCCCTCGCCCAGCGTCGCGCTCAGCTCCACATGCGGGCGTTCGGGTGCCTCGGCGAGTGGCGAGACGAGGTCGTTCGCCGCCATGCGATGGCCTGTGTCACCGCCCCAGGCCAGCGGCGCGATGGCCTGGCCGCGCGCCTCTTCCCAGGCGGTGCCGTCGAGCGCCGCGGGCGCCGCGCCGACCAAGGGGCGGATACCGGGATTGAGCGCCCAGACCGTCGCCAGCAGGCCGGTCAGCGTCGCGAGGCCGCGCCACCAATCACGCGTGCCGATCTGCGCGCCAAGGTCGGGCGCCCAATCGATCGCGCCCCAATCGATACCGAACAGCCCCGGCGTCCGCACTGCCGGCCGCGCACCGGGCACGCCCGGCAGGCGCACGAACGGGCGCGCCGCGGTGCCGCCGGCCAGCTCATAGCCTTGATCGTTGCGCAAAAACACGCGGGCGGCGCCTCATGATCCAAGCGCCGCGTCCCCCCGGCGTCAGGGTGGCAGCGTTGTGGGGCCAAAGCGCTAAAGTCAAATTAACCGCGGAATGTGTGGGTTACGCCTGCGACGAGCCGGTTGCCCGCTGCGGTAGACAGGGGCTGGACTAGCGCAGCAGCGCCAGCGCCGCCATCAGCAGCGCGGCGACGCTGGGATAGAAGGTCAGGCCGAAACCCAGCGCGCGCGCCGCGGCGCCGTCGCGATAGCCGCTCCAGAACAGCAGCCGCCCGGCCGAGAAACACGCCGCGAACAGCGCAACGGCCACGCGCGCATGATCGTCGAGCAGCGTCAGCGCGCCATAGGCGATCGCGGCGAGCAGCGCCTGTTCGGCGGTGTTGCGCAGGATGGCATTGGCCGCATCGACACGGGGGTCGGCGCCGTCGCCGCCGTCGATCGCGCTGGCCGAGGCGAAGCGTCGCCGCGCGACATCGCCGATCGCGGCCGCCACCCACAGGCCCAGCGTCAGCAGCGCGACGCCTAGCGTCCAGCCGCGCGCTTCCAGCATCATCGCATCGCCGCGGGCGTAGCCGACCAGCGCCAACGCCACCGTCACGCCCAGCGCGATGCCCATGGCGCGCGTGACTCCAGCCTGCGCGCGGGCGAGCGGCGTCGCGGGCACCCGCTTCGCCGGATCGACCGGCGTCTCGCTCACACCAGCAGGCCCTGCAGCAGCTTGGGCAGCGTGCCGCTTTCGCCGCGGGCTTCCGCCATGAAACGGTCCTTCAGCGGCGGCAGGCGATCGACCGCGGAGATGCCGAAGCGGCGCACCGCGCTCGCCGTCTTGCCAGGGATACCGAACAGCCGCGTCAGCGTATCGGTGGCAGCGGCGACCATGAACGTGTCGAGCCCGCGCCAGCGCTGGTAGCGTTCGAGCAGCGCCGGATCGCCCAGGTCCAGCCCCAGCCGTTTGCCCTCGACCAGCACCTCGGCGAGCGTCGCGACGTCGCGCAGGCCCAGGTTCAGCCCCTGCCCCGCGATCGGATGGATGCCGTGCGCGGCATCGCCCACCAACGCCAGCCGCTCCGCGGTGATCCGCGCGGCATGGTGGAAGCCCAGTGGATAGCTCGCGCGCGGCGATGCTGCGCTGAGTTCGCCCAGGAACCCGCCCATCCGCTTGGTCGCCTCCGCCAGAAAAGCGCGGTCGCCCAGCTTCATCATGCCTGGCCCATCCACACCCTTCACCGACCAGACGATCGCCGATCGATGGCCGATGTCGTCGTCGGGCAGCGGCAGCAGCGCGAACGGTCCTGCGGGGTAGAAGATCTCGTAGGCAACGTCCTCGTGGCTGTATTCATGGTGGAACGCGCCGACGATCGCGGCATGGTCGTATTGCCAGCGCGCCACCGGGATGCCCGCCGCCTCGCGCGTCGGCGAATTGCGCCCTTCCGCCACGATCACCAGCGGCGCGGTGACGGTGGTGCCGTCGCTCAACGTCGCGGCGACCTGGTGTTCGCCGCGCGCCAGCTCGGTCGCGCGCGTCTGCATGCGCAGGTCGACGCGGGCCGCGGCGGTCGCGGCGGCGAACAGCGCGGCGCGCAACGCCTTGTTTTCGTACATCGTGCCGAGCGGATCGTCGCTCTCGCCAGGCCGGAAGTCGAGCTTGCCGGGCGCCAGTCCGTCGCTGACCCGGATATGCCGGATCGCGCAGCCTTTTCCCGCCAGCGCGGCGCCGACGCCGATCGCATCCAGCATCCGCCCGCTCGCACTCGCGATCGCCGACGCGCGCCCGTCGAAGCCGGGGGCGAGCACGACCGCGGGGTCGGCGGGATCGACCACGATGCTCGTGACTCCATGCGCATCGAGCGCCAGTGCAAGCGTGGCGCCGACCAGGCCGCCGCCGAGGATGATGACGTCCGAATTCATGCACATCCCTCTACAGGTCGCCGCGCACCGTGCCAACGCTCCCTACGGTCGTAGGCAGGCGTTGTTCCCGGCGGGGGAGCGGTTCGGAAAGTCACAAAAGTCACGCCGACGCACGTGTTTTTCGAAACGGGGGGCCTGCGGTGGGACAGAGCGTGGAAGGGGTGGCACGGATGGGGCGTGTAGGACAGCCCGATCGCGGATTCGTCGATTTATTGTTATTTTATAGTGTCTTGCGAGATGATGACGGCGGTGGCGATCCAACACGGCCGGGACCCGCCTTGCCGCATCGGACCTGCGCGACCCTTCGCGTGCCTCGATCGCAGATGCGCGGACCCGGACCGGGTTTGGATGACGGGGGACGTGGGTACATCAGCTCGCCATCCGCCCATCTTGACGGAATCGCCCCATCGGCCGATGAACCGGCGTTAACTTTTCGGAACATTGAAGGAATCGAGCGATGGCGAGCCGTGCGCAGCCAGGGCTGTTGCGTGAGACGGTGAGAGCGGGCGCAGTGCGGGGCGGCGCGTTGGTCGCCGCGATCGCGCTGTTCGTCGCCACCGCGGTCATGGTGCTCGCGCTGGCGAGCTACCGCGCCAGCGACGCCGCGCTCAACACCGCCTCCGGGGGGCCGGTGCAGAATCTCGCCGGCCCGCCCGGCGCCTGGTTCGCCGACCTCGCGCTCACACTGTTCGGCCCGGCGGTCGCATTGCTGCTGCCGATCGCGCCGATCGTCGCTGCGCGGCTGTGGCGCGATCGGCCCGCGGGGCGCTGGCTCGCGATGCTGCGCAATGCCGCGATCGGCGTGGCGCTGATCGCCGCCGCGCTCGCCTTCGTCTCCGATGCGTCGGTTCTGGCGCTGCCTGCCGGCTGGGGCGGCGTCGCCGGCCTGTCGGTGGCCAAGGCCGTGGAATGGGGCCTGTCGTTCATCGGCCAGCCGGGCGCAGAGCGCTGGGCGGCACGCGGCATCGGCCTGGTCGTCGGCATCGCCGGCATCGTCATTTGGGCGAAGAGCCTCGACATCGACCTCGGCGACCGCCGCTTCCGTCTGCGCCGCACGCGTGGCGCGGTGATCGGCGCCGACGACGATGGCGACGATCTGTACGACGACGCCTATGACGACGAGGACGAGGAACCGCTCCAGCTCGCGCGCAAGGTCGTCGAACCGCGCGCGGTCGCGACGCCCGATCCCCGTCCCGCCCCCAATATCGCCGACCGCAATCTCGCGCCCTCCGCCGCCAAGCCCAAGCCCAAGCAGCAGAGCCTCGACCTCGGCCACAGCTATACGCTGCCGCAGCTCGATCTGCTCACCCCCGCGCCGCCGGCGCCGAAGGGCACGATCGACAAGGCCTCGCTGGAGCGCAACGCGCGCCTGCTCGAAAACGTGCTCGACGACTTCAAGGTGCACGGCGTCATCAACGAGGTGCGCCCCGGCCCGGTCGTGACGATGTACGAGCTGGAGCCCGCGCCAGGCATCAAGGCCAGCCGCGTCATCGCGCTCGCCGACGATATCGCGCGCAACATGTCGGCGATCTCGGCGCGCGTCGCGGTGATCCCGGGTCGCAACGTCATCGGCATCGAACTGCCCAACCAGAAGCGTGAATCGGTCAGTCTGCACGAACTCGTCGGCAGCCAGACGTTCGAGGATCAGGCCGCGCAGCTGCCGATCATCCTCGGCAAGAACATTGCCGGCGATCCCGTCATCGCCGATCTTGCGCCGATGCCGCATCTGCTCGTCGCCGGCACCACCGGATCGGGCAAGTCGGTCGGCCTCAACTGCATGATCCTCTCGCTGCTCTACCGGCTGACGCCCGAACAGTGCCGGATGATCATGATCGATCCCAAGATGCTCGAACTGAGCATGTACGACGACATCCCGCACCTGCTGTCGCCGGTCGTCACCGATCCCGCCAAGGCGGTGCGTGCCTTGAAGTGGGCGGTCGAGACGATGGAGGATCGCTACCGCCAGATGTCGTCGGTCGGCGTACGCAGCCTGGCAGGCTTCAACGACAAGGTGCGCGCCGCCAAGGCCAAGGGCCAGCGCCTCGGCCGCCGCGTCCAGACCGGCTACCACCCCGACACCGGCCAGCCGGTGTATGAGGAAGAGCAGCTCGACTACGAACCGCTGCCGCAGATCGTCGTCATCGTCGACGAACTTGCCGACCTGATGATGACCGCGGGCAAGGAGGTGGAATTCCTGATCCAGCGCCTCGCGCAAAAGGCGCGCGCCGCGGGCATCCACCTGATCATGGCGACGCAGCGCCCGTCGGTCGACGTCATCACCGGCGTCATCAAGGCGAACCTGCCGACGCGCATCAGCTTCCACGTCACCAGCAAGATCGACAGCCGCACCATCCTGGGCGAACAGGGCGCCGAACAGCTGCTGGGCCGCGGCGACATGCTCTACATGCCCGGCGGCAAGGGCATCGTCCGCGTCCACGGCCCCTTCGTCAGCGACGACGAGGTGCGCGCCATCGCCGATCACTGGCGCGCGCAGGGCCAGCCCGATTACATCAGCTCGGTCACCGAAGAGCCCGAGGACAGCTTCGCGCTGGAAGGCGCGCCGGAGGGCGAGGACACCGCTGAGGATCAGCAGTATCGTGCCGCGATCCAGCTGGTGTGCGAATCGCAGAAGGCCTCGACCAGCTGGCTGCAACGCCAGCTGCGCATCGGCTACAATTCGGCAGCGCGGCTGATCGAACGCATGGAAAAGGACGGCATCGTCGGCCGCCCCGACCATGTCGGCCGCCGCGAAGTGCTACGCGATACCGAAGGCCACGCGATCTGAGGCGGGGGATCAACAGCTGATACAGATGTATTTTAAACCAAATAAGATGGAAGCTACCGCATCAATCCGCGGACGATAGCCGCCTAAAATCGTTAATTATTATCTTTTATCAATGTTTTACCGCCGTTGCGATACATCATTTACCCTATTCGGCGATGCTATCGACTGAAGCCAGGGTCACTTGCCTGCCATAATGAGTATTATTCGGCATTAATTTCTTGAAGAACGACTTGAACGTGGAGCTACCGCTCCCCAGTTCGAAATCGGTCCTAGATTTGGATCAGGTATAAGTTGCGTTGCGTCAGCCCTCCAGTTGGACTGATGACGATGATACTGAATTCTATTGTTCCAATATTCTCATCTCCTCCACTTAATCCTGATGCTTTGATCGAAGTGATGGGATTTACCCGCGCCGCAGCTTTGACCGTGATAGCGGCAAGCGTCGCTTTCACGCTCAAAATAGCTTGGGATGCTTTCAAGTTCTGGGAGAATAGAGAGCGGTGGAAACACGCCGAAGCACAGAAGCAGGCTGCGGAAGAGAAATTAAATAAAGAAGCCGAGTCCGCCGTGCGGCGGGGCTTGGCGGAATTGGAACGGCACCACTGGGAAAATCAATTGGTCATCCGTACGATGATGAAACGGATCGATGACGATCAGCGCATGCCGCTGGAGTATCAGGTCGATCGGCTCTCCATCATGCCGCTCCCGCGTTTCCTGCTTGACGACCAGATAGCACGCCTGAGCGACGACAAGGCTGTCTACCTTACCAAACTGCAAAGGATGATACCCAACTTCGAACGTGAATATCAGCAGGCCGCGAAGCTGCTTCGCGAAGGGAAGCTCGTCACCTTCCGAAGTTTCCTGAAAACGCTGGATATCAAAGCCGCAGTCGGAATGCGCGTGGCCGGCACGACCCACCAATCGATGTTCGGCTCGGATCTGGGTCTCCATCCAGACCGTTCACCGGCGGGGTCCACAAAGCCCCTCGACTTTTACGAGGACGAGCCTGACGAGGCGTAAGCCGGCCTTCACCGATGGCACCGCGCCTGCCCTACCGTGCCGCCGGCAGCCACGCCGGCTCGAATGCCGGCTGGCGCGGCGGCAGCGGCGAGAGCTGCCGCAGGCGATCGACATCGAGCAGCCGCACGCGATGCCCCCTCCGCGCGATCAGTCCCTCGTCCTCCATCGCGCGCACCGTGCGGTTGACATGGACCCCGGTCAGCCCGAGCAGGTCGCCGATCACCTCCTGCGTCAGCGGCAGGTCGAACGCATCGTCCTCCACCATGCCGATCGGGGTCAGCCGCGTGTGAAGGTCGACCAGCAGCCGCGCGAGCTGTTCGCGGGCCGAGGCATTGCCGGTGATCGCCAGCATGTCCATCAGCGCCAATCGCTCCATCTGCACCGCGACCATGAACAGCGCGGCGAGCCGCGGCGCCGTCTCGTACAGCCGCCCGATCCGCTCATATGGCACGAGGGCGGTCACCGATTCGGTGATCGCGGTCAGCGTGTCCGCCGCCTTCGACAGCACCATCGTCGGCGTACCGAGCATGTCGCCGGGCAGATGCACCTTCTGGATCAGGCGGTTGCCGCTGCGCAGGATGATCGACGACGCCACCCATCCCTTCAGGTGCAGGTGAAAGCCACTCACCGCATCGCCTTCGCGCTGGAAGGTTTCGCCGCGTCGGCGCACCACCTCGCCATCGCCGAGCGTGCCGAGCAATTCGACTTCGGTGCGGGTGAGATCGGCGAACGCGCGGTAACGGTGGATCGGGTACGTCATATGCGTCAGGTTTGCCGACCGTTACGCTAGCGTTCAAGCTGAACCCCCTTGATGCAGAGCAGGACGCCGGCATGATGGCGCCCTCACGTCGCAGGGGGCATTGATCATGACACGCTTCACCGGCCGCGCGCGATCCTGTCTGGCGCTCCCGATCCTCGCACTGCTCGCGACCGCAGCCGCCCCCCGTTCCGCCATCAGCGCGCGAGCGTGCGGTGATAGACGCGATCGAGCGCAGCATCGTCCTGCCGGCAAAGGCTTGGCCGCTGGCCGCCTATGGGCGCAACTATGCCTGGGCGGACCGGACGCATGTGGTCGCCAACTATCTGTTGCCTTCATCCCCGCCAGCCCCGAACCAGGGGTGCGACGTCATGATCGAAAACTTCAAATCGCGGCCCTGCACGCGGGCCGAAATCGCCGACATGGCCCGGCGCTACGCCAAATCCCGCGCTGCCGAAACGCCCGCCGGGCAGCGCCGCTGGTTTGCCCACGCGCACGACCTGCCCTTCATCTTCGATGGTGGCTGCATCCAGGTCACCGTCGAATATGACGTCGCCAGCCGCAGCATCACCCGCACGCAGTGCAACGGCTACGCCTGACGGCCATTCGCCCGATCGCCATTTTCCTTGATCCCCGGCGCCAAGCTGGCAAGGTGTAGCTTAGAGATAATACACCGGGGAGTTCCATTCGATGAAACGCATCGCCGCCGCCGCCGCGCTTCTGCTGGCCGGCACCGCCATGGCGCAGGACAGCACCACCGTCGCCCCGCCCGCCGCGATCGTCGCGGATGGTATCCCGCCGGTGCCGCAGGCGCTCGCCGATGCGACGCGGCCCTATCTGGAATCGCGCTCGTCGGCGTTCGGCGGCTGGAATCCGGTGACGCGCGGCGTGCTGATCGCGACGCGCTTCGGCAATACGGTGCAGGCGCACGAGGTCGCGATGCCGATGGGCGCGCGCCGCCAGCTGTCGTTCGAGGCGGATGCCATCGCCCGCGCAAGCTATGCGCCCAAGCGCGGCGACGTGATGGTCGTGCAGAAAGACGTCGGCGGCAGCGAATTCTGGCAGCTCTACACGCTGCGGGACGGCCGCCTGACGCTGCTGACCGATGGCAAGAGCCGCAATGCGATCAACGCCTGGAGCCATGACGGCCGCTGGCTCGGCTATTCGTCGACGCGGCGTAACGGCCGCGACAACGACCTGTACGTCATCGATCCGCGCAATCCGAAGAGCGACCGCCTCGTCGCGCAGGTGAAGGGCGGCGGCTGGGCGATCAGCGACTTCGCGCCCGATGCGAAGACCGCGGTCGTCACCGAATATCGCTCGGTCAACAAGACCAACCTGTACCGGATGGACGTCGCGACCGGCGCGATGACGCCGATCGGCGATCCTGCCGCCGCCATCGCCTATGGCGAGGCCAAGTTCGCACCTGACGGCACCTTGTGGGTAACGTCGGACGAGGGATCGGACTTCCAGCGCCTCGGCACGATCGATCCGAAGACGGGCCGCTTCACCGCGGTCGCCCCCGAACCGAAGTGGGACGTCGACGCCTTCGACATTTCGGACGACGGCCGCACCATCGCCTATGTCGTCAACGAAGCGGGTATCGACCGGCTGAAGCTGCTCGACGTCGCCAGCCGCCGCGCCCGCACCGTGCCGCTGCCCGCCGGCAGCATCGGCGGCGTGGAATTCGCGCCCTGGGGCGCGCTGGGCTTCGCGCTCAATTCCGCCAAGGCGCCGACCGACACCTATTCGCTCGATCCCGCGACGCTGAAGGTAACGCGCTGGACGGCGAGCGAGACCGGCGGGCTCGACCCGGCGCGCAACGTCGAGCCGGAATTCGTCGAGGTGAAGAGCTTCGACGGCGAACCCGTGTCGGGCTTCCTCTACCGCCCCGATCCGAAGCGCTGGCCGGGCAAGCGCCCGCTCCTGTTCAACATCCACGGCGGACCGGAGGGGCAGTCGACCCCCGGCTTCCTGGGGCGCAACAATTACCTGCTCAACGAACTGGGCATCGCGCTCTTCTACCCCAACGTCCGCGGCTCGACCGGGTTCGGCAAGCGCTTCGTCGCGCTCGACAACGGGCCATTCAAGCGGGAAGATTCGGTGAAGGACATCGGCGCCTTCCTTGACCGGTTCGACAAGGACCCGCGCATCGATTCGAAGCGGATCGCGGAAACCGGCGGCAGCTACGGCGGCTATATGTGTTACGCGCTCGCGATCCGGTACGGCGACCGGTTCAAGGCGGCGAACTGCATCGTCGCCATCTCCAACTTCGTCACCTTCCTCGAAAACACGCAAAGCTATCGTCGCGACCTGCGCCGCGTCGAATATGGCGATGAGCGCGATCCCGCCCAGCGCGCCAAGCTGGTCGAAATCAGCCCGCTCACCCGCGCCAAGGAGCTGAAAATCCCGCTGATGGTCGTCACCGGCGGCAACGACCCGCGCGTGCCCGCATCGGAAGCCAACCAGATGGTCGCCGCGGTCCGCGCCAATGGCGTGCCCGCCTGGCACCTGCTCGCCAAGGACGAAGGCCATGGCTACGCCAAGAAGGAGAATCAGGACTATCAGTTCTGGACCAGCCTGATGTTCTGGCAGGCGAACCTGCTGGGGAAGTGATGGATCGGGTGGCGGGTAAAGTTCTGTAAATCAACGGGAAATCGTGACCCGCTGTCCTACACCTTACCAAGACTATAATCGCGCTCCATGACCCCAAATTCGTCATTGCGAGCGCAGCGCGGCAATCCAGAGCCGGACCAGGACGCCCTGGATTGCCGCGCTACGCTCGCAATGACGCGGGAGGGGTGGAAATCGAAACGATCGCCCTCGATCGTTTCCGTTAAGGTGTTCATGTTGTCTATCTTCCGGGCACCCAACCGCCGTCCCGACAGTTAAGGGCCGGTTCAACGCCCTCCCCCCATCAGGACCCGCATGACCCGATACGCTTTTGCTCTCGCCCTGCCGATCGCCCTCGTCGCGCCGGCCGCTCTGCCGGCCCAGGCGACCGGCGACCTCGCCGCGGTGCAGCGCCACCTCCAGTCGGTCGAGACGATGACCGCCGACTTCACGCAGACCGACCGCAACGGCAAGGTGCTGACCGGTACGTTCACGCTGAAGAAGCCGGGCAAGCTGCGCTTCCAGTATGAAAAGGGCGTGCCGATCCTGATCGTCGCGGAGGGCGGCGCGCTGACCTTCATCGATTATTCCGTGCGGCAGGTGCAGCGCTGGCCGATCAAGAACTCGCCACTGGGCGTGCTGCTCGATCCGACGCGCGATATCACCCGTTATGCGAAGCTCGTCCAGACCGGGAACGACCGCGTCGTCTCGGTCGAGGCGAACGATCCCAAGCATCCCGAATATGGCAAGATCACGCTGATCTTCGCCCGCGACTCGGCGGCCCCGGCGGGACTCGCGCTGCAGGGCTGGGTCGCGCTCGACAGCCAGAACAACCGCACGACGATTCGCCTGTCGAATCAGCGATTCGGCGTGCCGGTGAGCGACCAGACGTTCAAATGGAACGATCCACGGAGGCCGAACGTCCGCTAAGCCGGGTTCATTCATGTACCCGACAGGTTTGCTGGCCTAGAGACGTCCTCGCGGATGTGGGGCGTTCGGGATTTTTTCCCCCTGTTGCCCGGATGACCATCAACCACTTCCCGCCTGCGTGACGAACGCTAGGTCGGCCCTCGCTCCATGCCCCCGGAGCGGGGGCCTTTCCATTTATGGCGGCGAGCGCCGTGCCGGCGCCCACTCGCCAAAAACTCGCCCGGCGAGCAGGGCCCGTCCGACGTCATGGGCTTGGCCCATGACGCGCCCGAAGCCTTGGCCAACCTTGCTCCCCTCCCCGCCCCCGCCTAGATGCACCGGCGTGAAGATCGTCTCCTGGAACATCAATTCGGTCCGCTTCCGGATCGCCATCGTCGAACAGTTCCTGCGCGAGGTGGAACCCGATATCCTGTGCCTCCAGGAAACCAAGGTCATCGACGCCGACTTCCCCTTCGCTGCCTTCCGCGCGCTGGGCTACGACCACATCGTCATTCACGGCCAGCGCATGCACCATGGCGTCGCGATCCTGAGCCGCGTGCCGCTGATCGAAGACGACCGCTTCGACTGGCAGGCGAACCAGGAAGCGCGCCACGTCGGCGTCCGCCTGCCCAACGGCGTGCGGCTGGAGAATGTCTACGTCCCCGCCGGCGGCGACGTCCCCGATCGTGACGTGAACCCCAAGTTCGGCCAGAAGCTCGACTTCGTCGAACGGATGACGCGCTGGTCGGAGGCCCTCGACGTGCCGACCATCCTGACCGGCGACTTCAATATCGCACCGCTGCCCAGCGACGTATGGAGCCACAAGGCCCTGCTGAAGGTCGTCAGCCACACCCCCATCGAGGTCGAGGCGCTCGATCGCCTCCAGGCCTCGAACGATTGGGTCGACTTGGGGCGGCATTTCCACCCCGCCCCCGCGCGCCTCCACACCTGGTGGAGCTATCGCTCGCCCGACTGGACCAAGAACGACCGCGGCCGCCGGCTCGACCATATGTGGGCGACGCGCGACGTTGCCGAAAAGGCGACCAGCCATGTCGTGCACGAGGCGTGCCGCAGCTGGCTCAGCCCGTCGGACCATGTGCCGATCCTGACCGAGTTCGCCTTCTGATGAGCGCGTCCGCCCGCGATGTCGCGCGTGCGATCGACGCGCTGCGCCGCGGCTGGCCGATCGCCATCGCCGCGCCGGGTGAGGCCCCCCTGCCCCTGCTCGCGGTCGAGACTGCGGACCCGATCGGGCTCGAATCCTTCGTGGGCGGGGGCGCATTCCCGCTACTCATCTCCAACGGCCGCGCCGCGACGCTGAAGCTGACCAACCAGCTCGCCGCCGCCGATCCCGATACGCCGGTCGCGATCGAGCCGGCGCCGTGGCTCGACTTTTCCACCGCGGTCGCGCTCGCCGACCCGCAATTCGATCTCGCGACGCCGCTGAAAGGGCCGTTCCGCACGATGGTGATCGATCGCCCGGCGGCGAGCCTCGCGGCGATTCGACTGGCGCGGATCGCGGGACTGCTGCCGGCCTTCTTCCTCGACGGCACCGGTGCCGAGGTGACGATCGATCCCGCCGCGATCGACGCGCATCAGGCATCCAGCGCTTTGCGTCTGGCAACCCGCGCCCGGCTGCCGGTCGACGGTGCGGAGGATGCCGAGATCGTCGCGTTTCGCTCGCCCGACTCGAGCGACGAACATGTCGCACTATTGGTTGGCCAGCCCAATGGATCACCGCCGTTGGTCCGCCTGCATAGCGAATGCCTGACCGGCGATGTGCTCGGCAGCCTGAAATGCGACTGCGGGCCGCAACTGCGCGCGGCGATCGAGGCGATCAAGGCGCAGGGCTGGGGGATCTTGCTGTATCTGCGGCAGGAAGGCCGCGGGATCGGCCTGGTCAACAAGCTGCGCGCCTATGCCCTGCAGGACCAGGGGTTCGATACGGTCGATGCCAACACCCGGCTGGGCTTTGCGATCGACGCGCGCGATTTCGGCGTGGCGGCGCGGATGCTATCGTTGCTGGGGCAGCGCAGCGTGCGACTGTTGACCAACAATCCGGCCAAGGTCGCGGGACTGGAAGCGGCGGGCGTGACGGTGATCGAACGCGTCGCGCACGCCCTGCCGCCCAACCCCCACAATGCACGCTATCTGGCGACGAAGCGGGACCGGACTGGCCACCAGCTCTGACGTCGCTCAGACGAACGCCTCCGGATCGGTGAGTCCCGTCAGCCGTCGCGCCGCACGCCGCGCGAAGGCGAGGATGCAGCGTTTGCGAACGTGCGCAGCCAGCGGCACGCTATGCGCCTCGCGCAGGATCGCCGCGTCATAGCGATCGGCAACGATGACGCCGGTGCGTTCCGGCAGGAAAGCCGAGCCGTCCAGCGGGGCGGTATCGAACCCCGCCGGCACCGCCCAATAATAACGGTCGCAGTGACCGAGATAGTCCGGCCATTTGCCGTCCCCCATCAGGTCGGCGCGCGATACCTTGATCTCGACGATCACCAACTGCCCGCGCGCGTCGATCGCCATCAGGTCGGCACGGCGGCCGCCGTCCAGCGGAACTTCGGGAATGGTGACGAGGTCGTGGCGCAGCAGCATCCGCGTGACGCCGCGCGCGACGTCGGCGGCGCAGATCGCGGGATCGCCGCCCTCAACGCAAGAAACCGGAGCCATGTCGAGCATGACCCCGGTTTAGAACATTCAGCGAACGAGGCAAGCGCCCCGTTGCGGATCAGCGATAGAAGACGTGGTTGCCGATCATCGCGATCTTGGTGACATTGGCACCGGGGCGACGGTTCGGCGTGTTGAAGAACAGCGCCTTGGGAGCCGGGCTGTCCCAGGCCGCATCCAGCGCGACGCGCGCGACGGCGAGGGCGGTGCGATAGGTCGCGCGGCCTTCGTCGATCGCCGGGATTTCACCGTGGCGTACGAAGCTGAACTGGCCGCGCTGCTTTACGACCGAACAGATGTCGCTGGGGAAGCGGCCCGACTTCGAGCGGTTGATGATGACGTTGGCGACGGCGAGCTGACCCGCGAGCGGTTCGCCCTTCGATTCGAAATAGATCGCGCCGGCGAGGCAGCGCTGCGTCTCGTCGACGTCGGCGCTGTCCTGCGCGGCAACGGCTTCGGCGAGGCTGTTATAGTCTTCGTCTTCGCTGGCTTCGACCGTGGGGAGCGGCTGGACCACCGGCTGAGCGGGTCCGAACGTCGCGGTACCGGGAGCGGGAGAGACGGGGACCGATGCCGGAACGACCGGATCGGTAGAGGGGGCGGTCGGTGCGGGAATCGCGGTGCGATTCAGATCCGAGGCCCGGACCGGCGAGCTGTGGCTGATCAGGCCCGCCAGAGAGAAAGACATCACCGCGATAGCCGCGGCGCGCTGCAAAATCGTCATCAACGTATTCGATATGCGGTTGGACCACGGACCCGATCAGTCAGGCTGATCGTCCGGGCATCCCCCCGACTGCGTCACCGACCCGGATCGCACCCAGGCGCGGCACAACGCGCATTCAACGTGCGCGAGCCATCGTCACACAGCCGTCACGAGTCAATTCAACAGGATCGTTTCAGCGGCGAACCGTTCGGCTTCCGGGATATCCAGTTCGACGACCCACAGATCGGGGTCGCGACTGCAACGCCGCCGCCAATAGGCTTCGGCACCATCGGGCGGGACCGATTCGGCTAGAATCGCCACGCCATCGAAGGTGATCGTGCGTTCGAGAACCCGAACCGGAGATGAACGGGACTCGATCAACAGCAGAATCGCGCCCCCTTGCGGGTCGCCCTTCGCCCGCACCATCGCCATGCCACCGGCATCGTTGACCCGGCGCAGCAGCGCGCCGACCATCAGGTGCGTCGGCAGCCGGTCGCTCACGGTGCGGCGCGATAGCCCGGCAGACCGGACAGCGCGATCTGCGAGCGCATGAAAGTGCCGGTGCCGCGCGCCGCCTCCTCGCCATCGGCGTCGATCAGCCGCGCATCGGCGACGTAGACGCGGCGCTTGCCGCTGATCCACCGCCCCTCGGCAATGACGGGCCCCGCCTTCATCGGCCGGGTGAGCAGCAGATTGAACGCGGTGGTCAACAGAAACCGGTCGGTGACCAGGCTGTTCGCCGCATAGAAAGCGGCGTCGTCCAGCATCTTGAAATAGCTGGTGCCGTGCGCGGCGCCCGCCGCGTGATAATGTTCGGGCCCGATCAGGAAGTGGATGCGCGCGACACCCGCCGCAACGATTTCCAGCCGTGATTCGAACAGGCGGTTGATCGGTGCGGCAGCGTAGAGCGATTCGAGGCTGCGATAATGCGCCTGTGCGCCGCTGTCGTCAGTCGTCCCGCTCACGCCGCGTCGCGTGCCGCGTCGGCGGTGAACAGCGCGTACAGCGCATCGGGCGAACCCGCGCCGCGCAGCTTGGTAAGGAACGTCCGGTCGCGCAAGCGCCGCGACACGCGGGCGAGCGCCTTCAGGTGATCCGCACCGGCATCGATCGGCGACAGCAGCATGAACACCAGATCGACGGGCAGATCGTCGACCGCGTCGAATTCGATCGGCTGGGCAAGGCGCATGAAGACGCCGGTCACTGCCGGCAGATCGGGCAGGCGCGCATGCGGGATGGCGACTCCGCCGCCGAAGCCGGTCGAGCCGATCTTCTCGCGCGCCGCCAGCAGTTCGGCGGTCAGGCGACCGTCGATGCCCAGGCTCTCTGCCGCGGTCGCAAGCTGCGCGAACAGGGCCTTTTTATGCGCGACGGCGACGTCCTTATAGACCGCCTCGGGGCGCAGCAGATCGCTGAAGTCGTTCATCCCGGTCTCGAATAAAAGAAAAGGGCCCCGCCGGGCCCGTAACAGTACCGGCGGGGGGTGGAAAGATCAGCTTGCGGCGGGCTGCTGTGCCTGCACGCTGCCGCGCTGCGGCTCAACCCAGCCGATGGTGCCGTCGCCGCGACGATAGACCATATTGTACGCGCCGGTGCCCGCATTCTTGAACAAAAGGGCAGCGGTGTTGCGCAGATCGAGCATCATCACCGCATCCGACACGCTGGCATCGGGAATGTCGACGCGCGTTTCAGCGATGATGAGCGGCGCGTCGCCCACATCCTCTTCGGTGGCGGCTGGTTCCTGGAACAGCGTATAACCCGCGTTGTCATAACCCAGATCCTCCTGGATCGCCGCGGCCTCGCTGGCGTGGCGGTCCTTCAGGCGGCGCATATAGCGGCGCAGCTGGGTCTCGATCTTTCCCGCCGCCCCGTCGAACGCGAGGTGTGCCTCTTGCGCCTGGTGGCTGCCCTTCAGCACCAGGCCCTTCATGACGTGTACCACGATATCGCAGCGGAAGCCGACGTCGTGCGGCCCCTTGCCAAACGTCACCTCGGACGAGATGGCGCGCGCGAAATGCTTGGTGGCGATACCCTGAAGCCGGTCGCTCACATGATCCTTGAGCGCGTCGCCGGTTGCGACCTGATGACCAGAAATCCGGATATCCATCGTCTTCTCCATTGATAGGGGCTGACCTGTTGGCCTTTGCCCGGTTGGCGTTAATCGAACGCCGCGACCCCCCAGATTGGATCCTGCAACTTGGAAACAAATGCCGCGTGGGCGGCAAGTTCCGCCTCGGACGGGCGAAAGGTGCGGGGCGGACGCACCGTGACTGGGCGGCGCACGACCGGCGCCAGTGCGTCTGCGGTCGCGACCTCGCTGACCAGCCCCAGGCCGATCTGCCGTCCGCCCATCAGCTCGACATAGACCTGCGCCAGCAGCTGCGCGTCGAGCAGCGCGCCATGGTGGACACGGTGCGATCGATCGACGCCATAGCGGGTGCAGAGCGCATCGAGCGTATGCTTGGCCCCCGGATGGCGGCTGCGCGCGATCTGCAGCGTGTCGACCATCCGCGTCTTATGGCAGATCGGCGGGAAGCCGAGCGCGCCCAGCTCGCCGTTCAGGAAGCCGAAGTCGAACGAGGCGTTGTGCGCGACGAGCGGCGCATCGCCCAGAAAGTCGAGCAGCTCCGCCACGCCCTCGGCGAACACCGGAAACTTCGACAGGAACGCCGCGGACAGGCCATGGATACGCTCCGCATCGGCCGGCATGTCGCGTTCGGGGTGGTAATAAGCGTGAAAGGTGCGGCCGGTTTCGACCCGGTTGATCATCTCGACGCAGCCGATTTCAACCAACCGATCGCCTTCGCTGAATTTGAAGCCGGTGGTCTCGGTATCGAAGACGATCTCACGCATTACCCTCTTATCCGCCTGCTTCGGCCCTCATGCAAGCGATGACGCGGCGGACGGCCTCTCGCGTCTGGTCGATCGCAACATCGGTGGCGATGATGACGTCGGCGCGCGCGCGTTTCTCCGCATCGGGCATTTGGCGCGCGAGGATGGCGTCGAACTTGGCGGGCGTCATGCCGGGTCGGGTGAGGGTGCGTGCCCGCTGCACCTCGGGCGCTGCTGAGACGACCGCGATCCGGTCAACGTGCGCGTCGCCGCCGGTTTCGAAGAGCAGGGGAATGTCGAAGACGACGAACGGCGCATCGGCGTTGGCGGCGAGGAAAGCCGCACGCTCTTCCGCCACGGCGGGGTGGACGATCCCCTCCAGCCGACGCATCGCGTCGTCATCGCCAAGGACGGCCGCCGACAGCTTCGCCCGGTCCACACCCATATCCGATGTGGTGCCGGGAAACGCCGCCTCGATCGCGGCGACGACGCGGCCGCCGGGGCCTTGCAGGCGATGCACTGTAGCATCGGCGTCGAACACAGGCACGGCGTCGTCGGCAAACATAGTGGCAACCGTCGACTTGCCCATTCCGATCGAGCCCGTGAGGCCGAGAATCAGCGGACGCCCCAGCGACGTAGCGGTCACGTGAGCAGCGCTTCGCGAAGCTCCTCGTCGCGATCGCGTGGGGGTGCGACGCCGAAGAACAGTTCGAACGCCAGCGCCGCCTGGCCGATCAGCATCTCGAGTCCATCGACCGTCTCCAACCCCCGCGCACGCGCCGCCGCGAGCAGCGGCGTTTCGAGCGGCGAATAGACGATGTCGTACACGACGCTATCGTCGTCCAGGTCGGGCAGATCGACGGGCAGGGGGGGCTGGCCGGTCATGCCCAGCGTGCTGGCGTTGACCAGCAGTGCCGTGTCGGGCGGCACCGGTGCCGTCAGCGGCAGCGCCTGCCCCTTGAGGCCGAAGGACGACAGCAACACCCCGGCCTTCAACACGTTGCGGTTGAGCAGCGTCACCGGCCCCATGTCCATTCGGGCGAGCGCGAACAAGACGGCACGCGCCGCGCCGCCGGCCCCGATCACCGTCACCGGCCGATCGGCGAAATCGAACCCGGCGATCGGCGCATAGAAGCCGCCGGCATCGGTGTTGGTCCCGACCAGCGCGCCGTCCTCCGCACGGAAGACGGTGTTGATCGCGCCGATGCCGCCGCGCACGTCCCCGCGATCCTCGACATGATCGAGCGCGGCAAGCTTGTGCGGCATCGTGATGTTGCAGCCACGCCAGGCGGGATCGTCGCGCCGCTCGGCGAAGAAGCGCGGCAGGTCGTCGGTCGTCACCAGCGTCTTGCGATAGTCGGCGTCGAGGCCCAGCTGATCGAGCCAGAAGCGATGGATGACCGGCGATTTCGACTGGGCGATCGGATCGCCGACCACTTCGGCATAAGGGGTCATGAAGGATTCCGGCATTCGAAGCGACCGTCGCAAACGAGGTCGATGGTGAGTGCGCCCACACCGATCAGCACGACCGGCGCGGCGAGCGCGAGGATGGCGGCGAGCAGCAAGGGACGACGTTTCGCGGCAAACTTTGCGAGCGCCGCCACGATGCCGAGGATCAGCGCCCCGATCAGGCAGGGCAAGGCAGACATCAGGCCGACGAATAGCACGGTCAGCGGCCATCCGCCCGCATTCGGTGAATCGTAGAGCATCGGCGAAAACAGAATCGCCATCGCCGCGAACGGCAGGCCAAGGCCGGCGATCACCGCCACGATGATGGCCAACGCGCGATCGCCGTTCATGCGAGTAGCATCCCGCGGACGCGCAGATAGTCGAGCACGCTGAGTAGCGGCAGGCCCAGCACGGTGAACTGGCTGCCGTCAATCCGGCTGAACAGCTGCGCCCCGGGCCCTTCGATCCGATAACAGCCGACGCAGCCGCTGATCGCCGGCCATTCCTGGTCGAGATACGCCTGGATGAAGGCGGGGGAGAGGGGGCGGACATGCATCCGCGCCGCCTCGACGTGGCGCCAGACCGGGCGTCCGGCTTCGGCGATTACTGCGGCGCTCCACAATTCATGACGCGTGCCCGACATGGCGGCGAGATGTTCGGCGGCCTGTTCGCGGCTCTCGGGCTTATCGAGCAGCCGCCCATCGGCGAGCGCGACGACGCTGTCGCTGCCGAGCACCAGCCGGTCGGCGTGGCGCAGGCTGACCTTCACCGCCTTCAATTCGGCAAGCGCATCGGCAAGGTCGCGCGGGGATCGACCGATGAGCGACGCCTTGGCGGCATCCTCGTCGACGCCCGCGGCAGTCGCATCGAACGGGACGCCCGCCGCGGTGAGCATCGCGCGGCGCGAAGCGCTCTGCGAGGCGAGGAGGAGGGGTTGGTTCACGATCACACCTTCATTCGTCATCCCGGCGAACGCCGGGATCCCTGGATACGACGCATTCCGATGTGACGCACACTAAGAGTGGCTCGTGACCGTGGGTCCCGGCGTTCGCCGGGATGACCCATATAGGGGGCACAGGGGATCACCCCTTCCGCTCGTTCGCCAGCGCGATGATCGCCGCAGCCGTCTCCTCAATCGAACGGCGCGTCACGTCGATCACCGGCCAGCCGTTGTCGGCGAACATCCGCCGCGCAAAGGCGATCTCGCGCGTCACCGCTTCCTCCTCGACATAAGCGGTATCCGGCATCTGGTTGAGCGAGAGCAGGCGGTTGCGCCGGATCTGGATCAGCCGGTCCGCGCTGGTCGTCAGCCCGACGACGAGCGGCCGCTTCAGGTCGAACAGCATCCGCGGCGGCGGGCTTTCGACGACGATCGGGATATTCGCGGTCTTCCACCCGCGGTTGGCAAGATAGATGGAGGTCGGCGTCTTCGACGATCGCGACACGCCCGCCAGAACGATATCCGCCTCTTCCCAATCCTCATGCGCGATGCCGTCGTCGTGCGCGATCGTCCATTGGATGGCATCGACGCGGGCGAAATAGGCGGCGTCCAGCGCATGCTGGCGCCCCGGCCGCGCCTTCGCCTGCTGGCCGAGCAATCCCGACAGCGCATCGTTGACCGGATCGAGCGGCGCCACCGCCGGCAACCCAAGCGCCAGACACCGCTGCTCCAGGATACGGCGGGTCGCGGCGTTCACCAGCGTGAAGATCACCAGCCCGGGGTTCTGCGCAATCTCTTGCAGAATCCGCTCCAGATGCGCCTCGGTCCGGACCATCGGCCAGAAATGCCGCACCGTCTCGACGTCATCATATTGCGCGAGGGCGGCCTTCGCGATGTTCTCCAGCGTCTCACCAGTCGAGTCCGATAGGAGGTGGAGGTGGAGGCGCATCATCGCGACCTCCGGGGCAGACCTGTGGACAACATGGGGATGATCGATAGGACAAGTCGGCAGGTCCGCCAAGCGACCCCGACGGCGTGGACAACCGTCATTTCATCCACATGTTCGCCAACATGGCACGTTTTTATCCACAGATCGTGGAAAACGGGGACACCGCGAACCGAATCGACACGATTCCGCGCGTCCTTGCCCGTCAACCTGTGGGTGATTAGGGCATGAAACCGCTTATCCCGTATTCCACGTGCCAATCACTTCATCATCCTTTCTAAGAATCTTTATATAGGAAGAAGGACGCTGACCGATCCTGTGAACAAGCCGCTGCTCGCCACGCTGAAGGGCGCGAAACCGGCTGTGCCGCCGATGTGGCTCATGCGACAGGCGGGGCGCTACCTGCCCGAGTATCGCGCGCTGCGGGCGGAGAAGGGCGGCTTCCTCGCGCTGGCCACCGATCCGGTCGCCGCAGCGGAGGTGACGCTGCAACCGATCCGTCGCTTCGGTTTCGACGGCGCGATCCTGTTCTCGGACATTCTGATGGTGCCCTGGGCTCTGGGCCAGGACCTGACCTTCGGGCCGGGCGAGGGACCGCGGCTGACCCCGCCGTTGGTCGATCACGCGCTCGGCGCGCTGGAACGGGTGCCTCAGCGCCTCGAGCCGGTCTACGCAACATGTGCGCGGGTGGCGGCCGCCTTGCCGCCAGAGACCACCTTTCTGGGCTTTGCCGGCAGTCCCTGGACGGTGGCGACCTATATGGTGGCGGGGCAGGGGTCGAAGGATCAGGGCGAGACGCGCGGTTTCGCCTATGCTGACCGGGCTGCGTTCGGTGCGATCATCGACGCGATCGTCGGCATGACCATCGACTATCTCGCGCGCCAGATCGAAAGCGGGGTCGAGGCGGTGCAGCTGTTCGACAGCTGGGCGGGGTCGTTATCGCCCGATCAATTCGAACGCTGGGTGATCGCCCCCAATGCGGCGATCGTCGCCGGGCTGCGCGCGCGGTGCCCGAACGCGGTCATCATCGGCTTCCCGAAGGGGGCAGGGGGCAAGCTGCCCGCTTATGCCCGCGAAACCGGCGTCGATGCGATCGGACTGGACGAGACGGTCGATCCGGCCTGGGCGGACGCGGTGCTGCCGCAGGGGCTGCCGGTGCAGGGCAATCTCGATCCGCTGGCACTGCTCGCCGGCGGTGCGGCCCTCGATGCGGGCATCGACCGGGTGCTCGCGGCGTTCCGCGATCGGCCGCACGTCTTCAACCTCGGCCATGGCATCGGCCAGTTCACCCCGATCGCGCATGTCGAACATCTGATCCAACGGGTAAGGAACGCGTGATGGAAGCCCTGGCAGCTGCCTATCTGTGGATCGTCGCAGCGCATGTGATCTTCGTCATCTTCTGGATGGCGGGCCTGTTCATGCTGCCCCGCTATCTGGTCTATCATCAGGAAGCGCTGGCGGCGGGGCGTAGCGACGAGGCGGCGCTGTGGGTGGAGCGCGAGGGCAAGATCCGCTCGATCATCCTCACCCCGGCGATGATCGCGGTGTGGGTGCTCGGCCTGACGCTCGCCACCGTGGGCCAGCATTGGGGCGAAGGGTGGCTGCACGCCAAATTCGCCCTCGTGCTGCTGCTATCGGGCTATCACGGCTGGGCGGTCGGCTATGCCAAAAGGCTGGCGCGCGGCGAGATGCGGCTCGATGGCCGTAAGTTGCGCATGATCAACGAGGTGCCGGCGCTGCTGGCGACGGTGATCGTCGTGCTGGTGTTCGTGAAGCCGTTCTGAGCGGCGCAACGCTGTTCTGCGCTTGACGGGGGCCTTGCCCCCTCTTACCTCCTGCCGACGCGTAGAGCCGCCGCCCGGTGGCTCCGCGTTCCTCCTCCGGCTGTTCGTCGCTGCGGTTCCTTCGCCGATCTGAAGCCTCTCCCCACTGCCTACGCATTCGGATTATTCCATGCATCTTAAAGACTTGAAGAAAAAGACCCCCGCCGACCTGGTCAGCATGGCCGAGGAATTGGGGGTCGAGGGTGCCTCGACGCTGCGCAAGCAGGATCTGCTGTTCGCTATCCTGAAGGTGCAGGCGGAGAATGGCGACCAGATCATGGGCCTCGGCACGATCGAGGTGCTGCAGGACGGCTTCGGCTTCCTGCGTTCGCCGGAAGCGAATTATCTCGCCGGCCCGGACGATATTTATGTGTCGCCCAATCAGGTGCGCAAGCACGGCCTGCGCACGGGCGATACCGTCGAAGGCGAGATCCGCGCGCCCAAGGATGGCGAACGCTATTTCGCGCTGACCAAGCTCACCTCGGTGAACTTCGACGATCCCGAGGCGGTGCGCCACCGCGTCAACTTCGACAATTTGACGCCGCTGTATCCGGAATCGAAGCTGACGCTCGATCCCGCCGATCCGACGCAGAAGGACAAGTCGGCGCGCGTGATCGACATCGTCTCGCCGCAGGGCAAGGGTCAGCGCACGCTGATCGTCGCCCCCCCGCGCGTCGGCAAGACGGTGATGCTCCAGAACATCGCCAAGGCGATCACCGACAACCATCCCGAGGTGTTCCTGCTCGTCCTGCTGATCGACGAGCGGCCTGAGGAAGTCACCGACATGCAGCGCAGCGTGAAGGGCGAGGTGGTGTCCTCGACCTTCGACGAACCCGCGCAGCGCCACGTGCAGGTTGCCGAAATGGTGATCGAAAAGGCCAAGCGCCTGGTTGAGCACAAGAAGGAAGTCGTGATCCTGCTCGACAGCATCACGCGCCTCGGCCGCGCCTACAACACCGTCGTGCCGTCGTCGGGCAAGGTACTGACCGGCGGTGTCGACGCCAACGCACTCCAGCGGCCGAAGCGCTTCTTCGGTGCGGCGCGCAACATCGAAGAGGGCGGCTCGCTCTCGATCATCGCCACCGCGCTGATCGACACGGGCAGCCGCATGGACGAGGTGATCTTCGAAGAGTTCAAGGGCACGGGTAACTCCGAAATCGTCCTCGACCGCAAGGTCGCCGACAAGCGCGTCTTCCCGGCGCTCGACGTCGGCAAGTCGGGCACGCGTAAGGAAGAGCTGCTGGTCGACAAGGACAAGCTCAGCAAGCAGTGGGTGCTCCGTCGCATCCTGATGCAGATGGGCACGATCGACGCAATGGAATTCTTGCTCGACAAGATGAAGAATTCGAAGACCAACGAAGACTTCTTCGACAGCATGAATCAATAGCCGAGCATGGCCGGTCGCGTACTGCGGCCGGACTCATGCCGGCTCGGCTGGCGGGCGCCGCGATGCAACCCGTCCGGCGCGGGTTTGGCCCGCATCCGCCGAATTCCATTCGTCACCCCGGCCGCAGAGCCGGGGTCCCGCTCGTTGTTCTACCGTCCCGAGCACAAATAGCGGGACCCCGGGTCAAGCCCGGGGTGACGGGATGGTGCCGGCGCTTCGTCACCAGCAATACAACGTCACAATCCTCACCGACGCGTCACCGATGGCTTTCGCGCGTTGCTGCGGTATGCACCACAGCATCAACGGGGAGTAATGACGTGTCCATCATCGCCATGCTGAGCGCGGCCGCCGCCAGCGGGCCGGGATCTCCGGCCGAGATCTGGCAGCATATCATCAACGATTTTTCGAACATCACGACCCCTGCGGCGCTGTCGGCGTTCGTGCAGGTGCTGATGATCGACGTCGTGCTGGCGGGCGACAATGCGATCGTCGTCGGCGCGCTGGCCGCGGGCCTGCCGGTCGATCAGCGCAAGAAGGTCATCCTGATCGGCATCCTCGCCGCGCTCGTCCTGCGGATCATCTTCGCGCTGGCGGTCAGCTGGTTGCTCGGCGTGATCGGGCTGATCTTCGCCGGCGGCATCCTGCTGCTGTGGGTTGCATGGAAGATGTGGCGTGAATTGCGCGGCGAGCACAACGCCGGCTCACCCGAGGTCGAGGGCGACGAGACCGCCGGCCTGAAGCCCGCCAAGAGCTTTGCGGCCGCCGCCTGGGCCGTTGCGGTCGCCGATGTGTCGATGAGCCTCGACAACGTGCTCGCCGTTGCCGGCGCGGCGCGCGATCATCCCGGCATCCTGATCATCGGGCTGCTGCTGTCGGTCGCGCTGATGGGCATCGCGGCGAACCTGATCGCCAAATATATCGAGCGCTATCGCTGGATCGCGTACGTCGGTCTTGCCGTCATCGTCTATGTCGCAGGCAAGATGATCTACGAAGGGATCGTGGATCCCAACGTGGGGCTCCAGGCCTTGTTCTGAAGGGAAGGGGGGCCGCGAAGCCCCCCTTTTTGTATCAGCCGAGGTGCGCTGCGAAGAAGGACGCGGTGCGCTGATCGGCAAGCTGCGCCGACTCGTCCGAGCGGCGCTGGCCGAACTCGGTGGCGAAGCCGTGATCCTCGCCCGGATAGTCGAACAGCGTGACCTTGGCGTGATCGTCTAGCCCGGCGTGCATGCGGGCCTGCGCATCCTTGTCGACGAAATGATCCTCCTGCGGAATGTGCAGCAGCACCGGATGGGCGATCGCATGCGCTTCGCCCAACAGGCCGTCGATGCCGACGCCATAATAGCCGACGCTGGCGTCCACGTCGGTACGCGCCGCGGTCATGAAGGCCAGGCGACCGCCGAGGCAGTAGCCGACGACGCCGACCTTGCTGGTCAGGCCATCACCCTGGTGCACGTCATTGAGCATCGAGCGCGCCGTGCGGATGGTCGCTTCGATATCGCGAATGCCGGCGTCCTGGTCGAACTCACCCATCAACGACAATGCGCGCTGCATCTGATCGGGCACGTCCGGATCGAGCTCGACACCCGGCGCGATCTGCCAAAACAGGTCGGGGGCGAGCGCCAGATAGCCATCGGCGGCCAGCCGATCGCATTTGTTACGGATGCCGGCGTTCACGCCGAAGATTTCCTGGATGACGACGATGGCCGCGCGCGGGGTGCCTGCGGGCTGGGCGACATAGGTATCGAAACGGCCTGTGCCGTTCAGCGTTTCAATGGTGATCGTCCGGGACGTGGCAGTCATGGGTGCTCCTCTCGCGCAGCCGATCCGGCTGGGCTATGGCAAACGCCAACAGGCCGCAACGGGATGCATGCGATGAAGGTAACGGTGGACGTGGATCTGACCCCGGAAGAGGCACGCCGCGCGATGGGCCTGCCCGACCTGACGCCGCTGCACGAACGCTATGTCGCCGCGATGCTGGAAACGATGAACGGGCAGGTTCGTCCCGAATTGCTCGAAAACATGATGAAGAGCTGGGCGCCGATGGGCGAGGCCGGCTTTGCGATGTGGCGCCAGCTGTTCGAGACGGCGACCAAGACGGGCAGCGGCTCGGGCAGCTGATGACGACGATCTTCGCGCTGTCGAGCGGCGCGGCACCGGCCGGGATCGGCGTCATCCGGGTGAGCGGTCCGGACGCGATGGCCGCGGTGGCGATGTTGGCGGGGACCTTGCCGCCACCCCGCGAGGCGCGGGTGCGCGCGTTACGCGATGCCAGGGGGGCGCTGCTCGATCGCGCCCTCGTGTTGGTGTTTCCGGGACCCGCGACAGCGACAGGCGAAGATCTGGTCGAACTGCACTGCCATGGCGGCCGTGCGGTCATTGCGGCGGTACTCCGGGTGCTGGGTGAGCAACCCGGTCTGCGCCCGGCGATCGGGGGTGAATTCACGCGCCGTGCGCTGGCCCATGGGCGCATCGATCTGGCCGAGGCGTCGGGTCTCGCCGATCTGCTGTCCGCCGATACCGAGCGGCAGCGCGTTGCGGCGCTCGCAGCGGCGGAAGGCGCGGTGAGCCAGCGTGTGCGCGGCTGGCTTGATCGGCTAGCGATGCTGTCGGCGATGGTCGAGGCGCAACTCGACTTTGCGGATGAGGACGATGTCGACGACGACGCGGCGGCGATGGCTGCGGTGGCCGACGGCCAGCGCGCCCTGGCCTCAGAACTGGCGGCGGTACTCGCCAACCCACCAGTCGAACGGCTGCGTGACGGGATCAGCGTCGTCCTTGCCGGCCCACCCAATGCGGGCAAGTCGACGCTCATCAATCTGCTCAGCCAGCGCGAGCTTGCCATCGTCTCCCCGATTGCCGGTACGACTCGGGATCGGATCGAGGCGACGGTGGTGCGTAACGGTCTGGTCTATGTGCTGACGGATACGGCGGGCCTGACCGAGAGCGATGACCCCGTGGAACAGATCGGTGTCACGCGGGCGGAGAGGGCGGTCATCGCGGCGGACGTGCTGCTGTGGCTCGGCGATACCCCGCCACCGCGCGACGATGCGATATGGCTGCATGCGCGGGCTGACGTGCCTGGGCGGGTTGCAGCGGAGGGCACGCAAGCCGCGGTGTCGCAGGATGACGACGCCAGTGTCGAGACGGTATGGCGTCTGATCGCGTCTCGGGGGGAGGCGATGGTGCCCCGGGGCGACGCGCTGGCGTTTCGCGAAAGCGAACGGGCGGCCTGCCGGGATGCTCTGGATGCGATACGCCAGCCGGAGGGTGACCCGCTCGTCATCGCCGAACAACTGCGGTTGGCACGACGGGCACTGGCCACGATCCTCGGTATCGATGCGACGGAGACGATGCTCGACGCATTGTTCGGACGGTTCTGCATCGGCAAGTGATGTTCCACGTGGAACAGTTTTGACGTCCGCAACGCGCTAGCATAGGCGCATCGTATGTATGACGTGATCGTCGTCGGTGGTGGCCACGCCGGCACCGAAGCCGCCGCTGCCGCCGCGCGCCGCGGCGCAAACACCCTATTGCTCAGTCACGACCGACGCTTGATCGGGGCGATGTCGTGCAACCCGGCGATCGGCGGCCTGGGCAAGGGGCATATCGTCCGTGAGGTCGATGCGTTCGATGGTCTGATCGGCCGTGCCGCAGACGCAGCGGCGATCCACTACCGGATGCTCAACCGCAGCAAGGGCGCGGCGGTACAGGGGCCGCGCATCCAGGCGGACCGGCGACGCTATGCCGCGGCGATCCAGACCATGCTCGCCGCCCTCCCGACGCTGACGATCGGCGAAGGCGATGTCGACGCACTGGTCATCGACGGGGGACGCACGACCGGTGTCGTATTGAGCGATGGCTCGCGGATAGCAGGGCGGACCGTGGTGCTGGCGACCGGCACCTTCCTTGGTGGCCGGATGTTCAGGGGTGACGAACGCCATGAGGGTGGCCGCATCGGCGAGCGCGCAGCGCGTAAGCTGGCAGAACAATTGCGGGCGCTGGCCCTGCCGCTGTCGCGTCTGAAGACCGGTACACCGCCACGGATCGACGGCCGCACGATCGACTGGGCGCGGCTCGACGAGCAGCCGTCCGATATCGATCCGTGGACCATGTCGCCCATGATCGGGGCGCGTCTGCTGCCGCAGGTTGCCTGTGCGATCACCCGCACCAACGGCGCCACGCATGATGCGATCCGCAGCGGGCTCGACCGCTCGCCGCTGTTCGGGGGGGCGATCGCCGGGCAGGGCCCACGCTATTGCCCGTCGATTGAAGACAAGGTGCATCGCTTCGGCGACCGGGACGGGCATCAGGTCTTCCTCGAACCCGAGGGACTGGACGATGCCACCGTCTATCCGAACGGCCTGTCGACATCCTTGCCCGTCGATGTGCAGACGGCAATGATCCGCAGCATCGCCGGACTCGAGCGCGCGACGATCACGCTGCCCGGCTATGCCGTGGAATATGACTATCTCGACCCGCGCAGTCTGGACGCGACCCTCGCGCTGGCGGCGATCCCCGGCGTCTATTGCGCGGGGCAGATCAACGGCACGACCGGCTATGAGGAAGCGGCGGGGCAGGGCCTTGTCGCGGGGCTCAACGCGGCGGCGACCGCATGCGATCTGGAACCCTGCGTCCTTGATCGCGCATCGAGCTACACGGGTGTGATGATCGACGACCTCGTATTGCAGGGCGTCACCGAACCCTATCGCATGCTGACCGCGCGCGCCGAATATCGGTTGTCGCTCCGCGCCGACAATGCGGAGACGCGGCTGGGTCCGATTGCCGAGCGGCTCGGATGTCTGGGCGACTCCCGGCGGGCGCACCAGCGCGATCTGCGCGAGCAGCGGGCGACGATCCGCGCAGGATTGTCGGGCATGGTCACCGCATCACAGCTTGCGCAACGTGGCGCGAAGGTCGCCCAGGACGGCAGTCGACGGAGTGCCTATGAGTGGCTGCGCATGGCGGGCGTCACGCTCGACATGGTCGCGCCCGACGTGATCGGCATCGCCCCTTCCGAGGTCTTGGACGAAGTCATCGAGGATGCGCGCTACGCCCCCTATCTCGACCGTCAGGCCGAAGAGGTCGAGCGGATGCGGCGTGACGAGCATGCAGTGCTGCCGGCCGATCTCGATTATGGGGCGGTGCCGGGGCTATCGAACGAGATGATCGACCGCCTCTGCAAAGCGCGCCCAGGCTCGCTGGGGGCGGCCTCGCGGGTGCAGGGGGTGACCCCGGCGGCGCTCTCCGCCATCTATCTTTACGCACAAAGGCGGGCAGCATGACCGAAGACGACGCTCGCGAGTTGATGACGGAGCGGTTTGGATCGGAGCGCATCGAGCGGGTCGCCACGTTCCTCGACATGGTGATCGCCGAGAATGACCAGCAAAACCTGATCGCGCCATCGACGATCGAAACGATCTGGGTGCGCCACGGGCTGGATTCGGCACAACTGATGTTTCACGTGGAACAATCTGCAGGATCGTGGCTAGATATCGGCACCGGTGGCGGATTCCCAGGCATGGTCATCGCGCTCCTCTTCGACGGCAAGGTAACGATGGTGGAACCGCGAAAGAAGCGCGCTGCCTTCCTACAGACATGCGTCGACCGACTTGGCATCGCCAACGCCGATGTGGCGGCAAGCAAGGTTGAGGCTGTCTCGGGACGATACGACATTATCTCCGCCCGCGCGGTGGCGTCCGTCGAAAAGCTTTTGCAAGCGGCCGCGCCATGCGCCAAACCGGAGACGCGCTGGATCCTGCCTCGCGGTCGGATGGAGCCGGAGCAGCTTACCGCGCTCCGCCGCCAGCGCGATCGAGTGTTTCACGTGGAACATAGTCTTACCGATCCGGACTCGGCGATCCTCATCGTCGATCGTCACAAGGGGCGCGCTTCATGACCTGTATCGCCGTCGCCAATCAAAAGGGTGGGGTGGGCAAGACCACCAGCGCGATCAACCTTGCCACGGCGCTGTCGGCGACGGGCAAGAGCGTCCTGCTGATCGATCTCGACCCACAGGGCAACGCGTCGACCGGTCTCGGCATCGGTCAGGCCAAGCGGGGGCGGTCGAGCTACCACGTCCTCGTCGGTGAGGCGGAGATTGCCGATGCCGTCATCAGCACGCCTGTTCCGCGCCTCGATCTGGTGCCGGCGACGCAGGATCTGTCGGGCGCCGAGATCGAGCTGGTTGAGTTCGATCATCGCACGCATCGCCTCGACCGCGCGCTGGCGCAGGTAAAGGGGCGCTGGGACATCGTGCTGATCGATTGCCCGCCGTCGCTCGGTCTGCTGACCATCAATGCCATGGTGGCCGCAGACAAATTGCTGGTGCCGCTGCAATGCGAATTCTTCGCGCTCGAAGGCCTGTCGCAGCTCCTCACGACGGTCGAACGCATCCGCGAACGGTTCAATCCCGGCCTCGCCATCCTCGGCGTCGCGCTCACCATGTATGACCGTCGCAACCGCCTGACCGATCAGGTCGCGGCCGACGTCCGCGCGGTATTGGGGCAGGTGGTGTTCGACACGGTGATCCCGCGCAACGTCCGTCTGTCGGAAGCGCCGAGCCATGGTCTGCCCGCGCTGATCTACGATCATCGGTGTTCGGGATCGCAGGCCTATATCGATCTCGCGCGCGAGCTCATCGCACGCCTGCCGCAAACGGCCGCGGTGGCGGCATGAGCGATGGTGGCAAGCGCAGCCGCCCGGCTGGGCTGGGGCGGGGCCTCAGCGCGTTGCTGGGCGAGATGGCGACCGAGGCTCCGGTCACGCCCGGTGCCAAAAGCAATACGCCGAGCGGCGTACGCATGCTGCCGGTCAGCGCATTGGCGCCGCACCCCGATCAGCCGCGCCGCCATTTCGACGATGCGTTGCTCGACGAACTGGCCGCCTCGATCGCCGCGCGCGGGCTGATCCAGCCGATCGTCGTCCGCCCACACGGCCACGATTACCAGATCGTCGCGGGTGAACGCCGCTGGCGTGCGGCGCAGCGGGCGCGGCTGCACGAGGTGCCCGTCGTCGTCCGTGACTTCGACGATGCGCAAACGCTCGAGATCGCGCTGATCGAGAATATTCAGCGCCAGGATCTCAACGCGATCGAAGAGGCGCAGGCGTATCAACGGCTTGCCGGCGAATATGGCCACACGCAGGAAGCGCTGGCCAAGATCGTCCACAAATCGCGCAGTCACGTCGCCAACCTATTGCGATTGCTGGAACTTCCTGCGGATGTGCAGGCGCGTGTCACCGATGGATCGCTGTCGATGGGCCACGCCCGCGCGCTGCTCGGTGCCCGCGATGTCGAGATACTGGCGGAGCAGGTCGTCGCCCGCGGCCTGTCGGTGCGCGAGACCGAAAAGCTCGCCCGCGGCGCCAAGCCGGAGCGGGCAGGGGGCAGCCGGGGCGGTAATGCCGCGCCGCAGGCACCCGACGCCGATATCGCGGCGCTGGAGCGTCAGCTGTCCGACCTGCTCGGTCTCAACGTCCGCATCGCGCATAGCGAGAAGGGCGGTACGTTGACGCTGACCTATGGCACGCTCGACCAGCTCGACATGGTGTGCCAGCGCCTGACCGGCGACACGATATGATCCTCCGCTCGGACGAGCACGACGATCTGCCGACGCCGGACGGCGGGGTGATGCGGACGCACTGGTTCCGCCCGGTGGCGGAGGGGCGTTATCCGGGGCTGTTGCTGTTTTCGGAAATCTATCAGGTCACCGACCCGATTCGCCGTCTCGCGGCGTTCTTTGCGGGGCACGGCTATGTCGTGGCGGTGCCGGAGGTCTATCACGAATATGAGGCGCCGGGCACGGTGCTCCGCTACGATCCGCCGGGCACGGATCGCGGCAATGCGCTGAAGATTGCCAAGCCCGTCGCGGCCTATGACAGCGACGCCCGGATCGAGCTCGATGCGCTCGTTACGCATCCGGCCTGCACCGGCGCGCTGGGGACGATCGGCGTATGCCTCGGCGGCCATCTTGCCTATCGCGCGGCGCTTGATCCACGGGTCCGCGCCGCGGCATGCTTTTATCCCACTGATATCCACAGCGGCACGCTGGGCGAAGGACGCAGCGACGACAGCCTGGCGCGCATGGCCGATCTCAAGGCGGAAACGCTCTTCGTCTGGGGCCGGCAGGACCCGCATGTCCCCTATACGGGGCGTGAGGCGATCCGGACCCGCCTCGAAGAGGTCGGCGCGACCTACGAATGGCACGAGGTGAACGCGCAGCACGCGTTTCTGCGCGACGAGGGGCCGCGCTATGATCCGGCGCTGTTCGTCGCGGCAACGGGCTGGGCGCTGGCACTGTTCGGGCGAGCGTTGCGATAGGGCGACCTGATCGTCATCCCAGCGCAGGCTGGGATATCCCGGTTGGATCGCGTCCGAAGAGCCCCGAAAGACCCCAGCCTACGCTGGGGTGACGGTATGAGCGAAGGTCGCCTACCCCCGCCGCTCGACCCCACGCGTCAACTCGGTCAGCGCATGATCCGCAAGAACGCCGCCGGCATTGCCGCTAGCCATCACCGCCCGCTCGGCATGCCGCACCCGGTCGAGCGCCGCCGCCAGCATCGCGGCATTCCAGCGCCGCAGCGCCTGCGCGGTCGCGGCTTCTTCCCTAAAGAAGACGCGGTGGCGTTTGAAAACGCTGTCCTGCCCCGCGCCGGCGTCGATCTCCGCCTTCATCTCGGCCAGCGTCATCAGCTTGCGCGCGAGTTGGCGCAGCCAGGGAATGGGCGAGGTGCCGGCTTCGCTCAGCCGGGCCAGTTCCGCACCCAGCACCGCGGTCTGCCCGCCGACGACGGCGTCCACCACCCGGCTCGTCTCCGCTTCACCCAGATCCGCGCCGATCTCGTCGAGTGCGGCATCGTCCAGGTCGTGCGGACGGTCGGGGGCGGCGTCGAGGAACAGCGCCAGTTTCTCGATCTCGCGCGCCAGCACCGCACGATCGCCACCGCACGCCGCCGCCAGCCGTGCCGGCACGTTGCCGCCGGGGCGCAGGCCCGCATCGCGCGCCATGCCCGCCGCCAGGCGCTCCAGATCGGCCGCGCTGGGCTCGTAGGCGCCGAACGCCATCGCCCGGCGTGAGTCGATCGCCAGCTTGACGATCTTGGCGGTCGATTTGACCGTCGGAGCCAGCGCCACCACCGGGTTGCCGGCATGATCCGCCTCCAGCAGCGCGGTGAACGCCTCCAGGCATTCCTCGCCCGCTGGAGACACGCGGATATGCCGCGCGCCGCCGAACAGGGACATAGAGGCGGCCTCGTCAGACAAACGCGCCGGATCGGAGCGTAGCGTCGACCCATCCAGATCGACGCGCTCGGCGTCCGGCCCCATCGCCTTGGCGAGCAATCCGGCAAGCTCCGCCGCCGCCGAGGCGTCGGGGCCGTGAAGCAGGTACAGGCGGATATCCGGCGACGGGCGTTCCAACGCCGATCGGATATCGCGCGCGTTAGCCTTCATCGCCCCGCGGGACGGCCGTTGGCGTACACGGCAAGGCGCGAGACGATCTGGTCCGCGACGATTCCCGACAGGCGCTCCAGCGCCGTATTTTCCGCCGCGATCGTCGCATATTCGGATTGGACGACGTCGATGCCTGCGTCCGATCCTGCCGTGGCGTCGACCAGCACGCTGCCGTCGCTGAGGTCGACCAGCTGATAGCGCGCGCGCAGCGTCCGCCGCTCGCGCGTCACGCTGTCGTCGCGCCGCACGCCGAAACCGGCGATCTTGTCGTCGAGCTTCACGTCGAGGCGATAGCGCGGCGCATTGCTGCCATCCGCCGCCAGTCGGTCGCGCAGCGCATTGCTCATCAGCCAGCCGGCCTTGCCTTCGATGGGCGCGACCTCGACATGCGACAGCGTGCCCGCGACCGCGCCGCCCGCACCCCCGCCATACAGCGGCTTGAGGCCGCACGCGCTCGCCATCAGCGCGAGCGGCAGGAGAAGCGTCAGGCGAAGCGCGGGAAAACGGATCATGCGACGATATTCACCAATCGGCCGGGAACGACGATCACTTTTTTGGGTGCCTTGCCGTCGAGGCTGCGGACGATCTTGTCGCTGGCCAGCGCTACAGCCTGCAGCGCGTCGCGATCCATATCCTTGGGCACGGTCAGCGTATCGCGCAGTTTGCCGTTGACCTGCACCGCAATCGTCACCTCGTCCTCGACCAGCAGGCGCGCATCGACCTCGGGCCAGGGTGCATCGGCGATCAAGCCATCCATGCCCTTCGCCGCCCAGGCTTCCTCGGCGATATGCGGTACCATCGGGGCGACGAGCAGCATTAGCGTATAGACCGCGTTGCGACGCGATGCGCCCGGCGCGGCGCGTTCGATCGCGGTGACGAGTTCGTACAGTCGCGCGACCGCCTTGTTGAACGCGAGCGCCTCGATATCCTGTTCGATGCCCAGGATCGTCTGGTGCAGCTTGCGATCGAGCGCGGCATCGTCGCCGTCACCGGGTTCGGGCGTCTCGCCATCGAACAGGCGCCACAGCCGCTGGACGAAGCGCCACGCGCCCTCGATCCCCGATTCGCTCCACGGCAGGTCTCGCTCGGGCGGCGAGTCGGACAGCATGAACCAGCGCGTCGCGTCGGCGCCGTAGCGGTCGACGATCGGCTCGGGATCGACCGTGTTCTTCTTCGATTTCGACATCTTCTCGACGCGGCCGACCGTGATCGGATCACCGGTCGCGGTCTCGATCCCGTCGCGAATGTCGTTGGGCGACAGCCAGCGGCCATCCGCGGACTTGTACGTCTCGTGCGTCACCATGCCCTGCGTGAACAGGCCGGTGAATGGCTCGGCGATGTCGAGCAGCCCCATGTGCTTGAGCGCCCGCGTCCAGAAGCGCGCGTAGAGCAGGTGAAGGATCGCATGCTCTACCCCGCCGATATATTGCCCGACCGGCAGCCAGCTCTCTGCGACGGCGCGGTCGAACGGCTTGTCCTTCGGCTGGCTGGCGAAGCGGATGAAATACCAGGACGAATCGGCGAACGTATCGAGCGTGTCGGTCTCGCGCAGTGCGGGCTTTCCGCACGACGGGCAATCGACATGCTTCCACGTCGGATGGCGATCGAGCGGATTGCCCGGCACGTCGAACGACACGTCGTCGGGCAGTACGACCGGCAGCTGGTCCTTCGGCACCGGCACCACGCCGCAGCTTTCGCAATGGATCACCGGGATCGGCGTGCCCCAATAGCGCTGGCGGCTGACGCCCCAGTCGCGCAGGCGATAGACGGTCGAACCCTTGCCCCAACCGCCGTCTTCGGCCTTCGCGATGACCGCGCGCTTGGCGGCCTCCACGTCCATCCCGTCGAGAAACGACGAATTCACCAGCGCGCCGGGGCCGGTATAGGCCTCGTCACCCGCGAACACCGGATCGGTCGTGTCGCCATCGGCGACGACGCGCTGCACCGGCAGGTCGTACTTGCGCGCGAAATCGAGGTCGCGCTGGTCGTGGGCCGGCACGCCCATCACTGCGCCGGTGCCATAATCCATCAGCACGAAGTTCGCGATATAGACGGGCAGCTGGCGCGCCGCATCGAACGGATGCGCGGCGGTGAGGCCGGTGTCGTAACCCAACTTTTCCTGCGTCTCTAGCTCGGCCGCAGTGGTGCCGCCCTGCTTGCAGCGCGCGATGAAAGCGGCAACTTCTGGGTTGCCGGCCAAGCCTTGCGCGATCGGATGATCCGCCGCCACCGCGACGAAGCTCGCACCGAAGATCGTGTCGGGCCGCGTCGAGAAGACCTCGATCGTCTCGCCATTCGATACGTGGAACCCGAAGGTCAGGCCCTGGCTCTTGCCGATCCAGTTCTCCTGCATCAGCTTGACCTTGTCGGGCCAGTGCTCCAGCTCGCCCAGCCCCTCGATCAGCTCGTCGGCGAATTGCGTGATCTTCAGGAACCACTGGTTCAGCTTGCGCTTCTCGACCAACGCACCCGAACGCCAGCCGCGCCCGTCGATCACCTGCTCGTTGGCGAGCACGGTCATGTCGACCGGGTCCCAGTTGACCGCCGATTCCTTGCGATAGACTAGGCCATTCTCGAGCATGTCGAGGAACAGCGCCTGTTCGTGGCCGTAATAATCGGGCTTGCAGGTCGCGAGCTCGCGGCTCCAGTCGAGCGCGAAGCCCAGGCGTTTCAGCTGCGCCTTCATCGTCTCAATATTGGCGAGCGTCCACGTGCCCGGATGCACGCCCTTTTCCATGGCGGCATTCTCGGCCGGCATGCCGAACGCGTCCCAGCCCATCGGGTGGAGCACTTCGTAGCCACGCATGCGGCGGAACCGCGCCAGCACGTCGCCCATCGTATAGTTGCGGACGTGGCCCATGTGGATGCGCCCCGACGGATAGGGGAACATCTCGAGCACGTAGCTCTGCGGCTTGCCGCTGTTATCCTTGGCGGCAAATGTCTGGCGATCGTCCCAGACCTTCTGCCAGGCCGAGTCCGCGGTTAGCGCGTTGAAACGCGTGGTCATTCAGCAATTTCCGTTATCAGCGCGGTGCCGGCCGCTCGGGGCTCGGCACCGCAGGCAGGCATCAGCCCGCGATAGACGCCCGGCGCAGGTCGCGGGCGCGGGTGAGGATGATGTCTTCCAGCTTCTGCGTCGTCGCGGCCTGCACCGGCGCCGACACCCACTGGCCGCCGCGGTTCACTTCGCGCAGCGCCGCGACGCGGAGCGCATCGGCACGCAGATCCTGGTCCAGGATCGACACGGTCACCTTCATCCGCTCGGTCGGCACCTGCGGGTTGACGTACCAGTCGGTGACGATGACGCCGCCGTTGGAATCGGTCTGGAGCAGCGGCATGAACGACAGCGTGTCGAGGCTTGCCCGCCACAGATAGGAGTTGACGCCGATCGTCGTGATCTTCGACGCGGCGAGATCGGCGCTCGCGACGGTCTTGTTGCCGCGGCCGCCACAAGCGGCGAGCGGCAGGGCGATGGCGGCGACCATGAGGGCGGTGCGCAACGAGCGGATCATGGGCGTGACTGTCCTGCAGAAAAAGAAGCGCTCTCGCTCTATAGATGCGCACGATCACCCGCAAGCGAGCCGTGATTCGACCGGATTGGGACGATCGGTCGCCAAAACCTGTGTGCCGATTGCAACAGTCGGACAAAATGATGCCTGAGCCAGCAATACTTCCATATTGGCGCGCGCCGGAATCGTGTTAGGCGCGTTGCAGCGGGAGTCGAGGGGACTGCTTGTGTTTGCGAAGCGTGCCGGTGGGCGTGCGATGACTGTGTTGATGGCGGGAGCGCTGGTCGCTGCCGGCGTCGCCGTCGCGCCCGCATTCGGCGCCGCCGAACGCGCCCAGCCCGCCCGTCGCATCACCTCTGCCACGCCGCGTTTCACCGGGTCCTTCACCCCGGCCGCGGCCGACCCGCGACTCGCCGCAGCGATCGCGCGCGGCGGCCTCGACGGCATGGACTTCCGCTTCACCCCGGCAGAGGCCCGGCAGGACAAGCGCGCCGTGACCGTCGCGGTCCGCGTCCGCTCGAACCGCGTCGCACTCGCCGATGCCGCCCGCACCACCGCCCCGGCACCGACCGTCGGCATTCAGCCGATCGCCTACAACCTCGGCGCATCGGTGGGCTGGAAGCGCTTCGCGGTCTCGGGTGGCATCAACCACATCGATCTCGGCCCCGTGCCGGGCAGCCGCGAATCGACCGATGTCGCGCTCACCTATCGCGCCGGCCGCGCCAGCAGCCGCGTGATGGCGGTCTCGGATCGTCCGCTCGACACCACGCCGAAGCTGACGCAGGAACCGTCGAGCTATTCGGTCGACGTCAGCAGCTCCTATTCGCTGACCCGCAATCTCGATCTAACCGCGGGCATGCGCTACCGCTCGGATCGCGACCGCCTGACCCGCCTCGACGATACGCGGCGCGACAGCCAGTCGGTCTACGTAGGCACCGCCTTCCGCTTCTGATCGCTGGTGTCGGGGCGGGCGTGACCTGCCCTGACTACACGTCATCCCAGCGAAGGCTGGGATCTCCTACCGAAAGCGCGTCGCAGCTTCACGAACGGCTACCCTTCGTGGAAACCCGGAACGCCTTCCCCCCGTCATTGCGAGCGTAGCGAATCAATCCAGAGCCGGACCAGGACGCCTGGATTTCCGCGCTTCGCTCGCAATGACGGCTAGTGGTGGGCCTAGCGCGTCGTGGGCATCAGCCCATCGATCGCCGCCCAGCCGTCGAAGCCATAGCGGCGGATCGCCAACCAGCGCGCGCCCGTCATCCCGCCAAGCGCGACACGGCCCGTGCCCAGCCCTCGCGCAATACCCACCGCCCGCCGTACACCCAGCGCCCGCGCGCCCGGATGCGACTGGGTGGCAAAGACCGGCGACACGAACAGCCACACAGCCCCCGCACGAACGCCGCGAATCGCCTCGCGCCGATTATGCGTCGCATGGGTGAGGGGCCGCCGGCCGCCGTGCGACCCGGCGCCCGGCATGTCCCCAGCAGCGCTGATCCGCAACCGCCGTGCCGTCGCCAGCCGCCGCACCGTCAGGAACAGCCGGTGCCGCTCGCCTCGCGACAGGCCGTAATGGCGGAACACCACGCCCGCACCCGGCGGCAGCGCCCGGATCGCGGGCAGCAGCGCCGCGCCGATCCGTTCGTCGGTCATCAGCCACGCATGACGCCGGGGCGAGAGATTGCGGTTCAGATCGGCCACCACCCCGCTATAGCGAGCGTCATGACCGCCGACACCCTGTCCCCGCCTGCGCCTTCCGCTCTCCACAGCGTCACCACCGCCATCGCCCAGGCCGCGCACATCGCTGGCCGGAAGGCGGAGGCGGTGACGCTGATCGCCGTGTCCAAGACGCATGACGCCGACACGATCCGCCCGCTGCTCGACGAAGGCCATCGCGTCTTCGGCGAAAATCGCGTCGCCGAAGCGGCGGAGAAATGGCCGGCGCTGCACGAGGCCTATCCGGGCGTGTCGCTCCACCTGATCGGCCAGCTCCAGTCGAACAAGGCCGACGATGCGGTCGCGCTGTTCGACGCGATCCATTCGGTCGACCGCCCGTCGCTGGTCGAGGCTTTGGGCAAGGCGATGGCGAAGACCGGCCGCCGCCCCGACTGTTTCGTACAGGTCAATATCGGCGCGGAAGATCAGAAGGGTGGCTGCGCCATCGCCGATCTGCCCACCTTGCTTGATCAGGCACGCGCCGCCGGGCTGCCGATCGTCGGGCTGATGTGCATTCCGCCTGCCGACGTCGAGCCCGCGCCCTATTTCGCCTTGCTCGCCAAGCTGGCGCGCGAGGCCGGCCTGACTGGCCTCAGCATGGGCATGTCGTCCGATTATCCGACCGCGGTGACGATCGGGGCGACGCACGTCCGCGTCGGCAGCGCCTTGTTCGGCGCCCGCGGGAGTGCCGCCGCATGACGCCGCGTGGCCTGTTGTTCGACTTCGACGGCGTGCTGATCGAAAGCGAGTTCGCCGGCAACCGCCAGCTTGCCGAATGGCTGACCGACGCGGGCTATCCGACCACGGCCGAAGATTCGATGGCGAACTTCATGGGGCTCGCCGGCCCCGATTTCCGCAAGGCGATCGAGGCGTGGATCGGTGGCCCGATCCCCGAAAGCTTCGACGCGGCGCGGAACGCGGAGGATGCGCGGGCGATGGCGGAGGGGATCGATGCGGTGGCCGGGGCCGTCGCCTTCGTTCGCTCGCTGCCCGCTGACCTGCCGCGCGCGGTCGTCTCGTCCAGCCCGACGCGCTGGATCCGCCGCCACCTCGACCATATCGGCCTCACCGACGCGTTCGGCGACCATATCTACAGCGGTCGCGAGCACGTGACCCGCGGCAAGCCCGCGCCCGACCTCTATTGGCACGGCGCCGCGGCGATCGGCGTGCCGATCGAGGATTGCGCGATCCTCGAGGATTCCCCGGTCGGTGCCACCGGCGCGGTGGCGTCGGGTGGCCATGTCATCGGCCTATGCGCCGGCACGCATTGCGCCATCGGCCATGACGCGCGGCTGAAGGCGCTGGGCGTGCAGGCGATCGCCCACGACTTCACCGAGGTCGCGCGACTGCTGAACCTCTAACCCCAAATCGTCATCCCGGCCTTGAGCCGGGATCCCGCTTCTGATGCCGTCGCCGGCAGCGGGACCCCGGATCAAGGCCGGGGTGACGAGCAGCGCTCTACAGCCGCGGACCGGATACCTGGGCGCGGACCTTCTTCGGCGCATCCTTGAACAGCGCCACCATCGCCGGATTGCGCGAATCGCGAACCGCATAGTCGCGCGCCGACAGGCCGGCGAGATTATCCGTCTGGTCGGGGTCGCCGCCCTTGTTGATCAGCGTGCGCGCAATGCCTTCGTTGCGGGTGTTCACTGCCAGGATCAGCGGCGTCTGGCCCGACGAATTGGCGAGATTGGGGTTCGCCTTGAACATCAGCAGCAGGTCGACCAGGTCGTCGCGCCCGGCCATCACCGCCAGCGCCAGCGGCGTATTGCCCTTGGCATCGCGGATGTTGGGATCGGCCTTATGCTGCAGCAGATACTGCATATAGAGGTTGCCCGAATGGCTCGTCAGGTCGTGCAGCGCACCGCGGCCGGTGGTGGGCGATTTGGTGTTGATGATCGTGCTGCCCGGCGTTTCGATCATCGTGGTGACGGTCTTGCCGTCCTCCTTCTCGATCGCCTGCAGGAACTTGTAGCTTTCGGACTGTTGCTGCGCGGCGGCGGGGGTAATCACGGCGGCGGCGAGGCTGAGGGCGAGCAGGAAAGGGCGGCGGATCATCGTAGGTCCCTTGGACAAGACTTGCGGGCGCACCGGTAACAGATCACAGCTGCCACGGTCATGAACATTCTGCGTTTCGCCCGCCTCGCCGTGCCCGCCGCCGCTTTGGCGGTGGCCGCCTGCCAGCCCGCAGCCACGTCGTCGCCGCCGCTTGAGGGCGCGAAGATCGGCGGGCCGTTCACGTTGGTGAATCAGGATGGCCGCACCGTCACCGACCGCGATTTCGCGGGCAAATACCGGATCATGTATTTCGGCTACACCTATTGCCCCGATGTCTGCCCCACCGATGCAGCGGCGATCGGCAAGGGCGTGGCGCTCCTCGCCAAGAGCGATCCCGATCTCGCCAAGCGGATCGTCCCGATCTTCGTCAGCGTCGATCCCGAACGCGACACGCCCAAGGTCCTGAAAAGCTTCGTCTCAGCCTTTTCGCCGCAGATGGTCGGGCTGACCGGCACGCCCGCGCAGATCGCCGCGGTGTCGCAGGCCTATGGCGTGTTCGCCGGCAAGGGCGAGGCGCAGCCCGGCGGCGGCTATCTGGTGAATCACAGCCGCGCCACCTATCTGATGAGCCCGGACGGCAAGCCGCTCGCGCTGCTGCCGTCGGACAAGGGGCCGCAAGCCGTGGCCGACGAGATCAAGCGCTGGGCGACATGAGCAAATTTTGGGAGCTGCCGATCGAGCAGCTCGATCGCGGCCAATGGGAGGCTCTGTGCGACGGCTGCGGCAAATGCTGCATCCACAAGCTGGAGGACGAAGATACGGGCGAGGTCGTCCCGACCAACGTCGCCTGCCGCCTGTTGAACCGCCGCACCGGCTTCTGCTCCGACTATAAGCACCGCCGCGCCTATGTGCCCGAATGCGTGCGGCTGACCGCGGGTAACGTTCGGACAATCGACTGGCTGCCCACCACCTGCGCCTATCGCCTGCGCGCCGCCGGCGAGCCGTTGCGCGACTGGCATTATCTGATCAGCGGCGATCGCGAGACCGTCCACACCGCCGGCATCTCGGTGCGCGGCTGGACGGTCAGCGAGGACGACGTCGGCGACCTCGAAAACCATATCGTCGATCGCGAGCTGTGAGCGACCCGTTCGAGGTCGTCCGCCACCCCACCGCGCGGCGCGTGCGTCTGTCGATCGATCCGGCGAGCGGTCGCGCGCGGCTGGTGCTGCCGCGCCGCGCCGCGTTGAAGCCCGCACTCGCCTGGGCGCGTGGAAAGGCGGACTGGATCGCCGAACAGCAGGCGCGGCTGCCGTCGGCACGGCCCTATGCGCCGGGCATGGTGCTGACCGTCGCCGACCAGCCGCTGACGATCGACTGGCAGCCGGGTAGCCGCCGCCGGGTCGAAGTGGCGGGCGACACGCTGTCGCTATCCGGCCCGCTCGACACGCTGCCGCGCCGCGTCGAGACGTGGCTGAAGCGCACCGCGCTCGACCAACTGGCCGACGACACGGCCTATTTTGCCGCCAAAGGCGGCGTGATCGTGTCGAAGGTCGCGATCGGCGATGCGCGCGGACGCTGGGGCAGCTGTGCGGTCGACGGCGTCATCCGCTACAGCTGGCGGCTGATCCTGGCGCCGGGCTGGGTGCGCCGCGCGACGGTGGCGCATGAGGTCGCGCACCGCGTCCACATGAACCATGGCCCCGCCTTCCACGCGCTCGTCGCGCAGCTGTACGAGGGCGATCCGACGCCGGCGCGCGCTTGGCTGCGCGCGCACGGCGCGGGGCTTCACTGGGTCGGGCGATCGTCCTGAACCGGGCGCTGTAGCGGCGCCCGCGGCGCGGGATAGCCGTCCCGCGATGGCGGCGGCTGCCGCGACGGAGCGGTGGCGGGGGGCACGCGCTGCCCGTCCCGCGTGCCATCGCGCGGCGCCGGATCGCGCGATGGCGCATCGCGGCCGGTGACGCGGTCGATCAGGTCGTTAAGCTGCTGCTGCGGCGGCGTGTCGGGGGCGCCGCCGTCCGCCGGTTCGCCCTGCGCCTGCGGATCGTTTTCGCGGGGCGCCTGGGGCAGCGGGTTGCCATCCGGGTCGACCATCGGCGCGCCCGCAGAGCCATCGTCGGGCTGGCCGTAATAGGCCTCCTCATCCGGCTCCAGCTGCCAGTCGGGCAGGGTGACCTGCGTGTCGAACTGCTCGATCGGCCGGTTGGCGGTGGCAGGCTTCATGAACGCCGCCCACGCCTTGGCCGGCGCGGTGCCGCCGTGCAGCCCGGCGACGGGCTTGGCGTCGTCGCGGCCCATCCACACGCCGGTGGTAAGCCCGCTCGAGAAGCCCAGAAACCACCCGTCCTTCAGCGAAGTGGTGGTGCCGGTCTTGCCCGCGACCGGCCGGCCGATCTGTGCGGCGCGGCCGGTGCCGGTGTTCACCGCGGTCTGTAACAGGTCGATCATCTCGGCCGCGACATAGGGCGCGACGAGCACACGGCTGCGATCCACCTCGTGGCTGTAGATCGTCTGGCCGTTCGCGGTGACGCGGGTGATGCCGTACGGCGTCACCGCGACGCCCTTGTTGGCGACGCTGGCGAAGGCGCTGGTCATGTCGATCAGCCGCACGTCGCTGGTGCCCAGCACCATCGCGGGATGCGTGTTGATCGGCGTGGTGATGCCGAAGCGGCGGGCCATCGCGGCGATGGTGGAAAAGCCCACTTCCTGCCCCAGCTTCGCCGCCACGGTGTTGAGCGAATAGGCGAAGGCGGTGCGCAAACTGACCGGCCCCGAATTGCGCCGCGAATCGTTGCGCGGGCTCCACCCGTCGATCGTCACGGGTTCGTCGACGATCGTATCTTCGGGCTTGTGACCCGCCTCCAGCGCCGCGAGATAGACGAACAGCTTGAACGCCGATCCCGGCTGGCGCACCGCCTGCGTCGCGCGGTTGTAGATCGAGGTGACGTAATCCTTGCCGCCGACCATCGCGCGCACGCCGCCGTCGCGATCCAGGCTGACGAGCGCGCCCTGCACGCCGTTCGGCGCATTGGCGCGAATCGCCGAATCCGCCTCGCGCTGCATCGCGGGGTCCAGCGTCGTCCACACCTCCAGCGGCGCGCTGGTCTCGTCGATCAGCGTATCGAGCTGCGGCAGCGCCCAGTCGGTGAAGTAGCGCGCGCTATTCTGCTGGCGTTCGGGCGTCAGCTTCAGGTCGGCGACGTCCGCCGCCTGCGCCTGCGCTTCGGTGATATCGCCCGCGCGGACCATCTGCTGCAGCACCACCCCGGCGCGGCCGCGCGCCGCCTCGGCATCGGCGGTCGGCGAGTAGTTGGACGGCGCCTTCACCAGCCCAGCGATCACCGCGGCCTCGCCGATGCTTAGGTGGCCGGCGCCATGGCCGAAGAACTTCCGGCTGGCGGCGTCGATGCCATAGGTGCCGCCGCCATAATACATCTTGTTGAGGTACAGCTCGAGGATCTCGTCCTTGCTGAACTTGCGTTCCAGCGCGAGCGCCAGGATCCATTCGCGGAATTTCCGCCCGAATTTCTTCTGGTTGTTCAGGAAGACGTTGCGCGCCAGCTGCTGCGTGATCGTCGACCCACCCTGCACCCAGCGCCCGCGTTCGAAGCGGACCTGCACCGACCGCGCGATGCCGATCGGGTCGACGCCCGGATGCCCGCGGAAGCGGCGATCCTCGACCGCGACGGTCGCCTGCCGCATGATCCTCGGGATCTGCGCATAGGGCAGCCATTCGCCATAGCTCGGCCCCAGCGAGGCGATGATGCTGCCGTCGGCGGCATGGACGCGGATCATCTGGCCGTTGGGCGAGCTCTTCAGCTCGTCGAAGCTCGGCAGCTGCGACCGCGCGACATAGACCGCGATCACCAGCGCGCCGAAGGCGAGGATGCCGAGACCGATCAGAATCTGGAGGGTAACGACGATCCGCCGGCGCCAACGAGAGCGGGGGGCGGGAGCGGAGCGGGAGGTGCGCGCACGAGCCATGTAGGCGCTCGCGATTACGCGCTTCCGGGGCGGGTCACAAGCACGCGCGCATCCCGCCGCGCCGATTTGCGCGGACGCTGCGACCGATGGCGGTTCAGCCCGCCACCCGCGTCGCGCTGGCGATCAGTCCGATGAGCCCGGGCGGCGCCAGTGCCACGCCCAGTGCTGCCCAGCGCCGCTCCGCCAGAGTCCGGATCGCCCCGGCGACCGCCATCGGCCGGATCAGCTGCCGCGCGAACCGCGTCTGCCACGCCGCCGATCCGGCGGGGCCGTCGCGCAGGCAGGCGTCCGCGGCGCTGATCCCACTCGCCAGCGCGATGCCCATGCCTTCGCCGGCCAGGCTGGGGATGACGCCCGCCTGGTCGCCCAGCCGGAACAGTCCCGCCGCGCCACCGCGCTCGCGCCAGCCATAAGGCACGTTGGCGATCGCATCGATCGGCGCATCCGACGCGCGATAGGCCAGCCGTTCGCCCAGCCGCGGATGCGCCGCGCCCAATGCGTCCAGCAGCGCGGGCAGGCTGCCCGCTTCGTGCAGGCGCGACCGGTGCACCGCCATGCACAGATTGGCGCTGCCATCCTCCTGCAAGGCGATGCCGGCATAGCCGCGGTCGAACAGATGCAGCTCGATCCGCCCGCGCAGCGCCTGCTCCAGCGCGGGGGCCGGGCCCAGCCGGACGCGCACGCCCAAGGTCGGGTCCGTGCCGCGCGCCTCCGCCGGCCGGGCGAGGCCGCGCAGGTCGTGCTTGCCGGTGGCGAGGAACAGCGCGTCGCCGCGCAGCGGGCAGCCTTCGTCCAGCCACACGGTATCGCCCTCCACCCGGCGCACGGTGACGCCGGTTTCCAGCCCCGCACCGCTCGCCTGCGCCTGTTCGCGCAGCAAGGTATCCAGCCGCCGCCGCGACACGCCGACGGCGGGGCGGGGCAGGCGTGCGGTCCGCACGCGCTTGCCCGCGAACAGCACCACCTCGGTCAATCGATCGCGATTGAGCGCATCGGCCTCGATCCCCAGCGCCTTCAGCCGATCGAGCGTCCGCCAGCTGACGAAGCCGCCGCACAATGCGTCGGCCGCCGCATGCCGCTCGAGCAGCAGCGGCGTCACGCCACCGCGCGCCAGGCGGATCGCCGCGGCCGATCCGGCCGGCCCGCCGCCGACGATCAGCGCAGCCGTTCGACGCATAGCCGGAAGGGAAAGGCGCGAAACACGCGCGCGTCGGTGATGCCCGCCTCGGCGAGCAGCGGTTGCCATTCGGCCGGGCGATAGGAGCGCGCGATCGACAGCGTGCCGTCGTGCCGTACGATCGGATGCCAGCGCGCCAGCGAGGCGAGCAGCGGAAAGCCCGCATGCGCGAACCAATGCCGGTGCAGGTCGTTGACCAGCCACCCGCGCGTGGCTTCGGCCTCCATGAAGCGCAGGAAGGCGATCAGCTGGTCGTGCGTCATGTGATGCGCGACCAGGCTCGACAGGATCACGTCCCATCCGGCGCCCGCCAGATCGGCATAATCGCCGGTGATCCAGCGGATCGGCAGTTCGGGCGGGGTATGCGCACGCGCCGCTGCCTCGCTGCGCGGGTTGAGATCGACACCGACCAGTTCGACCGGCAGCCGCCGCTTCGCCGCCCAGCGCGCGATCCGCCGCAGCATGTCGCCATCGCCGAAGCCGACGTCCAGAATGCGCAGCCGATCGGCGCCGCGCGCGGCACGCGTCAGGAAGCGCAGCGTCGGCCGCGCCGCCATCGTGACGACGTTGACGCGGGCAAGGTCGGCGACCACCGCGGCATAGACATCCGCGGGCAGATCGTCCGCGTCCATCAGTTCGTCCGCCTGGGCGCGGGTGGCGAGCGTCATGCCACGAACCGCAGCCGCAATCCCTCGGCGGCAAGCCCGGGACCGAAGGCGAGCGCGACGCCCTGTTCCACCGCGGGCGGGGCGGCGAGCAGTCTGGCCAGCACGAACATCAGCGTCGCCGACGACATGTTGCCATTGTCGCTCAACACCGCGCGCGACGCCGCCAGCGCGGTGCCGTCGAGCGCCAGCGCGCCCTGCACCGCATCTAGGATCGATCGTCCGCCGGCATGCACTGCCCAGAACAGGTCCTGCGCCGGCGCGCCGTCGGTCAGCGTCGCGACCAGCGCGGGATCGTGCAACGCGGTGGCGATGCGTCCCGGCACCGCCCCATCGAGGTGCATCGCGAAGCCGGTGTCCGTGATGGTCCAGCGGATCAGCGCTTCGCTGTCGGGCAGCGTCGCGGCGAAGGGCGCGCCCAGCATCAGGCCGCGCGCGTCGGCATCGGCGCTCGTCACCAGCGCCGCAGCGGCGCCGTCGCCGAATTGCAGCATGGCGAGCAGGGGCTCGATCTCGTGCGTCGCCTGCAGGTGGAGCGTCGACAGCTCCACCGTCACCACCAGCACGCGGGCGGTGGGGTCGGACCGGACGATATGCCGCGCGGTGCGCAACGCGACCACCGCGGCATAGCAGCCCATGAACCCGATCAGCAGCCGCTCCGCGGTCGGTAGACCCAGCCGCGCGGCGATGATCTGGTCGATCCCCGGCGCGACGAAGCCGGTGCAGCTCGCCACGACCAGATGGGTGATGCCGTCTAGCTCCACGCGTGTCGCCAGATCGTCGATCGCGGCGAGAGCCAGCGCCGGCGCAGCCTCGGCATAAATCGCCATCCGCGCCGCCGTACCGGGCAGCGCGTCCGCATAGAATCCGCCCGCATCAACGGGGCTGCGCCCCGCGCTGCCCGGCAGGACCGACCAGCGATGCGTGATACCGGCGCGCGCGGCCATGCGATCGAACAGCGCGGCATGGCGCGGCTCGACCTGGGCCTTGGCCCAGCCGATGAAGGCGTCGTGGATGTCGTTCGCGGGCACGGCCGTACCGATGGCGCGCAGGCAGGCATAAGACGGGGGCGGCACCGGGGTCCTTCAGATGTCCGCCGAAACGGCGAGCAACAGACATAAACGCGCCAACACCAAAATGGATGCATGCAATTTGCGCGCGCCGACAATTTCCATGCGGCGGCGATTGGTGCATTTCGGTCGCATCGGTTATGCGGAAGACGACCGGGAATTTCTTGTGTTTCCCGATGGATGTCGCATAGATTTCGGTTCGACAACCAACGCTTTGGGGGGCGCCGGATGGCGGGGGAATCCATTGCCGGGCTGGTCAAGGACCTGACGGCACAATTGTCGGCCATCGCCAGTGAATTTGGCGCGCGTGCCGATCGGCTCGCGCAGGGCGATATCGGCGACGAGACCGACGACCGGCCGAACCGCGACGAGGCGGCGGCGGCGCCCGACGCGCGCGAGCTCGCCAAGCAATTGCTGGCGCAGCGCATGGCGCGTTTCGATCATTTTCCGGCCGAACTGTTCCACGAGCCCGCGTGGGACATGCTGCTCGCGCTGTTCGTCGCGCATGAGGAACGGCGGACGTTGAACGTCAAGGCGCTGGTCGGCACCGCGCATACGCCGGTCACCACGTCGCAGCGCTGGATCGATCATCTGCACAAGCTGAAGCTGGTCGATCGCGTCATCGATCCGCACGACCGGCGGCGGATGGAGGTTTCGCTCAGCGACACGGGCCAGACCGCGGTCCGTGCCTATCTGCGCCGGCTGGGCGCCGCCTGACCGACAGGCGTTCTGCTCGATTTTCGAAAAGTGGTGCGGCCGAGAAGACTCGAACTTCCACGGGCTTTCGCCCACAACGACCTCAACGTTGCGCGTCTACCAATTCCGCCACGGCCGCACGTGATGAGAATACCGGGCGGAGCCGGCATCTGGCAGGCGCAGGCCCCTAGCAAAGCGTTTCATGCTCCGCAAGCGCCCCTTTTTCGTTTTCGCGGCTCCCCCGCTCCGGTAGCGCGGGGCCATGACGGTCCGCCAAGCTCTTTCGACCCATGGCGAAACCCGGCGCCTGTTGGCGCTGGCCTGGCCGGTGGTGCTGACCAGCCTCAACTGGACGCTGCTGCAGGTGACCGACGTCATGGTCGTCGGCCTCGTCGCGACCGAAGAGGTGGCGGCGCTGGGCGCCAGCCGCGCGCTGGGCTTCGTCGGCATCGTCGCGGGGCTTTCCTGGTTGTCGGGCGTGCTGGTGATGGCGTCGCGCGCCGACGGCGCGGGCGACCTGCCGCGCACCGGCGGCGTGCTGCGCGAAGGCCTCGTGCTGGGGCTGCTGCTCGGCGTCGCGATCGGCGGGCTGTTCCTGGTCGCCGCCGAGCCCCTGCTCGCGCTCGTCGGTGTCGCGGCGGACCGGATCGACGAGAGCGCCCGCGTCGTCCGCGCCTTTGCCATCGCCTTTCCGTTTCAGCTGGTGAACGTCGCTGCCGCTTTCTTCCTGGAAGGGGTCAGCCGTCCCGGCCGCGTCGCCGCAGTCAATCTGTCGATATTGCCGGTCAATGCCGTGCTCGCCTGGGCGCTGTCGGCAGGGCATCTCGGCCTGCCCGCGCTGGGGGCGGTGGGGGCGGCGCTCGCGACCAGCATCGCCTCGCTGCTCGGCGCCGCCGGCATGGTGGCGAGCGCGCTCACCCTGCCGCGCGCCCGGACACGCGAAGTACGGCGCACCGACCGTGCCGCCTGGGCCAGCGTACCGCGCGGCGTCGTGGCGCTCGCCGCCTTCGGCCTCGTTCCTGCGATCGCTTCGGGGCTGGAGCTTGCCGGCTTTTCGATCCTGATCGCGCTGTCGACGCAATTGGGCGACGTCGCGGCCCATGCCTTTCAGATCGTCTTTTCGATCCACAACGTCACCTTCGCCATTGCGATCGGACTGGGATCGGCGGCGGGGGTGCGCGCGGGCAATGCGGTGGGGGAGGGGCAGCCGGCCGCCGCCATCCCGCGCACGCTGATCGCGGTCGCGCTGGCGATCGCGGCGCTCGGTCTGCTGGTGCTGGTCTTGTGGGCCGCGACGCCGGGCATCGTCGCGCTGTTCCCGGCGACGGCGCCTGTCCATGTCCTCGGCACCGCGATGCTGGCGGTCTGGGCGCCGTTCATCGTCTTCGACGGCATTCAGGTCGTGCTGATGTACGCCTTGCGCAGCCTCGGCGATCAGGTGGTGGCGGGGATCAACAGCATCCTCGCCTATTTCATCGCGTCAGGCGGCCTTGGCTGGTGGCTGGTGCATCACGGCATGGGACCGATGGCGCTGGTCTGGGCGTCGGGCCTCGGCATGGTGGCCGCCGCGGTGCTGCACGGCGGCCGGTTCGCGTTCATGGGTTGGCGGCTTCGCCGGCAAAGCTGAGCTCCAGCCGCTTCGAATTGGACGGCACGTCCAGCTTCGCCGAATTGAAGTCGATCGACGCGCCCGGGTTGAGCGTCCGCTGCTGCGGATTGATCGTCCAGCTGTAGACGATGCGGCCCTGCGCATCGCGCAGTTCGGCACGGATATCGGGCACGCGCTGCTTCTCGGACGACGGGTTGGTGATCTGGCCGCTGACCGCGAACAGTTCGGATCCGTTTTCCAGCTCGCGCCGCTCGATCGGATTGTCCTTCAGCCGCAGCGGCGATTCGTCGGTGCCCACCGGCAGGCCGACGCGCGCGAGCAGCCCCGGCGCGCCGACGAACAGGATCGCGCCGATCCCGGCGATCAGCAGCAGCCCGACCAGCACCGCGATCACCGTCCAGCGGCGCAACGTGTTGCGGCGCGGCCGGAACGGCGGGCGATGCGCGAAGGCGTCATAATCGGGTGCGGCGACGACGGGCTCGGGGGCGGCGACGCGCGCGCCCGGCAGCACCGCGGGCTCCAGGAACGGCGGCGGCGCCTCCTCGTCGGGCGCGTCGGGCAGGTCGAAGCGCGGCTGTTCCGCCATGACGGGCGGCGGCGGAGGAGGCGGAGGGGGTGGGGGTGGGGGTGGGGCAAGCGCCTCTGCCTCGGGCACCGGCGGTTCCTGGAACCAGCTGTGCCGGCAATTGGCGCAGCGCACGGTGCGGCCCTCCACCCCGATCGCGCTGTCGGGCACCAGATAGCGGGTGCTGCATTCGGGACATTCGAGGATCATGCGCGACGCTTTACGACAGATGGCCGTGCGGGGAAGAGACCTCCGCGGGATGGCGGCGATTGTAAGCACGTGCGCCGCCTGCGTGGCAAGCTTGAAGCCGCGGCGTCGCCATGCGAAGGCTTGCGCGAACACGGCCGCTGACGGCCCTTGGCACCTATAGGGAGCGGTTGCGGCCAGGCGCATGGCAAATATCGTGCAGTTCGAAAATGTTGGGCTGCGGTACGGCACCGGGCAGGAAACGCTGTCCGATATCAGCTTCACGCTGACCAGCGGCGCCTTCTACTTCCTCACCGGGGCGAGCGGCGCGGGCAAGACCTCGCTGCTGAAGCTTCTCTACCTCGCACAGCGGCCCAGCCGCGGCATCATCCGTCTGTTCGGCGAGGATGCGGTGACGATGCCGCGCGCGCGCCTGCCCGGCTTTCGCCGCCGCATCGGCGTCGTCTTCCAGGATTTCCGGCTCGTGCCGCACCTGTCCGCCTGGGACAATATCGCGCTGCCCCTGCGCGTCGCCGGGGTGGAGGAAGCCGATATCGAACAGCCGGTGCGCGAAATGCTCGCCTGGGTCGGGCTGGCCGACCGTGCCGGCGCGCGGCCCGCGACGCTGTCGGGCGGCGAGCAGCAGCGCGTCGCCATCGCCCGCGCGGTGATCGGCCGCCCGGAAGTGCTGGTGGCGGACGAACCGACCGGCAACGTCGATCCCGACATGGCCGATCGCCTGATCCATCTGTTCGAATCGCTCAACAAACTGGGCACGACCGTCGTCGTCGCGACGCACGACCTGCACCTGCTCAGCCGCGTCGCGGGCGCGCAGATGATGCGGCTCGACAAGGGGCAGCTGCTCGATCCCACCGGCTCGCTGCGCTACCCGCCGACGCCGAAGGGTTTGGAATGACCGCGGGCGGCACCAACCGCGCCGACCGCCGCGTGCTCGACGAGGCCGGCGGCTTTCGTGCGATGACGGGGGTGATGGCGATCATGCTGTTCCTCACCCTGCTCGCCGCCGCGCTCGGCCTCGGCACGCGCCAGTCGGCGACGGCGCTCGAACGCCAGCTTGCCGGACGGCTCACCGTGCAGGTGGTCGATGGCAGCCCGATCGCGCGCGATGCCGTCGCCGCGCGGATCCTCGCCGTGCTGCGCGCGCTGCCCGACGTGCGCCGCGCGACGCCGGTGCCGCGCGCCGAGCTGATGCGCCTGCTCGAACCGTGGCTGGGGCGCAGCGACGCCGATCCCGACCTGCCCGTACCCGCGATGATCGACGTCGACCTGGCCGACGGCGCCGACGCCGGCCGGATCGTCGCGGCGGTTCACGATATAAGCGCGACGGCCCGCATCGACCGTCACCAGCGCTGGATGTCGCCGGTCGGCAGCTTCCTCGACACGCTGACCTGGCTCGCGCTCGGCCTCGTCGCGCTGATGCTGGCGGCGACCGGTGCGGTCGTCGTCCTCGCGGCCCGTGCAGGGCTGGAAACGCATCGCGCGACGATCGAGGTGATGCACATGCTCGGCGCAACCGACGTGCAGGTCGCGCGCCTGTTCCAGCGCCGCCTCGCACTGGATGCGGCGATCGGCGGGGTGGCGGGCAGCGTCGCCGCGCTCGCCATGCTGCTGTTCCTCGCCACGCGCTTCGCCGCGTTGGGATCGCAATTGCTCAGCGGCATCACGCTGACCGTGGGCGACTGGGCGCTGCTGTTGCTGCTGCCGGTCGGCTTCGTCCTGCTCGCCACCCTCATCGCGCGGGTAACGATCGTCGCGGCGCTGCGGCGGACGCTATGACGGGGCACATCCTATGATCGTCCGGCTGCTGGGGTTCGCCGCGCTCGGCTGGTGTCTGGGCTTTGCCGCCTTCATGCTGTTGCTGCCGCCGCCGCTCACCGGCAACACCACCGATGCGATCGTGGTGCCGACCGGCGGGGCGGGGCGGATCGACCGCGGCATCGCGCTGTTGCAGGCGAAGCAGGCGCGGCGGATGCTCGTCACCGGCGTCGCGCCCGGCGTGCGGCCGATCGACCTCGCCCGCACCTATCACACCTCGCCGGCGCTGTTCGCCTGCTGCATCGATCTGGGCGCCGACGCCGTCGACACCCGTTCGAACGCCGAAGAGACCGCCGCCTGGGTCAAGACGCACGGCTATCGCACCGTCCGCCTCGTCACCTCCGACTGGCACGTGCCGCGCGCGCGGATGGAGCTGGCGGCGGTGCTGGGCCCGGGCGTCATCGTGATGGGCGATGGCGTGCCCAGCACGCCGCGGCTCGGCACGCTCGTCAACGAATATAACAAGCTGCTGCTGCGCCGCTTCGCGCTGTGGCTGGGGATCGGGGCATGAACCGCCTGCGTACGCTTATCTTCTCGCTGTTCTTCTATACCCTGTCGGTGCCGATCGTGCTGGCGGTGCCCGTGTCGGCGCTCTTCGGCCGGCGTGCGGTGATGCGGCACGCGCATGTCTGGGCGCAGATGCACCGGCTGCTCTATCGCACCATCATGGGCATCCGCGTGGTCGTGGAGGGGCAGCGCCCGGCAGGCCCCGTCTTCTACGCCGCCAAGCATCAGGCGATGTTCGAAACGCTGGAGCTGCAATTGCTGCTCGGCGGCCCGGCGATGGTCATCAAGCGCGAACTCAGCCGCATCCCCTTCTGGGGCTGGGCGGCGTTGCAATATGGCGGCATCGTCGCCGATCGCGAAGCGTCGGCTACCGCGCTGCGCGCGATGATGCGCGATGCCAAGGCGCTGAAGGCGGAAGGCCGCTCGATCCTGATCTATCCCGAGGGCACGCGCGTCGCGCCGGGCGAACAGCCTCCGCTTCAATCGGGCTTCGCCGGCCTGTATCGCGCGCTGGGCATGCCCTGTGTGCCCGTGGCGCTGAATACCGGTGTGGTCTGGCCCCGGCATGGGCCCAAGCGCCCGGGCGTGGTGACGATCCGTATCGGCGACGTCATCCCCGCCGGCCTGCCCCGCGACGCAATCGAGGCGCGCGTCCACGCGGCGATCAACGTGCTGGACGTGTAGGATCGGGTCGTCGGCAAGTGGCTGGCAAACATAGCAAATAATGCGGAGGCTGTCCTACAGCCGTTCCGCCAACTACAGCTCTCGACTCCGTCATTGCGAGCGGAGCGAAGCAATCCAGAGCCGGAGCAGGACGCCCTGGATTGCCACGCTACGCTCGCAATGACGGCTGCGGCTCTGTCTCATCATCACAGAAACCGAAACGATAGGCCTCTAACGGTTCCGTTCAGGTGTTCATGTTGTCTACGTTGCCGTAAGCGGAAAGCCTCAGTGACTCCGCCCGAAGTCCGGCTTGGCGTCGTCCTGCCCCTGTTCGATGATCGACCGGCGGATCGCCCGCGTCCGGGTGAACAGGTCGAACAGCTGGTCGCCGTCGCCCCAGCGGATCGCGCGTTGCAGCATCGTCACGTCCTCGGTCAGCCGTTGGAGGATCTCCAGCACCGCCTCGCGATTGTTCAGGAACACGTCGCGCCACATCGTCGGGTCGGACGCGGCGATGCGGGTGAAGTCGCGGAAGCCGCCCGCCGAAAATTTGATCACTTCGCTCTGCGTCACCTCTTCCAGGTCGCTGGCGGTGCCGACGATCGAATAGGCGATCAGGTGCGGCACATGGCTGGTCACCGCCAGCACCAGGTCGTGATGCTTGGGCGTCATCACCTCGACCTGCGCACCCAGCGCCTCCCAGAAGGCGCGCAGGCGCAGCGTCGGCGCCTCAGGCGTACCCTCTTCGGGGGTCAGGATGCACCAGCGTCCGCGGAACAGCGTTGCGAACCCGGCCTCAGGCCCGCTATGCTCGGTGCCGGCGACCGGATGGCCCGGTACGATCGTCGCGTGCGGCAGCACGGCGCGCAGCGCGGCGAGGACGCTCTCCTTCGACCCGCCGACATCGCTGACGATCGCGTCCGCGGGCAGGTCGTCGGCGAACTCCGCCGCCACTGCGCCCATCGCGCCGACCGGCACGCACAGCATGACGAGGTCGGCATCGATCACCGCCGCGCCCGCCGTGTCGGCGATGTCATCGGCCAGCGCGATCCGCTCCGCGATGCTGCGCACCTCGGGCGACGCGTCGTAACCGGTGATCCGCACCGTCGGCATATGCGCCCGCACCGCGCGCGCCACTGACGACCCGATCAGCCCCAGCCCGATGATCGTGACGCGGGCGAAAGGGAGCATCAGCCGGCCTTTTCCACCTCGGCGCGCAGCACGTCGACCACCGCGCGCATCTCGTCTTCGGTGCCGATCGTGATGCGCAGCCCGTGGGGAAGCCCCTGGCCGGGCAGCCAGCGCGTCGCATAGCCCGCCGCCATCAGCGCTTTATACGCCTCTTCCGCGGTCAGAGTGCCCTCGAACAGCACCAGCACGAAATTGGCCTTGCTCGGCACCGCGCGCAGGCCCGGCCGCGCGTCGACCTGTTCGCTGAACCACCCGCGCCACTGGCGGTTATGCTCGCGGCTGTGCGTGACGAAGGCCGCATCGTTCAGCGCGGCGATCGCGGCGGCCTGCGCCCCGATGCTGAACGCGAACGGCGCACGGATGCGGTGCATCGCATTGATGATCTCCGCCGACGCATAGCCCCAGCCAACCCGCTCGGAGGCGAGGCCGAAGATCTTGGAGAAGGTGCGCGTCACCAGCACGTTGGACTGCGTGCGCGCCAGCTCCAGCCCGCCGTCGTCATCCTCCGGCTCCAGATATTCGGTATAGGCCTGGTCGAGTACCAGCAGCACCGACTTGGGCAGCCCGGCGTGGAGCCGTGCGATCTCCTCGCGGGTCGTATAGGTGCCGGTCGGATTGTTCGGGTTGGCGACGAACACGACCTTGGTCTTGTCGGTCACCGCAGCCAGGATCGCGTCGACGTCGGTCGCATAGTCGCGATCGGCGACGATCACCGGCGTCGCGCCCACGCGCCGCGTCGCGATCTCGTACACGGCAAAGCCGTAGCGGACGTGGATGATCTCGTCGCCCGGCCCGGCGAAGGTGCCGGCGGCCAGGTGCAACACCTCGTCCGACCCGGTGCCATAGATCAGCCGCTCCGCCTCGACGCCGTAATGGCTGGCAAGCGCGCCGCGGAGGTCAACCGCCGCGGCGTCGGGATAGCGCTCCAGATGCCCCGCCGCACCGCGATACGCCGCGCGCGCGCCCTCGGGCGTGCCGAACGGATTCTCGTTCGACGACAGCTTGACGACCTTGCGGCCGTCCTCGCTGGTGGCGCGACCGGGGATGTAGGGGGCGATGCCCAGGATCCAGGGCTTCGGGGCGGGGGCGGTTGTGGTGTCCGACATGGCCGCGAGCCTTAGCGGGGCGGCGCCGACGTTGACAACTTGCTTCCACGCGCCCCCCGCCGTAGCGATGCGCGCATGAGCGAGGATGTGCGTTTCGGCTGCGGGCGACAGGCGACGCTGCCGGGGCCGCTGCGCCTCGATGGCGGCACGTTGCTGTCGCCGGTCGAGATCGCCTACGAAACCTATGGCACGCTCGATGCCGATGGCGGCAATGCGATCCTGATCTGCCACGCGCTGACTGGTGATCAGCACGTCGCCTCCACCCATCCGCGCACCGGCAAGCCCGGCTGGTGGACGCGCCTCGTCGGCCCGGGCAAGCCGATCGATCCGGCGCGCGATTTCGTCATCTGTTCGAACGTCATCGGCAGTTGCATGGGGTCGTCGGGCCCGGCGAGCATCAACCCCGCCACGGGGCGACCCTGGGGCATGGCCTTCCCGGTCATCACGATCCGCGACATGGTGCGCGCGCAGGCCATGCTGCTCGACCATCTCGGCGTCGCACGGTTGAAGGCCGTCGTCGGCGGCTCGATGGGGGGCATGCAGGCGCTCAGTTGGGCGGCGACCTTCCCGACCCGCGTTGCCGCCGCGGTCGTCATCGCCTCGACCGCGCGCCATTCCGCGCAGAATATCGCCTTCCACGAGGTCGGCCGCCAGGCGATCATGGCCGATCCCAAATGGCGCGGCGGCGACTATTACGATGGCGATCCCCCCGCCGCCGGCCTCGCCGTCGCGCGCATGGCCGCGCACATCACCTATCTGTCCGAAGCCGGCCTCACCGAAAAGTTCGGCCGCCGTCTGCAAGCGCGCCCCGGCAAGCAGGACGGCGCCAAAAGCTTCGGCTTCGACGCCGATTTCCAGGTCGAAAGCTATCTGCGCCATCAGGGCCTTGCCTTCGTCGACCGGTTCGACGCCAACAGCTACCTCTACATCACCCGCGCCCTCGACTATTTCGATTTGGCCGAGGAACATGGCGGCCTGCTCGCCAACGCCTTTCGCGGCACGGCGACGCGTTTCTGCCTGGTCAGCTTCGACACCGACTGGCTTTACCCGACACTCGAATCGCGCAACATCGTCGCCGCGCTCAACGCCGCCGGCGCGCCGGTCAGCTTCGTCGAACTCTCCAGCCCCTATGGCCACGACGCCTTCCTGCTCGACGCGCCCGAGATGAACCGCGTCATCGACGGTTTCCTGAAGGGCGGGCGATGATGGACCTTGGAATCGACCTCGACGACGACAAAGCGCGGCTTGACGTCACGCGTATCCACGGCTGGCTCGCGTCGAGCTATTGGTCGCCGGGAATTGAGCGCTCGCTGGTCGAACGCGCCATCGCCGGCTCGCACTGCCTCGGCGCCTATGCTGGCGGCGAGCAGATCGGTTTTGCCCGCGCGATCACCGATCACGCGACCTTCGCCTGGATCGCCGACGTCTGGGTCGACGACGCTGTCCGCGGACAGGGACTGGGCCGGCGCATGGTCGGCTGGTTCGTCAATCATCCTGCCTTTGCCGGTATCCGCCGCATCGGCCTCGTCACCGCGGACGCGCATGGCGTGTACGAAGCGCTTGGCTTCCACGCGCTGCTGCGCCCCGATCGCTACATGGAGCGGTTGTCGCCCGAAGCCGCCACGTTGCTGAGGGCCGCGTCATGACCCTGCGCCCCGACCTTGCCGTCATCGCCGGGCACGTCGCGACGGGATCGCGCGTGCTCGACATCGGCTGCGGCGATGGCGCACTGATGGCGGCGTTGCGCGACCAGCGCGGTTGCGACGCGCGCGGTCTGGAGCTCGACGCGGGCAATGTCGCGGCGGCGGTGGGGCGCGGGCTGTCGGTGATCCAGGGCGACGCCGATATCGATTTGGCCGCCTATCCCGATCGCAGCTTCGATTATGCGATCCTCAGCCAGACGCTGCAGACCGCGCGGGCGCCAGACGTCGTGCTCGATCATCTGCTCCGCATCGGCCGGCGCGCGTTCGTCAGCTTCCCCAATTTCGCGCAATGGCGCATCCGCCTGTCGCTGCTGTGGGGTGGGCGGATGCCGGTGACGCGGCAATTGCCCGAACAATGGTATGACACGCCCAATATCCACCACGTCACGATCGACGACTTCCGCGCCTTCCTGAAAGCGCGCGGCGTGACCGTGGAGGGGGCATGGTTTCTGTCGGGCGACCGGCAACGCAGTTCGGCAGCGGCCAACTTGCTGGCACAGCATGCGGTTTTCCTATTGCGGCGTTGACGGTATGCGTCCGTATCGAACATAAAACCGTTCGGTTCGGAACAAACCTATGTGAAAGCGGTTTCATGGCCCCGAGCCAGGATGGATGATGACGAAAACCGCACTGATCGTCGAGGATGAGATTTTTGTCGCCCTCGACCTGGAGCGTATCCTGGTCGATGGCGGCTATCAGGTCGTCGGCATCGCCGCGGACGCGGAAAGCGCGTTGCAGGCGGCACCGGGCTGCGGCTTCGCCTTCGTCGACGTCAACCTGCGTGACGGGCCGACCGGCCCGCGCATCGCGGAGCAGATTGCGCGCGATTATGGCGTGAAGGTCGTCTTCGTCACCGCCAATCCGGCACAGATCGATTGCGGGCGAGACTGCGCGCTGGGCTATATTCGAAAACCGTTTAGCGAATCGGCGATCCTCGCCGCGGCGGCTCTTGCGGCGGAGGGGCAGTCGCCCGCCGCCAATGACGATATCGTCCTGCTCGATTCGACCCGCCAGGCCTAAGCGCGGTTCAGCGTCACAATCGGCACGCGGACCGTCACGACCAGTCCGTCCGGCTTCCATTCGCGTGTCACCAGTCCACCGAGTTGCCGCACGGCGGATAGTTCGATCAGCTGGCTGCCGAAACCGTGCGGCGCATCGGGCGCAGCGACCGAGGGACCGCCGCGTTCGCTCCAGAACAGCACCACGTCCGCGTCGTCGCGCGTGACGGTCACGTCGACGGCGCCGTCGTCGCTCGACAATGCGCCATATTTCATCGCGTTGGTGGCGAGTTCGTGGAACAGCAGCGCGAGCGGGGTGGCCGAGCGATCGTCGATCGTGACCGCATCGCCGCTGACCGTGATCGGCTGATAGTCCCCGCGCCGATAGGGTTCGAACAACTCGCTGAGCAGGCCGTAGAGCGAATTCTGCTGCATCGCGGGCCGCGAATTGGGGCTGTGTGGCCGCACGAAATCGTGGGCGCGACCCAGCGCGATGATCCGGTCGCGTAGGTCGGCGGCGGCCGGCGCAAACTCTGGGCGTGCGCGCGCCGCGAACGAGATCAGACCGGAGATCACCGAAAAGATGTTCTTGATCCGGTGCGACAGCTCCTGGCTGATCAATTCGCGCTCGTGCAGCGCCAGTTTTTGTTCGTGGATGTCGGTGCAGGTGCCGAACCAGCGCGTGATCTGCCCGTCCGTGTCGCGGATCGGCAGCGCCCGGCCGAGGACCCAGCGATAGGTACCGTCGGCATGGCGCAGGCGGTATTCGATCTGATACGGCGCACCCGTTTCCAGCGAATGGCGCCATATCTCCCAGGCGCGGGCCTGATCGTCGGGATGAAACATGCCGTTCCAGCCCTCGCCATCGGTCGATCCGTCCGGCACGCCGGTGAATTCATACCAGCGCGCATTGTAATAATCGTGGAAGCCGTCGGGCAGTGTCGACCACACCATCTGCGGCATCGTGTCCGCCAGCGTGCGGAAGCGATCCTCGCTGTCGGACAGGCGTTGGCGCGTGTCGCGATCGGTGCGGCGCCACGTGGCGGCATCGCGGCTGTCGCGCAGCCGAGCCATCACCGCCTCCGCCAGCGTTCCCAGCCCCTGCCGCTGCAGGGCGGTCAGCCCCTCGGGCCGGGGCCGGGTGTCGAGCACGCACAGCGAGCCGAGCGGCACGCCATCGTCGGCGACCAGAGGTGCGCCGGCATAGAAGCGGATGTGCGCCTCGCCCGTCACCAGTGACATGGCCGAAAAGCGCGTGTCGCGCGTCGCGTCGGGCACCACGGTGATGCCGTGTTCCATCATGGCGAGCGCGCAGAAGGACGTGTCGCGCGGCGTTTCCGTCATGTCGACGCCGGTGTGCGATAGGAAGGTCTGGCGTGTCGCCTCGACCAGGCTGATCAGCGCGATCGGAGCGTCGCACAGCGCGGCGGCAAAGTCCGTGATCCGGGTGAGCGCGGCATCATCGCGCAGCGACTGCGGGTCGTGCGCGGCGAGGGCTTCGGCCCGGCGTGTCTCGCTCGCCGGTTCACAGACGGGTGTCATCGCTGAACGACGGCTCAGAACGGCACGTCGTCGTCGAGATCGTCGGCGAAGCCGCCGCCCGGACCACCACTCTGCCCGCCGCCGAAGCCACCGCGGCCGCCGCCGGATGCACCACCAGACGCACCGCCGCGGCTGCCGCCGCCACCGTAGCTGCCGCTCGACCCACCACCGAAGTCGTCGCCGCCGCCCCAGTCGTTGCCGCCACCGCTACGGCCGCCACCGCCGCCGCCGCCCTGGCCGCCATTCGGACCGTCGAGCATGGTCAGCACGCTGTTGAAGCCCTGCAGCACGATCTCGGTCGAATATTTGTCCTGACCGTTCTGGTCTTGCCATTTGCGGGTCTGGAGCTGGCCCTCGATATAGACCTTCGATCCCTTGCGCAGGAATCGCTCGGCGACGTTGGCGAGGCCTTCGTTGAAGATCGCGACCGAATGCCATTCGGTCTTTTCCTTGCGCTCGCCGCTGTTGCGGTCCTTCCACGATTCGGACGTGGCGATGCGCAGGTTCACCACCTTGCCGCCGTTCTGGAAGCTGCGGCTTTCGGGGTCGCGCCCCAGGTTGCCGACCAGAATGACCTTGTTGACGCTGCCCGCCATGAAATGCCCCGAAATGCCTATAGGCCGGCGAACACCGCCAGCCAGTATGTGATACCGGCCATGATGTAGGCGGCGGCGAACAAATAGCCAACCATGAACAGCGGCCACTTCCACCCGTTCGTCTCGCGCCGGGTCACGGCGATCGTGCTGATGCACTGCGGCGCAAAGACGAACCACATCAGGAAGGCGAGCGCGGTCGGCAGCGTCCAGCGGCCGCGAATCTGGTCGGTGATGCGGTCGGTGCCGCTGCCGTCCTTGTCGTCGATCGCATAGACCGTGCCGATCGCCGACACCGCGACCTCGCGCGCCGCCATCGCCGGCAGCAGCGCGAGCGCAATGTCGCGATTGAAGCCGATCGGCTTGACGACATATTCGATGCCATGGCCGATACGGCCGGCGACCGAATAATCGACCGGACTGATCCCGCTGCCCTCTGGCGGCTTGGGGAAGCTGAGCAGCAGCCACAGCACCACGGTCGTCGCCGCGATGATCGTGCCGGCGCGTTTCAGGAAGATCACCGCGCGCTGCCACAGCCCCAGCGCGACGTCGCGCATCCGCGGCATCTGATATTTGGGCATTTCCATCATGAAGCCCGACGATGCGCCCTTGGTGACGGTACGCCGCAGGATCAGCGCGGCGACATAGGCGCCGGCGATGCCGGTGATAAGCAGCCCGAACATCACGACGCCCTGCAACCGGACGAAGGGGAGCAGCGGCGTGTTGGGGATCATCGCGCCGATGATCAGCGTGTAGACCGGCCAGCGTGCGCTGCACGTCATCAGCGGCGCGATCAGGATGGTGGTCAGTCGGTCCTTCTCGTCGTCGATCACGCGCGTCGCCATGATGCCGGGAACGGCGCAGGCGAAGCTCGACAGCAGCGGAATGAACGCGCGCCCCGACAGGCCGACGGTCGCCATCAACCGGTCCATCAGGAACGCCGCGCGGACCATATAGCCCGACGATTCGAGCACGAGGATGAAGAGGAACAGGATCAGGATCTGCGGCAGGAAGACGATCACCGCGCCGACGCCGGCGATCAGTCCGTCGGTCAGCAGCGAGCGGACGAACCCGTCGGGCATCGCGCTCTTGATCGCATCCTGCAGCGCGCCGAAGCCGGCATCGATCGCGTCGGCGGGCACGGTCGCCCAGGTGAACACCGCCTGGAACATTACGAACAGGATCGTCACCAGCAGCAGCGGCCCCGCCACCGGGTGCAGCGCCACCGCGTCGAGCGCATGCGCCCAGCGTCGCCCCGCCGTCTCCGACACCGTCGCCGCCGCGGCGATCTGCCGCGCGCGGCGTTGCAGCGTCACGATATCGTCGTCGATGCTGCCATCCGAGGGGCGCAGGCGCGTCGCCGCCCCGCCGACCAGGATCGATCCCAGCGCCGCCCGCAGGCCGTCGAGCCCGCGCTTGCGCACCGCGACGGTCGCGATCACCGGTACGCCGAGCTCGCGCTCCAGCACCGTCGCGTCGAGCGTCAGTCCGTCGCGTTCGGCAAGATCGACCATGTTGAGCGCGACGACAACCGGCAGGCCGAGCGCGATCAGCTGCAAGGTGAAGCGCAGATGGTTGTCGAGATTGGCCGCGTCGACCACCACCACCAGCGCGTCGGGCAGGCGTTCCAGGCTGCTCGCGCCGGTGACGACGTCGCGAGTCACGCGTTCGTCAGGACTGGAGGGTTCGAGGCTGTACGCGCCGGGCAGGTCGATCAGCTCGACCGGACGACCATCGTCCAGCACCAGCCGGCCCGAATGGCGCTCGACGGTGACGCCAGGATAATTGCCGACCTTCTGCCGCGCACCCGTCAGCGCGTTGAACAGCGCGCTCTTGCCGGCATTGGGATTGCCGACCAGCGCCACCAGCGGGGCTGCATGCACGGGCTGCGTCGGCTTATTCGGCGCCGGCCGGCAGCGCGACGTGGACGGCGCCGGCGACCGCGCGGCGCAGCGCGACGGTCATCCGCCCGATCCGGCAGGCGATCGGTCCGCTGCCCAGCGATGCGCGGTGCAGCACCTCGACCGACACGCCCTCATCGAAACCCAATTCGCGCAACCGACGCGCCTCGGGCGCGGCGAGTCGCGCCCAGTCGATCCCTGCCACCGTCGCCGGCTGACGCCGGGGCAGCGAGACGAGATCGAGGGATGGCGTACGCGACATATCCATGCTGCGAGTGATTATCATTTACTCAGGGGCGAGTAAAGGGTGCGTCTCCGACCTATCGGGATGCGACGCAGCGTGCGGCATACAGTCCGTCACCTCGGACCAAGCCCGGGATGACGGAGTGCTCACACCACCGGATAGCGTAGCCGCCCGACGAAGCGCGACAGGCTGGGCCGGTGTTCGTAGCGCTTGACGAACCCCGCCTTGGCCTTCTCGAACCGCATGATCCCGTCGATCCGCCGCGACAGGAAGGCGCGCGTATCGGCCTGCCCCTCGCTGTCGTCGTCCAGAAACACCGTGATCGTCGCGGTATAGACGCCGAGCAGGATCGTCCGCTTGGTATAGTGATTGTAATCGGTCGCCGTATCGCCGGCCATGCGCCACATCGTATCGACGCTGCGCCAGCCGAGCTTCGCCGCCCGCGCGACATTCTGTGGCATCGCCAGGATGGTCAACGCGCGACGCAGCGCCTCGCGATCGGGAGCCAACGCGTCCAGTCGCGCCTCGATCAACGCGGCGATCCGCGCGCGAATCTTCATCGTCGCAAGGCGTTCGGGCGGCAACGCGTCCGCCATTGCAGCGTCGATGTGCGCGAACCAGGCATCGATCATGTCGACCGCGCCGCCGGAAAAGGCGAGTCGCGCGACGTCGCGGTCGATCCCCGCCGCCTCTGCCGCCATGTCGCGCGCGGCGTCGCCCCAGCCATCGAACGCGGCGTTGGCGGCGATGCCGGGGGCGAGCGACACGCGAATTTCGTCGAGCGTCAGGTCGCTGGTGTCGATCGTATCCTGGGTCATGCTGCCATCTCCTGCGCCCGCGCACGCGCCGGTGCAACCTCGGCGCGGCGCACCAATACCAGCGCCACCGCGACCAACGCCACGCCGATCCAATCGGCTCCCTGCAACCGCTCGCCATAGGCCATCCAGCCCACGGCACCCGCAACGATCGGTTGGATCAGCAGCGCGATGCCGACGATCAGCGGCGACATGCGGCCCAATGCGTAGATCATGCAGCCCTGCCCAAAGACCTGGCTGACGATAGCGAGGCCGAGCAGCGCGCTCCAATGGCCCGGCCACACCCGCTCACCGAGCAGCACCGCGAACACGAGCAGCGGCAGCGCCGTCGCACAGCTCGCCAGCGCCAGCGCAGGCAGCGGCCGCATCGTTTCGCGCACCTTGGCCATCATGATGAAATAGACGGTGTAGAGGATGCCCGCGACGATGCAGAGCAGGTCGCCCGCCAGGTTACGCGGATCGACCTGATACGACCGGCCCATCAATAATCCCGCGCCGACGGCCGCGAGCAGCAACGCGATCCCCTGTCCGCGCGATGGCCAGGCCCGCGCCACGAGGAATCCGTACAGCGGATAGATCAGGATCGCCGAATTGCCGAACAGCGTCGCATTGGCCATCGTCGTGCGCACGATGCCGAGGTGCCAGCTCGCCAGATCGGCGGCGAAGGCCACGCCGCCCACCGCGATCAGCAGCCACAGTCCGCCCGGCATCCGCACCGGCCGAGCGCCCGCCGCCAGCGACAGCGCGGCAAGGAAGGGGATCGCCAGCGTGATCCGCCAGAATCCCGCCGCCACCGGCCCCACATCGGCCAGCCGCACGAACCAGGGGCCGAACGCCAGCGCAATATTGGCAAGGATTAGCGCGACGAAGCCCAACGCGGGCGCGGTGTCCGTAGCGGCAACCGGATCCGTTGGCGCAGGCACAGTTTTTCTTGTGGGGTCGGGCCGATGCATGCCGCCCTGTAGCGTCCTATCTTCCGCGCGTCAGGCCACTAACGGAGCATCCATGCCGAGCCTTTTCGACCCCATCCAGCTGGGCGACATCGACGCCGCCAACCGGATTTTCATGTCGCCGCTGACCCGCGGCCGTTCGACCGACGATCATGTGCCGACCGAGATCATGATCGACTATTATCGCCAGCGCGCCAGCGCCGGCCTTATCATCACCGAAGGCACCGGGATCAGCCGCGAAGGTCTGGGCTGGCCCAATGCGCCGGGTCTGTGGACCGACGAACAGGTCGAGGCGTGGAAGCCGGTGACTGAGGCGGTGCATGAAGCCGGCGGCAGGATTGTCGCGCAGATCTGGCACATGGGTCGCCTATCGCGTCCCGACGTGATCGGCATGACGCCGCTGTCCTCCTCGGCCACGCGCGCGCCCTATCACAAGGAACCGAACCCCTATGGCGAAGCACGCGCCGCGACGCTCGACGATATCGCCCGTGTGCAGGACGATTACGCGACGGCCGCGCGCAATGCGATCCGTGCCGGGTTCGATGGCGTGCAGCTGCATGGCGCCAATGGCTATCTGATCGACCAGTTTCTGCGCGACGGCACCAACCATCGCGACGATCAATATGGCGGCAGCCCGGAGAACCGCATCCGCTTCATGCGCGAATCGGTGGCGCGCGTCGCCGATGCGATCGGCGCAGGCCGCACCGGCATCCGCCTGTCGCCCAATGGCGAGACGCAGGGCGCCGACGATAGCGATCCCGCCAGCGTCTTCGTCCCCGCCGCAGCGGCGCTCGACGCGCTGGGCATCGCCTTCCTCGAACTGCGCGAACAGGGCCCCGACGGCACCTTCGGCAAGAGCGACGTGCCCAAGCTCAGCCCGGAGATCCGCAAGGTCTTCAAGGGTCCATTGGTGCTGAACCAGGATTATGACGGCGCCAGCGCGCAGGCCGATCTGGATTCGGGCGTCGCGGACGCGATCGCCTTCGGTCGCAAGTATATCGCGAACCCCGATCTGGTCGAACGCCTGCGCCAAGGCGCGCCGCTCAACCGGGACGACCAGAAGACGTGGTATAGCAAGGGCCCTGAAGGCTACACCGACTATCCCGCACTGGAAACGCAGGACGCCTAACCGTCACATTCCTCCCTCGGCGCAGCCGGGGGAGGACCCGCTCGTCGTAACCGACGTCAGCCGATCATCTTCTTCAGATCCGCCGGCGCCAGCCGTCGCACGTCGAGCGCATCGACTCCCGCGATCAGCACCCGGCCCATGCGCCGGTCGCCGCTGTCGATCTCGATCCCCTCGACCGTCGACCGCAGCGCGAGCCAGGCGATCTCGCAGACCGTGATCCGCTTGCCATAGCGGCGCATCACCGCGACGCGGCCCGCCCGGTCGACCGCCAGCGCGCCCACGCCATCCGCACCGACCACCGCGCCCAAGGTCTCGAAGCCCCCCAGCGACTCGTCCGCCGCGGCCGCCGCTTCCTCGGGCGATTCGATCCGTCCGACGCGTCCGCGGCGAACCGCCCAGACGATGCCGGCAACGACCAGAAGCACCGCCAGGGCGGCGATGAGCGCGATCCCGATCGTCGTCTCGTCGAACTGCATGGCCGGATCACTGCCCGCCGGCGAGCGCGTCCAGCGTCGGGCGCATCCCCGACAAATCGTAGCCAGCGGCGCGCGCCTGGGCGACCAGCAGCTCGGGGTTGCGCCCCGCCTTCGCGGCGGCAAGCGCCCACAGGTTGCAGCTGCGCGTCCCCGATCGACAATAGGCGAGCACGGGCCCGTCGGCGCCGACCAGCGCCTGCGTCATCGCGTCGATTTGCGGGTGCGAGAAGCCGGCATGCGTGATCGGGATCGCGACATAGGTCAGGCCCGAGGCCTCCGCCGCGGCGCGGATCGCGTCGCCCGCCGGCTGGCCAGCTTCCTCCTCGTCAGGTCGGTTGTTGACGATGCTGACAAAGCCCGCCGCCTTGATCGCCGCCATATCCTCCGGCGTGATCTGGGGGGCGACGCTGATGGATTCGTTGATCGTGCGGATATCGGCCATCCGGTCCCGTTACGCGATCAACCGAGCCGCGTCAGCCGTTTTTGCGGCCATTCCCACCTCAATCCGCCGCGCGGATCACCTCCAGAAACGCATCGCCATAAGCCTCCAGCTTGCGCGCGCCGATGCCGGACAGGTGCATCAGCGCCGAACGGCTGGTCGGCCGCTGCGCCGCCATGTCGCGCAGCACTGAATCGTGGAAGATGACATAGGGCGGCACTCCCGCCTCCTTGGCCAGATCGCGGCGGCAGGTGCGCAGCGCCTCGAACAGCGGATTGTCGGCCGGGTTGATTGCCACGCCCGCGTCACGCTTCTTGCCGCGGACCCGCTTGGGTGGCAGCACCAGCATCACCCGCGCGCCCTCCTTCAGGATCGGGCGTGCGCCGGGGCCGAACTCCAGCCCGCCATGGGCATTGGTGCGTAAGGCATCGCGCAACAGCAGCGCACGCGCCACCGGCTTGACCAGTGCCGACTCCTCGCCCTCGACGATGCCCCACACCGACAGCGCCTCATGCCCGCGATCGACGCTGCGGTCGGTCGACTGGCCCAGCAGCACCTGCTCGATATAGCCCGCACCGAACAGCTGGCCGGTGCGGAACACGGCGGACAGGAATTTCTGCGCGACCGTCGTCGCATCGACCGCATCGGGAGACCCTAAGCAATTGTCGCAATTGCCGCAGTCTTCGATGAGGTCTTCGCCGAAATGCTTCAGCAGGATGCGGCGCCGGCAGCCCGCCGTCTCGACCAGTGCGCCCAGCGCCGCCAGCCGGGTCCGCTCGCCGGCCTGCCGCTCAGGCTCGACCTCGCCGATCCGCTGGCGCGCGCGCGCGAAATCCTCCGCACCCCAAAACAGATGCGCCACCGCCGGATCGCCATCGCGGCCCGCGCGGCCGGTTTCCTGATAATAGGCCTCGATCGATTTCGGCAGGCCGGCATGCGCGACGAAGCGGACGTCAGGCTTGTCGATCCCCATGCCGAACGCGACCGTCGCGCAGATCACCATGTCCTCGCTCGCGACGAAATCGGCCTGGTTTTTCGCGCGGATATGTTGCTCCAGCCCCGCATGGTAGGCGCGGGTCGGCCGCCCGGTGCGGGCGAGCGCTTCGGCCAGCTTTTCCGTCGCCGCGCGCGTTTGTGCATAGACGATGCCGGGGCCGGGCGTGCCTGCGATCACGTCGGCGATCTGCTTGGTCGTGTTCGCCTTGGGGGTGATCGCGTAGCGGATGTTGGGCCGGTCGAAGCCCGACACGATCAGCCCGTCCTGTGGAATGCCGAGCTGTGCGAGGATATCGGCGCGGGTATGCGCGTCCGCCGTCGCCGTGAGCGCCAGCCGCGGCACGTCCGGGAACGCATCCATCAACGGCGCGAGCAGGCGATAATCGGGGCGGAAATCGTGTCCCCATTCGCTGACGCAATGTGCCTCGTCGATCGCGAACAGGCTGAGCTTCGCGCTGCCCAGCAGCTCGCGGAAATGCCCGGTCGAGGCGCGTTCGGGCGCGATATAGAGCAAGTCGAGCTCGCCGGCTTTGAACCGCGCGATCGTCTCGCCGCGATTCTGGTCGGCGCTGGTCAGCGTGCCAGCGCGAATGCCCACCGCTTCGGCCGCACGCAGCTGGTCGTGCATCAGCGCGATGAGGGGCGAGACGACGACGCAGGTGCCGTCCAGCATCACCGACGGCAGCTGGTAGCACAGCGACTTGCCCGCGCCGGTCGGCATCACCCCCAGCGTCCGCTCGCCGGCAAGCACCCGCGACACCACCTCTTCCTGCACGCCGCGAAACCCCGCAAAGCCGAAGACGCGGGACAGGGTGGGCAGGGGATCGGGACGCATCGCCGGCTCATGTAGGCCGCACCGCTGCGCGATGCCACCCGTCCGGATGATGCCGGTGCCGAAGGATGCGACCGATCCGGCCTTCGATCCGCCACCGAAACGACACGATCGTGACCCTCTTTCAGCGGTTGATGGGAGAATGGCCGATGACGCGAATGACGATGCCCCTCGCTCTTGTGCTGGTCGGTGCGGCTAGTCCCCCGCAGGAGCGGGTGGTGGACGCCGATAGTATCGTCACGGGCCGGATCGCGGGCTTGCCCGCGCGGATACGTATCGATCCGGCGGCACCGGCGATGCCGCTGATCGATCAGGCGCTCGCCGAGCGCGCGAAGCTCAAGTTGGAGGGCAGTTGGGGTATCAGCATCGGCTATGCCGTCGGCGGCACGCAGGTGATGACCCGAACTCAGGCGGTGCAGGCCGATCTCGGCGACGGCGTGATCAAGCGCCGGGTCGGATGGGCGAAGCGGCCCTTCGCCCCTGGCGTCGACGTCAGCGTCGGGCCGGCGGCGCTGGCGGAACCGATCGTCCGGTTCCAACTGCATGCGGCGCGAGCTGGAGAGACCACGACGACATTCAAGGCGCGTCACGAATCGGCGGTATTCGGCCTGTTCGGCAATTTCAGCGCGACCTATGCGGAGATCGATGTGGGCGGCCTGCCGATGCGGCTGCGCTTCGACCCTTATCACGCCCGGACGCTGGCGACCGCGGGTGCGGCAGTCCGTATTGCCGCCCTGCATGACGGCAGCGTGTCGGGGCCAACGGTGCCGACCGAAATCTTCTTCGGCATCGAACGGCCGATCCGCACGATGACGTTGGGCAAGCCGCTGGATCTGGGTGCGTTGCGAATCACGACGCTGGGTGTTCGGACCAACGACGTGGGCAGCGCAGCCGCGATCCGCGATGCGGATGCGCCGGCCGCCCCGGTCGATCCCGATGAGATCGTCGTGACGGCGAAGGGCAAAAAGCGCGACCCACGGCGCGATACGCTGTCGCTGGGGGCGGACCAGCTGCAGCATTGCTCGTCGATCGTATTCGACCGGACGGCGGAGGTGATACGGCTCACCTGCGCCCGGTAAGACGGCCGCTATTCCGCCGCCAGCGCGCCCTCGCCGGCACCGGCGACATCCTCGTCGTCGCGCTCTTGCGCCTGCCGCGCCCACATTTCCGCATAGAGCCCGCCGAGCTTCAGCAGTTCCGCATGCGTACCGCGCTCCGCCACCCGGCCACCGTCGAGGACGACGATCTGATCGGCATGCACCACCGTCGACAGGCGGTGCGCGATGACGATCGTCGTGCGGCCGCGCTCGATCGCCTTCAGCGTGTCGAGGATCTCCGCCTCGGTCCGGCTGTCGAGCGCGCTGGTCGCTTCGTCTAGGATTAGGATCGGCGGGTTCTTCAGCAATGTGCGCGCGATCGCGACGCGTTGCTTCTCGCCGCCCGACAGCTTGAGCCCGCGTTCGCCGACGCGCGTCGCGAAGCCCTCGGGTTGGCGTTCGATGAAGCCGGCGATCGCCGCACCCGTTGCAGCGTTCGCGATCTCCGCATCCGATGCACCCTCGCGGCCGTAGCCGATATTGTAGCCGATCGTGTCGTTGAACAGCACCGTGTCTTGCGGGACGATGCCGATCGCGGTGCGTAACGACGCCTGTGTCACGGCGCGCACGTCCTGCCCGTCGATCGTGATCGCGCCTGCGTCGACATCGTAGAACCGGTACATCAGCCGCGCGAGCGTCGACTTGCCCGCACCCGACGGCCCCACCACCGCCAGCGTCGTGCCCGCCGGAATGTCGAGGTCGAGGCCCTTCAGGATTTCGCGATCGGCGTCATAGCCGAAATGCACATCCTCGAACCGCACCCGGCCGCGACCCACCACCAGCGGCGCGGCGTTGGGCGCGTCGACCACCTCGGCCGGCGTGTCGATCAGTGCAAACATGCTCGCCATGTCGATCACGCCCTGGCGGATCGTACGATAGACCATGCCCAGCAGGTCGAGCGGCCGGAACAGTTGCGATAGCAAGGTCGACACGAACACCACGTCGCCCGCGGAAAAGCGCCCCTGGCTCCACCCCCATGCGACATAGGCCATGCCGCCGCCAAGCATCGCGTTGGTGATCAGCGCCTGCCCGACGTTGAGCCACGCCAGGCTGTTTTCCGACTTGGTCGCCGCGGCGGCATAGGCGCTGATCGCGGCGTCGTAGCGCTTCGCCTCGCGCTCCTCCGCGCCAAAATATTTCACCGTTTCGAAATTCAGCAGCGAATCGACCGCATGCGCGACCGCGCCGGTGTCGAGGTCGTTCATCTGCGCCCGCAGAGCATTGCGCCAGTCGGTCACCTTCTGGGTGAAGACGATATAGATCGCGACCATCGCCACCGTCGCGGCGACCAGCGGCCAGCCGAAGCTGGTCCAGAAGATGGTCAACACCATGGCCAGTTCGAGCACGGTCGGCGCGATGTTGAACAGCAGGAAATACAGCATCGTATCGATGCTCTTCGTGCCGCGTTCGACCACTTTCGTGACCGCGCCGGTGCGCCGTTCCAGATGGAAGCGCAGCGACAGGCCGTGCAGGTGGCGGAAGACGCTTGCCGCCAGTCGCCGCGTCGCATCCTGCCCAACGCGTTCGAACACGGCGTTGCGCAGATTGTCGAACAGCGTCGTCGAGAAGCGCGAGGCGGCATAGCCGACCACCAGCAGCACGACGATCGTGACGAGGCCACGGTCGCCGACGCTCATTCGGTCGACCGCATATTTCAGCGTATAGGCTGCGCCGAAGACCTGAACGATCTTGCTCGCGACGACGAGCAGCATCGCGACGACGATGCGCGCCTTCAGCCCCGTTTCACCTGCGGGCCACAGATAGGGGAGGAAACGGCGCAGCGTCGGCAGCAACGGCTGGTCGGCGCGGGTCTGGCTGGTCGGATCGGTAGGCGGCATTGCCGCTTATGTAGGCACGGCGCCCCAACGAAGAAAGCGCGCCGCGGAACATACTAGCGCCTTCGCGAATTTTACCGGTTGACAAGCGAGGGCATCATGGAACCGTTGTTCTACGTGATGGCGATCATGGGCTGCGGCGACGGCAACGTTCAATGCACCGAGGCTCGGGTCGTTCCGATCCACTACCAGTCGATGGCGCAATGCCGCGCGGCACTGCCCGATCAGCTCGCGCGCAACACCGACGTGCCTTATCCGATGATCGGCGCCCAGTGCCGCACGTCGGGCGCGCAGATCGCCAAGGCGGACACCAAGCCACGTCGGTCGTAACCCGGCCTTTTCGATTCGAGCAGCCGTCTTCCCAAACAGTCTGAGGTCTTTCGGACTTAGAGGACAGCGCGAGCGCGAACAGACCAAGCCCACGCAGGGGCGACGCGTCCCGGACGAACACGTCGGCCCCCTGCGGTTTTAGCCGGCATCCTCCATGCGGAACGTCAGCGTCATCGTCCGCCACGCCTCGACCGGCACGTTACCGCGCGTCGCCGGCTTGAAGCGCCAGGCCTTCAGCGCCCGTTCCTGCGTTGTGCGCCAGAAGGCATCGCTGGTCGCAGTGACCTGTTCGATCTGCTTCACACGCCCGTCGATGCCGACCAGTACGCGCACCGTCACGCGCCCGTCGCGATTGGCACGGCGTTCGACCGCGGGGTAATCGGGCTGGAACGCGTCGGCGTAGCGCGGATCGACGCTGGGGCCGACGAACGGCAACGGCGCGGGCGGGGTCGGTGCCTCGACCGCCGGCCCGGGATCGGTGCCGATGATCTTGGTCGGTGCCGGCGGCGTCGGGATCGTCGTTACGGTCAGGTCGGTGGGGATGGTCGGCACCGAAACTTTCGGAACGGGTGCCAGGATCGTCTCGGTCGCGTGGTGCGGTGCAGTTTCGGCCGGCTTCACCTCGGGTATCGGTGGCGGAGGTGGCGGTTCGACAGGGATATTGTCGATCACCAGCACATGGTCCGGGCCATCGGGCAGAATCTTCGGCCCTGCGAACATCAGCGCGGCGATCAGGGCAGCGTTGATGGCGATGGCGGCGGTGAGGCCGCCGGGGTTGAAACGGGTCTGCTTGGCGTAGCGATCAGCATACATCGTCCGTCTCCTCTCTGTCGGGTCGCCCTCGACCGGGGCAACGCCGCTCAGACATGAAACGTTACACCATAACATATGGTCGTCAAGGGGTTGGGCGGATGCCCGGGTATTGCGCAAACGCATGTCAGCAGGCCGCTAAGGGGGCACGCAAAAGCTCGGAACGGCGCTACGCGAACGCCGCCTCCGCGTGCCCGGATCTCGTGTGGGTCGCCCCGCGCGACCGATCTTATCCCGTCGCTTCCGCTGCGTCCCGCAGCCGTCCGACGGCGCGCGCCTGCCCGATGAGCGGCAACAGCGCCGCCATATCGGGGCCGTGGTCCAGCCCGGTCAGTGCCTGCCGCAGCGGCAGAAACAGCGCCTTGCCCTTGCGGCCCGTTGCCTCCTTGAGCGCCGTCGTCAGCGCCGCCCAGGCGTCGTCGCCCCAGTCCAGGCCCTCTGCCACCACCACCGCGTCGGCGAGATAGGCGCGCGCCGCGTCGTCCTGCATCGGCGCGGCGATCGGCCCCTCGATCACCTGCCACCAGTCCGCCGCCTCGGCGACGTGCGCCAGGTTCGGCCGCACCGCGTCCCATTCCGCCGCGCCCATGCCGTCAGGCAGTCGGTCGGCGACGGCGTCATAGGTCAGCTGGTGGACGATCCGCGCATTCACCTGCGCCAGCTCCGCCTCATCGAATCGCGCGGGCGCCCGGCCGAAGCGGGCGAAGTCGAAGGCGGCGATCAGCGGTGCGGGATCGACCATCGGCTCGACGGGATCGCTCGTCCCGATCCGCGCGAGCAGCGCGACGACCGCCTGCGGCTCGATCTCCGCGTCGCGAAAGTGCGCGACGCCCAGCGATCCCAGACGCTTGGACAATTTGCCCTCGGCGCCGGTCAGCAGCGCTTCGTGCGCGAAGGCGGGTGGCGTCACGCCCATCGCATCGAACATCTGCAATTGCAGCGCGGTGTTGGACACATGGTCCTCGCCGCGCACGACATGCGTGATGCCCAGATCGGCGTCGTCGATCGCCGACGGCAGCATATACAGCCACGATCCATCGGCGCGGCGCACGACGGGGTCGCTCATCGTCTTCGCATCGAAACTCTGCGGACCCCGGATCAGATCGTCCCAGTGGATCGGTGCGTCGTGATCCAGCTTGAACCGCCAGTGCGGCGCGACGCCATCCGCCTGCAGGTGCGCCTTTTGCGCATCGCTCAGCGTCAGCGCCGCGCGATCGTACACCGGTGGCAGGCCGCGCCCGAGCAGGATCTTGCGCTTCAGATCCAGTTCTTGTGCGCTCTCATAGGCCGGATAGATCCGCCCCGCCGCGACCAGCGCGTCGAACCGCGCCTGATACAGCGCGAATCGCTCCGACTGGCGCACCTCTGCATCGGGCGTCAGGCCCAGCCACGCGAGATCGGCGCGGATGCCATCGACGAACCGCTCTTCGGACCGCTCGGCATCGGTGTCGTCGATCCGCAGCACGAACCGCCCGTGCTGCCCCCGCGCGAACATCCAATTGTGCAGCCCCGCCCGGATATTGCCGACGTGGAGCATGCCGGTGGGAGAGGGGGCGAAGCGGGTGATGACGGTCATGCCCGCGCTCCTACCGCCGCGGACGGGCGAAGCGAAGCGGTTTGCGAAAGGCGCCATCGACGATAAAGGGCGGCGCAAGGGAGCCCAGCGCATGAAACTGATCACCGGCAATTCGAACCTTCCGCTCGCGCAAGCGATCGCGAACTATCTCGAAAGCCCGTTGACCGACGCGCTGGTCCGCCGGTTCGCCGACGAGGAGATCTTCGTCGAAATCCAGGAAAACGTGCGCGGCGAGGACGTGTTCGTGCTCCAGTCGACCGGCTTCCCGGCGAACGACAATCTGATGGAGCTGCTGATCATCATCGACGCGCTGAAGCGTGCGTCGGCCAAGCGCATCACCGCGGTGATCCCCTATATGGGCTATGCGCGCCAGGACCGGAAACCGGGGCCGCGCACGCCCATCTCGGCAAAGCTCGTCGCCAATCTGGTCACCGTCGCCGGCGCCGACCGCGTGCTGTCGGTCGATCTGCACGCCGGGCAGATCCAGGGCTTCTTCGATATCCCGACCGACAACCTCTATGCCGCGCCGGTGATGAGCGCGGACATCCATGCGCGCTTCAAGGGCCGCAACCTGATGGTCGTCTCGCCCGACGTCGGCGGCGTCGTGCGCGCGCGCCAGCTCGCCAAGCGACTCGACAACGCCCCGCTCGCGATCGTCGACAAGCGCCGCGAGCGCGCCGGCGAATCGGAAGTGATGAACATCATCGGCGACGTCGAGGGCCGCTTCTGCATCCTGGTCGACGACATCGTCGATTCGGCGGGCACGCTGTGCAATGCGGCGGCGGCGCTGCGGCAGGCGGGAGCGGAGGATGTCGTCGCCTATGTCACCCACGGCGTGCTGTCGGGCGGTGCGGTCGCGCGTGTCGAGGGATCGGTACTGACCGAACTCGTCATCACCGATTCGATCGGCAATCACGAATCGATCGGCGCGACGTCGAAGATCCGCCACCTGCCGATCGCACCGCTGCTGGGCGAGGCGATCAAGCGCATCGCCGACGAGACGAGCGTGAGTAGCCTGTTCGACTGACGGGCGCAGGCGCGGCTACGCCCGCGCCAATGCGCGAAGCGGAGCGCCCGGCACGGCCAGCGGGCGCGCTCAAGCGCGACCCGACTGACGACGGCTTTGCCGGCGTCCGTCTCGAACACTCGATCGTAAAGTTATCGTCCGCCCCGAGCGTGTCGAAGCGCGCAGTCTCCCGCGTCCCTCATCAACGACGGCAAAGTCGCCGTCGGACGACATCCGGCTTAGGCCGCCCCGCCGGCCAAGCCAGCGATGGCGCTATCGCACGCCAGTTCGGGTGTCGCCGCGCCTATCGCTGGCTGAGTGCGATGATATGGTCGAACACCGCCGGGTGCAGTGGCTTGGCGAAGGCGCAGCCATATTGCGTCTTGTCCCGCCACGCGACGACGGCTTCCAGACCGGCGAGCCCCGGCAGCGTCAGCCACACGATCGTGCCTGGCCACAGCGCGAATGCCGTTTCGGCGCGGAACCCCATCAGCGACAGGTCGGTCACGTCGATCTCGAACCGGGTCTGTCCGCGGTCGCGCAGGTGCGCGCGCATCGTCACCGCCTTGCGCAGCGATCGGCGCGACTCGGCGCCCTCCTCCGTCCCGTTGAGGGCGATGGGCTGGTACGGCGGCGTGAAGGTCGGCTGTTCCATGGCTGTATCGTGCCATGGAAGGCGTTACTTTTCTGCCAACGGCTCCGTGTTGGCCGGCGCTCGAACCCCCCGCCGTCCGCGCCGCTTGAGCTCGGCCTTCAGATCTTCGGGCCGGGGGGCGACCAGAAAACCGAAGCTGACATTGCCCTCGCGCGTCTCGACGACATGGTGCAGCCGATGCGCCTGGACGATCCGCTTCATATAGGAGGACTTGGGCAGATAGCGCGTCGGGATCCGCTGATGGACGATGATGTCATGGAACCCGAAATAGATCGCGCCATAGGCTGCGATTCCCGCGCCGATCCATGCGAAGCCCGGCCACCAGCCAAGCTGTACTCCGCCCAGCAGTAACACGAACGACGGCACGGCAAAGATTGCGGCGTACAGGTCGTTCAGTTCCCAATTGCCTTTGCGCTTCGTGTGGTGGCTCTCATGCAGGAACCAGCCGGGCCCATGCATGATCCAGCGGTGCGCGGCATAGGCAAAGCCCTCCATGCCGATCACCGTCGCTAGAAACAGAAGGATGCCGATCGGCCAGGACATGCGTATTCCATCTAATGCGAAGCGTTTGCGATAACGATCGAGCCCCGTGCTATATCCGGGGTGGATTCGTCGCGCCGCCTGTGCAAAGGGCGGCGGCAATCTCCTCTTTATAGCATAATGCGAGGCAGGCCATGAACATCCACGAATATCAAGCCAAGGAACTGCTGGCGAAGTTCGGCGTGCCCGTCCCGGCGGGCTTTGCGGCGCTCAGCGTCGAGGAAGCCGTCGAGGCATCGAAGAAGCTCCCCGGACCGCTCTACGTCGTGAAGGCGCAGATCCACGCGGGTGGCCGCGGCAAGGGCAAGTTCAAGGAATTGGGCCCCGACGCCAAGGGCGGCGTCCGCCTCGCCAAGACCGCTGACGAAGTCCGCGCACACGCGACCGACATGCTCGGCAACACGCTGGTGACGATCCAGACGGGCGACGCCGGCAAGCAGGTCAACCGCCTGTACATCACCGATGGCGTCGACATCGCGAAGGAATTCTACCTCGCGCTGCTCGTCAACCGCGCGACCGGCCGCGTCTCGATGGTCGCCTCGACGGAAGGCGGCATGGACATCGAAACCGTGGCGCATGACACGCCCGAGAAGATCCACTCGATCGACATCGACACCGCGACCGGCTTCATGCCGCATCACGGCCGCGCCGTCGCCGCCGCGCTCGAGCTGACCGGCGACCTCGCCAAGCAGGCCGCCAGCGTCGCGTCGAAGCTGTATGACGCGTTCCTCGGCACCGATGCCGAGCAGATCGAGATCAACCCGCTCGCTGTCACCGACGATGGCAAGCTGGTCGTGCTCGACGCCAAGGTCGGCTTCGATGGCAACGCGATGTTCCGTCACAAGGACCTGATGGAGCTGCGCGACACCACCGAAGAGGACGCGATGGAGCTGGAGGCGTCGAAGTACGACCTCGCCTACATCAAGCTAGACGGCGACATCGGCTGCATGGTCAACGGCGCCGGCCTCGCCATGGCGACGATGGACATCATCAAGCTGAACGGCATGTTCCCGGCCAACTTCCTCGACGTCGGCGGCGGCGCCAACAAGGAGAAGGTGACGGCGGCGTTCAAGATCATTCTTGCCGATCCGGCGGTGAAGGGCATCCTCGTCAACATCTTCGGCGGCATCATGAAGTGCGACATCATCGCCGAGGGCATCGTCGCCGCGGCGAAGGAAGTGAACCTGTCGGTGCCGCTGGTCGTCCGCCTGGAAGGCACGAACGTGCAGGCCGGTAAGGACATCCTGGCGAACTCGGGCCTCGCGATCGTTCCCGCGAACGACCTGGGCGATGCCGCGAAGAAGATCGTCGCCGAAGTGCAGAAGGCCGCGTGATCCGTCAGCCCTCCCTCGCATTAGCGGGGGAGGACGACCGCCCGTGGCGGCGCCACCTCCCCCTGGCGGGGAGGACTTTGCGATAGAAAATTCCTCAGGCTCGGGCATCATGTCCGGGCCTGATTCGTTTGGGCGGTAGGCCTGCCGTTACGGCAACCGGCGCTTTCCATACCGGACTTGCGAAAGGCACGGAAAACCGCCATCTCACCCGCCGATACGACGCCAAAAAGGTGTCGGAGGCGCAATCGGAAGGAAGCCTATGAAGGTGCTGGTGCCGGTCAAGCGCGTGCTTGACTATAACGTGAAGCCCCGCGTGAAGGCGGACGGCTCGGGTGTGGATCTTGCCAACGTCAAGATGAGCATGAACCCGTTCGACGAGATCGCGGTCGAAGAGGCGATCCGCCTGAAGGACAAGGGCGTCACCGAGATCGTCGTCGTCTCGATCGGCGAGGCGAAGGCGCAGGAAACGATCCGCACCGCGCTTGCGATGGGCGCCGACCGCGGCATCCTCGTGACCAGCGACACCAAGGTCGAGCCGCTGGGCGTCGCCAAGATCCTCGCCAAGATCGTCGAGGAAGAGCAGCCGCAGCTCGTCATCCTGGGCAAGCAGGCGATCGACGACGACAACAATCAGACGGGCCAGATGCTCGCCGGCCTGCTCGGCTGGGGCCAGGGCACGTTCGCCTCGAAGGTCGAGCTGACGACGAGCGACGTCACCGTGACGCGCGAAGTCGACGGCGGTCTGGAAACCGACAAGTTCAACCTGCCCGCGATCGTCACCACCGACCTGCGCCTCAACGAGCCGCGCTACGCCTCGCTGCCCAACATCATGAAGGCCAAGTCCAAGCCGCTCGCGCAGAAGACCGCCGCCGATTACGGCGTCGACGTGACGCCCCGCATCACGACGCTGAAGGTCGTCGAGCCGGGCAAGCGCCAGGCCGGGATCAAGGTCGCCGATGTCGACGAACTCGTGACCAAGCTGCATGCCATGGGGATTGCCAAGTGAAGACGCTCGTATGGGTCGAGCATGATGGCTCGACGGTAAAGGATGCCACGCTGTCGGCGGTGACCGCCGCATCGAAGCTGGGCGAGGTGCATCTGCTCGTCGCCGGCCAGGGCGTTGATGGCGTCGCGCAGGCGGCGGCGAAGATCGCCGGCGTCGGCAAGGTCCATGTCGCCGACGATGCGGCCTATGCCCATGCGCTCGCCGAGAATATCGCGCCGCTGGTGGTGGAGCTGATGGGGCATCACGATGCCTTCGTCGCGCCATCGACCACCACCGGCAAGAACGTCGCGCCGCGCGTCGCCGCGCTGCTCGACGTCATGCAGATCAGCGACATCCTGTCGGTCGAGGGCGAGGACACGTTCACCCGGCCGATCTACGCCGGCAATGCGATCGCGACGGTGCAGACGTCGGATGCCAAGAAGGTGATCACCGTCCGCGGCACCGCCTTCGAAAAGGCGGCGGCCGAGGGTGGCTCTGCCGAGATCGAAACGGTGGCCTCGGCGGGCGACACGGGCGTTTCGTCCTATATCGGGTCTGAGATCGCGCAGAACGCGCGTCCCGAACTGACCTCTGCCAAGATCATCGTGTCGGGTGGCCGCGCGCTGCAGAACGGCGAGAACTTCCATGCGCTGATCGAGCCGCTGGCCGACAAGCTGGGTGCAGGCGTCGGCGCGAGCCGTGCTGCGGTCGATGCGGGCTTCGTGCCCAACGACTATCAGGTCGGCCAGACCGGCAAGATCGTCGCCCCGGAAGTCTATATCGCGGTCGGCATCTCGGGCGCGATCCAGCATTTGGCCGGCATGAAGGACTCCAAGGTCATCGTCGCGATTAACAAGGACGAAGACGCCCCGATCTTCCAGGTCGCGGACATCGGCCTCGTCGGCGACCTCTTCAAGGTCGTGCCGGAACTCACCGAAAAGCTGTGACCAAGGGAGGCATGCAGCGCGACTGCATGCCGGCAGGAGCCAGCACCGCGCAGGCTCCTGCCCGAAGGTCCGGCTAGCGCCGCTACAGCGGCGACTGACGACGCGGGATTTATTCCCGCGTCGTGGGCTTGGAGAGGTAGGCTGGACGAGCCTCGCCTCCGTTTCACCATCGTCATCCCAGCGAAGGCTTGGATATTCCGACGATAGCGCGCGAACAGATCCGCGAAAGGCCCCAGCCTACGCTGGGGCGACGACCCGACCAGATGCGCTATCCCTGAGGGACCGCACGCTGGGTACCCACGGCGTCGCGCGCCCCGGATCGCCGTCCCCCACACAAAGAGGCGGCCCGACACCAGCATTGTCGGACCGCCAGTCTACGCCTAGGGAGCTTACCTTGGCGTGTTCGAAAAAGAGGCAGGCGTTACAGCGCGTTGCCGGCCGCCGGGGTCGTGGTATTGTCCGCGACATTGCCGGTCAGCGCGGTATCGCCCGCGGCCGCATTACCGTCCGTTTCCAGACCCGCTGCATTGTCGAAGACGGCGCCGTCGTCGTTCAGCGTCACCGTTTCCGCGGCGGTGTTACCCGATTCGGTCTTGGGGCCACAGGCGGCGAGGCTCAGTGCGGCGAGGCCGAGGACGGGCAGCAGGATGGCAGTCTTCATGTCGTTCTCCCTTTAGAAACCGGATGGTGATGAAACGGGCGGGCGGCCGCCGTGCAGGGCGGTGCCGATCAGCGAAAAGAAGGCGCGGCTGGCGGGCGAATCGGCCGCGTCCCATTCGGGATGCCATTGCACGCCCAACACCTCGCCGCCGCAGGGGCGCGCCGACACCGCTTCGACAAGGCCATCGTCCGCTGCGATCGCCTCGACCGACAGGCCGTGGCCCAGCCGGTCGATGCCCTGCTGATGCACCGAATTGACGCGGACGCGGCGAGCGCCGGTCGCGCCAGCCAGTCGGCCGTCGGGGGTCAGCTCCACGTCATGGCCGTGGTCGAACAGCGAATCGTAATCGCCCTCCCACGCGCCGCGATGGTGGCGGCCGGGATGACTCGCCGCAGCCAGCGTGCCGCCGAACAGCACATTGATCTCCTGCAACCCGCGGCAGATGCCGAAGACGGGCTTGCCTGCCTCGATCATCCGTCCGGCCAGCGCCAGCGCGACCTCGTCGCGGCAGTCGTCCGTCACCTGGTCGTCCGGCAGCGGCGCACCACCATAGCGGCCGGGCGCCACATGACTGCGCGATCCGGTGAGCAGCAGTCCGTCGAGCACCGCGGAGAGCGTCTCGGTATCGGTGGTCCCCGGCATCGCGGGCACCAGCAGCACCGTCGCCTGCGCCAGCGTCGTCAGCGGGGCGATGAAGCGGCACGCGACGACCTGCACCGGCCGCGCCGCCACCTCATTGCAGCACAGCACCCCGATGACGGGACGCCGCGACAGGGGGCGGGCCTGCCCCATCACACCAGCGCCGCGACCAGCGTGTCGCGTAGCGCCAGGCTGGCGGAAGGGGCGAGCAATGTCGCTTCGGGCTGCACCACCACGCCGCCGGCCGGCACGTCGTCGAGCAGCCAGACGTTGCCGCCGATCGTCGCGCCGTCGCCGATCGTGACGCGGCCGAGGATGGTCGCGCCGGCATAGATGACGACATCGTCGCCGACGATCGGATGCCGGGCATAGCGTTCGCGTGGAGACCGGCGCGCCGCACCCAGCGGACTGCGGGCGCCCAGAGTTACGTGCTGGTACAGCCGCACGCCGGTGCCGACGATCGCGGTTTCGCCGATGACGACGCCGGTGCCGTGGTCGATGAAGAAGCGCGCACCGATCGTCGCACCGGGGTGGATGTCGATTCCGGTGCGTTCGTTGGCGAGTTCCGAGATCATGCGTGCGACGATCGGCGCGCCCAGATTGTGCAGCTGGTGCGCGATGCGGTGATGCAGGCTGGCGATCGCGCCGGGATAGCAGACGAGGATTTCGTCGGTGCTGCCCGCGGCGGGATCGCCTAGGAATGCGGCCTCGACGTCGCTGTCGATCAGCCGGCGGATGTCGCCGAGCGTGCCGGCGAACAATCGCACGATCGTCGCCGCCTGATCCGCGGCGAAGGCAGTGCGCGCCTCCATCTGCCAATAGCCGAGCTCACGGTCGATCTCGCGTTCCAGATCGGCGAACGCGGCGGTCAGCTTGGCGGCGACGAAATGATCCTCGTCCTTCGGCGTTACGCGCTGCTGGCCCAGACGGCGCGGATAAAGCGCTTCGGCGAGCAGCGCGACGACGCGCTCGATCGCCTCGCGCGAGGGGAAGATCGCCGCGGCGCGCTGGGGCTGTTGCCGATCGCGCCAGGCCGCCCGGGCACTGCGTAGCGCGCCGACCGCCTCGTCCAGCGTCGCGCCGGCGGCAGGGGATACGGTCGGTGAGGACAGCGTCGGCATGGCAAGTCTCCCAGACCTGCGAGCATATCCCCCCATTCCGGTGGGAATAGAAAGAAAAGCTTTGCCGCTGCCAAGATGCGCCCGGTTCGGTCAGGCCGCGGGCAGTCCGGGTCCGTTCGTTTCGGGCACCGGCAACGGCGGTATCCGGGTCAGTAGCAGCGCCACCACCAATGCCAGAGCCGCGAGGATCAGGCAGAACAGCGTCACCCCCGGCCAGGCACTGCGGCTCCACGCGATGCCGCCAGCCGAGCCCAGCACGCTCGATCCAAGGTAATAGAAGAACAGGTAGAGCGCGGCGCCCTGACCGCGATTACCCGCCGCGCGCCGCCCGACCCAGGCGCTGGCGATCGAATGCGCGCCGAAGAAGCCGATCGTCACCAGCGCGATGCCGACGACGACCAGCCACAGCGGCGTTGCCGCCGCGACGGCGATGCCCGCGATCAGCACGACGATCGGCAGCCAGAACACCCGCCGCCGCCCGACTCGGCCCGCAAAGCCGCCGAACAGCGTGGAGCTCACCGATCCCAGGATATAGAGCAGGAAGACCATGCCGACCGCCGCCTGACTGAGGCCATAAGGCGGCGCGATCAGGCGGAAGCCCGCGTAATTGTAGAGTGTGACGAACAGGCCCATCAGCAGGAAGGCTTCGGCATAGAGCAGCGGCAATGCCCGGTCGCGCAGCAAGGTCGCGACACCGGCGAGCGGGGTGCGCGCGGTGCTTGCGACGAAGCGACGCGACGGCGGTGCCAGCCGGCGAAACGCCTCCGCCATCACCACGCCGGCGAAGCCGACGCCGCCCAGCGCCCATCGCCAATCCGCAACGTCCGCGATCAGGCTGGCGATCAGCCGCCCACCCATGCCGCCCAGCGCACTGCCGGCAATGTACAGCCCCATCGCCGCACCCACCGTCGCCGCATCCACCTCTTCGGCGACATAGGCCATCGCGACCGCCGGTACGCCCGCGAGCGCGAGTCCGGTGAGCAGCCTGAGCGCGAGCAGTGCGTGCCATCCCGGCGCCACCGCCGCGGCGAGCGTCAACAGCCCCGCCGAAAACATCGCGGCGATCATCAGCGGTCGCCGCCCGATCCGATCGGACAGAATGCCCGCGAACAGGATGGCGACCGCCAGCGGTCCGGTCGCGAGCGACACGGCCAGCGATGCGCCCTCGGCACTCAGCGCATAATCGTGCGCAAACAGCGGCAGCAGCGGCTGAACGGCGTAGAGCAGCGAAAAGGTCGAAAAGCCCGCGAACAGCATTGCCAGCGTCAGCCGGCGATAGGCGGGCGTGCCCAGCGCAATGGGCGCGATCGCCGCGTCAGCGGGCGGCATGCGCCCGGCGTCCCGCGATCACCAGCACCCCGGCGCCGGCCAGTGCCGAAGCGATCGAACCGGCGAGCACGCCGATCTTCACCGCATCCATCTGCGCAGGCTCGGCAAAGGCGAGGCCACCGATGAACAGGCTCATCGTGAAGCCGATGCCGGCGAGGAGCGCCATGCCGTACAGCTGCCCCCAACTCACCGCCGTGGGGCGACGCGCGATCCCCAGCCGGTCGGCGCCCCAGATCGCGGCAAGGATGCCGGTCTGCTTGCCCAGGAACAGGCCGAGCGCGATGCCGAGCACCAGCGGCTGAGCGAACGTCTCCAGCCCGACGCCGGTCAGCGACACGCCCGCATTGGCGAAGCCGAACAGCGGCACGATGGCAAAGGCGCTCCACGGATGCAGCGCATGCTCCAGCCGGTGGAGCGGCGACTCCGCCTCGTCACGGCGCATCGGCACCAGCATGGCGGTGGCCACGCCGGCGATCGTCGCATGCACGCCCGATTGCAGTACGAACAGCCACAGCGCGGCCCCCACCAGCAGATAGGGCCACAGCGCCATCACCTGCCGCCGGTTGAGGACGTAGAGCACCAGCAGCGCAAGCCCCGCGCCGGCCAGCGCCAGGACGCGGATCGAATCGGTATAGGCGATGGCGATGATCGCCACCGCGCCCATGTCGTCGACGATGGCGACAGTGGTCAGCAGCAGCTTGAGCGACGAAGGCACGCGCGATCCGAGCAGCGCCAGCACCCCGATCGCGAAGGCGATGTCGGTCGCGGCGGGGATCGCCCAGCCGGGCTGCAATCCCGGCGCATCGCCCGCAACGAGCAGGAAGACGAGTGCCGGCACCGCCATCCCCGCGACCGCGGCGATGAACGGCAGCCGCCGCCGGTCGGCGCTGGCCAACCGGCCGCCGACGAACTCACGCTTGATCTCCAGCCCGACGAGCAGGAAGAACAGCGCCATCAGCCCGTCGTTGATCCACAGATGGACGGTCATCGGGCCCAGGGCGGGCGCGAGTGTCGGGCCGATCTGCGCGTGCAGCAGCGCCTCATAGCCGTGCGCCGTCGCCGGCCAGTTGGCGGCGATCATCGCCAGCGCGGCGGCGGCGATCAGCACGATCCCGCCCGCTGCCTCTCCATGCAGAAAGGCGCGCAGCGCGTGGCGGCGACGGGCGGGGACCTTGGTCATCCCGTCTGACGTAACGGCTCGCGCCCTGCTGGCAAGCCGAACCCGCCACGCTCGATGGCGAACGAGACCGCCCAGATCGCAAAGCCGCCCAGCGCCAGGCCGGCGCCGACCAGTCCCGTCGACGTCCAGCCGAGCCCGCCCGCAATGGCCAGGCCGCCCAGCCACGGGCCGATCGCATTGGCGGTGTTGAACGCCGAATGGTTCAGCGCCGCGGCCAGCGCCTGCGCGTCACCCGCCACGTCCATCAGCCGCGTCTGCAGCACCGTGCCCAGCGCACCGCCCAGGCCGATCGCAAAAACGTCGGGGATCAGCGTCCACAGGCTTCCCGCACATAAGGGATAGACCGCCAGCGACGCCGCCGACCACAGCAGCAGCGCGCCGGCCGTCGGCATCAGCGCCCGGTCGGCGAAGCGCGGCACGATCAGGTTGCCGATCGTCATGCCGGCGCCGAACACCGCCAGCACGATCGGCACAGTCTGCGGTGCCACGCCGGTGACGTCATGCAGCGTCGCGGCAAGATAGGTGTAGACCGCGAACATGCCACCAAAGCCGATCGCGCCGGTGCCCAGCGTCAGCCACACCTGCCGTCGTTTGAGGGCGCCCAACTCGCGCAAGGGGCTGGCGCTGCGATCGGGCTTATCGACGGGTGCCAGCAAGGCGACGAGGCTCGCGGTGGTCAGCGCGAGCAGTGCGACAAGGGCGAACACCCAGCGCCAGCTCGCCATCTGCCCCAGCCAGGTCGCGACCGGTACGCCGACGATCGTCGCGACGGTCAGGCCCAGCATGACGCGCCCCACCGCCTGCGTCCGCTGCGCGGTCGGTACCAGCGACGCGGCGACGAGCGAGGCGATCCCGAAATAGGCGCCATGCGGCAGGCCTGCGAGGAATCGGAACGCGAGCATCCAGCCATAGGATGGCGCGAGGGCGGACAGCGTGTTGCCGATCGCGAACAGCGCCATCAGCCCGATCAACAGGCTGCGCCGCGCCATACGGGCCGACAGCACCGCGATCGTCGGCGCGCCGACCACCACGCCCAAGGCATAGGCGCTGATGATATGCCCCACGGTTGGGGCATCGATGCCGAGCCCGCGGGCGAGGTCCGGCTCCAGGCTCATCGCCGCAAATTCGGTCGTCCCGATCGCAAACCCGCCGACGGCGAGCGCGAGATGGACGAGGCCGGGATGCGCCTCGGCAGTTTGTCGTAACGTCATGAATGCTGCCCTAACCGGCCTTGCTGCAGTGCAGCAAGATCAATGGTCAAGGGCGCGGCGTAGTTCCGCTTTAGTGTGCCAGAACGAGCGAAGATTCAGCCCATTTCTCCCTCGCGTCAGCGGTGGAGGAGGGGGCGTTTCCGCAAGCACGACTTCCGCCGCATAGCCACCTCCGCCGCCAAGCGGCGCCACCGCGGCCGGTTGAACTCAGGCCGCTTTCGCCAGCGCCTCGGCGATCAGCGTCCGGCTGTTCTCCACCCCGTACAGCGCGATGAAGCTGCCCATGCGCGGGCCCTGTTCGGACCCCAGCAGCGTCTCGTACAGCGCCTTGAACCAGTCGCGTAAGCTCTCGAAGCCGGCGGTCTTGCCGATCTCATAGACGACGTTCTGGATATCCTCCGCGCTTGCGTCGGCGGGCAGCGCGGCGAGATCCGCGTCCAGCCGGCGCAGCGCTTCCACCTCGACGCCCTCGGGCGCACGGCGCTTCAGCGTCGGCGCGACGAAATCGCGGGCATAGGCCAAAGCATAGCCGATCAGCCGGTCGAGCTCGGGATCACGCTCCGGCGTCGCGTCGGGCACATAGTTGCGCAGATAGCCCCACACCTGCTCCTTGCTCGCTTCGCCCATCACGCCGACGAGATTGAGCAGCAGGCCGAACGTCACCGGCAACGTCGCGCTGGGCACCGTGCCGTCGTGGATATGGTGGACGGGGTTGCCCAGCTTCTGTGGCAGTTCCTGCGTCGGGTAATTGCCGCGGAACTGCCAATAATCGTCGACCGCGCGCGGGATGACGCCGAAGTGCAGCGCCTTCGCCTTCTTGGGTTCGCGATAGGCGAAGAACGCCAGACTCTCCTCAGGACCATAGGTCAGCCACTGGTCGAGGCTGAGGCCGTTGCCCTTGGACTTGGAGATCTTCTCGCCCTTTTCGTCGAGGAACATCTCGTAATTGAAGCCCTCGGGCGGGCGCCCGCCGAGCACGCGCGCGATCTTCGACGATTGCGTCACCGAATCGATCAGGTCCTTGCCCGCCATCTCGTAATCGACGCCGAGCGCCACCCAGCGCATCGCCCAGTCGACCTTCCATTGCAGCTTCGACATGCCGCCCAGCGCGGACTGGACGATCCGTTCGCCGCTCTCGTCGGTGAAGGCGATCGTGCCGGCGTCGGCGTCGATCACCTCGACCGGCACCTGCAGCACGACACCGCTCGTCGGGCTGACCGGCAGGACGGGCGAATAGGTCTCGCGCCGTTCCGCCCGCAGGGTCGGCAGCATCACGTCGAGGATGCCCTGATAGTGCCGCAGCACGCCCTTGATGGCGTCGTCGAACTTGCCGCCTTCGTAGTATTCCGTGGACGAGGCGAATTCGTAGTCGAAGCCGAACCGGTCGAGGAAGGCGCGCAGCATCGCATTGTTGTGTGCGGCGAAGCTGTCGAACTTGCCGAACGGATCGGGGATGCGCGTCAGCGGCTTGCCGAGATGCTCGCGCAGCATGTCGCCGTTGGGGACATTGTCGGGCACCTTGCGCAGGCCGTCCATGTCGTCGCTGAACGCGATCAGCCGCGTCGGCTGGTCGCTCAATGCGTGGAAGGCGTTGCGCACCATCGTCGTGCGCAGCACTTCGTTGAACGTGCCGATATGCGGCAGGCCCGACGGGCCATAGCCGGTTTCGAACAGGATCGGTTCGCCGCCCGGCTTGCCGTCCGGATAGCGTTTCAGCAGCTTGCGCGCCTCTTCTAACGGCCAGGCCTTGGAGTCGAGAGCGGCGGAACGCAGATCGGTATCGGTCATGATGCGCGCCGGACTAGGGTTCCAACGCGCATCCCGCAACACCTTGGATCGCGGCGCGTCAGCGACACCGATGCTTGGCGGTGATCGTGCGATCGATCGCACGGCCGGCAAAGGCACCGCCGACGCCGCCCGCGATCGTGCCGAGCGCGCCATGGCCGAGCAGCGAATTGCCGACGAGCGCACCGCCGACGCCGCCCGCCACCAGGCCCGTCGTCCCGCTCGAATAGCGGCAGCCGTGCGCGTAGCGATAGCCGCGCTCATGCGCGTAGCGGTGGTGATGCCGCTTGGCCTCCGCCTTGCTGACCGGCAGCGCGACGCTGGCGGGCAGGACGAGCGCGGCGGCGGTAAGCGCGAACAGCATATGGCGCATGATATATTTCCCTTTCGTGTCGAACGATGTCTGCCGAACGAGCGATAAAGGGCGCGGTTTCATGAATGCAGGATGACGTCCGTCGCGCACGGGTTGGCGAGTTGCCATTCCGTTCCGGTGGAGTACAGCGGCACCGGTGATCCCTTATCCCGCCCTCCACGCCAGTCATGGCGGCATCTGGATCGCGACCGCGGAGGGTACGCGGCCGATCGGGCGCGGCGAAGCGATCCGCATCGCGGCGGATACGCCCGTGATCCTGCTCAACGCCGCATTAGTCGCACAGCGGCTGGGCTACCCCGAGCTGTCGGGGCTCGACCTGCTCGAACTGTTCGCCTTCCTCCACCCCGCGCGGTTCGCGGTGCCGACGCCCAAGGGCCTCGCGCGGGCGGTCGATCTGTCGCCACCGACGCGCGACGAGGATGTCGCCGCCTTCCTGCGCGAGGCTGCCGCGGCCCTGCTGGCCGTACCGGAAGGCGACTGGCCCGAGCGGGAGGGCGCGTGGACCGCGGTGCAGTCGCTCGGCCGGCTGCGCTGGCCCTGGGCACCTGCGATCGGCCCGCTGATCGCCAAGCCGCGTGTCAACGAACGCTGGCTGTTCGCCGCTCTGCCCGAATGGGAGGAGCACGCCCCGCGCCCTGCGCCACTGTCCGCGACCGTCCCGCCCGGCGATGCCGAGTCGCGACTCCACGCCCTCACCGGCGCGGGCGCCGAGGAGCGGACCGGCCAGCGCGCCTTCGCCGCCGCCGCGACCGAAGCGTTCGCCCCACGTGCGATGCGCGACGCGCCCAATATGGTCCTTGCCGAGGCGGGGACGGGGATCGGCAAGACCCTGGGCTATCTCGCCCCCGCCTCGCTCTGGGCCGAGCGCGCAGGCGGCGCGGTATGGATCAGCACCTATACCAAGGCGCTGCAACGCCAGCTCGCCAAGGAAACCGAGCGCGTGTTCCCCGACGCCACGGTGCGCCGCGAGAAGGTGGTGACGCGCAAGGGGCGCGAGAATTACCTGTGCCTGCTCAACCTGGAGGATGCGTTGCAGGGCGGCTTTGCCGGCCGTGCCGCGATCCTCGCCCATCTGGTGGCGCGCTGGGCGGCGTATAGCGCGGACGGCGACATGGTCGGCGGCGACCTGCCCGGCTGGCTGCCGACGCTGTTCCGCCGCAACGGCCCGGCGGCGCTGACCGATCGGCGCGGCGAATGCGTCTATGCCGGCTGCCCGCATTACCGGAAGTGCTTCATCGAACGCGCCGCGCGCGCCTCCGCCGACGCGGACATCGTCATCGCCAACCATGCCCTCGTCATGGTCAACGCCGCGCGCGGCCGCGAGACGACGACGCGCCCGACCCGCTACGTCTTCGACGAAGGCCATCACCTGTTCGAAGCCGCCGATTCGATGTTCGCCACCGCGCTGACCGGGCAGGAGACGATCGAGCTGCGCCGCTGGATACTCGGTCCTGAAAGCGGCGGGCGCGGCCGGCGGCGCGGGCTGCAGGCGCGGCTGTCCGATGTGGCGAGCTACGACGAACAGGGCGGCATCGCGATCCAGGATGCGGTGGAGGCGGCACGCAATCTCGCCAGCGACGGCTGGCTGGGGCGGATCGCGGAAGGCGCGCCCTTCGGCCCGATCGAGCATCTCCTCGCCGCGGTGCGCGGTCTCACCTATGCCCGCGCCGAACAGCCGGGGGACGCCGGCTATGGCCTCGAAACCGAGCTCGCCGAACCAACCCCCGAATTGATCGAAGCGGCCGCCCCCGCTGCCGCCGCGCTCGACGCCTTGGTCCGCCCGCTGGTGACGCTCGGCCGCCGGCTCGAAGCCGTGCTGGCGGAGGCGCCCGACTGGATGGACGGTCCGGCACGCGCGCGGATCGAGGGTGCGATCGCCTCGATCGGCTGGCGTGCGGAGACGGTGGCGGCGTGGCTGTCGCTGCTCGCGCGCGTCGGCGGCCCGGCCGATCCCGACCATGTCGACTGGCTTGCGGTCGATCGCGTCGAGGGGCGCGAATATGACATGGGCCTGCACCGCCACTGGCTCGACCCCACGCGCCCCTTTGCCGAGGTGGTGCTGAAGCCTGCGCACGGCGTGCTCGTCACCTCGGCGACGCTGACCGGCGGCGGTGACTGGCCCACCGCGGAGGCCCGCGTCGGCGCGCCCCATCTCGCCCGCGCACCGTCGCGGTTCGAGGCGGCGAGTCCCTTCGCCTATGAGCGCCAGGCCGAGGTGCTGATCGTCACCGACGTCAAGCGTGGCGACCTGCCCGCGCTCGCCAATGCCTATGCGCGGCTGATCGTCGCGGCGGGCGGCGGCACGCTGGGGCTGTTCACCGCCATCCGCCGCCTGCGCGGTGTCCACGGCCGCATCGCCGACCGGCTGGCGCGCGAGGGCCTGCCCCTCCACGCGCAACACGTCGACCCGATCGATACGGGCACCCTGGTCGATATCTTCCGTGACGATCCCGCCGCCTCGCTGCTCGGCACCGACGCGCTGCGCGACGGCGTCGACGTGCCGGGATCGTCGCTACGCCTCGTCGTGATGGAGGGCGTGCCCTGGCCCAAGCCGAGCGTGCTCCACGCCGCGCGACGGCTGGCGGGGGGCGGTTCGGCCTATGACGATCGTATCGTCCGCGCGCGCCTCGCCCAGGCGTTCGGCCGTCTCATCCGCCGCGCCGACGATTCGGGCGCGTTCGTCATGCTCTCCGCCGCAATGCCGTCGCGGTTGCTCGCCGCCTTCCCACCCGGCGTGGCGGTGACCCGCGTGACGCTGGACGAGGCGGTGGCTCGGGTTGGCGCGCGAAGTGGCGGGCGGCTTTCCTTGTCGGCTGCGATCGGGCATGAGGCGCGCATCGCGGTCGAGGACGGAGACGCCGGTTGAAGACGCTGACGCTGCTGCGCCACGCCAAGTCCGGCTGGGACGATCCCGTCGCCCGTGATTTCGACCGCCCCTTGAACGACAAGGGCCGCCGCGCCGCGCAGACGATGGGCCGGCATATGCGCGACGAGGGCCTCGTCTTCGACCATATCGTCGCCTCGCCGGCGGTCCGCGTGATGGAGACGCTGGACGCGATCGCCAGCGGCTATGGCCGCAAGCTGGAACCGGTGTGGGAACGGCGCATCTACCTCGCCTCTGCCGCGACGTTGCTCGACGTGGTGCATGAGCTGCCCGACGCGGCGGCCCGGGTCCTGATGGTCGGCCACAACCCCGGCCTTGAAGATCTGGCGATGCTGCTGGTGCCTTTGAGTGATGGTGGGTTGCGCGATCGGCTGGAGGAGAAATATCCGACCGCGACGCTCGCCGAGATGGCGACCGGGGTGGAACGCTGGCGTGAGGTGGCCGAGGGGCAGGCGCGGCTGGACCGCTACGTCCGCCCGCGCGACCTCGATCCTGCGCTCGGCCCCGACGAGCGGTGACGGACCCGAAACGGTCCTGACGGGTTTTGTCCCCGTCCCGCAGTCGGCGGGGGTGCAGACGGGGGCGATATGATCGACAGGCGACGGCTGGAATCGGGGGGACTGATCGTCTTCCTCGTGGCGGTGAGCGTGGGCTTGCTCGCGATCGTGTCGTCGTTCATCGGCGCGCTGCTATGGGCGGTGCTCGCCGCGATCCTGTTCCAGTCGCTGTTCCAATGGCTGCTCAAGCGCTGGCCGGGGCATCGCAACCGGGCGGCGGCGGCGACGTTGCTCATCATCTTCGTTGCGGTGATCATCCCGACGCTGGCGATCGGCGGCATGGTGATCGACCAGACCGCTGGTGTCTATGCCAAGGTGCAAAGCGGCCAGATCGACTTCGCCAGCTACTTCAAGCAGGTGCATGACGGCCTGCCGCAATGGGTGCAGCGCCCGCTCGATCGCTCGGGTCTCGGCAGCTTCGACAATGCGCAGGCCCGTATCGTCGAGGCGGTGCGCTCTAGCTTCCGCGGCATCGCGTCGCAGGCGCTGTCGATCGGCCGCAACACGGCGGCGTTCCTGCTCGCCTTCGGTGTCGGCCTCTACGTCACCTATTTCCTGCTGCGCGACGGCGACCGGCTCGCCCCCAAAATCCGGGACGCGCTGCCGCTGGAACGTGCCGTAGCCGACCGGCTGCTCGGTCGCTTCGTCGCGGTGGTGCGCGCGACGATCAAGGGCTCGGTGCTCGTCGCGCTTGCGCAGGGCGCGCTGGGTGCGATCACCTTCTGGATCGTCGGTCTGCCCGCGGCGCTGCTGTGGGGCCTGCTGATGGCCCTGGTCGCGCTGCTGCCCGCGGTGGGGCCGGCCCTCGTGTGGGGGCCGGTCGCGATCTATCTGCTGGCGACGGGTGCGATTTGGCAGGCCGTGGTCGTGATCGTCTCGGGCGTCGCGGTGATCGGTCTGGCCGACAACATCCTCCGTCCGATCCTGGTCGGCCGCGACACGGGCATTCCCGACTGGCTGGTGCTCGTGACGACGCTGGGCGGCATCGAGGTGGCGGGGCTCAGCGGCATCGTCGTCGGTCCGCTGGTTGCCGCGCTGTTCCTCACCGGCTGGCAAATCCTGACCGACGAGCGTGAGGGGCGGCGGGTGACGGCCGGCCCCAACGCCGCGGATGCACCGCGGGACGATTGAGGCCGCAAGCCGACGTCATCCCCAAGCCGACGTCATCCCAGCGAAGGCTGGGATCTTGCGGTAACAGCACGCCGCGCCAACCGCGCAAGGCCCAGCCGAGGGTAGGCGTCAGGTGCGGACGTCACCAACCAGGCGAAGGCAGCCCGTTCAGCACGGATAAGTCTTCGCCAGCACTCGCGCATAGCCGTCCTTCAGCGGCAGCTTCTTTTCCGCCGGCGACAGCGCATCCAGCCCGCCCAGCATCTGGAGGATGCCGATCGATTGGCCATCGGGGATGCAGGCGATCGGCGGCTTGCCCGCGGCGACCCGCGCCGCCCCCTCCGCACGAAGCTGGCGCGTCGCGGCATCGGCTTCCGCCTTCAGCACCGGATAGTCGGGGTTGGTCAGGGCGGTGAACGGGTTCGCGCGTAGAGGCGCAGCCTTGGCCAGGAAGGTGCCGACGCTCATCGCGGCAGCGGCAGGCGTGGCGAGGCCCAGCGAAACGGCAAGGGCGATCAAAGGCTTATACGACAACGGCGGCACTCCGAATGGGAATGCCGCCGCATAATCGGATCAAACTGACAGCGGCCTGAACCGCCCCCCGCCTCTGTCGTTCGGATCAGGCGCCGAGCGGTGCCGGATTGCCGAACGGCCCGCCCGGACGGCGCGTCTTTGGGATCGAGGTGCCGGCGCGCGGCACGCTCGCCTTTGGCCCTGACGGATCGCTGCGGCCGATCTCTTCACCGGCGATCAGCTTCTTGATCTCGTCGCCCGACAGCGTCTCATATTCGAGCAGCGCACCGGCCAGCAGATGCAGCTGGTCGACATGGTCGGTCAGCAACTGCTTGGCACGGGTCAGGCCGCCTTCGACGATGCTCTTGATCTCGTCATCGATCAGCTGCGCGGTCGCATTGGACATGCGAACCGGCTGGCTCGACGAATAGCCGAGGAAGCTTTCGCCTTCGGGCTGGGCATATTCGACTGGGCCGACCTTGTCCGACATGCCCCATTTGGTGACCATGTCGCGGGCGAGACCCGTAGCGTACTGGATGTCGCCGCTCGCGCCGCTCGACACTTTGTCGTAGCCAAAGATGATCTCTTCGGCGACACGCCCACCCATCGCCACGGCGAGGTTCGCGTACATCTTGTCGCGATGGTAGCTGTAGCTGTCGCGCTCCGGCAGGCGCATCACCATGCCCAGCGCACGACCGCGCGGGATGATCGTCGCCTTGTGGATCGGGTCGGAAGCCTGCTCGTGGATCGATACGATCGCGTGGCCCGCCTCGTGATAGGCGGTCATGCGCTTTTCGTCCTCGGTCATGACCATGGAGCGCCGCTCGGCGCCCATCATCACCTTGTCCTTGGCCTCTTCGAACTCGGCCATCGCGACCAGGCGCTTGCCCTTGCGCGCGCCCATCAGCGCGGCTTCGTTGACAAGGTTGGCGAGATCGGCACCCGAGAAGCCCGGCGTACCGCGCGCGATCGTGCGCGCATCGACGTCGGGCGCCAGCGGCACCTTCTTCATATGAACTTCGAGGATCTTCACGCGGCCCTCGATATCCGGCCGCGGTACGACGACCTGGCGGTCGAAGCGGCCCGGACGCAGCAGCGCGGGGTCGAGCACGTCGGGGCGGTTGGTCGCCGCGACGATGATGATGCCCTCGTTCGCCTCGAACCCGTCCATCTCAACGAGCAGCTGGTTGAGCGTCTGTTCGCGCTCGTCGTTGCCGTTGCCCAGGCCCGCGCCGCGATGGCGGCCGACCGCGTCGATTTCGTCGATGAAGACGATGCACGGCGCGCTCTTCTTAGCCTGTTCGAACATGTCGCGGACACGGCTCGCGCCGACGCCGACGAACATCTCGACGAAGTCCGAACCCGAAATGGTGAAGAACGGCACCCCCGCCTCACCCGCGATCGCGCGGGCGAGCAAGGTCTTGCCGGTACCGGGCGAACCGACCAGCAGTGCGCCCTTGGGAATCTTGCCGCCCAGTCGCGCGAACTTCGACGGGTCCTTCAGGAAGTCGACGATCTCGGTCAGCTCGGCACGCGCCTCGTCGATGCCGGCGACATCGTCGAACGTGACCTTGCCTTCCTTCTGCGTCAGCATGCGGGCGCGGCTCTTGCCGAACCCCATCGCGCCGCCGCCGGTATTCTTCTGCATCTGCTTGATGACGAAGAAGGCGATGCCCAAGAACAGCAAGAACGGCAGCGACTGATACAGCAGCACCATCCACACTGACGTGCCCTCATCGGGCTTGGCGGAGATCGTCACGTTCTTCTGGCGCAGATGCGGCACCAGCGTCGGATCGCTGATCGGATAGGTGCGGAACTTCTCGCCGCTCGTATAGGTGCCGGTGATCATGTCGCGGCTGATCGCCACGTCCTTCACCGTACCTTCGTCGATCTGATCAAGGAATTTCGAATAGGCGATGGTGTTGCTGTTCGCGGCGCTGGTGCGGCCATCGAACATCGTCACGAACAGACCGAGCGCCAGCAGGATGCCGACCCAGATCAGCAGGCTCTTCATCCAGGGGCTGCCGCCGCCGTTGCCGCCATCATTCCCGCCGTCGCCGCGCGGCTGCTTGTCGTTGTCGTTCATGGGGTGCCTTTCACCGCACAAGATAGGCGCATGGAGGTTAATGGCAATGGAACACCCCGGCGGAATTGCGCCGATCAGCCGGCCGGCGACGACGAACGCCGCGGCGGGGCGGGGCGGAAACGCCATTCGGGCCCGTGCGGGCTGGCGATGACCCCCGCCTGCGTCGCGCGTCGCCCGGACATGAGCGCATCGAGTAACGCCTCGATATTCGCCGATTCGCTCCATTGCGTGGTCGCGACGGCATGGGTCGCGATCACCTCTCCGATCGCGCGGCGCGCCAGCCGGCGCAGCACCTCGCGCGGCAGATCGGCGGCGTCGAGCCGGATGCTCGCATCGAGGATGCGCACGCGCGTGCCCCACAGCCAGTCGACGATGGCGCGCAGATCGCCGTCCGCCTCCGCCAGCGCGGTCGCCGATCGGGCGAGCTGGGGCGGGCCGAGCCACTCATTGCCCTCGATCAGCCGGCGGAAGCGCGTACGATCATGCGCCGGATCGTGGTTGCTGGGATCGTCGATGAACGGCACGTCGGCGCGCCGGACGATCGCGCGCAGCTCCGCGCGGCGCCATTCGAGCAGCGGTCGCACGATCGTGACCCGGTCCACGGTCGCCCGCGCGCGCACGCCGGCCAGCCCCGCGATGCCCGATCCGCGCGCGGCACGCATCAGGAAGGTTTCGGCCTGATCGTCGACGTGATGCGCCGTCGCGATCGCATCGACCCCCAGCGCGCGCGCGTGATCGGTCAGCAAGGCATAGCGCGCGCGCCGTGCCGCCGCCTGGAGGCTCGCACCGCTGATCGGTTCGGCGGGCGTCAGTATCGTATGGGGCACGCCGATCGCGCGGCAGTGATCGGCGACCATCGCCGCCTCCGCCGCCGCCTCCGCGCGCAAGCGATGGTCGACGGTCGCGACATGCACTCCCTCGACCCCGCCGGCCCGCGCCAGCGTCAGCATCGCCATGCTGTCCGGCCCGCCCGAGACGGCCAGCAGGATACCGCCGCGCGGGGCGTGCCCCAGCGCGCGGATCAGGTCGTCCCGAAACCGCTGGCCCTCCGGCCCTGCGGGATCACTGGCATTTGGCGGCGGTGCGGCCCTTTTCGACATTCGCCTTCATCTGGCTGGAGATCTTGCTGCCGTACACGTCGGTCAGCTCGCCATATACCTTGCACGCATCCGCCGGCTTGTTGAGCTTCATCAGCGCCTGCGCGAGATAATACAGGCTTTCCGGCGCGCGTTCACCGTCCGGCATCTTCTTGTAATTGTCGTAGAACGCCATGGAAGCAAGGCTGGGCTTGCCCTCGTCCAGATAGGATCGGCCGAGCAGGTTCTGCGCATAGCTGGCGCGGCGGTGCTTGGGATAGGTGGCGACCACCTTCTTCAGCTGCGCCTCGGCCTGCGGATATTGCTTCGCCGCCCACAGGCGATAGCCGTAGAGATAGTCATCCTCGGGCGCGTCGCCGGTCGAGGGCTTTTCCACCTTCGCCGCAGTGGCGGAGGGCGCGGTGTCGCCTGCGGCGGCGACCGCGGTGGAGGTCGGCGTCTTCGCCGGCGTACGCCCGGGCTTGGCCGGCGTATCGCTCGCCGCCGTGTCGCCGATCAGCGGCGCGGAGGCGGGGGTTTCGGCCAGCGCCGGCGTGCTCGCCATCGCCTTCAGCTTGGCATCGGTGCTGCGCTTGTACGCATCGAAGGCGTCCTGGAGCTGGCGGACCTTATAGCCGTTCTGCTCGATCTGGTCGGTCATCGAGGCCATCTGGCTTTCGAGCGCGGTCACGCGGCTGGTCAGGTCGGCGACGGCGCTGGTCGCGGGCACGCCGCCGATCTGCTGTGGCGTGTCGGGACGCGTAATCTCTGGCTGGAGATACTGGCCGGCACCGCCCGGGAAGACCTTGCGCTGCACGGCGCGCATTTCGCTTTCCAGCTTGCCGACGCGGCCTTCGACATTGCTTTGTGCCGATGCGGCGACCGGCGTCAGGATGGTGGCGGCAGCGAGCGCCCAGATGATCGTACGCATGGATGTGGCGCCCCCCGGCGCAGCCTTGGTTAACACGAAACGAGTCATAGCTGCATTGCCATGCCTGTCGCCAGCCTTAAGGCGCGGAAGAATTACCTGTCGTTACCGGCGGTGGCGTCGGCGCCGTCTCGGCGGACTGCAGGTTCGCCCGCTGCGTCTCGCTGGTCGCGGGACGATCGGCGCGACGCTCGTTGCGCCGGGTGGCGCGCTCTTCGCTTGAGCGCGTCGCGCTCGTCGCGGTGGCACTCGGCGTCGCCGTCGGCGCCGGGGCGCCGGACAGGCGGGCGGCGATCGCCGCGCCGCTGACGCGCACGTCCTTGATCGCGCGCGATCCGTCGCCCAGCGGCGGGATGGCGGTGCCGTTCAGCGTCACGTCCAGCTTGTCGGGTCGGCCGACGTTGATCTTGGGATCGTTGGCGGTCGCCGGCACCGCAAAGGTTTCGCCCGGCTTCATAGTGCCGAGGTACAGCGTCTTGTTGTCGGCGTCATAGACGCGCAGCCACACCTCGTCCTTCGCGGTCAGAACCACCTGCCCACCCGTGGGCGCGGCCGGTGTCGCGGCGGCGGTGGGACGGGGCGTCACCGCCTGCGCGACCACCGCATCCTGCGCGGCGGGCGGCGTGGTGCCGTGCTGCTGGAACAGGTTGGTGCCATACCACAGGCCGACCAGGATCAGGACGGCGAGCGCGATGCCGACGCCCAGCACAGCGACGCCGCGCGACGGCACGCGCGCCGGATCGGCGGTTTCATAGGGCACATATTCGGGCTGGCGCGGCCCCATCCGGTCGAGTTCGCGGCGCAGGTCGGCGGCAAGCTCCACCTCGTCCATGCCCACCGCGCGAGCATAGGCCTTGGCGAAGCCCATCGCATAGGTGGGCGAGGGCAGGGCGCCATAGTCGCCCGCCTCCAGCGCCTCCAGATGGCGCTGCGGCACGCGGGTGCGTGCGGCGATCTCCGCCAGGCTCAGGCCCCGGCTGTCCCGCGCAGCACGCAACCGATCGCCCGGCCGGGCCGGTTCGACGGGGGTGGGGGCAGGCTGGCCGGATTCGACCTCGTCCATTCGTATCTCCGGGGGAGGGGCGTTTGCGGATCGCTGACGGGCGGGACATTCCCCGATGGACTGCTGCAAGTCAACGCGCCCGAAACCCTATTCGGCGAGGTTTCAGGCCATGTCGACGCCTTGCGAGGCCGCCCAATCACTTAGCGCGGCGCGCATGTCGCGCGGCGGCCGGGCGATCAGCTCGGTCACGAACGTGCGGACCGCGTCATAGTCCAGGCTGCGCACCATCGCCTTGATCGGGCCGATCGCGGCGGGGGTGATCGACAGGCGATTGATGCCCAGGCCGATCAGCGCCATCGCCTCCACCGGCCGCCCGCCCATCTCGCCGCACACGCCCAGGTCAACGCCCGCCTCGCGGCACGGTCCGACGACCCGCGACAGGAATCGCAGGATCGACGGGCTCAGCCAGTCGTAGCGTTCGGCAAGCCGCGGGTTGGCGCGATCGGCGGCGAACAGGAATTGCGTCAGGTCGTTGGTGCCGACCGACAGGAAGTCGAGATCGGGCAGCAGCAGGTCGAGCTGCTCGGCAAGCGCAGGCACTTCCAGCATCGCGCCATAGCGGATGCCGGTCGGCAGCCGGCGGCCGCGTGCACCCAGCCATTGGCGCTGCGCCTCGAACAGCGCCTTCGCTTCGGCGAACTCCCAGGCCTCGCTGACCATCGGGAACATGACGTTGAGCGTGCGGCCTGACGCCGCCTCGATCAGCGCGCGCGCCTGCACCTTCATCAGGCCGTCGCGATCGAGCGCAAGGCGCAGGGCGCGCCAGCCCATCGCTGGGTTTTCCTCGTCGGCATCGGCCTTGTTGAGATAGGGCAGCGCCTTGTCGCCACCGATATCGACGGTGCGGAAGATTACCGGGCGATCCCCGGCGGCGTCCATCACCTCTTTGTACAGGCGCTGCTGGCGTTCGCGCTGGGGCAGCGTCGCGGACACAAGGAACTGGAATTCGGTACGGAACAGGCCGATGCCGTCCGCCCCCGTCGTGTCGAGCGCCGCGACATCGTCGCGCAGGCCGGCATTGACCATCAGCGTGATGCGATGCCCGTCCTTCGTCACCGGCGGCACGTCGCGCAGTGCGGCAAAGGCGGCCTTGCGCTTCTGGCGCAGCGCCAGCTTCGCCTCGAACGCCTCTTCCATCCCGCCCGACGGCCGGACGAACACGTTGCCCGCCACCGAATCGAGCAGCAACAGGTCGCCCTCGGCGATCTGGCGGCGCACGTCGCGTACGCGGCCCAGCACCGGCACGCCCATCGCCCGCGCGACGATCGTGACGTGGGCGGTCAGCGACCCTTCCTCCAGCACCACGCCCTTCAACCGGCGCTTGTCATATTCCAGCAGCTCTGCCGGCCCCAGATTGCGCGCGATCAGGATCGTGTCCTGCCGCAGCCCCAGCTGCGCGGCGGTGCCCATCTGGCCCGACACGATGCGCAGCAACCGGTTCGACAGGTCCTCCAGGTCGTGCATGCGATCGGCGAGCAGCGGATCGTCGATCTGGCGCATGCGCTGACGCGTACGCTGCTGCACGCGCTCGATCGCGGCCTCTGCGGTCAGGCCACTGTCGATCGCCTCGTTGATCCGCCGGGCCCAGCCTTCATCATAGGCGAACATCTTATAGGTCTGCAGGACCTCTTCATGCTCACCGCCGACGCCGAACTCCGCCTCGCGCGTCATCCGGTCGATCTGTTCGCGCATCTTGTCGAACGCGGCATAGACGCGGTGGCGCTCGGCGTCGGTGTCCTCGGCGACGGTATGTTCGACGACGATGCGCGGCTGGTGGAAGACGGCATAGCCCGACCCCATGCCCTCGACCAGTTTCTGCCCCGGCAGGCGGATCGCCGCAGTCGACTTCTCGCGCCCGCTCGCGCCCGCCGCCGTATCGATCAGCCCGGCATTGGCGATCAGTTCGGACAGCACCATCGCGACCGTCTGCAACGCCTCGATCTCGACGTCCTGATATTTGCGCTGCTCGCTGTGCTGCACCGCGAGCACGCCCACCGCGCGTTCGCGCCGAATGATCGGGACGCCGGCGAAGCTGTGATAGCGTTCCTCGCCCGTCTCGGGCTTATAGGCGAAGTCCGGGTGGCTCGCGGCTTCGTCGAGGTTGAGCACCTCGACATCGTCGGCGATCGTGCCGACCAGGCCTTCGCCCAGCGCCAGCTTGGTGACGTGGACCGCCGCCTGGTCCAGCCCGCGTGTCGCGAACAGTTCCAGCACGCCTTCGCGCAACAGATAGATCGAACAGACCTCGCTATCCATCGCCTCGGCGATGATGCCGACGACGGCGTTCAGCTTCGCCTGCGCCGGGTTGCGCCCGGCCATGACGTCGTGAAGGCGGGTGAGGATTTCGCGGGCGGAGGCGACGGCCGAGCTGGGCATGACGCTAGGGCTAACAGATGCCGCGGGCGGGTGCCACGCAACATTGTGTTTGCGCCGGCATCAAAGTCCTCCCCCGCCAGTGGCAGGGCTTGGGTCCGATCCATCGTGGCGAAACCCGCCGTCATCCCAGCGCAAGCTGGGATCTCCCCGTTATAGCGCGCGTCAGGAACCGCCAGAGACCCCAGCCTGCGCTGGGGTGACGGTCGCGGCGATGCTGATCACCCGCTACGGCGCATCGAACAACCCGTCCTGACTGCCTACCGGCGGGTTGAGCCCCAGATGCTTCCACCCGCCCGCGTTCAGCACGCGCCCGCGCGCGGTGCGGGCGACGAGGCCGAGCTGGATCAGATACGGCTCGATCACCTCTTCGATCGTGTCGCGCGGTTCGCTGAGACCCGCGGCCAGCGTCTCCACGCCCACCGGCCCGCCACGATAGATGTCGGCGATCATGTGGAGGTAGCGCCGGTCCATCGCGTCGAGTCCCAGCGCATCCACCTCCAGCCGGTTGAGCGCGCGATCGGCGGCGATCCGATCGACCGTCGGCGTGCCGGCGACATTGGCAAAATCGCGCACCCGGCGTAGTAGCCGCCCGGCGATCCGCGGCGTCCCGCGCGCGCGCCGCGCGATTTCGGTGGCGCCATCGGGCGCGATCGCCAGATCGAGCAGCCCGGCGGCGCGCGTCACCACGCGGGTCAGCTCCTCGACCGTATAGAATTGCAGGCGGACGGGAATGCCGAAGCGGTCGCGCAGCGGCGTCGTCAGCAGCCCCTGTCGCGTCGTCGCGCCGACGAGCGTGAAGCGCGGCAGGTCGATGCGCACCGAACGCGCCGACGGCCCCTCGCCGATCATCAGATCGAGCGCGCGGTCCTCCATCGCGGGGTACAGCACCTCCTCGACCGCGGGCTGCAGGCGGTGGATCTCGTCGATGAACAGCACGTCGCCGTCCTCGAGATTGGTGAGCAGCGCGGCAAGGTCGCCGGACTTGGCGATCACCGGGCCGCTGGTCGCACGGAAGCCCACGCCCATCTCGCGCGCGATGATCTGCGCCAGCGTCGTCTTGCCGAGGCCCGGTGGCCCGAAGAACAGCACATGGTCCAGCGCATCGCCGCGCCCCCGCGCCGCCTCGATAAACACGCGCAAATTCTCGCGAGCCGCCTGCTGCCCGACGAAATCGTCGAGGCTCTTGGGGCGCAGCGCAGCATCCACGTCTTCCGGACGGCGGCTGGCGGTGAGGAGGCGGTCGCTATCGGTCAATGCTTATCTCGCAGCGCACGGCGAACGTCGCGGGCTTGATGGATGATACGGTCGATGACGACATCGTCGCCGATTACGCGATAAAGGATACGATGGGGGCGATAGGACAGGCTGCGGACGTTCCCAGGCTCGAACTCCGGACGCGGCGTTCCGGCGCGAGGGCTGCCCGACAGCACCCGAAACAGACGTTCGAAGCCGTCCATATACGATGACGAAGCGGCGATACCATAATCGCGGATACCGTTCGCTCTAATTTGCCGGAGGTCTTGTACCGCAGCCGTGCTGATACGCAGCTTACCCATGCGGGTCGGTGATCTCCGCGATGATCTCGCGAAGCACATCCTCCGGCTCGCGGTCGATGATGCCCGATGCGATCCCCTCATCGATCAGGGCCTGCACGCGCTGTACGTCAGCCACGTAGGCATCCTGGTCCCGCTCGATCAGATCACGCACATAGGCAGCCTGGTTCGCAAAGCCTTCAGCCGATACGCGGCCATCGACATATCGCTCGAGATCAGCCGGCAGAGAGACGTGGAGCTGTGCCATGTTCCCGATATAGTCCCATTCGCCGGGACCGTCCAGCAAGGGTTACTTCGCCGCCTTGCGCAGCGCCAGCCGCACCAGCGCGTCGAGCGTTGCGCCCGGTCCCAGATCCTCCTCCGCCGCACCCACCGCGTTTGCGGCCTCGGCGGGGCGGAAGCCCAGGTTGAGCAGCGCCGACACCGCATCCGCGCTGGCACCGACCGGCACCACCTGCGCCGCGGCGGCGGGGCCCAAAGCCACCGTTCCCACCTTGTCCTTCAGCTCGCGCACGATTCGTTCGGCAAGCTTCGGGCCGACGCCGTTCGCGCGTGCGACCATCGCCTTGTCCTGCGCCGACACGGCACGCGCGATCTCCTGCGTATCCAGCGCCGACAGGATGGCGAGCGCGACGCGCGATCCCACCCCCTGCACGCCGGTGAGCAGGCGGAACCAGTCGCGCTCTTCGGCCCGCGCGAAGCCGACGAGGCGGATCGAATCCTCGGCGACCAGCATCTCGGTGTGCAGCATCGCGGCCTCGCCGACCGGGCCGATCGCCGCGAGCGTACGCGCCGAGGCGCCGACGAGATAGCCGACGCCGCCGACGTCGATCACGGCATGATCGATGCCCGTCGAATCGAGCCGGCCCTTCAGATGCGCTATCATGCGGTTACCTTAGCGCGGCGCGCCATACCCTGGGCAGAGGCAAGATGATGCGCATGCGTAATCGCCACCGCCAGCGCGTCGGCGGCGTCGGGTCCGGCAAGCTTCGCGCCCGGCAGCAGCACGGCCATCATCGCCTGGATCTGCCGCTTTTCCGCGCCGCCCGTACCGACCACCGCCTTCTTGACGGTCGAGGGGTGATATTCGCCGATATGCAGCCCCGCGCCTGCCGCGGCGAGCAGCACGACGCCGCGCGCCTGCCCCAGCTTCAGCGTCGACTGCGCATTGGTGTTGCCCAGTACCTCTTCCACCGCCGCGCCGTCGGGCCGCTCGGCAAGGATCACGTCGACCAGCGCTGCATGCAGGTTCGACAGCCGGCGCGGCAAGGGCATCGACGGATCGGTCTTGATCTGGCCGTTGGCAATATGCCGCAGTCGGTTGCCATCGGCATGGATGACGCCCCAGCCCGTCGTGCCGAGACCGGGATCGAGGCCGAGGATGATCACAACACTTCCTCCCTCGTGCAGCGGGGGAGGGGGACCATGCGTAGCATGGTGGAGGGGGCGGCGGCGCAGCCGCCGTTCCACGGCGGCCCCCCTCCACCACTCGCCTCCGGCGAGCGGTCCCCCTCCCCCGCTAAAGCGAGGGAGGACCGGATCATTAGCCCAGCTTCTCCATCACCTCGTCGGACACTTCGTAATTGCCCCACACGGTCTGCACGTCGTCGTCGTCGTCGAGCGCGTCGATCAGCTTGAACAGCGTCGCGGCGTCGGCTTCGGTCACGGCGACCATCGTCTGCGGGCGCCAGGCGAGCTTCGCGCCTTCCGCTTCGCCGAGCACCGGCTCCAGCGCCTTGGCGACTTCGTGCAGATCGGCCTGCGCGGTCCAGATTTCGTGGCCTTCCTCGGTCGAGGTCACGTCCTCGGCGCCGGCTTCCAGCGCCGCCTCGAACACCTTTTCGGCGTCGCCCGCACTCGCGGGATAGTTGATCAGTCCGACGCGATCGAACGCATGGCTCACCGAACCGCTCGCGCCCAGGTTGCCGCCGTTCTTCGATACCGCGGTGCGCACGTTGGTCGCGGTGCGGTTGCGGTTGTCAGACAGCGCCTCGATGATCAGGCTGACGCCGCCGGGGCCGAAGCCCTCGTATCGGATTTCCTCGTAATTTTCGGTATCGCCCTTCGACGCCTTGTCGATCGCGCGCTGGATATTGTCCTTGGGCATCGACTGCGCCTTGGCGGCGTTCACCGCGGCGCGCAGGCGCGGGTTCATGTCGGGGTCGGGCAGACCCATCTTCGCCGCCACGGTGATTTCGCGGCTGAGCTTGGAAAACATGCCCGAGCGCTTCTTATCCTGCGCGCCCTTGCGGTGCATGATGTTCTTGAACTTGGAATGGCCTGCCATGGATGCCTCTAGCGGATAATCCCGTGCCCTTACGCCGCGGACGCCGCATTCGCCAGCCTGTCGATCTTTTCCTCCAGCGCCGTCAGGCGATCGAGGATCACGCCGTCCAGCTTTTCGTGCAGGCGCAGGATGTCGAGCTCCGCACGCAAATTGGTCTCATAGTCCAGGCTGGCGGCCAGCCGGTCCTTCGCCGCCTGGCGGTTCTGGCTCATCATGATGACCGGTGCCTGGATCGCGGCGAGCGTCGAGAGCATCAGGTTGAGGAAGATATAGGGATAGGGGTCGAACGCCGCACCGAAATGCGCGAGCACGTCCGAATTGAGCAGCATCCAGCCGAGCAGCACGACGGTGAAGCTGATGATGAAGCCCCAGGACCCGCCGATCGCCGCGACCTTGTCGGCCAGCCGGTCGCCGACGCTGGCGCGGGCATCGGCCTCGTCGGCGGCGTCGCGACTGACCAGAGTGCCGCTTTCGATACTGTCGAGAACGCGCCGTTCTTCGGCATCGAGCGCGTGTGCGGGCTTGCGCAGCAGCCGCAGGGCGAGGTCGGCGAACGGGATCTGGGCCATGATGGGCGTCCTCGCGCAGGGATAGCGGAATCGGATCGGCCCGTACTGGCCCGGTCGCCATGGGGCAACCGGGCGCAAACCGCTTGCCCGATGCCCCCCGGATCGGCCAAACGGCAGCCACAATGACCGTCAGCGTAGACATGGGAGCCGACGAGCGCGGCGCGCCCGTGACCATGGACCTCGAAGAACTCCTCGCCACCCGATTGCTCGTCCAGGGCAATTCCGGGTCGGGCAAGTCGCATCTGCTGCGCCGCCTGCTCGAAGGATCGGCGGGGCAGGTCCAGCAGGTGGTGATCGACCCCGAGGGCGATTTCGTCACGCTCGCCGGCCCCTACGGCCATGTGGTGATCGAGGCGGCGGACTATTCGGTGCCGGAAATCGCGCGCATCGCCACCCGCCTGCGCGAACACCGCGCCAGCGTCGTGCTGAGCCTGGAAGGCCTCGAGGCGGAGGGGCAGATGCGCTGCGCCGCCGCCTTCCTGTCGGCGCTGTTCGATGCCCCGCGCGAACATTGGTATCCGGCGCTGGTCGTCGTCGACGAGGCGCAATTGTTCGCGCCGACGACGGGCGGCGAGGTCGCCGAAGAGGTGCGCCGCGCGTCGCTGTCGGCGATGACCAACCTGATGTGCCGCGGCCGCAAGCGCGGCCTTGCCGGCGTGATCGCGACGCAGCGCCTCGCCAAGCTCGCCAAGAACGTCGCCGCCGAAGCGTCCAACTTCCTGATGGGCCGCACCTTCCTCGACATCGACATGGCGCGCGCCGCCGATCTGCTCGGCATGGAGCGGCGGCAGGCGGACGGCATCCGCGATCTCGCGCGCGGCACCTTCCTGGCGCTCGGCCCCGCGGTGTCGCGCCGGCCGATCACGGTGAAGATCGGCGCGGTCGCCACCTCCGCGCGCAGCGGCAGCCCGAAGCTGACGCCGCTGCCCAGCGCGCCGGTCGAGAACCTGCAGGAATTGATCTTCGCGCCCCCACCCGAAGAGGCGCCGCAGCTGCCGATGAGTTTCGATCCGCGCCCGCGTCGCGTGCCCACCGACGAACTGCTCGACACGATCGAGCGCCCCGCCGCCGCCGCGACGCTCGCGCCGCTGCCGGACAAGTCGGACGTTGAGGTCGAGGCGATCTATGCCAGCGTCCTCGAAGCGATCGTCGCCGATCGCGATTCGGCGCTGCGCCCGCCTTCGGTGCTGTTCCAGGATTTCCAGGTCCGCTGCCGCATGGCCGGCCTCGCCAAGCCGCCGCTCGACCTGCCCGGCTTCACCCGGCGATTGTCCGCGGCGCGCGCCGGCATCTTCGACGTCACCGATCCCGACTGGGCGGAGGCGATGGAGCTGGCCAACACCTTGCCCGACGACATGATCGGCGCTTTCCTGTTGATCGCGCGCGCGGCACGGGCCGGCGAGCCATGTCCGTCGGACGTGGCATTGGCCGAAACCTACGGCACTAGCTCGCTGGGCCGGGTGCGCCGCCTGATCGGCTATATCGAGAGCCGCGAGCTGATCGTCGCCCGCGTCGACCTGTCCGGCAAGCGCTCGATCACCATCCCGCGTCTGGGCTGGACGACCGCGGCGAGCGAGGCGGCCTAGGCGCCGCTATTTCGCCGGCGGGATCGGCGTGTACTGCGCCGATATGAGCTTCCATCCGTTCGGCGCACGCATCGCGACATAGCGGACGCGAATCGAACGGGTGACCGTCGTGCCGTCGGGACGTGTCATGGTGATCGTCCGCCGTTCGGTCTCGATGCCCGTCGCGCCGCGTACAAGGATCTGCCGTTCGCTGCCCTGCATCGGCGGCGCCGGCCGGCGATCCTCGGGCCGGTAGAAGCCGAGCACCTTCGCCCGATCGTCGACGTCGCCGACCGGGGAAATCTCCTGATACTCGGGGGCGAGCGTATCGGCGAGCGCCGCTGCGTCGAAGTTCGTGCGGGCGGTGTTGAAGCGCTCGACCAGCCGTTCGATCGCTGCCGCATCGGGGGCGCGGGCCGCGGGCGTCGCCGCTGCCAGCATCGCCATTGCCCATCCGATCGTCATATGCCCCGCCCTTCGCCCGTGTGATGTATATGGCTAATACGGTGCGGCGGCGTGGGTCAAGCGGGGCGTCAGAACAGCAGCGTCGCCAGGCCGATCGCAAGGCCCGCATGGACCATGGCGATCAGGTCGAGCTGCGTTGCGAACGGCTGCTTGCGCGTCTTGTGGCGAAACCGTCGCCGCGCCCAGAGCGCGCCCGGCGATCCGCCGAACAGCGCTAAACCGAGCAGGGTCGATTCGCGCACCCGCCAGCCGCCCGATGCGGCGCGCGCCTTGTCATGGGCGAAGGCGAGCACCGTCATCAGGTTGATCGCCGCAAGGGACAACAGGGCGGGGACGAGGAATGCGGACAGATTCTGCATCCCTCATGATGCGTATCGACGTCTTAGGAAATCGTGACCTGCAATTCGCAGATCAGATCATGCCCAGCGCCTGCATATACACCTCGAGGATAGCTTCCTCTTCCTGATACTCTTCCTTCTTCTTCTTGCGGATGGAGAGGATCTTGCGGATCGCCTTGGGATCGTAGCCGCGGCCCTTGGCTTCGGCCATCACGTCCTTGATGTCGTCGGCGATGCCCTTCTTCTCTTCCTCGAGTCGCTCGGCGCGTTCGATCAGCAGGCGCAGTTCATCCGCCGCGACCTGGCCGCCGCCCATGCCTTCTTGCCGTTCGTCCATATGTCCCACCCGCCACGGGTCGCCCGTGGCCCTTCTGATTCGCGTGAAAAGGATGCCGGCGCCGGGCCGGCAGGGGGGTGCGTCTAGGCGTTAACCGGTTTGCGCTCAAGCCCGGCCCTCAACCCCGCCCGGGCTCGGTCATCGCGGGCGGATCGGATGCGGGAAAGCTCTCGTCCAGCGCTTCGTCGAGGGCCGCATCCTTGGTGGCGTCGGCGGGGGGATTGCGCGTCATGCTCTCGTCCATCCGCGCAAGCTGTTCGGGCGTCGCCTCGGTCTGGTAGCGCGCCTTCCATTCGGCCTGCGGCATGCCGTAGATCGTCTCGCGCGCGGTCGCCTTGTCCAGCCCGCCCGCTTCCTCGATCCAGTCCGACAGGCAGTTGCGGCAGAATCCGGCCAGCCCCATCAGGTCGATGTTCTGCGCGTCGGTGCGGTGGCGCAGGTGGCGAACGAGGCGACGGAACGCCTGCGCGGCGACCGCATCGGGCAGCGAATCGAGTTTGTCGGTCACGGGCGTCTCCGATAGGTTGATCGCGGGTAGATAGGGATTAGAGGGAAGCGCGGCCATTCCCCAGGAGCCTGTTTCATGACCACTGCCATCGCGCCCCGATCGAGGAAGGTCCGCGTCCTCGCGACTCTCGGTCCGGCGAGCAATTCCCCCGAGATGATCGCCACGCTGTTCCAGGCGGGCGCGGACGCGTTCCGCGTCAATATGAGCCACGGCGACCAGCAGTCCAAGGTTGCCGTGATCGAGGCGATCCGTGCGCTCGAAAAGGAGTTCGGCCGCCCGACGACGATCCTCGCCGATCTGCAGGGTCCCAAGCTGCGCGTCGGCAAGTTCGACGGCGGCCGGACCGTGCTGGAGCATAACAGCACCTTCGTGCTCGATCGCGATCCCACGCCGGGCGATGCGACCCGCGTGGAACTGCCGCACAAGGAAATCTTCGAAGCGATCGAGCCGGGCGCGCGTCTGCTGCTCGACGACGGCAAGCTGGTGCTGCGCGTCACCGACCATGATTCCGACCGGATCACGACGGTCGTCGAGGTCGGCGGCCCGTTGTCGAACAACAAGGGGCTGAACGTCCCCGACGTCGTGCTGCCGATGGCGGCGCTGACTGAAAAGGATCGCAGCGATCTCGCCTTCGCGGTCGATCAGGGCGTCGACTGGATCGCCTTGAGCTTCGTGCAGCGGCCCGAGGATCTGTGGGAGGCGCGCAAGCTGATCGGCGGCAAGGCCGCGCTGCTTGCCAAGATCGAAAAGCCGCAGGCGATCGACCGGCTCGAAGAGATCGTCGAGGCGTGCGACGGCGTCATGGTCGCGCGCGGCGATTTGGGCGTCGAACTGCCGCCGCAGTCGGTGCCGCCGTTGCAGAAGCGCATCGTCGAAACCGCGCGCCGCCTCGGCCGCCCGGTCGTCGTCGCGACGCAGATGCTTGAATCGATGATCCAGAGCCCGTCGCCGACCCGCGCCGAAGTGTCCGACGTCGCCACCGCGATCTATGACGGCGCCGATGCGATCATGCTGTCGGCGGAAAGCGCCGCGGGCCAGTGGCCGGTCGAATCGGTCGCGATGATGAACTCGATCGGCGTCTCGGTCGAAAGTGATCCGATGCACGGCGACCGCGTCCACTTCACCGTGATGCGCCCCGATCCGACGACCGCCGACGCGCTGGCGGAAGCGGCCAAGCAGATCGCCAAGACCGTGTCGGCGACCGCGATCATCTGCTTCACCACCTCGGGCTCGACCGCGCGCCGCATCGCGCGAGAGCGGCCGTCGGTGCCGTTGCTGGTGCTGACCCCCAACCGCGACACCGCGCGCCGGCTCGGCCTGCTGTGGGGGACGCATGCCGTCCACACCCGCGACGTCGAATCGTTCGAGGACATGGTCGGCAAGGCGAAGCGCATGGCGCTGCGCACCGGCATCGCGCATGCGGGTGACCGCGTGATCGTGATGGCGGGCGTGCCCTTCCGCACGCCGGGGTCGACCAACGTGCTCCACGTCGTCCACATCACCGGCGACGAACTGCGCGACTACGCCTGAGCGAACCTCCCTCCGTCACCCCGGCCGCAGAGCCGGGGTCCCGCTTCTACCCAGCGCTGACGAAGAAGCGGGACCCCGGGTCAAGCCCGGGGTGACGGTACGTGGCGTGCCTTCACCCACACGATACGTATGGATGACGGGGGCCGGACCCGTTACAGACGGAGCGTTATGTACCGTCCCGCGCTGTCCGTCGTCATTCCCTGCTACAATGAGGCCGCGTGCCTCGAGCTGCTGCACGCGCGCGTCTCCGCCGCGGCACGGGCGGCGGTGGGCGACGATCACGAGATCGTCCTGATCAACGACGGCAGCCGCGACGACAGCTGGCCGGTGATGCAGCGCCTGTCCGCGGCCGACCCGCGCGTCGTCGCGATCAACCTGTCGCGCAACCACGGCCATCAGCTTGCGCTCACTGCGGGGCTCGACCTGTGTTCGGGCGAGCAGATCCTCATCATCGACGCCGATCTGCAGGACCCGCCCGAACTGCTTGCCGAGATGCGCGCCACGATGGCGGCGCAAAAGGCGGACGTCGTCTATGCGGTGCGCCGCAAGCGCGATGGCGAGACGATCTTCAAGAAAGCGACCGCCGCCGCTTTCTACCGCGTGCTCGACCGCGTCACCGACACGCCGATCCCCTTGGACACCGGCGACTTCCGCCTGATGAGCCGCCGCGCGCTCGATGCGCTGCTGTCGCTGCCCGAACAGGCGCGCTTCATCCGCGGCATGGTTGCCTGGGTCGGCTTCCGCCAGGTGCCATTCCCCTATGACCGCGCCGAGCGCCATGCCGGCGAGACCAATTATCCGCTCGGCAAGATGGTGCGCCTCGCCTTCGACGCGGTGACCGGCTTCTCCACCGCGCCCCTGCGCTTCGCCAGCCACGCCTCGGTGATCCTGGCGGCGGCGTCGCTGCTGTTGCTCGTCTACATCCTGTGGGGCTTCTTCGAAGGCTCGCCGGTGCAGGGCTGGACGTCGACGATGCTCGTCGTGACCGTGCTCAGCGCGGTGCAGATGTTCGTGCTGGGGATGATCGGCGAATATCTCGGCCGGCTCTACATCGAATCGAAGCGGCGGCCGCTGTACCTCGTCGCCGACATCGCCGGCCCGGTGAAGGGCCATTCGACGCTCGGCTTCAACGCCGCCGAGCCCTCGCCGGAGTTCGAGGTCGCCGACGAGCGCAAGGCGGCGGAGTGATCCGGCGGGAGGCTGCTTTCCCTTCCCGGACAAACGTCATCCCAGCGAAGGCTGGGATCTCCCGTGATGGCGCGGCGCAAGAGCCGCCCGAGGCCCCAGCCTTCGCTGGGGCGACGGTTTGCTCCGGGTGATCCTACCGCGGCTCCGCCAACGTCACGATCGACACGCCCGGCGTCAGCGGCACGCGGCCGACCGCATGGCGTTCCAGCCGGAAGATCGCCTCGAACAGCGCGTTCAGCGGCTTGGCGGGCGGCGAATCGTCGCTGTCGTCGCGGCCGGTCAAACGCCCCGCGATCCGTGCCGCAGCCGCCAGCGGAAACAGCAGCGAATTGAAATAGGTGAGCTTCCGGCTCTTCAGTCCCGCCGCCTCGATCGCCTTGACCAGGCCGGCCTTGGAATAGCGGCGGTGGTGGTGGTTCACCACGTCGTGCGCGCTCCACATCCACTGGTGCGCCGGCACCGCGATCAGGATCTTGCCGCCGGGCTTCAACAGGCTCGCCATGCCCTTCAGCGCGGCGACATCGTCCTCGATGTGCTCGACGACATCGAGCACCGCGACCAGATCGTACGTTCCCTTCGCCACGCCGGGCAGGTCGGGCAGGGGGGCATCGCCCACCGGCTTGCCGAGTCGCTCGCTCGCGATCGATCGTGCGGCGGGATCGATCTCGATCGCGTCGACCTCGCCGAACTGGCCGAGCATGGGCAGATTGTGCCCGGTGCCGCAGCCGATCTCCAGGATCCGCGCGCCCTTGGGTACGTTGCCGTAGCGCTCCAGATAGTCGCTCAGGATGTCGCGACGCGCGCGATACCACCAATGGGTGGAATCATGCGCGGCCATGCGGTCGTAGACGATGCGGTCCATAGGTTACGCGAACACCAACCAGCGATTGAGGATGAAGGTGACGATGGTGGCCAGCGCCACCGCGGGCAGCAGCGGCGCCCAGCCGGGAAGCCCCAGCACGGCCGTGCCGATCCACGTCACCAGCGCGTTGAGGGCCATGCCGGTGCCCTGTACCGCGACGAACTGAAGCTGCTGGCGGGGGCCGCGCCGTTCGGCACCCTGCCCCTTGAAGCTCCAGCGGCTGTGCATGACGTAGCCGAATATCACCGCCACCGCAAAGGCGGGCGGCACGGCATAGACCGCATGCTCCCGCGCAAAGACCCACAGTGTCAGCGGCAGATAGACCGCCGAATAGATCAGCGTCGACAGCCCGCCGGTGATCCCGAAGCGCAGGATTTGGCCGCGCATGTCGTCGGCTTGCAGGATATCGAGCAGGGCAGGCGCTTCCCTCGTCATCGGCCAGCCCCTAAAGGCAATGCGCCGGGAACGAAACGGTCAATTCGAGGGTCGCCAGTTTGTATAATCCCCCCCGCGGTCGGCTGGCCGATACGCTCGACAGGCGCTGGATCGCGCTGACGCTGCTCGCCTGGGTCGCGGTCGCGGCCTGGTATGTGTGGAGCGACTGGAACCTCGTGCGCTGGCTGTCGCTGGGCGACACCGACGACAATATGCGGCTGATGCAGGTGCGCAGCTGGCTGGCGGGGCAGGGCTGGTACGACCTCACCAACTATCGCCTCAATCCGCCCGTCGGCTTCAACATCCATTGGAGCCGCATCGTCGATCTGCCGATCGCCGGCCTCATCCTCCTCTTCCGCCTGTTCACCAGCAATTATTGGGCGGAGCGACTGGCGTGCGGCATCGCCCCGCTGATCCCGCTGTCGATCACGATGCTGGGCGTCGGCGCCACGGTACGGCGGCTGATCCACCCCCTGGCGTGGCCGCTGGCGATCGTCTTCCTGCTCGGCACCGCCGCGACGATGCTGATGTTCCTGCCCGAACGCATCGATCACCATGGCTGGCAGCTCGCGATGCTCAGCCTGACCGTCGCCGGCCTGTGCGACCAGCGCGACCGCCGCGGGGGCCTGATGGTCGGTCTCGCCAGCGCGGTCAGCCTGTCGATCGGGCTCGAGATGCTGCCCTATTGCGCGATGGCCGGCGCGATCCTGGCGCTGCGCTGGGTGTGGGACCGGGCGGAGGCGCGGCGGCTCGCCGCCTATGCGGTCAGCCTCGGCGGCGGGGCTGCATTCGGGTTCGCGGCCTTCGCCTCCAATGCCAATTATGCGATGCGCTGCGACGCGCTGACGCCGGTGTGGCTCAGCGTCTGCGTCGCGGCGGGGGCGCTGCTGCTGCTGATGGCATGGGCGAACCCCGAATCGCGCGGGCTGCGCATCGCGATGGCGGTGGTCGCGGGCGGCGTGATCGTCGCGGGCTTCGTCCATTTCTTCCCGCAATGCCTCGGCCGACCCGAGGGCGTGTCGCCGGAGCTGGAGAAGAACTGGCTGAACAACGTCCGCGAAGCCAAGCCGATCTACAAACACCCCTTCCGTCTCGCCTTCCCGATCGCGGCGCTGCCGATCGTGGGCGTGATCGGCGTGCTGTGGGGAACGTGGCGCGCACGCCGGACGCCGGCACTGATCGGCTGGACCGCGGTCGCGCTGTTCGTCGTCTTCGCGACGCTGATGCTGCTGTGGCAGGTGCGCGCCGGACCGGCGGCGCAGCTGCTTGCGGTGCCGGGCGCGACCCTGCTCGGCTGGATCATCCTGCCGTGGCTGCTCAACCACCGTTCGCTGCCCGTGCGCGTCGGCGGCACCGTCGCGGCGTTCCTGCTGGTCAGCGGGATGTTCGCCGGGCTGATCATCAAATATCTGCCGGTCGCGCGGCCGAACGCCTATACCAAGCGGGTCAATGGCGCGACGGGCAATTGCGTCCGCTACACGGTGCTGAAGGCGCTCGATCACTATCCGGCGCAGACGATCTTCACCTTCGTCGATCTGGGGCCACGGCTCATCACCGTGACACACCACAATGCCATCGCCGGTCCCTATCACCGCAACGGCGACGCCATCCTCGACGTGCAGCACGCATTCGGCGGGACTGCGGATCAGGCGCATGCCATCATCAGCCGCCACGGCGCGACGCTGCTGCTCGTCTGCCCCAACCATTCGGAATCGACCAATTACCGCGCGCGCGATCCCGGCGGCTTCTACGACCAGCTCGCCCATGGCCAGACGCCGACGTGGCTGACGCCGCTGCCGCTGCCACGCAACTCGCCGCTACGGTTGTTCAAGGTCGACTGACCGATCGCCCTGAATGGCGATCGGCCTCAGGCGGCGAGCGGCTCGGCCGCAGGCAGGGCTTCGGTCAGCCGCTGGCGCTTGGCGACGATCGCCGGCACCAGCGCCTGGCCCGCGACGTTCACCGCGGTCCGCCCCATGTCGAGGATCGGGTCGATCGCCAGCAGCAGCCCTGCGCCCTCCAGCGGCAGGCCCAAAGTCGACAGCGTCAGCGTCAGCATCACGAGCGCGCCGGTCAGCCCCGCGGTCGCCGCCGATCCCAGCACCGATACCGCAACGATCAGCAGATAATCGGTCCCGTGCAGCGGGATGCCGTAATATTGCGCGACGAACAGCGCGGCGATGGCGGGATAGATGGCGGCGCATCCGTCCATTTTCGTCGTCGCCGCGAACGGCACGGCAAAGGCGGCATAGCTGCGCGGCACGCCCAGCCCTTGCTCCACCACCTGCTCGGTGACGGGCAGCGTCGCGATCGACGAGCGCGAGACGAAGCCCAGCTGGATCGCCGGCCAGGCGGCGGCGAAGAACCGCCGCGGGCTCATCCCGTTCGCCAGCAGCAGCAGCGGGTAGACGACGAACAGCACCAGCGCGAGGCCTGCATAGACCGCGATGGCGAAGGTGCCGAGCGCCGACAGCGACTGCCAGCCGTAGCGGACGATCGCACTCCCCAGCAGCGCGCCCGTCCCGATTGGGGTCAGCCGCACCACCCAGCGCAGGATGCGCCGGAAGATCGCGAGTGCGGACGCGTTGAACGCCAGGAACGGCGCGCCCGCGTCGCCCGTGCGCACCGCGGCGACGCCGATCGCGATCGCGACGACGATCAGCTGCAACACGTTGAACGACAGGCGCGTGCTCGCGCCGCCGTCCTTCAACGCGGTCGATGCCTCCAGCCCCAGAATGTTCGCCGGCACCAGCCCGCGCAGGAAATCAAGCCACGACCCCGCCGTATCCGGCCGTACCGCGGCGGCGGCGCTCACCCCGGCATGGGCGCCCGGTTGCAATACGGTGCCCAGCGTCAGCCCGATCGATACCGCGATCAGTGCGGTGATGCCGAACCAGATGAACGTGCTCGCCACCAGCTTCGCCGCATTGTTGAGGTCGCGCAGCGCCGCGATCGACGCAACGATGGCGGTGAACACCAGCGGCACCACCAGCGCCTTCAACAGCTGGACAAAAATCTCGCCGACGATCCGCAAGGCGTCGGCCAGGCCGGTGAGGTCATAGTTGCGGGCAACGAAGCCCAGCACGAGGCCAAGGGCCATGCCGATGAAGACCTGCACGCCGAATGAGGGGCGGGTCATGCGCCGAAATCCTGTGTCATCGCACCGATGTAGGCCCGTCGCGGCGGAAGGGGAGGCAAGAAAAGCGATGCCGGTATCAAGCCGGCCGTTGCACGCGATGCAGACGCCGGTAATGTGAGCGCTAACGGCACGGGTGCAAACGCCCGGTCTTGGTGAGAGGAGGCGGCGTGAGGATATTCCTGCAAGCCATTGCATCGGCGGTGGCGGCCTGTCTTGCGCTCGGCCAGGCCGCGGCCGATCCGGCGCGGTTCGAACGCTTCACCTATGAGGGCCGCAGCGTCGAGGTGGCGCACGCTGGCCGCGGCGAATATCGCAACCCGATCCTGTCGGGCTATTATCCCGACCCTTCGGTCGTGCGGGTCGGCACGGACTATTATCTCGTCAATTCCAGCTTCGCGCATGTTCCGGGCCTGCCCGTCTTCCACTCGACCGACCTCGTCCACTGGACGCAGATCGGCAATGCGATCGATCGCCCGGGACAGGTCGATCTGACCGGCCGCCACGTGTCGGAGGGGCTTTTCGCGCCCGACATCTCGTATCACGACGGCCTGTTCTACATCGCCAACACCTGCGTCGGCTGTCGCGGCAATTTCGTCATCACCGCCAAAGACCCCAGGGGGCCATGGTCCGATCCGATCTGGCTGCCGTTCGAAGGGATCGACCCCTCCATCTATTGGGAGGGCGATCGCGCCTTCATCGTCAACAATCGCGCGCCGGACGAGCCCCCACGGTACGACGGCCATCGCGCGATCTGGGTGCAGGAATATGACTGGCGCGCGGGACGGATGGTCGGCCCGTCGACCCAGATCGTCAACGGCGGCGTCGACATCGCCCGCAAGCCGGTGTGGATCGAAGGGCCGCATATCGTTCGCAAGGACGGCTGGTATTACCTCACCGCCGCGGAAGGCGGCACCAGCGTCAACCATTCGCAGGTCGTCTTCCGCGCCAGGACCCTGCGCGGACCGTACGTGCCGTTCGCGGGCAATCCGATCCTCACCCAGCGCGACCTGCCGATGGACCGCGCCGATCCCGTGTCCGCTGCGGGCCATGCCGAACTGGTGCAGACGCAGACCGGCGACTGGTGGGCGACTTTCCTCGGCGTGCGGCCCTATCGCGGCGATGACTATAATATCGGGCGCGAGACGTTCCTGCTGCCGGTGACGTGGCAGGACGGCTGGCCGATCATCCTGCCTAAGGCGACGCGCGTGCCGTTCGTCGCCAAGGCTCCCGCGCTTCCGCACGGGCCGGAACCGCGCCGGCCGACCAGCGGTGACTTCGGCTATACCGACGACTTCGCCAGTACCGCGCTGGGGATGGAATGGATCGGCGTGCGCACGCCCAAGGCGCCGTTCTACCGCCTCGATCGCGGTGCGCTGCTGATGGACGGCCGCGCGCCCCTCGGTGACGTCGATGGCGTCCCCGCCTTCGTCGCGCGGCGGCAGCAGCATGCGATCGCCACCGTCTCGACGCGGGTGACGTTCGATGTCGCGCAGGATGGCGACCGCGCCGGCCTCGCCGCGATGCAAAGCGACGACAATTACCTGATTTTCGGCATCACCCGCATCGCCGGCCGCCGCAGTATCGCACTCTATACGCGCGACCACGGCCCCGAACGACGTGTCTCCAGCGCATCGTTAGCCGCCACCGGCCCGGTGACGCTGACGCTGCGGATCGACCGCGGCACGCTGGCGGTCGATTATGCCGTCGCCGGCCACGTCGCCACGCTGGCGCGCGACATCGACATCCGTTTTCTCAGCACGACGGTCGCCGGCGGGTTCACCGGCACACTCATCGGACCGTATATCTGGCAGCACTGATCGCATGTCGCGCATCCGTTCGGTATGCAAGGCGTTGAACCAACAGGAAAACTGCCATGCACAACGTCTGGGCGATGAAGATGGAGCAGTTCACCCGGTTCACCCCGGAGGAACGCGGCCGTCTCGACATGCTGGTCGCCGCGCGTCAGCGGCACCATGACGCGCGCGACGATATCATCGCGCAGGGCGCGCACAGCGATCATTGCCATGTGCTGCTCAGCGGCTTCGCCTGCCGCTATGCCCTCCTGCCCGACGGCCAGCGCCAGATCATGGCGTTTCTCGTGCCCGGCGACCTGTGCGATGCCGAAATCTTCGTGCTCGACCGGATGGATCACGCGATCGGCGCGCTGGTGCCCAGCGTCACCGCGATGATCCCCGCCAGTGCGATGCGGGTGCTGCTGCGCGAAGTGTCGGCCGTGTCCGAGGCATTGTGGTGGGGGACGATGACCGACCTCGCCGTGCTGCGGGAACGCATCGTCGATCACGGTCGCCGCACCGCCGACGAACGCGTCGCGCATTTGCTCTATGAGATGCTGGTGCGGCACCGGATCGTGGCCGAGACGCGGGGCGACACGTTCGACTTTCCGATCACCCAGACCGATCTGGCCGACGCGACCGGCCTCACCCCGTCGCACGTCAACCGCGTGCTGCGCCGGCTGCGCGACGAGGGGATCATCGTCTGGCACAGCCGCGTGCTGACCGTCGTCGATCCGGCGCAGCTGAAGCAGCTGGGGCAGTTCAACGCCGATTATCTGCATCTCCAGCGCACCGAATCGGGGGATCCTGCGGTGCTGGCGCGCGCGGGCGATCTCATCGCCCCGCATCATCTCGATCACCTGTCGATGGATTTTGGTCCTACAAACCGGCCGGTCCGGCGCATCGTTTCTTAGAATCCTGTTCTATAACAAGGAATTGCACCCGAAGTCGGGCCTATTCCGGATTCGATCGCGTCCGTAACCTCCGGGGCTTTGCGTGATCGTCTGGCTGTCGCCTTTCGCCTCTGCGTGTTGCCGGGAGAGCTGCGATGACCCACGATGACCTTACCTATTTCAACAGCCGCGCGATCGCCGAGCGTCGCCGGGCGGATCATGCCGTCTGTCCGGAAGCGGCTGCCATCCACCGCCAGCTCGCCGAGGCCTATCGCGCGCGCGTCGTGAACCGTGGCGGCGACGGAGTGCGCGGTCATGGCTGAGGCTCTCCGGTTCGCGCGCCATTCTGCGCCCGCCGCCCGCTTGGCCGACCGAGGCCTCGCCTATCCCGCCGCTGCCGACGCGTCCTTCGTCGCGCTCGCGGTGGCGCATGCGGTGCCCGACTGTCCCGATGCGCAACAGGCGCTGCAACAGGCGACGCTGCCGCCGCGCACGATCCGGGCCGGCACCGACCTGGTCCGTGAAGGCGATCGCGCCGACCGGCTCTACGTCGTCGTCAAGGGCTGGGCCTATCGCTACCTCACCGCGCGGGATGGCGCCCGCCAGATTTCGGCGGTGCTGGTGCCGGGCGACGTCGCCAATATCGACACGCTGGCCGAGGGCGGGTGCGGCAGCGGCATCCGCGCGGTCACACCGCTGGAGGTCAGCGCGATGACGCGGGATCGCGCCCAGGCGCTGGCCGCCGATCATGTCGGCATCGCGCGGATGTTCCTGTTGCAGGCGCTGGCGGACCATGCCGTCCTGTCGCGCTGGACGCTGTACAACGGCCGTCTGCCCGCGCTCGAACGGCTCGCGTGCCTGATCTGCGAACTCAGCCTGCGCTGTGGCGGCGAGCAGGACAATTGCAGCCAGTTCGAGATGCCGTTGACGCAGGAACTGCTCGCCGACGTGCTCGGCCTCACCGCGGTACACGTCAATCGCATGATGCAGCGGCTACGCGCCGACGCGCTGATCGTCACCGACGGCCGGATGATCCACATCCCCGACGTCACGCAGTTGCGCCGCCGCTGCGACTTCGACCCACAATATCTTAGGCACCACACCGCCTGATTCGACGCGTTCCGCCAGGCGGCGGCAATATCAGGAGAAAATGGTGCTGCCGGTGAGGATTGAACTCACGACCTCAGCCTTACCAAGGATGCGCTCTACCACTGAGCTACGGCAGCACTCGTTTTTCCGCCGGCGTTCGCCGCGGGAAGGGCGCCTAGAGACGACCGGGGGCGGATTGTCAAGCGTTACCGGACGGGGCTAGGGTCTGGGCATGGCAAATAGCGACGAACGGGCCGCCCGGCTGGCCGCGCAGCTGCGCGCGAACCTGCATCGGCGCAAGGCGCAGGCGCGCGCCGTGGCGGCGGAGGGCAATCGTGACGTCGCGTCGCAGCCGGCACCGCCCGCCCCAGAAACGGCCGATCAGGATCCGATCCCTCCGCGTTGAACGCGCCGTCGCCCCTTCGTAGGCGGCAATCTCCAGCCTAGCGCGCGTGCCAGAAGGCCGGGGGTGATCCAGCCTGCGCGGGATGACGGGTCCCGCGCAGATGGGGCAACGATCACCCCGCGATCGGCGCACATTTGGCGTTAAGCCACGCACGCTCTGCAATGTCGAGATCGGGGCCGATCCGCGCGATCACGTCGGCGTGATAGGCGTCCAGCCAGTCGCGCTCGTCGCGGGTCAGCAGCGCCGGATCGATCAGCGTCCGCTCGATCGGCGCGAAGGTGAGCGTTTCGAAGCGCAGCATCGTGCGCTCGCGATCGCCGCCGGGGATCGCGGCGGGGACGATCAGCAGCAGATTCTCGATCCGGATGCCGTATTCGCCCGCCTTGTAATAGCCCGGCTCGTTCGACAGCATCATGCCCGCCCGCAGTGGCTCCAGGCTGGCGCCGCCGGGATAATTGGGCGCCGCGATCCGCTGCGGCCCTTCATGCACCGACAGGTAGCTGCCGATGCCATGGCCGGTGCCATGCGCGAAATCGAGCCCCGCCTCCCACAACGGCCGGCGGGCGAAGGCATCGATCTGCGCGCCGCTGGTCCCGTCGGGGAAGACCGCGGTGGCGATGGCGATATGGCCCTTCAGCACGCGGGTGAAGCGGTCGCGCATTTCCGCGGTCGGCGGCCCGACCGGCACGACGCGGGTCACGTCGGTGGTGCCGTCCGCATATTGCCCGCCCGAATCGATCAGGAACAGCTGGCCGGGCAGGATCGGGGCGTTCGACTCTTCGGTGACGTGATAGTGCGGGCTGGCGCCATGCGCGCCGGTGGCGGAGATCGTGTCGAACGACGTGTCGAGCAGGCAGCCGGTCGCTTCGCGGAAGGCGAGCAGCTGCGCCGCGGCGGACAGCTCCGTCTGGCCACCCTTGGGCGCCTCCGTCTCGATCCAGCGCAGGAAGCGGCTGAGCGCGGCGCCGTCACGGATGCTGGCGGCGCGATGACCGGCGATCTCGGCGGGGTTCTTCAGCGCCTTGGCCAGCACGACGGGGTCGCGCAGGCCGAGCACCTTGGCGCCGCCCGCGGTCAGTGCGTCGAACACGGCCGCCACCGCGCGTTCGGGATCGGCGGCGACGCGCTGGCCGGCATAGCCGCGCAAGGCGGGGGCGAAGGCGTCGCGGTCATGGATGCGCACCGCATTGCCCAGATGCTGGCGCACCGCATCGTCGACCTTTTCGGGCGCGACGAACAGGTCGGTCGTGCCGTCGCTGCCGACGATCGCATAGGAGAGCGCGACCGGTGTGTGCGCCACATCGGTGCCGCGCACGTTGAGCGCCCAGGCGATCGAATCGAGCGCGGTCAGCACCACCGCATCGGCGCGCTGCGCGCCCAGCCAGTCGGCAATTGCGGCGCGCTTCGCGGCGGAGGACTGCCCCGCGTGCGCATCGGCGTGGACGGTCAGCGTGGCGGGCGAGGGGGCGGGGCGATCGGTCCACACCGCGTCGATCGGGTTGCTGTCGACCGGCACCAAAGTAATGCCGCGGTCGGCGAGCGTGGCGGCGGTGTCCGTCGCCCAGGCGCTGGTGTGCAGCCAGGGATCGTAGCCGATGCGGCTCCCTTCGCTGGCGTTGGCGGCGAGCCAGCCCGCGATGCTCTCCTGCGGCACGGGCACATAGGCCCAGTCGTCCGCCGACACCTGCTCGCGCACCTGCAACGTATAGCGGCCGTCGGTGAAGATCGCGGCCTTGTCCGCCAGCACCACCGCGCTGCCCGCCGATCCGCCGAAGCCGGTCAGCCAGCCCAGCCGCTGCGCATAGGCGCCGACATATTCGCTCATATGCTCGTCGGTCAGCGGCACGACGAAGCCGTCGAGGCCGCGGGCGGCGAGGTCTGTGCGAAGCGCGGCGAGGTTGGCGGCGGGCGTGCTGGTCATGCGAAGGGTCCTGTGATCACGTGGCCCTGCGCATACGCCCGCCATGGGCCTTCGCCAACTCTCGCGGGGCGTGTATAGGATCCCTCCGGCTCGAACCCACCGTCATCCCAGCGCAGGCTGGGATCTCCCGGTCAGGGCGCGCAGCAGGCGTCGCGGGAGACCCCAGCTTGCGCTGGGGTGACGGTTTCGGCCAGGTGGATCGACCCTCTAGTGGCCGCGGCGCGGGATCAGGTGCAGCACGCCGGCGATGACGCCGCCGACGATCATCCCGACGATCCCCGATCCGATCGCGCCGACCAGCCAGCCGACGACGCCGGACAGCGCCCCCGCCGATGCCGCCGCGACCTCCGCGGCGTGGTGGATGACATGCGGGATGGCGGTGAAGCCGAACGCCTCCATCCCGTGGACGATGATGCCGCCGCCCACCCACACCATCGCCGCAGTGCCGATGATCGACAGCGCCGACAGCACGCGCGGCATCGCCGCGACCAGCCCGCGGCCGAGCGCCTGACTGCCCGATCCCGGCCGGCGGGCGAGGTGCAGGCCGATATCGTCCATCTTCACGATCAGCGCGACCAGGCCATAGACGCCCGCAGTGATCGCCACCGCGACCAGGGCCAGCGCGACCGCCTGATTGACCAAGCTCTGGTCGGCAAGTTCGGCGAGCGCGATCGCCATGATCTCGCCCGACAGGATCAGGTCGGTGCGGATCGCGCTCGACACCTGCCGCTGCTCCAGCTCTTCCGGTGAGGTGGCGGCGGCGGCCTCGTCGCCATGGCCGTGGCCGGTCAGCGCGCCCAAAATCTTCTCCGCCGCCTCGAAGCACAGGAAGGCGCCGCCGGCCATCAGGATCGGCGTGATCGCCCAAGGCGCCAGCGCGCTCAGGATCAGCGCCGCGGGCAGCAGGAACAGCAGCTTGTTGCGAAGGGAGCCCTTGGCGATCTTCCAGATGATCGGCAGCTCGCGTGCGGGGCTGAGGCCGACGACATAGGTCGGCGTCACCGCGGTATCGTCGATCACCACGCCCGCCGCCTTCGCCCCCGCCCGGCCTGCCGCACCCGCGACGTCGTCCAGGCTGGCGGCGGCGAGCTTCGCCATCGCCGCGATATCGTCGAGCAGTGCGACCAGTCCGCCGGCCATGTGTGTTCCCCTGTGTTATCCGCGCCGTGCATGGCGGCGCTCGCGCACGGGTTCAACTGCGGTCGTGTTGCTGGCGTGTTGCTGGAGCGGGCCGCCAGCCCTCCCGCATCGTCACCCCGGACTTGATCCGGGGTGACGAAGAGGATGGCGTTCCCATCGCCCGCCATCCTGTTCTACAGCAAGGCGATGACCGACCCCACGCCCCCCGTCGCCGAGCGCCGCCCCCACAGCTTCACCACGCACGGCGTGACGATCGAAGACCCCTATGCCTGGCTGAAGGACCCCAAATATCCCGAGGTCACCGACCCCGACGTCCTCGCCTATCTCGAGGCGGAAAACGCCTATTTCGAACGCGTCATGGCGCCGCACCAGCCGCTGGTCGACACGCTGTACGAAGAGATGAAGGCGCGCATCAAGGAAGACGAATCCTCGGTCCCGCAAAAGGACGGCGACTGGCTCTACTGGACCGCGTTCGAAACCGGTGGCCAGTATCGCAAATGGTGGCGCAAGCCTGTCGCCGGCGGGCCGGACGAACTGCTGCTCGACGAGCCCGCCCTTGCCGAGGGCAAGGAATATTTCCGCCTCGGCGCCTTCGCGATCAGCAACAACGGGCGCCTGCTCGCCTATGCGATCGACGACAGCGGCGCGGAGCGGTTCGAGGTGCGCGTGAAGGACCTCACCACCGGCGAGCATCTGCCGGAGGTCATCCCCGGCATGCTGTCCGAAATCGTCTGGACCGCCGACGATACGGGCTTCCTCTACGGCGTCGCCAACGACCAGTGGCGCACCGACAATGCGCGCTTCCACCGGCTCGGCACGCCGGTCGCGGACGATGTCGAGCTGTTCCACGAGGAGGACGAAGGCTATCGCGTCGCCGTCGCCGAGACGAGCGATCGCCAGTGGATCGTCATCGGCACCGGCGATCACGTCACCAGCGAAGTCCGGCTGCTCCCCGCCAACGATCCCTTCGCCACGCCGATCCTGGTCGCGCCCCGCAAGGAAGGCCGCGAGTATGACGTCGACGCGCACGACGGCACGCTCTTCATCCACACCAACGACACCGATCCGATGTGGCGGCTGTGCACCGCCAGCCTCGACGCGCCCGGCGACTGGCACGAGCTGATCCCGGCGGACCCGCATTTCTACATGACCGGTGTCGAATGCTATCGGGACTTCTTCGTGGTCGAAGGGCGCCGCGACGGCCTCGATCAGATCGCCATCCACCGCTACGGCGCGCCGACCGTCCCGCAGCCGATCACCTTCCCGGAGGCGAGCTATGCCGCGGGCCTCGGCGACAATCCCGAATATGACGTCGCGACGCTGCGGCTGGGCTATGAATCGATGGTCACGCCGGGCACGGTCTATGACTATGACGTCGCGACCGGCGGCCTCACCGTCCTGAAGGTGCAGGAGATTCCGGCGGGCTATGACGCGGCCGGCTATCGCACCGAACGGCTGAAGATCACGGTCCGCGACGGCACCGAAGTCCCCGTATCGATCGTCTATCCGGCGGGCTTCCAGCGCGACGGGTCGCAGCCGCTGTTCCTCTATGCCTATGGCGCCTACGGCTATGCGATCCCGCCGGGCTTTTCGACCGGGCGCCTCAGCCTGCTCGACCGCGGCTTCGCCTATGCCATCGCGCATATCCGCGGTGGCGACGACCTCGGCCAGCAATGGTATCACGACGGCAAGCTCGAAAAGCGCACCAACACGTTCAACGACTTCGTCGACGTCGCCAAGGGGCTGATCGAGCAGGGCTGGACCAGCGCCGGCCGCATCGCCACCGCGGGCCGCTCGGCGGGCGGCGAGCTGATGGGCGCGATCGTCAATTCCGACCCCGATCTGTGGGGCGCGGTGATCGCCGACGTACCGTTCGTCGATGTGCTGAACACCATGCTCGACGCCGACCTGCCGCTGACGCCGGGCGAATGGCCCGAATGGGGCAATCCCATCGAGGACAGAGCGGCGTTCGACCTGATCCGCAGCTACAGCCCCTACGACAATGTCGTCGCGCAGAATTATCCGCCGATGTTCATCTCGGGCGGATTGAACGATCCCCGCGTAACCTATTGGGAACCGGCGAAATGGGCGGCCAAGCTGCGGAGCTCCAAGACCGATGACAACGTGCTGTTGCTCAAAACCAACATGGGCGCAGGGCACGGCGGGAAATCCGGCCGCTTCGAATCGTTACGCGAAGCCGCGGAGGAACATGCCTTCGTGCTGTGGCAATTGGGAATAAGCGGCTGAGCATCGAGACACTGATCGCCGAATACGGCTTGGCTGCGGTCTTTTTGGGCGCGGGGATCGAAGGCGAGACGATGGTCCTCGCCGGCGGCCTGTTCGCGCATGAAGGCATGCTGTCGCTGCCCGGCGCGATGATCGCGGCGGCGTGCGGCTCGTTCGTCGCCGACCAATTGTTCTTCGCAGCGGGGCGGCGCTTCCGCTCGCACCGATGGGTGCAGCGCGCGCAAAAGAAACCCGCCTTCGCCAAGGCGTTGACGACGCTGGAACGCTATCCGGTCGGCTTCATCTTCGCCTTCCGCTTCCTCTACGGCCTGCGCACCGTCAGCCCGATCGCGATCGGCACCACGCATGTGCGCACGCGCCAGTTCCTCTGGATCAACGCGGTCGCGGCGGCGGTGTGGGGGGCGCTGTTCACCAGCCTCGGCTATGTGTTCGGCACGGGGATCGCCGAGCTGCTCGGCCGCTATCGCCCGCACGGGCGGCAATGGCTGTGGGTCGCGGGCGCGGCAGTGCTGCTCGGCGGCGCCTTCGCCGCCTTCCGCTGGTGGCGGAGCCGGCGGGCATGAGCGCTAGGTTCACGATGACGATCACCGCCGCGGCCGAGGACATCGACGAACTCGGCCACGTCAACAATGCCGTGTGGGTACGCTGGATCCAGGACATCGCCGTCGCGCACTGGGATGCGGTCGCCCCCGCGGAGCATCGCGCGGCGATGGTCTGGGTCGTGACCCGCCACGAAATCGACTATCGCGGCAACGTCGCCGCGGGCGAGACGGTGACCGGCGAAACCTGGGTCCCCGCCCCCCCCAAGGGCGCCCGCTTCGACCGCCACGTCCGCTTCGTGGGCACCGACGGCAAGGTCAAGGTGGAGGCCGTCACGACCTGGGCCCTGCTGGAACGCGCCACCGGCCGCCTGATGCGCGTCCGGCCAGAGGTGGCGGCGCCGTTCCTGACCAACTGATCCGCCTTCCACAAACATACGTCACCCCAGCGAAGGCTGGGGTCTTCTGCTTGGCGGACGTGACGCACACCCCGAAAAGACCCCAGCCTTCGCTGGGGTGACGTGAGGGGGGGCGGATTAGGCGATCGTATCGAACAGATCCCGCCACTCCGGGTTCGCCGTCTCGATCAGCCGTATCTTCCACTCGCGTCGCCACGCCTTCAGCGCTTTCTCCCGAGCGATGGCGTCCTCGATCCGATCATGGGGCTCCGCGTAGACCAGCGTTCGGATCCCATAACGCCGACAGAATGCGGACCCGACATCACGCCGGTGCTGATCGACCCTTGCGGCGAGATGCGCGGTCACACCAATATAGAGCATACCGTGCGGCTTGCTCGCCATGATGTAGACCCAGCCGCCCATCGGCTGCCGTCAGCCCGTCATCGCTAAAGACCCCAGCCTGCGCTGGGGTGACGGTGTAAGGAGGGTTCGCGCAGCATCACCCCGAATTCCGCAGCGCCGTCGCGATCGCGTTGATCGACAGCAGGATGCCCTCGCCGATCCGCGGATCGTCCTCGCCCGCGCGGTGGCGCTTCATCAGTTCGATCTGCAGGAAGTTCAGCGGCTCGATATACGGCAGCCGCAGCCGGATCGAGGCATCGAGCGCCGGATGCTTTTCCAGCAGCCGCGTCTGCCCGGTCACGTCGAGCAGCCCGTCATGCGTCAGATGCCAGGCGTCGCGGATGCGGGTGAAGATGCCGTCGCGCAGGGCCTTGTCCTCGACCAGCTCGGCATAATGGCCGGCGATCGCGATATCGGACTTCGCCAACACCATCTCCATATTGGCGAGCGTCGAGGCGAACAGCGGCCACCCCTGCGCCATGTCACGCAGCAGCGCCTTGTCTCCGAACGCCGCGATCGCCTGCCCGACGCCGTACCAACCAGGCAGCATCGTGCGCGCCTGCGCCCAGCTGAACACCCAGGGGATGGCGCGCAGATCCTCGATCGCGTCGCTCTTCTTGCGGCTGGCTGGGCGGCTGCCGATCTTCAGGCCCGCGATCTCGCCGATCGGCGTCATCTGGCGGAAGAAGGTGCGGAAGCCTTCCGTGCCGTAGACGAGGTCGCGATAGGCGTGGAACGCGGTGTCCGACAAGGCGTCCATCGCGCCGGTGAAGTCCGCATTCTGCGCGTTCGACAGCCGTTCGGGCTCCAGGCTGGCGAGCAATGTCGCCGAGGCGATCGCCTCCAGATTGGTCATCGCGCTGTCGCGGGTGCCGTATTTCGCCGCGATCACCTCGCCCTGTTCGGTGATGCGGATGCGGCCCTGCACCGTGCCCGGCGGCTGCGCGCGGATCGCCGCAAAGGCGCTGCCGCCCCCGCGCCCCACCGCACCGCCGCGGCCGTGGAACAGCTGCATGCCGACGCCCGCCGCCTCGAACACCGGCTTCAGCGCAGTCGACGCCTTCGACAGCTGCCAGGTAGAGGTCAGATAGCCGCCGTCCTTGTTGCTGTCCGAATAGCCGATCATCACCTCCTGATGACCGCGCTTCGCCGCGATGTGCGCGATCTCGGGCAGCGCGAACCAGTCGGTCATGATGCCGGGCGCGGCCTCGAGGTCGCCGACCGTCTCGAACAGCGGTACCGCCATGATCGCCGCGGAGGGCTCGTCGCCACCGCGGTACAGGCCGACCTCTTTCAGCAGCAGGTTGATTTCGAGCAGGTCGGACACCGACTGCGCCATCGACACGATATAGTTGGTGATGCACGCCGGGCCGTATGTGGCATGCGCCTCCGCGGCGGCGAGCACGATCTGCAATTCGGACTGCGTCTCGTCCGAATAGGTGGTGAAGCGGCTGGCGAGCGGCCGCGCATGCGCCAGCTCGCCGCGCAGCAGCGCGACGCGCGCCGGCTCGTCCAGCGCCAGATAATCGTCCTCGACGCCTGCGGTCTTCAGCAATTCGGCGACGACGCGTTCGTGGACCGCGCTGTTCTGGCGCAGGTCGAGCGTCGCGAGGTGGAAGCCGAACGTCTCGACCGCACGGATCAGCCGGCCGAGCGCGCCGCCGGTCTTGAGCGCCCCCGCGCTCGCCAGCGCATGCGCGATCGCGGCAAGGTCGGCGCGGAATGCCTGCGGGTCGGGATAGGGCTCGCCGGTCAGCCGGCCGGGGCGCGCGGCGGGCTTGCCGGTCAGTTTCTCGTGCGTCGCGGCGAGGCGCGCATAGATGCCCGACAGCGCGCGGCGATAGGGTTCGTCGCTGCGGCTGGCGGCGGTATCACCGCTCGCATCCGCCAGCGCGACGACCGCGTCGTCCACCGCGGCATGTTCGGTCGAGATCGACAGTTCGGCGCCCAGCGCATGGACCGCGTCGAGGTAGAAGCCGAGCACCGCCTCCGCCGCGCGCGACAAGGCCGTGCGCAGCGAATCGGCGGTGACGAAGGGGTTGCCGTCGCGGTCGCCGCCGATCCAGCTGCCCGGCTTCACGAAGCTCGGCACGCGTTCCCCGAACGCGCGATCCCAACGCTGGTACAGCGCGGGCAGCGCGGGCAGGAACACGTCGCGCATGTAGCTCAGCGCGGTCTCGACCTCGTCGGTCACGTACAGTCGCTCGCGCCGCAGCACGCGCGTCTGCCACAGCAACGCGATCTGGCGGGTGATCGCATCGTCCACCAGATCGCCGTCGGGCGTTTCCGCGCGGCCCGAATCCTTCGCCGCCATCAGCTCGGCGATGCGGTTCTTGTGGTCGATCATGCTCTTGCGCCGCACCTCGGTCGGGTGGGCGGTCAGCACCGGCACGATCAGCGCATGGGCGAGCAGGCGCTGCACCTCGGCCCGGTCGATCCCCTCCGCCTGCAACGTCGCGAGCGCCGCGGCGACATCCGCGCCCTGTTCGGCGGCGATGCCCTGGCGGTCCTCGGCCAGATTGGCGAGCATCGAGAAGAGCATGAATCCGCGGACGAAATCGAGCGTTTCGTCGAGGCCCAGGTCCTGCAGGTGACGATGCACCGCATCGCCGTCGCCCGTGCCGCGATGGCGCTCCACCGACGCCCGCCGGATCGCCTCTGTCGCCTCGAACAACGCCTCGCCGCCATAGGTGCGAATGACGTCGCCGAGCTTTGCGCCCAGGAAGCGCACGTCGGGATTGTTGGCGATCGGCGGAAGCGAAGCGGGGTCGATATTGGCCATGTCCGCATGCTGCGCTGCGGCAGGGACCGGGTCAACCGGGCTTGGGGTTTCGAAGCGGAAAGCTGAAGTGAAGGCGAGGGTGGAGCCATTGCCCCACCCACTCCGTCACCCCGGACTCGTTCCGGGGGCCACCCCGCGGCGAGGGGGACGGCTGGAGCTTCTTGCGATTCCCTTGCGGCCCGGTGGACCCCGGAACGAGTCCGGGGTGACGGCGTGTTTGGAAGGCCTACGTCGCCCCTATTGCGCCCGCGTCCCCTGGTTGCTCAGCGTATCGCCCAGCACCGGCGTGGTCGGCTGCGCGGCGGGTTCGCGCCCGGCGTCGCGGGCGGCGCGCCATTCGCTTTCCTCTTCCGACGTCACCGTGCCGTCGTGGTTGAGGTCCATCTGGTCGAAGCGGCGCATCGTGCCCTCGCTCCACTCGATCTGGCTGATCACGCCGTCCTTGTTGCGGTCCAGCCCCATCAGGCGGCTGTTCTGGCGCGGCAGCTCGGTCGCGTCGATGCGGTCGTCGCCGTTGCGGTCGAGGCTGCGGAAGCGCTGGTCCATCGCGGTCGAGAAATCGACGCGGCTGGTGACGGCGGGCGGCACGAAGCCGGCGGCATTGGCGACCGCGTCCGCCTGCGCCGCTTTCTCCTCGCTCTTCTTGCCGCATGCGCTCAGCAGGGCCACCGCAAGGACCAGCGATGCCGTCATTCCGTGTCGCCGCAACTATCGTCTCCGCTTATGCTTCCAGCTCAACATCCCAGTAGAGCCAGTCGTGCCACGTGTCGTGCAGATAGTTGGGCGGAAAGGCGCGGCCATGTTCCTGAAGGTGCCAGTTGGTCGGGCGGATCGGTTCGACATACAGCGGCATGCCCGCTTGCTTCGGCGTGCGCCCGCCCTTCTTGAGGTTGCAGGGTGCGCAGGCGGTGACGACATTCTCCCACGTCGTCCGGCCCCCTTGCGCGCGCGGCACGACATGGTCGAACGTCAGGTCGCGGCTGACCCCGCAATACTGGCAGGCGAAGCGATCGCGCAGGAACAGGTTGAAGCGGGTGAAGGCGGGAAAGGCGGAGGGGCGCACATATTGTTTGAGCGCGATGACCGACGGCAGCTTGATCGCCGCATTCGGGCTGCGCACTTCGCGCTCGTAATGCGCGACGATGTCGACCCGGTCGAGGAACACTGCCTTGACCGCGGTCTGCCATGGCCAGACGCTCAAGGGATAATAAGACAAAGGCGTATAGTCCGCGTTGAGCACCAACGCGGGGCAATTGTCGGGATGGCGGATCAGATCGGGATGAAACACGGCTCCTCCCACGGGTTACCCATGGGCCATGTCGCCCATGAGAGTGACGGGGGTATGACAGCACGCGCCCTTGGGTGCGGTCAAGCGGCTTGCGGTGGCCGGCGGGGCCGCGCGGCATGAGCGCCCCCGGTGCCGGCACCGTGGTCACGCGCTTCGCTCCCAGCCCCACGGGCCTGCTGCACCTGGGCCATGCCTATGCCGCGATCCAGGCGCACGACCATGCCTGCGCCAAGGGCGGCCGCTTCCTGCTGCGGATCGAGGATATCGACGGGACGCGCAGCCGCGAGACGTTCGTCGCCGGCATCCTCGACGATCTCGCCTGGCTGGGTCTGTCGTGGGATGGCCCGGTGGTACGCCAGTCGCATCGGCTGGCGCTGTACGACGCGGCGCTCGCCCGGCTGCGTGGGGCGGCGCTGCTCTATCCCTGTTTCTGCACCCGCGCCGATATCGCGCGTGAGATCGCGGAAAGCGCCAGCGCGCCGCACCATGGCCCGGACGGACCGGTCTATCCCGGCCTCTGTCGGCATTGCGACCCGGCCGTCGCGGCGGCGCGGATCGCCACGGGCGAGCCGCATGCCTGGCGGCTGCGTATGGGCGCGGCCTTGGCGCAGACGGGCCCGCTCCACTGGCACGAAATGGGCGCGGGCGATCGCACCGCCGATCCGGCGGCGTTCGGCGACGTGGTGCTCGCGCGCAAGGATGCGCCCGCCAGCTATCACCTTGCGGTGACCGTCGACGATGCCGCACAGGGCGTCACCGACGTCGTCCGCGGCGTCGATCTCTACCCGGCGACGGACGTTCACCGCCTGCTGCAAGCGCTGCTCAACCTGCCGACGCCGCTCTATCGCCACCACCCGCTGCTGACCGGGCCGGACGGCACGCGGCTCGCCAAGCGCAACGGCGCACCCGGGCTCGCCGATCTGCGACAGGCGGGAGAGGACGGCCGCGCCCTCGCCGCGCGCTTGCGCGCCGGGCGGCTTCCCATTGGCTTTGCCGCGCAGCGTGCTTAAGTACGTGTCATGAACACCTTCCTCGTCATTCTGCTGATCGCGGCGATGCTGGCGACGGTGGTCGCGCTGGTGCGGGGCGTCATCGCCTTCCTCCAGGATAGTCACGCCCAGGTCCGCAATGGCGAAGGGCCATCCGCGGCTTCGCTGAAATCGAACAAGATGATGCAGATGCGCGTCTTCTTTCAGGCGCTGGCGATCCTGATCATCGTCGTCATCCTGTTCGTCGGCGGCCGAACCTAAGCGTCGCACGCCCGCCCGATGGTCAAGCTCAACCGCATCTACACGCGCACCGGCGACGCCGGCACGACGGGCCTCGTCGACGGATCGCGCGTGTCCAAGGCTGCGGCGGTGATGCAGGCGATCGGCGACGTCGACGAGGCGAACAGCGCGATCGGCGTCGCGATCGCGGCGCTCGCCGGCGCGGCGCCCGCGGACCGGCTTCTGATCATCCAGAACGACCTGTTCGATCTCGGCGCGGATATCGCCACGCCGATGGGCATCGAGGGCGCGCTGCGCATCGTGCCCGCACAGGTCGCACGGCTCGAGGCGGAGATCGACGCGATGAACGAGGGCCTGTCCCCGCTCACCAGCTTCATCCTGCCCGGCGGCACTCCGGCGGCAGCGGCGCTCCACCTCGCCCGCGCGATCGTGCGCCGCGCGGAACGCAGCGTCGTGACGATGGGCAGCGAGGCGACGCAGGCACTCGCCTATCTCAACCGCCTGTCCGACTGGCTCTTCGTCGCCACCCGCGTCGTCAACGGGGCAGGCGAGGGCGACGTGCTGTGGAAGCCCGGCGCCAGCCGCTAGGGCGGAGTGGGCGCACCGTCCGCTATCAAACGTCGTCCGACGAAGGCTGAGGCGACACGCCAACGCACCCCCAAAACACCCCGTCACCCCGGACTTGATCCGGGGTCCACTTCGCGGCGAGGGGGATGGCTGGAGTGAGATGACATCTTATTGAACCAGGGCCGTCATTGCGAGCGAAGCGCGGCAATCCAGAGCCGGACCAGGACGCCCTGGATTGCTTCGCTGCGCTCGCAATGACGGCGTCATCGCGCTACAAAGCCTCTTGCCATGCCAGCGCGGCCCAGCGGACCCCGGACCAAGTCCGGGGTGACGGGGTGGGTGCGGCAAGGTAACGCGCCACACGGCTGACGGAGCGGGCAACCCGCCGCCACCCTGTCCTACACGCCCCCGATCTGCTACACCCTCCCCATGACCCGTCCGCCCTTCGCCCCGCCGCTGCGCGACGGGCGCCGCGGACCCCTCGCTTCCGACGATACCATAGCGTCCACTTCGTCCACTTCCGCGAGCCCTCTCCCGCCGGAACCCGGATTCGCGCCGCCGCCGCGCCACCGCGGACCGCCACGCTTCAATCCTCACTTTCCTCGACAAAAAGCCCGTGTATGCTGCCCTGTCGCTGCCGGGGGGCCGCGGCTTTTCCCTATCCTCGCGGAAACACCATGAATCGTATCCTGATCGGCGTTGCCGGCATCCTCGTCATCCTCGGCATCGCCTTCGCGCTGTCCACCGACCGCAAGGCGATCCGGCTGCGCGTCGTCGGCGCGGCGTTCGCGTTGCAGGCGACGATCGCGACGATCGTGCTCTACTGGGGCCCGGGCCGTGCGGCGCTGGCGGGGGCGTCGGCGGGCGTCTCGGCGCTGCTCGGCTATTCGCAGCGTGGCACGGAGTTTCTGTTCGGCAAGCTCGCCAGCCCCGACATCGGAGGCCAGAGCTTCGCGATCGCGGCGCTGCCCGTCATCATCTTCTTCGCCAGCCTCGTCTCGATCCTCTATTATCTCGGCGTCATGCAGGTCGTGGTACGCTGGGTCGGCGGCGCGATCGAAAAGGTGATCGGCACGTCCAAGGTCGAATCGCTCTGCGCCGCGGCGAACATCTTCGTCGGCCAGTCCGAATCGCCGCTGGTGATCCGCCCCTATCTGGCCGGCCTCACCCCGCCGCAGCTGTTCACGGTCATGACCAGCGGCATGGCGGGCGTCGCGGGCACGATCCTCGCGGCCTATGCCTCGATGGGCATCCGCATCGAATATCTGCTCGCCGCCAGCTTCATGGCGGCGCCGGGCGGCATCCTGATGGCGAAGATCATCATGCCCGATCGCACCATGCCGCCCGAAGGCGAGCTGCCGCTGGGCGACATGCCCGACGAAAACCGTGTGATCGCGCTCGCCGACCACCGGATCAGCGGTGCCGGCCCCGCCGCCTTGCTGCCCGAAGGCACGCCGGGCGAGCCCCTGCCCGAAGCGACGCATGACGAGGAAAAGCCCGCGAACCTCATCATGGCCGCCGCCCAGGGCGCGCAGACCGGCGTGCGGCTGGCGGTCGCGGTCGGCGCGATGGTGCTCGCCTTCGTCGCGCTCGTCGCGCTGGCGAACGGCCTGCTCGGCGGCCTCGGCAACATGGTCGGCCTGCCCGGTCTCAGCTTTCAGGCGCTGCTCGGTTACGTCTTCCAGCCGGTGATGGTGCTGCTCAACGTGCCGTGGAACGAGGCGGGGATCGCCGGCGGCCTGTTCGGCGAGAAGATCGTGCTCAACGAATTCGTCGCCTATATCGATCTCGGCAAGCAGGCCGCGCAGCTCAGCCCGCGCACCATCGCCGTCGTCACCTTCGCGCTGTGCGGCTTCGCCAATTTCTCGTCGATCGCGATCCAGATGGCGGTGACGGGCAGCCTCGCCCCCAACCAGCGCCCGATGATCGCCAAGCTTGGCCTGCGCGCCCTCGCCGCGGGCAGCCTCGCCAACCTGATGTCGGCCGCGCTCGCCGGCCTGCTGATCGGCTGACGCGGACGCTATGACCGGCCTTCGCAGGACGCTTGGGCCGGGCCAGCTCGCGATGATCGCGATCGGCGGCGCGGTCGGCACCGGCCTGTTCCTGGGCAGCGGCTTCGCGATCCAGCTCGCCGGGCCGGCGGTGCTGGTCAGCTATGCGATCGGCGGGCTCATCACGCTGGCGCTGATGGGGTGCCTCGCCGAAATGACCGTCGCCGACCCCGCGACCGGATCGTTCGGCCTGTTCGCCGAACGCTACCTCGGCCGCTTCGCCGGCTTCCTGGTCCGCTACGCCTATGTCACCTGCATCATCTTGGCGATCGGGACGGAGGTGACCGCGGTCGCGATCTACATGCGCTATTGGCTGCCCGATGTTGCCGGCGCGTGGTGGATCGGCGGGTTCGGCGTCGCGCTGCTTGCCGTCAATCTCGTCAGCGTGCGGGCGTTCGGCGCGGTCGAATATCTGTTCTCGGCGATCAAGGTCGTCGCCATCCTCGCCTTCATCGCGCTGGGCCTGTGGGTGATCGGCCGCGGCGCACCGGGCGTCGGGCTGGCGAACTACACCGCCCATGGCGGCTTCGCGCCGCACGGTATCGGCGGCATCTGGAGCGCGGTGATCGTTTCGATCTTCAGCTACCTCAGTATCGAGATGATCGCGGTCGCGGCCGGGGAAGCGCGCGATCCGGAACGCGCGATCGTCCGCGCCTTCCGCTCGACGATGCTGCGCCTTGCGCTATTCTACCTCGGCAGCCTTGCGGTGATGCTGGCGGTGCTGCCGTGGACGCAGGCCGGCACGGCGACCAGCCCGTTCGTCACGGTGATGGCGGCGAGCGGCCTGCCCTATGCGGCAGGCGTCATCAACGCCGTCGTGCTGGTCGCGGCGCTCTCGGCGATGAACAGCCAGCTCTACACCGCCTCGCGCATGCTGTTCAGCCTGGCGGACAGCGGCCTTGCGCCGCGGCGACTGGGCGCGGTCGATGCGCGCGGCGTCCCGGTGGCGGCGCTGCTCGTGTCGGCGGCGGGGATCGGCATCGCGGGCGGCGTCTACGCGTGGCGGCCCGATGCGGCGCTGGGCGTGATGATCGCGGTGTCGATCTTCGGTGCGTTGTTCACCTGGGGGATGATCTTCGTGACGCACCTCGCCTTCCGGCGGCGCCATGGGCCGCCGGTGGGCTTTCGGATGTGGGGCTATCCCTGGGTAAGCCTTGCCGGCGCAGGCGCGATCGTCGCGATCCTGGCGACGACGCCTTTCACCGCCGCCTTCGCGCTGACGCTGGTCTACGGCGTGCCGGTGCTGGCGATGCTGGCGGGGGTGTATGCGGCTTTCCTACGCCCGCCTTCGTCATCCCGGCGAACGCCGGGATCCATGGATACGAGGGGCTGATCGTAGCACGCGCCGATCGACGGCATCGAGTCCATGGATCCCGGCGTTCGCCGGGATGAGGGAAAACAGGGTCACTCCCCCGTCCGCGTCTTCACCTTATTGGGCAAATCTTTGCCCTTGGTCCGGCGCGAGGGCAGCTGCACCGGGTTCTTCTTCTTCCATTCCTTGAAGGTCATCGGACCTTCGGGCGTGTCGACGATCGTGTCGTCCAGGCTCATGGCGGGTCTCCTCAGCGCGTCGGCTCGGGTTGCGGACCGCTGTAATCGTAGAAGCCGCGGCCGGTCTTGCGGCCGTACCAGCCCGCCTCGACATACTTCACCAGCAGCGGCGCCGGGCGGAACTTGGGGTCGCCCGTGCCCTCGAACAACACGCGCGTGATCTCCAGGCAGGTGTCGAGGCCGATGAAGTCGGCGAGCGTCAGCGGCCCCATCGGGTGGTTGAGGCCCAATTGGCAGGCCAGGTCGATGTCGCGGATCGTCGCGACGCCCTCGCCGAGCGCAAAGATCGCTTCGTTGATCATCGGCATCAGCACGCGGTTGACGATGAAGCCCGGCGCGTCGTTGGCACGGACTACGGCCTTGCCCAGCCGCTCGGCATAATCCTCGATGACGCCGACGGTGGCGTCCGACGTCGCAAGCCCCCGGATCACCTCGATCAGGCCCATCACCGGCACCGGATTGAAGAAATGCACACCGATGAACCGCGCCGGATCGGGGGTCGCCTGCGCCAGCCGCGTGATCGGGATCGACGAGGTGTTCGACGCGAGGATCGCGTCCTTGCCCAGCACCTTGCCGACGTTGCCGAAGATCGCCCGCTTGATCTCCTCACGCTCTGTCGCCGCCTCGATGACGAGGCCGCAGTCGGCCATCGCGGCGACGTCGCCGACGGCATCGATCCGGGCGAGCGTCGCATCGCGCGTGCCTGCGTCGATCTTCTCCTTCTCGACCGCGCGGGCGAGCAGTTTGGCGATTCCTGCCTTGCCTGCCTCGGCCCGTTCGACCGACACGTCGGACAGGATCACGCGATAGCCCGCGGCCGCGCTCACCTGCGCGATGCCGGCACCCATCTGGCCCGCACCGATCACACCCACTGCCTGCATCATGTCTCTCCATCGATCGCTTTGCCGTTCGCCATAGCCGCTTTCCCGGCGCCTGCCAGCCGGATAGGCTCGCGCGCACAGAGGAGAGGGGCATGATCGTATTGGGGGATAGCGGCCTGTTGCGGCCGGGCCGATGGCGCTGGCTGGCGGCGCTCGGCTGGATGGTCGCGCTGTTCGTAGTGATGAGCGTCTTGCTCTTCCCCGGCTGGCTGCATGCGGCGCCCGCCTATCGCGATGCCGTACGGATCGGATCGGTGCTGGTCGCCTATGCGGTCTATGCGCTCGCGGTCCGTTACGGCGAACGCCGCGCGCCGGTGGAGATCGCCGCGCGGCCGTTGCTGCCCGAGCTGCTCGCCGGCATCGCGATCGGGGCGGGGATGTTCGCGCTCGTCTTCACCAGCCTGCGCCTGCTCGGCGTCTACACGCTCGCGCCCGGCCAATGGGGCGACTGGCCGTCCGACATCGTCTGGGCGCTGCGCACCGGGTTCGCCGAGGAATTGCTGCTGCGCCTCGTCGTCTTCCGCCTGCTGATGCGCGCGGCGGGACTGTGGCCGGCGCTGGCGATCTCCGCGCTGCTATTCGGGGCGATGCACCTCGCCAACCCCAATGCGACGCTGGTCGCCGCGCTGGCGATCGCGGTGGAGGCGGGGCTGATGCTCGCCGCTTTCTACCTCGTCACCGGGCGCATCTGGATGGCGGTGGGGGTGCATGCCGCGTGGAATTTCGTCCAGGGTCCGGTGTTCGGCGCGCGCGTCTCGGGAGGCACCGACACTGGCAGCCTGTTCGTCAGCGCGCCGGTGCAGGGCAGCCCCGACTGGCTGAGCGGCGGCGCGTTCGGACCCGAAGCGTCGCTGCCCGCGGTGATCGTCGGCTTCGTCATCTTCGTCGTGGTGCTGCGGGCGGCGTTGCGGCGTTGGAACCGGGAACCCGTTCGCTGAGTAGGACCATCATGACCCGCCATGTCGCCCTCGCCGCCCTGATGCTCGCCGCTTGCTCCAGCCAGCCGCAGGCCGACGCGACGCCAACCCGGACGCCGGAGGCCGGGCCCCGCACGACGGCCAGTCCGCCCGCGACGGCGAAGACGCGTGCGCCGGTCACGCCGAAACCTGGCACGCTCAAAACGTTCGGTGACTGGCAGGTCGGCTGCGACAATGGGCTGGTGTGCACCATGGCGTCGCTGCTGCCGGACGATGGCGCGGGCGCCGGGGCGACGCTCAACCTGATCCGCAACCCAGGCCCGCAGGGCCGCTATCACACGGTATCGGGGGAGGGCGCGACCGACGCGTCGGGGCACACGCCCGCGGCGCGATTCACCGTCGACGGTCGTGATCTGGGCAGCGACGCGAATGCCCTTGCCGCCGCGATGGCGAACGGTCGGGTTCTCAAGGTGTCCGGCGGCGCGATCTCGCTAAAGGGCGCCTCGGCCGCGTTGCGCTACATCGATGCGATGCAAGGGCGCGCCGGCACCGTGACGGCCACCGTCGCACAGGGCGCCAAGCCCGCTGCGAGCGTGCCGCCCGCGCCGGCGCTGCCGATCGTCACCGCACAGCGACTGACGCGCTATACCGCCAAGCTGCCGACATCCGTGGTCGCGGCGATGAAGCGGATTGGCCGGTGCGATCTGTCCGAAGGGATGGAGTCGACCCCCTCGGTCGCCAGGGCGCCGGACGGGCGCCTGCTGGTGATCCAGCCCTGCTCGGCAGGGGCGTATAACGTCATCGGCGCGCTGTTCGTCGTCCGCGGCAACGACGTCCGCCCGGCGCAGGTCGACGCGCCTGCCGGCTTCGACGCAACGGGCGCGGATTCGCAAACCCCGGTCCCCAGCGTCGTCAACGGTGATTTCGACCGGAACGTCCTGACCAGCTACGCCAAGGGGCGCGGCCTGGGAGATTGCGGTTTGGGGCAGACCTTCGCGTGGGACGGCAGCCGCTATCGCCTGGTGTCGCAGGACGAGATGAGCGAATGCCGCGGCAACACCGAATATATCGCGACTTGGCGCGCCACGATGCGGCCGTGACGCCCTGCGGCGGCTGGCGCGCTTATGGCGCCGGCCGCTCCGGCTGCGCTTCGGCGAGGTAGAGGCCGAACAGCCCCTTGGGGTCGGTCCATTCGCGGATCGGTGTCCACCCGCCCGAGCGCAGCAGGATACGTGCATCGCGCGAGGCGTATTTGTGGCTGTTCTCGGTGTGGATGCTCTCGCCTGCGCGCATCGCGAAGGGGCGCCCTTCGATGGTGAAGGCGACGTCGCGCTGCGCCACCAGATGCATCTCGATCCGCGCCCGATCGTCGTTCCAGCGCGCTTCGTGCGCGAAGGCGTCGACCGGGATCGTGCCGTCCAGCTCGCGATTGATCCGGTCCAGCAGATTGAGGTTGAACGCCGCCGTCACGCCTGCCGCATCGTCATAGGCGGCGACCAGCGTGCTTTCGTCCTTGATCCGGTCCATGCCGATCAGCAGCATCGCGCCTTCACCCAGCGACGCCCGCATCGCGCGCAACAGGTCGACCGCCATCAGCGGGATCATGTTGCCGATCGTCGAACCCGGAAAGAAGCCGAGCTTCGGCGTGTCCGCCACTTCGGCCGGCAGCGTCAGCGGCCGCATGAAGTCCGCCTCGAACGGCAGCACGGTCAGGTCGGGAAAGGCCTCGCTCAGCACGCGCGACGATTCGCGCAGGAAATCGCCCGAAATGTCGATCGGCACATAGGCGGACGGCGCGGCACAGCGCAGCAGCAGCGGCGTCTTGGTCGACGATCCCGACCCGAACTCCACGACCGCGCGGCCGCGGCCGACGACCTCGGTCACTTCGGGGCAAATCTCTTCCAGGATCGCGGTTTCGGTGCGCGTCGGATAATATTCCGGCAGCACGGTGATGTCCTCGAACAGCTCCGATCCGCGGCGATCGTAGAACCAGCGGGCGGGAATCGCGCGCGGGCGCCGCTCGAGCCCCGACAGTACGTCGGCACGGAATTGCGGATCGGCGAGGCTCGCCTGACCGTCCTCGATTTCGGGCTTCAGCATCAGATATCCTTGGCGAGCCGGACGCCGGTGAATTGCCAGCGCTGGTGGGGGTAGAAGAAATTGCGATAGCAGGGGCGCCCATGGCCGCGGGGCGTGGCGCAGCTGCCGCCACGCAGCACGAACTGCCCGCTCATGAATTTGCCGTTATACTCGCCGACCGCGCCATCGACGGTGCGAAAGCCGGGGTAAGGGCGATAGGCGCTGCCCGTCCATTCCCACACGTCGCCGAAAAAGGCGGGGTCGCCGGGGGCGGCAGGGCGCGGCTCGACCGGGCCGGCGGCATCCATCTGGTTGCCACCCGCCGCATCAGCCGCTTGCGCAGCGGCCTCCCATTCGAACTCGGTCGGCAGGCGCGCGCCGGCCCAGGCGGCATAGGCGTCCGCTTCGTACAGGCTGATGTGCGTCACCGGCGCGGCAGGATCGATCGGCCGGCGTCCGTCCAGGCCGAAGCGCGTCCACACGCCGTCCTGCCGTTCCCAATACAGCGGCGCGGCGATGCCGTTCGCCTTCACCCATGCCCAACCGTCGGCGAGCCAGTGCCGCGCATCCGCATAGCCGCCATCGGCGATGAACGCCGCCCATTCGCCATTGGTGACCGTACGGTCGGCGATCGCATGACGGGCGAGCAGCGCATCGTGCCGCGGCCCCTCGCAGTCGAAGGCAAAACCATCGCCATCGTGCCCGACGCGGACGATTCCCGCAGCGCGCTCGATCCAGCGGATCGGCCCCGGCATCGCGACCGGCACCTTGGGCGCGGCGGGCCACAGCGCGGGCTCCAGCGGATTTTCGCCGAACAGGTGCAGGATATCGGTGACGAGCAACTCCTGATGCTGCTCTTCGTGATGACAACCCAGCGCCACCAGCTCGCATGCGGCGGCAGGCAGGTCGGGCAGCGCCGACAGCAGCGCCGCATCGACATAGGCGCGATACGCTATCACCTCGTCCAGCGTCGGCCGGGTGATCATGCCGCGGCGGTCGCGCGCGTGGCGGCGGCCCTCCGCCTCGTAATAGCTGTTGAACAGGAACGGAAAGCGTTCGTCATGCAGCACATAGCCGTCCACGTGATCGCGCAGCACGAAGGTTTCGAAGAACCAAGTCGTATGCGCGAGATGCCATTTGGCCGGCGACGCATCGGGCATCGACTGGACGCTGGCGTCGGCGTCGGACAGCGGCGCGGTCAGCGCGACGGTGAGGGCACGGACCCGATCATAACGTGCGGCAAGCGCGGCGTCGGGGCCGGGTGCGATCTTCAACATGGCCGGCCCCTCCTGCGCAAAACGCGTCCTTCACGCGCGCGCGAATGGGTGAAGCGCATGACAGTCCAAAGGGTTGCAGCCGCGCCGGTTATAATGTGGATTAGTCCCAATCGACATTCGCCACGACGATAATTCCTCCCCGCCAGGGGGAGGTGGCATGACGGAGGGGGAGGTCAGGGTAGCACTTCGACTCCTATCCGCCGCCGTCGCCCCTGCCACGGCGCTATCCGGCGTGAGGGGGGATGAGCGTGCCACCGCATGTCGCTTGCCCCTAGACTCTTGGAAGCAAAGGCCGCCGACACCGCCGCACACGCCAATCCCTTTGACGCGCGCGCCAAAGCCGATAGGGTCCGCGCGATGGACGACACCCACGCCGCGCCGATCCCGCGCTCGCTCTTCGCCTTTTCGATCTTCTACGGCGGCATGGTCTGCATCGCGGGCGTGCTCGGTAACAAGCAGGTGGCGCTGGGGCCGTTGTCCGCGCTGGGCCCGGTGGTCGGGCTGGGGCCGCTGGCGGTGGAAGCGGGGATCTTCGCCTTCTTGCTGCTCGTCGTCACCTCCAGCGCGATGGCGGAACTGCACGGGCGCAGCATTGCCAACCGGCTGGTGCAGATCGGCTTCGTGCCGCTGATCGTCTCGATCCTGCTGTCGTTCATCGTCCATGCGCTGCCCGCCGCGCCCGAAATGCAGGCGGCCAATCGCGATGCGATCCAGCTGGTGCTTGGCGGCACGTGGCGCATCTGGCTGGGCGGGATCATCGCCTATGGCATTTCGCAGACGCTGAACGTCACGATCTTCGCGGCGCTGAAGGGGCGTGAGGGCGGCGGCCTCCTCTGGCTGCGCGCCGGCATCGCCAGCATGCTCAGCCAGATCGTCGATACGTTGCTGTTCGTGTCGATCGCCTTCGCCGGCGTGTTCCCGATCGGCGAACTGCTGGCCGGGCAGATGATCGTGAAGGTCGTGCTCTCGGCGCTCCTCGTGCCGCCGCTGATCTACGTGTTCGTGGGCCTCGGCAAGCGCCTCGACCGCCAAGCCTAAGTTTCGGGCCAGACGCCCCGCAGCCGACGGCGACACGCGAGCCCAAGCCCTCCCCCGTCAAGGGGGGGCAGCGAAGCGGACGGAGGGGGCGGTCAGCGACGCCGCCCGTTATGCCCGGCGCGCTTACGTCCGGCGGGGGAGGACTATCAGCGCAGCCCGCGGACCGCTAAAGGCCGCCGCATGACCGACTCCGCCGCCACCGCTGCCCTGCTCGCCAAGGCCGAAACGCTGACCGAGGCGCTGCCCTATCTGCAGCGCTATGCCGGTCAGACCTTCGTCGTGAAATACGGCGGCCATGCGATGGGCGATCCTGAACTGGCGCGCGATTTCGCCGAGGACGTCGTGTTGCTGAAGGCGGTCGGCATCAATCCCGTCGTCGTCCATGGCGGCGGGCCGCAGATCGGCGCGATGCTGAAGCGGCTGGGGGTCGAATCGCGCTTCGTCGACGGGTTGCGCGTCACCGATGCCGAAACCGCGCGCATCGCCGAAATGGTGCTGGCCGGATCGATCAACAAGGAAATCGTCGCCTGGATCGGGCAGGCGGGCGGCCGCGCGGTCGGCATTTCGGGCAAGGACGCGAACCTCGTCACCGCGATGAAGGTCGGCCGCGACACGCCCGATACGTTGCAGGGGATCGAACGCCACGTCGATCTGGGCTTCGTCGGTGAGCCGGTGGCGGTCGACCGCACGATCATCGACACGCTGTCGGCCAGCGGCATCATCCCCGTCGTCGCGCCGATCGCCCTGGGTGCGGACGGGCACACCTATAACATCAACGCCGATACGATGGCGGGCGCGATCGCCGCGGCGCTGGGTGCCTCGCGCTTCTTCCTCTTGACCGACGTTGCGGGCGTGCTGAACAAGGACAAGGTGCTGCTCACCGACCTCGATTCCACGGGCATCGCGGCGCTAAAGGCGGACGGCACGATCTCGGGCGGCATGATCCCCAAGGTCGATACCTGCGTCGCCGCGGTCGAGGCGGGGGTGGACGCCGCGGTGATCCTCGACGGGCGCGTGCCGCATGCGATGCTGCTCGAGATTTTTACCTCGGCGGGCGCCGGCACCCTCGTCCACGCCTGAGCTGCGTCATCCTGGCACGGGCGGAGGACTTGGCCCTCCGCCGTTTAATCGCTAGGTCCGGCCTCAACCCTTATCCGGAGCCCAGGCGTGGTCGCGCTTTCCCTGATTCAGATCATCATGATCCTGCTCGACGTGCTGTGGTGGATCATCATGGTCCAGTTCGTGCTTTCGCTGCTGATCGTGTTTAACGTCATCAACACGTCGAACAATTTCGTGCGCTCGCTGCACTACGGGCTCGATTCGCTGACGGAGCCGCTCTACCGGCCGCTCCGCCGCGTTCTGCCGAACATAAATGGAATCGATCTGGCCCCGCTCGCGGTGCTAATCATCATCCGCATCCTAGACTCCGTCCTCCTCCCCAATATCGCCGCTGCGATTCTGACCAACGGCGCGGCCTGAGGCGCTGCCGATGCCGGCCTGGGCGGTGCGCGACGATGGCATCGTCCTTGCCGTTCGAGTGACCCCACGTAGCGGGCGCGATGCCTTACTGGCCGGTACCGATGAGCATTTTGTCGCGCGGCTGGCCGCAGCACCGGTCGACGGCAAGGCGAATGCGGCGCTTCTTGCGCTGGTGGCGGACCGGTTCAGCGTTCCGAAGCGCGCGGTCGTGCTCATCGGCGGAGACACCGCGCGCTTGAAGCGGTTGCATGTTGCGGGGGACGCGGCCGTGCTGGCGAAAACCGCTGCCGCCCTCTATGACGTGGCGCCATGACCGCCACGATCATCGACGGCAAGGCGCACGCCCTTGCGCTCCGTACCCGCACCGCCGCGCATGTTGCCGCTTTTCGCGACGCGACCGGCCGCGCGCCTGGCCTAGCCGTCGTGCTGGTCGGCGAGGATCCGGCGTCGTCGGTCTATGTCCGCTCCAAGGGTAAGGCGACGCGCGAAACGGGGATGGAGAGCTTCGAGCATCGCCTGCCTGCCGACACGGATGCGGATGCTCTACTGGCTCTGGTACAGCGGCTCAACGCCGATCCGACCGTCGATGGTATCCTCGTCCAGCTGCCTCTGCCGAAGCATATCGATGCTGAAGCGGTGCTGCTCGCGATCGATCCGGACAAGGACGTCGACGGTTTTCACCCGGTCAATGCCGGGCGCCTCGCGATCGGGGCGGAGGGGTTCGTGCCCTGCACGCCGCTGGGCTGTCTGATGCTGCTGCGCGACATCCATCCCAATCTGGCGGGCATGGAAGCGGTGGTCGTTGGTCGGTCGAACATCGTCGGCAAGCCGATGGCACAGCTGTTGTTGCAGCAGAGCTGCACCGTCACCGTGGTTCACAGCCGCACGCGCGATGTCGCGGCGCATTGCCGGGCCGCCGATATCGTCGTCGCAGCGGTGGGCATTCCCCATTTCATCCAGGGCGACTGGATCAAACCAGGCGCGACGGTGATCGACGTGGGCATCAACCGGACCGAGACGGGGCTGGTCGGTGACGTCGATTTCGCCGCTGCCAAGGAGGTGGCTGGCGCCATCACGCCGGTCCCCGGCGGTGTCGGTCCGATGACGATCGCCTGTCTGATCCGGAACACGTACATATCCGCCTGCCGCCGCGAGGGCGTGAGCGTCGCGCCGTGATCGAGCTGTTCGTCTCGTCGCTCATCACCTTCTTCGTGGTGATCGACCCTCCGGGTTGCGCGCCTATCTATGCCGGCCTGTCGTCGGGCGCGTCGCCGTTGCAACGCCGCAGCATGGCCATCCGCGCGGTCGGCGTGGCGAGTGCCATCCTGTTCGTCTTCGCGCTGTTCGGAGAGAAACTGCTTCATGGCCTGGGCATCAGCCTAGCGAGCTTCCGCATCGCGGGCGGCATCATGCTGTTCCTGATCGCGCTTGAAATGGTGTTCGAGAAGCGCACGCAGCGCCGCGAGGACCGTGCGGCGGAGGTCGCTGCCGATCCGGAAGTCGAAGACGTGTCGATTTTCCCGATGGCGATGCCGATGATCGCCGGGCCTGGATCGATCGCGACCGTGATGCTGCTGATGGCGCGTACCAACGGGCTGGAAGCGACGCTGGTCGTGCTGGCCGCGATGGTGACGATCCTGCTGCTCACGCTGGTCGCGTTGCTTGCCGCGGGGCCGCTGATGCGGCTGCTCGGTACTCGGATCGAGGCAGTGATCACGCGCCTGCTCGGCGTGCTGCTGGCGGCGCTGGCGGTGCAGTTCGTGATGGACGGGTTGCAGGTCAGCTTGCGCTGATCGGCTTCACCGCGGCGCCACCAGCGGCGCGAAGCGTGCGACCTGGCGACCGATCAGGCACAGTTGATCGTAGACGGCGGGATCGCTCGCGCCGCCTTCATCGTCGAATTTGGTGATCTGCGTGTTGATCGCCGCGGCAAAGGGCGTCGGCCAGCCGCGCAACGCGTGGACGATTGAGCGCAGTGCCGCAATCGTCGACCCCGTCGCCTGCCACCCATAAGCGGTGGCGATCAGTCCCACGGGCAGATCGGCGAGATAGGGGCGTTCGTCGCGCGCGGTTTCTTCCAACAGATCGAGCGCGTTTTTGACCACGCCAGAGATGCTGCCGTGATAGCCGGGGCTGGCGATGATGACCGCCGATGCGCCGCGCACCGCGGCGACGAACGCCTGTTCGTCCTCCGTCCGGCTCGTCGCGCGCGGATCGTAAAGCGGCAGGCGCGCCATGTCGGCGCCGCCGAACATCCGCGTCGCGAAGCCCTCGCGTTCCGCCGCGTCGAGCGCGATGCGCAGCGCGCGCTCGGTCGAGGAAACGCCGCCGATCGTTCCGCCGATACCGACGACGAGCGGGGGTGAGGAGGGCTGCTGGGTCATGGTTTCGCGATAGCGCTCCCTGCGCGCCTGCGCCAGCCGCTGGCGTTCGGGCCTGCAAAAGGGTAAATGCGGTTGCACCTCCCCCACAGCGTCCGGCCCTTGCGCGTGCTGTTATAGGATAGTAATACACGTCATGGCTGACCGCTGGGACGAGCCGATGCGTCACGAACCGATCGATACCAACCGCCGCGGCAGCATCGGCCAGCGCTACGACCTCGACGACGGGGAGGATCGCTTCGAATCGGCGCCGCGCTGGCGCCGCGAAGAGGCGCGTGCGCCGGACGAGGATCGATACGCCGGGCGGTTCGACGCCTTCCTCGATCCCGAACATGATGCAGCGGCGGAGCCGCCGCCCCGTCGGCCTCGCCATATCGGCCGCTGGATTTTGCGTGGTATCGCCGCGGGCATCGTCCTGCTGGTCATCGCGATCGGCTGGCTCGCCGTTACCGCGCCGCTCAGCAAGTCGCTGCAGCCGCCGACGCCGCCGTCGATCACGTTGACCGCGGACGACGGCACGCCGATCGCCCGGCGGGGGGCGATCATCGACAAGCCGGTCGACGCCGCCAAGCTGCCCCCGCACGTCACCGAGGCGTTCCTGGCGATCGAGGACCGTCGCTTCCGGTCGCACTGGGGCATCGATCCGCGCGGCATTCTGCGCGCCTTCGTCCACAACGTCGGCTCCGGCGGCGTGCGAGAGGGTGGCAGCACGATCACGCAGCAGCTCGCAAAGAACGCCTTTCTCGACTCAGACCGCACCGCGGCGCGCAAAATCCGCGAGGTCATGATCGCCTTCTGGCTGGAAGCGTGGCTGTCGAAGGATGAAATCCTGTCGCGTTATCTGTCGAACGTGTATTTCGGCGACAACGTCTATGGCCTGCGCGCGGCGTCGAAACATTATTTCGGCCGCGAGCCCGAAAAGATGAACGTCGGGCAGGCGGCGATGCTGGCGGGGCTGGTCAAGGCGCCCTCGCGCCTCGCCCCGACGAACAATCTGGAAGGCGCGCGCCGCCGCGAGATGGTTGTCGTCCGCGCGATGGCGGATGCGGGTTTCCTGACCAAGGCCGAAGCCGCCGATGTCCAGCCGCAGCGCGTGCTGGCAAGCCGGCCGACGACGTTGCCGAGCGGCACATATTTCGCCGACTGGGTGCTGCCACAGGCGCGCGATCAGGCGGGCGAGATCAAGACCGAAGCGACGGTGAAGACGACGCTCGACCGCCGACTGCAGCGCACCGCCGAGCGCGTCGTGCGGCAGGCGGGGCTCAGGCAGGCGCAGGTCGCGCTGGTCGCGATGCGACGCGACGGCCGCGTCGTCGCGATGGTCGGCGGCAAGGATTACACCAAGAGCCCGTTCAACCGGGCGACACAGGCGCAGCGCCAGCCGGGGTCGACGTTCAAGCTGTTCGTCTACCTCGCAGCGATGCGGAAAGGCATGACACCCGACACGATGGCGGACGATACGCCGGTCGAGATCGCCGGGTGGAAGCCGAAGAACGACGATGGGCGCTATCTCGGGCCCATCCCGCTGCGTCGCGCCTTCGCACGCTCGTCCAACGTGGTCGCTGCACGGCTAACGCAGGAAGTCGGCGTGCGCAACGTCATCAAGGCAGCGCGCGACCTCGGCATTTCGACGCCAATCCCGAACGAGGCGACGATCGGCCTCGGCACGGCCGAAGTCTCGTTGCTCGAATTGACCGCAGCCTATGCGGCCATCGCCAACGGCCAATATCCGGTGCGTCCGCGCGGGCTGGAGGAAACGGGCGACAACAAGAGCTGGTACGAATCGCTGACCGGCGGCACCACCAAGATGCCCGACGACATCCGCGAAAAGATGCTCGACCTGTTGTCGTCCTCGCTGCGGGGTACGGGACGCGAGGCGGTGCTGAGCACGGACGCTTATGGCAAGACCGGCACGTCGCAACAGAGCCGCGATGCGTGGTTCATCGGCTTTGCCGGAGATCTGGTCGTCGGCGTCTGGGTCGGCAACGACGACAGCTCGCCCAATCCTGGCCTGCACGGCGGCGGCGTGCCGGCGCAAATCTGGCGGAACTTCATGGTCTCCGCGCTCGGCCTCGCGCCGCCACAGGCACCGGTCGTGGTCGAAGAGAATGCGACCGATCCCGAGGCGATCGTCGGGCCGGAAGATCCGGTCGGCGACGTGATCGAACAGGCGCCGCAGATGATGGATGGCACGCTGGAAGGCATGGGTCTGCAGATGAAGATGGGCCGCGACGGCAGCATCAGCATTACGCCCGGCCGCGATCGCGAACCGCAACCCCCGCCGCGCGACCCCCGCGAGCCCCGCACGCGGGACGATGAGGGCGGCGAAGGGGAATGATCCGGCCGGCTAAGGGCGTTTCCATGATTTAATCCAACCCTCAGCTTTACGGACTTATCCCGCTACGATCACGCGGAGGGTTGATGCAGGCGGGGCAGCTCCGGCTGATGTCGATCTATCTCGGCGGATCACCGACCGATGTGCCGGCCCGCCATCGCCGACGCTGATCCGAGCGGCGAAGGACGACCCGACCCTGCCGATAGCTTCCGCCCGGGAACGTGCCGCGCGCTCGGCCGCGCGAGGGAATGCGATCCGCCTAGTGATCTTTCCTCTGCGGGCCACGACTTCGACACCGCCGATGGCGGCATTCCCAATCAGGCGGTGCGACAGATCATGACGCGGTTCCTGGCCGAGCACGATCCCGGCCAGGTGCGCTAAATCGTCACTTCGTCCCCATTTCGCGGCGGACCTTGTCCTCCAGCACCGGCATCGGCAGCGCGCCGCTGTCGAGGACCGCGGCGTGGAAGGCGCGGGGGTCGAACGATGCGCCCTGCTTGGCCTGCGCTTCCGCCTTCAGCTTCAGGATGGTGAGCTGGCCGATCTTATAGGCGAGCGCTTGCCCCGGGATGGCGATGTAGCGTTCGACTTCCGCGGTCGCATCCGTCTTTGCCATCGCCGAATGCGTCAGCATGTAATCGATCGCCTGTTCGCGGCTCCAGCCCTTGGCATGGATACCCGTGTCGACGACGAGGCGCATCGCGCGCAGCATTTCGTCGTTCAGGCCGCCCATCCGCTGGTACGGATCGGTTTCCATGCCCAGCGGCTTCCACAGCGTCTCCGCATACAGCGCCCAACCTTCGACATAGGCGGTATTGCCGCCGAAGCGCATGAAGGCGGGCAGCGCGGCATTTTCCTGGGCGAGGCTGATCTGGAAGTGGTGGCCCGGCACCGCCTCGTGCAGGAACAGCGTTTCCATGCCCCAGGTGTAGCGCACCGGCAGGTCATAGGTGTTGTAGTAAAAGATGCCCGGCCGTGTCCCGTCGGGCGTGCCGCCCTGGTAGCTGCCCGCCGCATCGCTCTTGGCGCGGTAATCGGGCACAGGCCGGATCTCGAGCGGGGTTTTGGGGATCACGCCGAACTGTTCGCGCACGCGGGCGTCGATGCGCTTGCCGATCGCTTCAAAACCTTCGCGCACTGCCTCGGCGCTCGTCGGCTGAAAGCGCTTTTCGGTGCGGAGATACTCGAAGAAGGCGGGTAGCGTGCCCTTGAAGCCCGCGGCGGTCTTCTGCGCCTCCATCTCACGCGTGATGCGCGCCACTTCGCTGAGACCCAGTTGGTGGACCTGTTCGGCGGGCAGCGGCAGCGTCGTATTCTGCTCGATGCGATAGGCGTAGAGCGCTGCGCCGCCCGGCAAGGCCGACAGGCCCACGGTCGCGCGCGCCTTGGGCAGATAGTCGGTCTTCAGGAAATCGCGCATGCGCACGTGCGCCGGCGTGATGACGTCGCGAACCTGCGCGGCATAGGCTGCGGTCAACCGCTGGCGCTCTGCAGCGGAAATGCTGGCGGGGAACATCGTGACCGGCGCGTAGAACACCGATCCTTCGACGCCCTGCGCGATCAGTGCGTCGAACTGCGCGATCATATTCTCGACGACCAGCCGCGGCTGGACGACGCCTTTCGCCATGCCTTCGCGGAAGCGGGCGATCGCGCGATCGTAAAGCGCGGCATAGCCGGCGTTGCGCTTCAGGTTGTTTTCGTAATCGGTGACCGTCTTGAACGGTGCAGCACCTTTTCCGCCCGCAAAATCGGGATAGAAGGTCTGAAAGCCGCTGAAATGATCCATCGGCAGCAGCCGATCGACCGCCTGGATCGCGGGGGCATAGCCGCGCAGGTTGATCTCCGCCTGATTGCGGAACACGTCATAGGCGAGCTGGTCGACGCGGGTCAGCTTCGACCGGTCGATCGCCTTCAGCGCGGCAAGGTCGGATTCGAGATTGCGCTTGTCGCGCGCCGTCGCGGGATCGCTGATGTAATCGCCGAAGCGATCGGCATAGCGCAGATCGCCGCGGAAGATCGCGCTGATCGGGTTCAGCGCCAGATCGCGTTCGTCGCTGTCGTAAAACAGGCGCTTGAGCTTCGTATCTTCCGCGCCATCGCCGGGCAGCGGGGCGGGCGGCGGCAGCGCCTGACCGAGGGCCGGCGTGGCAACGGAAGCGAGCAGCAGAGCCGCGGCGAGAAAACGCATCGATAAATCCCCTTCTGCGGCAACGCTTAGCAAGGCCGGGCAGGGATGCGATAGCCATGGTTGACGCTGTACCCCCTCGCGCCGCAAGGCAGTGGCATGCGCTTCTTTTCCGATAATGCCGCGACCGTGCACCCTCGCGTGATGGCGGCGATGGCCGACGCCAATTACCTCGACACCGCTTATGACGGCGATGGCCTGTCGCGCAGCCTCGATGCGCGTCTGTCCGACCTGTTCGGCACGGATGTCGCGGCCTTGTGGGTGCCGACCGGGACGGCGGCCAATTGCCTCGCGCTCGCTGCGCTTTGCCCGCCGCATGGCGGGGTGATCTGTCACCGCGACGCGCACATCCAAAACGACGAAGGAGGCGCCCCCGAATTCTACACCCACGGCGCCAAGCTGTTCCTGGCCGAAGGCGAGGGCGCGAAGGTGACGCCCGAGACGATCGCGGCGGTGGCTGATGCTATCCCCAACGACGTCCACCGCGTGCAGCCGCATGCGATCTCGATCACCAACGCCACCGAATACGGCCGGGTTTATACGCCGGACGAGGTGTCGGCGATCGGCGCGCTGGCGAAGCACCGGGGCTTGGGCCTGCACATGGACGGTGCGCGCTTCGCCAATGCGGTGGCGACGCTGGGCTGCACGCCCGCCGCGGTGACGTGGGAAGCGGGCGTGGACGCGTTGAGCTTCGGGTTCGTCAAGAACGGCGCGATGAGCGCGGAACTGCTGGTCTTCTTCCGCCCCGACCTGGCCGACGTGACGCGTTATCGCCGCAAGCGGGCCGGGCTGCTGTTTTCGAAGGGGCGCTATCTCGCCGCGCAGGTGATCGCGATGCTGCAGGACGATCTGTGGCTGGCGAACGCACGCGCCGCCAATGCCTGCGCCGGCGAACTCGCCGCGGCCGCGGGCGGGCGTTTAATCCATCCGGTCGAGGCGAATGAGGTGTTCCTGCGCGCTACGCCGGAGGAAGCGGCGGCGCTGCGGGCGCAGGGCTTCGACTTCTACGATTGGGCGCCCGGTGAAATCCGGCTGGTGACGGCGTGGGACAGCGCAGGCGCTCATGTCGCGGCACTCGCGAAGGCGATCGCAGCGCTGTGACGGAGGGCGCGCCGCCACAATCGACCCGGGCCGCGATCCTGATTCCGTTCGCGATCGTCACGCTGATCTGGGGATCGACGTGGCTGGTCATCCGCGATCAATTGGGCGTCGTGCCGCCCAGCTGGTCGGTGACGTATCGCTTCATCGTCGCGGGGATCGCGATGGCGCTGGTCGCGAAGGTGAAAGGCGAACGGTGGGCGCTCGATACACGCGGCTGGGTGTTCGCCGGTGCGGTCGGGCTGCTGCAATTCTGCCTGAACTTCAACTTCGTCTATCGGGCGGAACATTACATCACGTCGGGTCTGGTCGCGGTGGTGTTCGCGATGCTGCTCGTGCCCAATGCGCTGCTGGCGCGCCTCTTTCTCGGCCAGCGGATGGGACGGCAGCTGGTCGCAGGGTCTGCCGTGGCGATGGCGGGCATCGCGCTGCTGTTCCTCCACGAAGCGCGGACCGGGCCGGCGGGCGCCGCGGCGACGCTGGCGGGGATCGGCTTCACCGGCATCGCGATCCTGTCGGCATCCGGTGCCAATGTGTTGCAGGCGACGCCGACCGCGAAACGCTATCCGATGCTATCGACGCTGGCGGTCGCGATGCTGATCGGGGCGGTGATCGACGGGGCGGTCGCCTGGGCCCTGACCGGGCCGCCGGTGGTCGAGATGCGCCCCGGCTATTGGGCGGGCATCCTGTATCTGGGGCTATTCGGCTCGGCCTTCGCCTTCCCGCTCTATTACCGCGTGCTGCGCGTGATTGGGCCGGCCAAAGCGGCCTATTCCAGCGTCATCGTCCCCGTCATCGCGATGCTGCTGTCGACGCTATTCGAGGATTATCATTGGTCGCCGCTCGCCGCGGCGGGCGCAGGACTGGCCGGCGTCGGACTGGTCATCGCCTTGAGTGCGCGCAGGCCCAACCGGTAATCCGGATAGGCCGGGCGCCAGCCGAGCAGGCGTTTGGCCTTGCCGTTCGCGACGCGGCGGTTCTCGGCGTAAAAGGCGCGCGCCATCGGCGAGAGCGTTTCCAGCGCGATGATCGGTGGCGGCGGCAGCCCGAGCAGGCCGGCGGCGAAGGCGACCACGTCGTCCTGCGGGCAGGGGTGATCGTCGGCGAGATTGTAGGCGCCTGGCGGGGCGTGGCGGGCGGCAAGCACGCCGGTGACGATATCGTCGACATGGACGCGGCTGAACACCTGGGTTGGCAAGCCGACGCGATGGGCGCGACCTTCCGCCACGCGCTCCAGCGGCGAGCGGCCGGGGCCGTAAATGCCGGGCAGGCGGAAGACATGGGCGCCGCGGGACAGCCAGGCGGCATCGGCGGCGGTCCGCGCCGAGCGGCGGCCGGTGCCGGTGGGGGTGGTTTCGTCCACCCAGGCGCCGCCCGCGTCGCCATAGACGCCGGTCGAGGACAGATAGCCGAGCCAGCGGTCGTCTAGCGCGTCGCCATAGCGGGCGAGGACGGGGTCGGCGTCCCCTTCCGGCGGGACCGAGGACAGGATGTGGGTGGCGGTGGCCAGCGCGGTGCGGACGGCGGGTTCGTCGTCGAAGCGGAGCGTGCCGTTCCGGCCGTCGCGGGTGGTGCCGATGGTCGTGTCCGGCCAGGCGGCGGCGATGCGGGCGGCGGTGTAGCCGAGGCCGAAGATCAGGAGCATGGGGTTTCCGCGAATGCTCCGTCACCTCGGACTCGTTCCGGGGTCCACTCTGCGGCTAGGGGGACGGCTGGCGCCGCTTGCCGTTCCCTTGCGGCCCGGTGGACCCCGGAACGCGTCCGGGGTGACAAGAGGGAGGGAGCGCTCACTTCGCCATCGGGCCGTTGTAGGTGGTGCCGAAATAATCGCCCTTGTTCCAGGTCGGGCGCTGCGGCGCGTCGGCGACGGCGCGGGCGATGGCGTAATTGGTCGAGACGAAGCGAACGCCCTGATCCCACAGGATCGGCTGGCTGAGGTCGTCGCAAGGACGATGGTAGCAGCGGCTGAGGAAATCCCCGAACGGCTTGGCGCCGGCGCCCTTGACCCCGGGCCACAGGAAAAGCGAGGGAATGCCCTTCTTGACGAAGTTGAAATGGTCCGAACGGGTGAAGAAACCTTGTTCGGGCATCGGATCGGGCGACAGGCCGATGCCGATCGCGTTCACCGCCTTGGTCACGATCGGGCCGAGGCTGGAGCGGTCGGCACCGAAGGCGATCATGTCTTCGAACGTGTAGAGCAGCACCGGCATGTCGAGGTTGATATCGGCGACGATTGTCTGGAGCGGCACGGTCGGATGATCGACGAAATAGCTCGATCCGATCAGACCTTTCTCCTCGCCCGTCACGGCGAGGAACATGACGGTGCGGCGGGGCTTCGTCGGCGCCGTGGCGAAGCGTTTGGCCTCTTCGATCAGGCTGGCGATGCCGATCGCATTGTCGAGCGCGCCGTTGTTGATCCGGTCGCGGCCGGGCGCATCGTCGGGGCGGGCGGGCGAGACGCCGATATGGTCGAGGTGCGCCGATAGGATGACGACCTCCTTGCCGACCGTAGGGTCGTTGCCGGGCACAATGCCGATGACGTTGCTGCTGGCGGCGGGGGTGAAGCTGGTCCGGGTCGTTGCGGCGAGCGTGCCCTTGAGCGCGACGGGCGTGTAGGTCGGATCGGCGCGCTGCGCTTCGGCGACGATCGCGGACCAGGGTGTTGCGGCGCCCTCGAACAGCGTCGCGGCGGCTGCCTGGCTTAGCGTGCCGAGCACCGGGGTGGTCGACGCAGCGCTGATGCCGGTGCCGTCGGGCTTGGCCCAGGTGGTTTTGGGCGAGGCATAGCCGCCGACCAGCGCTGCGAACGGGCGCTGGCGCGGACCTGCTCGTGGAGCATCCAGCATGACGATGCCGACCGCGCCGCGAGCCGCCGCGATCTGCGCCTTGGTGGCGGCGGAGCCGAAATAGGCGCGCTCTTCGCCGGGGAAACGCGTCGGTGATCCGGCGAAGATCGCGACGATCTTGCCGCGCACATCCATGCCCCGATAGTCGTCGACGCCGAATTGCGGCGCGACGATGCCGCGGCCGGCGAAGACGACCGGCGCCGTAACGCTGGTGTCGGCGCGCGCCGGGTTGGGGCTGGGGATATAATCGGTGCCGAAGACGAGCGGCCGGGTGCGGCCTGCCGCGTCGGTCCAGCGCATCGTGCCTTCGCTCGCCGCCTTGTAGATCGTCAGCGGCACGTGTTGCAGGTAGCTGCCGGCATCGCCCGCCGGGCGCAGGCCCGCCGCCTGGAACTGCGCCGCGACATAATGCGCCGCGACGTCGTAATCCGGCGTGCCCGCCTCGCGTCCGCGCAGGGCGTCGGAGGCAAGGAACATCACGTGCGCACGCATTGCGGCCTGATCGGCCGGCAACATTGCTGCGGTATCGGCAGCGGCGATTTTGGTAAGGGCGGTCTGGGCGGAAGCGGATGCGACGAGGGTCAGCGCGGCAAGCGCGCCGGGAATACGGATCATGCTGGAAAGTCCCGACTATCGATCGCGCCAGCGTAACGGCACCGCTGCGGGTGGCAAGATACCGGAAAAGGCCGCAAGCGATGGCTGGCAGGGGGCGTGGGGGCTCCTATAAAGGACTCATGCTCGACGTTTCCAACAGCATCGCCCAGCCCGCCGTCTCTGCGCCCGCCACGGCGATCAGTCGGCACGATTACCGGCCGCCGGCGTGGCTGGTGCCCGAAACGCGACTGGTGTTCGATCTGGATGCCGCCGCGACGCGGGTGACGGCGACGCTGTCGGTGACGCGCAATCCCGATGGCGGTGCGGGCCAGCCGCTTCGGCTGGACGGAGCGGGGCAGGAGCCGCTTGCGGTACGCGTCGACGGCGTCGCGGTGAACGACTGGCGGATCGAGGGCGAGCAACTGGTCGTGCCGCTGACCGGCGATGCGCATACGGTCGAGACCGAGGTTGAGATCGCGCCCGAGCGCAACACGCAATTGATGGGTCTGTATGCCAGCGGCGGCATCCTGTGTACGCAATGCGAGGCGGAAGGCTTTCGGCGGATCACCTATTTCCCCGACCGGCCCGACGTGCTCAGCCGCTACAGCGTGCGGCTGGTGGCGGACAAGGCACGCTATCCGGTGCTGCTCGCCAATGGCGATCCCGTCGATAGCGGCGATCTGGGGGATGGGCGGCATTGGGCCGAGTGGAACGATCCTTTTCCCAAACCCAGCTATCTGTTCGCGATCGTCGCGGGCGATCTGGCGGTCAATCGCGGCAGCTTCGTCACGCAATCGGGCCGTGAGGTCGCGCTGGGCATCTGGGTCCGTGCGGCCGATATCGACAAGACGCATCATGCGCTGCACGCGCTGAAGCTGTCGATGGCGTGGGACGAACGCGTCTATGGCCGCGAATACGACCTCGACGTGTTCAACATCGTCGCGGTCGACGATTTCAACTTCGGCGCGATGGAGAACAAGGGGCTGAATATCTTCAATAGCCGCTACATCCTCGCCGATCCCGACACGGCCACCGATTACGATTACGACGCGATCGCTGCGGTGGTGGCGCACGAATATTTCCACAATTGGTCGGGCAATCGCATCACCTGCCGCGACTGGTTCCAGCTGAGCCTGAAAGAAGGCTTCACCGTCTATCGCGACCAGGGCTTTTCGGCGGATCAGGGTTCGGCGGCGGTCAAACGGATCGAGGACGTGCGCGGCCTGCGCGCGGCGCAATTCCCGGAGGATGCCGGCCCGCTCGCGCATCCGGTGCGCCCCGAAAGCTACCTGGAGATCAGCAACTTCTACACGGCGACCATCTACAACAAGGGTGCCGAGCTGATCCGCATGATGGCGACGATCCTGGGCCCCAAGGCGTTCCGCGCCGCGACCGACCTGTATTTCAGCCGCTTCGACGGGACGGCGGCGACCTGCGAGGATTTCGTCGCCTGCATGGAAGAGGCAAGCGGCATCGACCTCGCCCAGTTCCGCTTGTGGTACAGTCAGGCCGGCACGCCGCGCGTCGCCGCCAGCCTGGGCCATGAGGCGGGCGAGGGCCGCGCGACGCTGCGCCTTGCCCAGCACGTCCCCGCAACGCCGGGTCAGGATGCCAAGCAGCCGATGGTGCTGCCGCTGAAGATCCGGCTGTTCGGCGCCGAGACGGGCCGGCCGATCGGGCCGGAGCGGCTGGTGCTGCTCGACGAGGCGGCGAGCACGATCGTGTTCGACGGCGTCACCGAACGGCCCGTCCTGTCGATCAACCGCGGCTTTTCGGCGCCGGTGATCGTCGAAAGCGATCGCAGCGCCGCCGACCTCGCCTTCCTCAGCGGCCATGACGACGATCCGTTCGCCCGCTACGAGGCCATGCAGCAGCTGATGCTCGACACGCTGGTGGCGGGCGCGGTCGAGGGGCAGGCGGACCATGGTGCGGTGATCGCCGCGGTTGCCGATACGCTGAGCAATCGCGATCTCGATCCCGCCTTCATCGCCGAAGCGGTGCTGCTGCCGTCCGAAAGCTTCATCGGCGACCAGCTGGCGCTGGTCGATCCCGATGCGATCTTCGCGGCGCGCGAAAGCCTGCGCCGGGCGCTCGGCACCGAGCTCGCCGATTTGTGGCGGCATGCCTATGAGGCGGGTCCGCGCGATGCCTATGCCTATACGCCGGTCGCCAAAGGACTGCGCCGGCTGCGCAATGTGGCGCTGGGCTATATCGCCGCAAGCGGTGCGGGGGATGCGGCGAGCCTTGCCTTCCGCCAGTTCAAGCGCGCCGACAATATGACCGATCGGCAGGGGGCGCTGATGACGCTGGCGAGCAGCTATTCCGACGAGCGGGAAGCGGCGCTCGACATCTTCTACAATCGCTATGCCGGCAACAGCCTGGTCATCGACAAATGGTTCCAGACGCAGGCGCTCGCGGCGCGTGATGATACCGGGCGGCTGGTCGAGGATCTGGCGCGGCACCCCGACTTCACGCTCGCCAACCCCAATCGCGCCCGCTCGCTGATCGGGGCGTTCGGAGCGAACCAGCGCGCGTTCAACGCGGCGGACGGTTCGGGGTATCGCTTCCTCGCCGAACAGCTGATCCAGCTCGACAAGCTGAACCCGCAGACCGCGGCGAAGCTGTTGCCGCCGCTGGGTCGCTGGCGCCGCTTCGATTCGGCCCGGTCTGCGGCGATGCGTGCCGCGCTGGAGCGGATCGTTGCGGTTCCCGGCCTGTCGCGCGACCTGTTCGAACAGGCTTCGAAGAGCCTGGGGTGACCGGGCGGCCGTCAGGCCGAGGGAGAGCGGACGCCGAGACTTGGTGACGATCCGCTGATCGGGGAGCCGCGCGCCGACCGGCGCAAAGGTTTGCCAACGCCGAATACTTGGGCCGAGCGTGGCGATATCCTTGCCGTTACCGATCGGCGAAGCTTTGCCGCCGACTTGCTGCCGAGGCGGGAAAGGACGCTGATCGAGATTAATTCGGTTGTTACTGCGATCCATGTTGCGTGCCTTTCGGCCGAAGCATAGGCTGCACAGGTCTCGGGGTGGGAGAAGACGTGTGAGCGTACGGCGTGCGGTTGGGATTCTGGCGCTGACGGCGCTGTTGTCGGGTTGCGGCGGTGATGGCGGCGGATCGGGTGGCAGCGGGGCGACGAGTAGCGCGCCGACACCGACGCCAACAGCCACGCCGACCCCCACTGCCAGCAATGGCTGCTCGCTGCGCAGCCGCCAGGATTGGGTCGCGGCGCAGATGAAGGAATGGTATCTGTTCTACGATACCCTGCCGAACAGCTTGGATCCGAGCGGTTACACGACCGTCGACAGCTATCTGGATGCGCTGACCGCGACGGCGCGGGCGCAGCGCAAGGACCGGTATTTCACCTATCTGACGTCGATCCAGCAGGAAACCGCCTATTATGAGAAGGGCACCAGCGCGGGCTTCGGCTGGCGGCTGGGGCTCGATTCGTCGGGGCGGCTGTACGTCACCGAAGCCTATGAGAGCGCACCGGCGCTGACCGCGGGGATCGATCGCGGCGCGGAAATCCTGGCGATCGGCACGTCGTCGAGCAATTTGCAGACCGTCAGCAGCCTGTACAATGCCGGCGGCAGCGCGCTGAGCGATTCGCTGGGGCCGAGCACGACCGGTACGCAGCGCTATTTCCAGATCCGTGACGCCAGCGGCACGCGGACCGTTGCGGTGACGAAGACCGAGTTCGATATCACCCCCGTATCCAGCCGTTACGGCGCCAAGATCATCACCGACAACGGCCAGCGTTATGGCTATGTGAACCTGCGCACCTTCATTAACACGGCGGACGACCAGCTGCGCAACGCCTTTGCGCAGTTCAAGGCGGCGGGGATCACCAATGTCGTCGTCGACCTGCGCTACAACGGCGGCGGTCTGGTGAAAACCGCGGTGCTGATGAGCAACCTGCTCGGCGGCAATCGCTCGACGACGGACGTGATGAGCTACATGACCTATCGTCCGGAGAAGGCATCGGAGAACCAGACCTATCTGTTCCAGCCCGAGCCGAATGCGATCGCGGCGACCAAGATCGCCTTTATCGGCACGGGTAGCACGGCATCGGCGAGCGAATTCGTCATCAATGCCTTCGTCCCCTATCTGGGCGCCAACGACGGGCTGATCGGCGGCAACACCTATGGCAAGCCGGTGGGGCAGATCGCGCTGGACCAGAAGTCGTGCGACGACCGGCTGCGCGTGATCGCCTTCGCATTGCAGAATGCGGCGCGGCAGGGGGCCTATTATAACGGCCTCGCCAGCACGATGACGTCGACCTGCCAGGCAGGCGACGACATTTCGTATCCGATGGGCGATGCACGCGAGGCATCGACGCGGGCGGCGCTCGACTTCCTGCAGGGCAAGAGCTGCACGCGCATCTCTGCCTCGGCGAGCGCGAGCGCGAATGCGGGCAGCGGAGACGGCCCGCTGGCGACGCGTGCGTCGCTGCTGACCGACGTGCCCGAGCGCGAGGCGCTGATGCCGCCGTTCGAACGCCGTACGCCGGCGCAGCGCGAGGTGCCGGGGCTGTACTGACGCCGCGCGCTTTTGCCGGTATGGCCATCCCCGACCAATATGGGGGGTGACATGCAGGACGACGACAGCTTCGTGTACGACGAGGCGAGCGGCGAGTGGATCAGTGCCAGCGACGCGGCGGCGAAGGCGGCCGCGTCCGGCAACGCGGGTGGTGGCGGCGACAGCGATGTCGAGGTGCGCGACGCGGTCGGCAACCTGCTGGCCGATGGCGACCAGGTGACGCTGATCAAGGACCTGACCGTCAAGGGCGCGGGCCAGACGCTGAAGCGCGGCACGCTGATCAAGAGCATCCGGCTGACCGGCGACGCGCAGGAGATCGACTGCAAGTTTGACGGGATCAAGGGGCTGGTGCTGCGCGCCGAGTTCGTGCGGAAGCGCTGAATGGACGTGGCGGACATCGGCCCGCGGCTGGACCCGAGCTGGCGCGCGGCGCTCGACCCGGTGCTGGCGGGCGAGGCGATGGCGGACCTGCGCCGCTTTCTGACCGCGGAAGAGGCGGCGGGGAAGGCCATCCTGCCGCCACAACACGACTGGTTCCGGGCGCTGGAGCTGACGCCGCTCGACGCGGTGAAGGTCGTGATCCTGGGGCAGGACCCGTACCACGGACCGGGGCAGGCGCATGGCCTGAGCTTTTCGGTGCAGCCGGGGGTGAAGGTGCCGCCGTCGCTGCGCAACATCTTCAAGGAATTGCACGACGATCTCGGCGTCTCCCCGCCGGGCCACGGGCATCTGGAACGTTGGGCGAGGGCGGGCGTGCTGCTGCTCAACAGCGTGCTGACCGTCGAACAGGGGCGCGCCGCGGCGCATGCGGGCCGGGGGTGGGAGGCGTTCACCGACGCGGTCATCCGAGCGGTCGCCGCCAAGCCGGAGCCGGTCGTGTTCCTGCTGTGGGGCGCGCATGCGCAGAAGAAGGCGGCGTTCGTCACGGACGTGTCGCGCGGCGGGCGGCATCTGGTGCTGCGATCGCCGCACCCGTCGCCGCTGTCGGCGTATACCGGCTGGTTCGGCAGCAAGCCGTTCAGCCAGGCGAACGCCTTCCTGACCGCGCACGGCCGCGGGCCGGTGGATTGGACCTTGCCGGCGGCGTGAGCTGGCCGTGTCCCGTCCGCGCGTCGGGCGGGCCGCGAGCGACCCGCATCGGCCGCGGAAGTGGACGAAGTGGACGATACGTCATCGTCCGGAATCACGCCGAGCCGGCGTCGCCCATCGTGGCGAGCTCACGCTTCCACGCTTCGTCGCTGGCGCGCAGCTCGGCGCGGTGCGCCGCCTCTTCACGCGCCGCCGCGGCCCGCTCCTCGATCGCATCCTGCTCCGCCTCCGACACGAAGCGCGGCGGCTGGTAGCGAACGAAGGGTTTCGGCAGCGGATCGCCGGCCTCGCGGGCATAGGCGTCCGCCTCGACCTGATCGATCATGCGGTTGAGGCAGAGCGTCGCGGCATCGGGCGAGCGCTCGGCGCGCACCGTGTCCATCCACGCGCCGTAGCGGACGGGATCGCGGTAGCGCAGCAGGAACATCGTCAGCTTTTCGTCATAGCGGCGGCGTTCGCCGATCTGTTCGCCCTTGTAGAAGATCGGCGTGGCGACGCCGTGGATCGCGCGGGAAAAGGCGGCATCGGACAGGCGCTGGATCGCCTGGTCGAGCGCTGCGTCCCAGGCGAAGCGGAAACTCCGCGCATCGGTGCGCGCGCGCAGCGCATAAGCGGCGCTGGTGCTGATCCCGACGCGCTTGCATGCGGCATCGACGCAGCCGCATTCGGCGAGCGCGCGAATGAAGTCGACCTGCCGCTCGGGCGTCCAGCCATCGTGGCGATGGCGGAGTTCGACGGTGTCGAAATCGAGCGGGTTGCGGGCCGCGGCCTTGCGGCGGCGGGGCGAGCGACGGGGTGCATGTGACATGCGCGCCTATTGGGCAGGTTTTGCGCCTGTAGGACAGGGGGTGGGCAAAACGCGCGGGTTTCTGCGGGGTGTGGCTTGGGGGCGTCCTATGGGATGGGGTGTCTTTTGTTGGTGGGTTGCCATTGCCACCGGCGAAGCGCAGGTTTGCCGTATGCGCGCGATGAGCTGTTCCGAGGTGAGTGCCGATCTGGCGGGCGCGATCGAGCGGGTCGTTGCCGACTGCGCCCCGCTGGCGATCACGCTGGAGCGCGGCGAAGGCGCGGTGCTGGTGTCAGCGGGCGAATGGGCATCGATTGAGGAGACGCTGTACCTGTTGCGCCCCCCCAAGAACGCCGAGCGGTTGCTCGATGGCGTCGCCGGATTTGAGGCGGAGCGACGCCAGGGACATCGACCGACCGGGCTCTGAGTGTGGTTTTGTAGGCAACGCAAAGCCTGGACAGTGCCCGCTGGTGTTCAAAACAAAGGCGTTGCGAATGATTGTTCTTGACAAATCGCACTAGACGATTCTGGCCGGTGCGCTATATAGCGTGTATCAACGTTAAAAGGAGATGGGCGTGGAAATCACGCGGGAAAGCGCCCACGATCCTCGGGCTATAGCTAACAAAATTTTGCAAATGCGTGAGGGTGCGGGGCAGCATCTCACAATGATGCAACTGATAAAGTTGGTGTACATTGCTGACGGGTGGTCCTTAGCCCTACTCGGCAAGCCGCTATCCAAGCACAATCCACAGGCTTGGCAGTACGGGCCGGTATATCCTGTTCTCTATACAGCGTTGAGGAAATTTGGTTCTCAGCCCGTTACCTCTCCAGTGTTTGTGAAGGGTACAGATGTGCCTTTCTCAGAAGAGTTTACTGCGGATGAAGAAAAGATTCTTCAGCAGGTCGTTGATTCTTATGGAAAGCTGTCTGCCTTCAAGCTGTCCAACCTTACCCATCAGGCTGGAACGCCATGGAGCAAGGCGATGGAAGCGGGCATCTATTCTGATATAAGTGCGGGCGAAATGGCAAAGCATTTCGAAGAGCTGAGAGGGAAGCGACCTGTCAAGCAGTGATGCTCCGGACTTGGGCGCCATATCAGCCGCCGCGGACAGCGCTGCGGCTCTCCTTGATGTGGCATCTGACGATATGCGGCTGTCCGCGCTAGAGGAGCGACTAGCAAACTTAGAGGGCATTCAGGAAGATCTCAATAAACGAGAGATCGCGTACTCGGAACTGACTGATTATATAAAAGACCTTAGGTCAGACTTGAGAGACGTTCGACGTGCTAGGACGATATATGGCGCCGCCGCTCTCTTTATAGTTGGATTTCTTTTGTTTCTTTTGGTGGGCTTGGCTTTCGATCCGCGAAGCCCAATCAGCAAGCTTCCGCAATATCCCGCTGCTGCGCTGCTGATAGGCGTTTTGACCGGCGCGATAGTGATCTTGCTCACGCTAGCGAAAAGCGCTCACCGTTTGCCCACGGAACGACAAGCGGAAGAAACTAATCTCCCGCAAGTCGAGCTGATAACTCAATTTTTAAAAGCATTCAAAAGCTAGATCACTCCGCCGCCGGTAGATACACCTCGCTGCCCTTCTCGCGGAACTTCTCGCTCATTTCCGCCATGCCGGCTTCGGCGTCCGTTTCGCTTGGGGCTGCCCCTCCACCATGCTGCGCATGGTCCCCCTCCGCGCGGAGCGGGGAGGAATTGAGGAAGGTGTCGATGCCGGCATTCTGCTTCGCCGCGAAGTCACGGACTTCCTGCGTGATCTTCATGCTGCAGAACTTGGGGCCGCACATCGAGCAAAAGTGGGCGGTCTTGGCGCCTTCGGCGGGGAGCGTCTGGTCGTGGTATTGTTCGGCCGTTTCCGGGTCGAGGCTCAGGTTAAACTGGTCGCGCCAGCGGAACTCGAACCTTGCGCGGCTGAGGGCGTCGTCGCGGACCTGGGCGGCGGGGTGGCCCTTGGCGAGGTCGGCGGCGTGGGCGGCGAGCTTGTAGGTCACCACGCCGACCTTCACGTCGTCGCGGTCGGGCAGGCCGAGATGCTCCTTGGGCGTGACGTAGCAGAGCATCGCGGTGCCGTACCAACCGATCATCGCGGCGCCGATGCCGCTGGTGATATGGTCGTAACCCGGCGCGATGTCGGTGGTGAGCGGCCCGAGCGTATAGAAAGGGGCTTCGCCGCACGCTTCGAGCTGCTTGTCCATGTTCGCCTTGATCTTGTGCATCGGCACGTGGCCGGGGCCTTCGATCATGACCTGGACGTCCTGCGCCCAGGCGCGGTGGGTCAGCTCGCCGAGCGTGTAGAGCTCGCTGAACTGCGCTTCGTCATTGGCGTCGGCGATCGATCCGGGGCGCAGGCCATCGCCTAGGCTGTAGGCGATGTCATACGCCTTCATGATCTCGGTGATCTCGTCGAAGCGCTCGTAGAGGAAGCTCTCCTTGTGGTGCGCGAGGCACCATTTCGCCATGATGCTGCCGCCGCGGCTGACGATGCCGGTGACGCGCTTGGCGGTCATCGGGATGTAGGGCAGGCGGACGCCAGCGTGGATGGTGAAATAGTCGACGCCCTGTTCGGCCTGTTCGATCAGCGTGTCGCGGAAGATCTCCCACGTCAGGTCCTCGGCGATGCCGCCGACCTTTTCGAGCGCCTGGTAGATCGGCACGGTGCCGATCGGCACGGGGCTGTTGCGGATGATCCATTCGCGCGTGTCGTGGATGTTGCGGCCCGTCGACAGGTCCATGACCGTGTCCGCGCCCCAGCGGATCGACCAGACGAGCTTGTCGACTTCGCTGGCGACGTTGCTGGCGACCGCGCTGTTGCCGATGTTGGCGTTGATCTTGACCAGGAAATTGCGGCCGATCGCCATCGGTTCGGATTCGGGGTGGTTGACGTTGTTGGGGATGATCGCGCGGCCGCGGGCGACCTCGTCACGGACGAACTCGGGCGTCACGTAATCGGGGATGGCGGCGCCGAAGCTTTCGCCGTCGCGCGTGTATTCGCGAAGGCGCTCGCGGCCGAGGTTTTCGCGGGTGGCCACATATTCCATCTCGGGCGTGATGATGCCGCGGCGGGCATAGTGCATCTGGCTGAGGTTGCCGCCGGCCTTGGCGCGGAGCGGCTTGCGGCCGGTGTGCGGGAATTGGGGCACGCCGCCGGAGCGGTCGGGGCCGAGCTGGCCGTTGTCTTCGGGGCGGATGGCGCGGCCGTCATAGGCCTCTGTATCGTCGCGGGCGTCGATCCACTGGCGGCGCAGCTGGGGCAGGCCGGCCATGATGTCGATGCGCGCCTGCGGATCGGTATAGGGGCCCGAGGTGTCGTAGACGCGGACGGGGGGCTCGCCCGACGATGGGTCGAGATGGATTTCGCGCATCGCGACGTTGAGCGGGCCGACGTGGACTTTCTTCGAGCCGCGGATCGGCCCGGTGGTGACGCCAATCTCGGTACGGGCGGGGATGTCGGCCATGGGTCTTGCTCTCCAAATACGGAGAGCGGGCGGTTCATGAGTGTGAAACCGCTCCCTCCCTCCGCCGGTGTCAACCGGATCAGGTTCAGCGGGTCGCGGCCTCGTGGCCGCCTCTCAAGCGCCGGATATAGCGCTCCCCCGGGGATGACAGGGGTTTACGCGCTTTTTGTAGGGGTGCCAAATGAAACGTGGCGCTTGGGGCTGCCCCTCCACCACCCGGCTTTGCCGGGCGGTCCCCCTCCCCTGCGGAGCAGGGGAGGATCTAGAGAGGTCAGCCGCTGGCGGCGGACGTGCGGATGTTGCCGTTGATGCCGTTGGGGAAGAAGCCGCCGGCGGTTACCGCTGCCTTGTTGAGGAAGACGATGTTGAGCACCTGGCCGGTCGAGCGGCTGTAGACGATGCCGTTGGAATCGGTCGGCACGATGTTGGCCGTGCTGGTGTCGCCGATGCCCTGGTCGGTATCGCTGGCGCCGTCGAGGCTGTCGCGCGCGTCGGAGATGAGGCGCGCGTTGTTGAGGATCGCCGGGTTATAGAGGATCGACGAGGCGTCGATGCCCTTGCGGTACAGGACCGAGCGGATCAGGCCGGCGTGATAGCTTTCGGCGGCGAGGATGCCGGCGGCGGCTTCGAGATAGACCTTGTTGCCGATCGCGGGCGCGGCGCCCTTGTAGGCGCTGACGCCGACGTCTTCGAACAGATACGCGCCGAGCAGGAAGCTGACGTCGTCGGCATAGGGGTTGAACGTGCCGCTCGAACCGACCACGCCCGCCGCACGGGCGGCGGCGGTGAAGGCGCCGTTGGCGTCGCCCGAGATGTTGATCGCCGGCATCGCCACCGCCGCACCGACGCCGCCCGACCCGGCGCCCAAGGCGGTGCGCAGGAAGGTGACGTGCGCGATTTCGTCATTGGCGATTTCGCGCGCATACTGCGCCACTACCGGGTCCTGGAAGGGCACCTGCGCGCCGCCGGTCACCGTGCCGCCGATGCCGACGCCAGTGGTGAGGCCGGGGTTCAGGCCCTGGCCGAAGGCGGCCCAACTGTAGAATTGCGCCTCGAGATATTCGAGGTTGAGCGCGAAGTTGAGCACGTCGGCGTCCGCCGCGATCGGCGTCGGGCTGCCGGTGGGGGTGGGCGTCGGCGTCGCGGTGCCGCCGGTGTCGCCACCGCAGGCGGCGAGCAGCGAGAGCGCACCCGCCGAGGCGGCGGCGCCGCCGGCATAGCGCAGGAAGGCGCGGCGTTCGGCACGGCGATCGGCGATCGCGGAAAGGATGGTATCGGTCGGAAGATCGGTCATCGGGTCTGTCCCTGGCGAAATCGGTTGGAGCGCGTCGGCGATCAGGAGGCGGTGGCCGCCTTGATCGTGCCGTTGAGGCCGGCGGGGAAGAACCCGCCCGCGCTCGTCGCCGCGGCGTTGAGATAGACGATGTTGAGCACCTGGTTGGGGCTGCGGCTGTAGACGACGGCGTTCGCGTCCGCCGGCACGATGTTCGACACCGGGAAGGTCGGTGCGGGCGTCGGCGAGGCGGTTGCGGTGGGGGTCGGCGTCGGGGTGGGCGTGGGCGTCGGGGTCGGCGTCGCGGTGACGCCGCCCGCGGGCGCGGTGGTGGTGCCCGGGGTGATGCCCTGGTCGATGTCGGTCGCGCCATCCAGGCTGTCGCGCGCGTCGGAGATGCCCTGCACCCAGCCGATCAGCGGCGAACCCGAGACGAGGCCCTTGCGGTACAATTCGCCGCGGATCGTTGCGGCGTGATACGCCTCGGTCGCCATGATGCCGGCCGCGGCCTCGACATAGGTCTTGGTGAGCAGCGGCGCGGCGCCCTTGTATGCGGTGACGCCGACGTCTTCGAAGATGAAGGCGGCGAGGAGGAAGGCATCCTCGTTCGCATAGGGATTGAACGTCTGGCCGGCGGTGATGATCTTGGCGGCGACCGCAGCGGCCGAGAAGGCGCTGTTCGCGCCGACCGACAGATCGAGCGCGGGCTGTGCGACCACGGTGCTGCTGCCGATCGCGTTGCGCAGGAAGGTGACGTGCGCGACCTCGTCCGCGGCGATTTCGCGGGCGTAGCGGGCGATGATCGGATCGGCGAAGGGCACCGCGGTGGCGCCGGTCGCGTTCACCGAACCGGCGGTGCCGGCACCGCCGAGCAGGCTGGACGAAATGCCCGCGCCGGTGGTGGCATAGGCGTAGAATTGCGCTTCGAGATATTCGAGGTTCAGCGCGAAGTTCAGGATGTCCTGATCGTTATAGGTCGGCGTCGGGGTCGCGGTGGGCGTCGGCGTCGATTGCGCGGACGCACCGCTGGCGAGACCCAGCGCCCCGGTGACGGCCATGGCGCCCAGCGCATCGCGGAAGAAGGCGCGGCGCTGTTCGCGGCGGTCGACGCGGGCGTCGAGGGCGGCGATCAGCCGGTCGCTGTCGATATCGGTACGGGCGGTCATGACTTCAGGGTCCTCCCCAAACACGCGGGCGGCGGCGGACCGCCGAGAATGGCAACAGCCGTTCCGCATCCCGCCGGACGCGTCAACCCCGCAAGTCGGCGAAACCACTCGGCTCGGCGTGTCTTCAGGGTGGCGTGGGATGATCAACGTGTCGTCTTGCGGCGGCAGTGGCTCGCGCGAGGACGTGGAGGGAGAGCGGGGTTTGCGCGAAGGTGGGGAGATTTCAGATCGATCGCTATCAGCCGCGCGGGCGCCCTCTTCATCCCGTCACCCCGGACTTGGTCCGGGGTCCACTCTGCGGCGAGGGGAAATAGGCGGAGCCTCATGCCGCCCCCGTGCGGCCCGGTGGACCCCGGAACGAGTCCGGGGTGACGGGTGGAGTTGGCAGGCGATGAGTTCGATCCGCAGGTCTCGCTTTCGCCTGGATGGGGCAGCGCGCCCCTCAAAAATGAAAATCCTCCCCCACCCGGGGGGCAGGTGGAGGAGGATCCATGACCGGCCCGTCCACGGAAGGAACGGACGATCGCCGGGCACCCAAAGGGGGGAGGGGGAGCGGGTGCCCGAGGTGTTACCCGTTAGCCGAGGCCGACGGTGAAGGCGGGATTGGGATTGTTGGTGCCGTTGGGGAAGAAACCACCACGCGTGCGGTTCGATCCATTGACGTTGAGATAGGCGATATTGTGGACCTGCTGCGTCGTCCGGCTGTACGCGATGCCGTTCGCGTCGGTCGGCACGATGTTCGAAATGCCGGTCGTGAGGTTGCCGATATTGCTGCCGGCAATGCCCTGATCGTCGTCGCCGTTGGTGCCGCCCGACGTGCCGTCGAGCAGATCGCGTGCGTCGGAGATCTTGGTCGTCGCGGTGATGATGTCGGCGTTGGTGATGCCGCGATTGTACAGGATCGTGCGGACGAGGCCGGCGTGATAGGCCTCTGCCGCGAGGATGCCTGCCGCCGCGTCGAGGTACATCGACGAGATGACCGGCGAGGCGCCCTTGTACGCGGTCACGCCGATATCTTCGAAGATATAGGCGCCGAGCAGGAAGTTGGTCGGGCTGGCGTACGGATCGAACAGACCGTCTGCCGCGACCACGCCAGCGGCGCGCGCCGCTGCGGTGAAGGCGCCGGTCGACGTGCCCGAGATGTCGATCGCCGGTTGCGCCACCACCGACGTGCCGAGTGCAGCGCGCAGGAAGTTGACGTGCGCGATCTCGTCATAGGCGATTTCGCGGGCGTACTGGCCGATCAGCGGATCGCCGCTGAAGTCGACCGCGCGCGGGAAGCCCGCCCCGCTGCCGGTGATGACCGCGCCCTGCGTGCCGCTGCCGGTCAACTGCGCGGCGGTGAGGCCGGTGCCGAAGGCGGCATAGCTGTAGAATTGCGCCTCGAGATATTCGAGGTTGAGCGCGAAGTTCAGCACCGCGACGTCGGTGCTGACCGCGGTCGGCGTCGGCGTGGGGGTGGGGGCCGGCGTCTGCGCGGAGTCGTTGTTGTCACCGCAGGCGGCGAGCAACGACAGGCCACCGACGGCGGCGGCGCCACCGACGGCGGTCTTCATGAAGGCGCGGCGCGCGTTGCGGCGGGCGGTCGTCTTCTCGATGATCTCGAGGACCGAAACTTCCTTGGTCATGTCGGGTCCCCTCAGTTCGCGCCGCTGGTGCGGATGGCGGCGTTGCCGTTGTTGATACCGGCCGGGAAGAACCCGCCCGACGAGACCGCGGACCGGTTCAGATAGACGACGTTGAGCGTCTGCGCGGGCGTGCGGCTGAAGGCGAGGCCGTTGCTGTCGAGCGGCACGATGTTCGACACGAGGTTCCCCGACTGGGTGGTCGGCGAGATGCCCTGGTCGAGATCGGTCGAGCCATCGACCGAGTCGCGCAGATCCGAGATCGAATCGGCGGCGGTGCGCAGCGACGCGACGTTGAGCCCGCGCGCATAGAGCGCGGTGCGGACCAGCGCGGCGTGATAGGCCTCTACTGCGAGGATGCCGGCGGCGGCCTCGAGATAGGTCTTGTTGTTGATCAGTGCGCCCGCTGCGCCCTTATAGGCGGTGACGCCGACGTCTTCGAAGATGTACGCGGCAAGCAGGAAGCTGTTGTCGTCGGCGTACGGATCGAAGCCGGCGAGCGACGGGCTGGTGCTCGACGCCGCGGCGGCGAAGGCGCCACCCGACGACCCGGAGATGTTGATCGTCGGCTGCGCGGCGATCAGCGCGTCGCTGCCGCTCGACCCGCGGATCGCGGTGCGCAGGAAGGTGACGTGGGCCACTTCGTCCGCCGCGATTTCGCGCGCATAGGCGGCGATGCCGGGATCGGTGAAGTTGACCTTGCGCGCCGAGCCGGCGCCGGTGCCGGTGATGACGGCGCCCTGCGTGCCGACGCCGCCGGTCAGCAGGTTGTTGGGCAGGCCGGTGCCATAAGCGGCATAGCTGTAGAATTGCGCCTCGAGATATTCGAGGTTGAGCGCGAAGTTGAGCACGTCGATTTCCGACAGCGCGGTCGACTGCGCGCTCGCGGCGGTGGCCAGCGAGAGGCTTGCGGCACCTGCGGCGGTCATCGCGGCGGCGCCCATCATGTTACGGAAGAAGTCGCGCCGGTCTTCGCGGCGCCTCGCTTCGGCGTCGAACGCCTCGATGAGCTGATCCGTTTGGGTCATCGTCAGCCTGCCTTTCCTCACCTGTCCCGGCCAGCCTCGCGTACCCGGGGCGCGTCGATGCGCACGGATCGGGATGACCAGGGGCAGGTACGTTCGGCGGCGATAAAAAGATGCGAGAAACAAAAATAATTAATCTGCAGCAACTTGTGACGCGTTGAAGACTTGCCCGGCCGGCGGCGTCCGCTTAGCCTTCGTCCCCGTGGTGCCCGCCGACGATCCTGCCGACCTGCCCTCAATTTCCGCTGCAGCGGCGCGTGCGCGCCTGGTCGAGGCGCTGATGGCGACGGGGGCGGCGGACCGCGACGCCTTCCGCCGCGTCTATGCGCTGACCTCCGCGAAGCTTTTCGGCATCTGCCTGCGTATCTGCGGAGACAGGCAGGCCGCGGAGGACGTGTTGCACGACGTCTACATCACCATCTGGCAGCGCGCGGGCGCCTATCAGCCGGGGCGGGCCAGTCCGATTTCGTGGCTGGCGACGATCGCGCGCAACCGGGCGATCGACTGGCGGCGGCGGCACGGCCGCGTCACCGCGCCGATCGAGGAGGCCGAGGCGGTGGCCGATGGCGCGCTGCGCCAGGATGACGTGCTGATGGCCGAAGAGGCGCAGGCGCGGCTGCATCTGTGCCTCGAAACGCTGGAGGAACGGCAGCGCGGGGCGATCCGCCGCGCCTTCTTCGGCGGCCTGACCTATGCCGAGCTGGCGGTGCAGGCGGCGGTGCCGCTGGGCACGATGAAGAGCTGGGTGCGGCGCGGGCTGCTGGCGCTGAAGGGATGCCTCGATGGCGAGCGCTGACCAGGACGATATCGGGCCGGACGATCTCGCCGCGGCCGAACTGGCGCTGGGGCTGCTGGACGGCGAGGCGCGCGTTGCGGCGCTGGCGCGGGTAGCGGCGGACCCGGCGTTCGCGCTGGCGGTCGCCTGGTGGGAGGCGCGCTTTGCCGCGCTGTTCGCCGATGGCGCGGACGTGGCGGTGCCGCCCGCCGTGCTGCGCCGGATCGAGGCGTCGCTGGATGGCCTTGCGCTGGATGGCGGGCGACGCGTGGTGGCCGCGAACGACAATCCGGGCGTCGGGGCGTGGCGCGGCGCGGCGATCGCGGCGGGGCTGGCGGCGTGCCTGCTGCTCGTGGTGACGGTGATGCTGGCGCTGCGACCGGCGCCCGAACCCGTGCGCGTGCCGGTGCCGGTGCCCGTCGCGGCGCAGGCGCCGTTGCTCGCCGCGCTGGCGCCGAGCGAGGGCAAGGGCGCGCCGATCGCCGCGGCCTATGATCGCGAGAGCGGCGTGGTGCGGATCGGCGGCGCGGTGGCGGTGCCGGCCGGGCGGTCGGCCGAGCTGTGGGCGATCCGCGGCACCGCGGCGCCGCGCTCGCTGGGCGTGATGGCGGCGGGCCGGGTGGTCGTGCCGACCGCGCTGCGGGCCCAGATGGCGGCGGATACGGTGCTGGCGATCTCGATCGAGCCGGCGGGCGGGTCGCCAACCGGGTTGCCGACCGGGCCGGTAGTGGCGGCGGGCAAGCTGGCGGGGTGATTGGGGGGGCGTTACGGCCGCCCCATCCACTTCGTCACCCCGGACTTGTTCCCGGGGTCCACCGGGCCGCATGGGGGAGGCTGGAGCCTCGTGCCATTCCCCTCGCCGCAGAGTGGACCCCGGAACGAGTCCGGGGTGACGGCGTGGGTGGTGAGAGAGTGGATGACCCTCGACGGCCTTAGAAGGTGTACGCCACGCCCACAGCGCCTAGCCACTGGTTGCGCGAACCGGCGACGCTGACCACCGGGCTGTCGCCGAAGTCGTTGAGCATGCGGCGATAGGTGCCGCCGGCGACGACCTTCCACCCGTGCAGCAGGTTGCCGGTCAGCGAATAGGTGGCGAGGCCGCCGAGCGAATAATTCTTCCAGCCGCCGCGGGCATTGTACGTCGGCAGACCGCTGGCGATCGCCTGCGTCGGCGAGATCGAGAAATAGCTGGTCGCATAGCCGCGGCCCGCATGTTCGGCGGTGGCGAACAGGCCGACCGCCGCCTTGGTGCTGAGCGGGGTGAGGTAGTTGATGCTCGGCTGCCAGATGCCACTGTCGTGCGCGCCGGCGACGTCGTGGCGGTAGCTGAGCGAGACCGACAATTTGTCGTACGGGCTGGTGATGACGCCGGTCTTGCCGATGCCGACATAGCCGCCGAGTTCGATCGCGGTCTTCACCTTGCCGAGCGCCCTTACGCGCGGATCGTCGATGCTGTCGAGGCTGGAGCGGTTGAAGTTGACGACGCCGATCGGCCCGGCCTGCAGGTCCCACACGGGACCCGGTTCGTTGCGGATCAGGTCGACGCTGGCGCGGTTGCCGGCGAGCAGGAAGGCATAGCCCTTCACCGAACCGACCGCGGCGGGCGCGGGCACCCAACGATAGTCGTTCGAGCCTTCATAGTCGCTGAGGTACACGCCGGCGACGCCAGCGGTGATCGTGTCGCGGTTCGTGTCGAACTCCGCGGGGGTTTCCTGCGCGCACGCAGGAGCGGCGAACGCGGCCGCCGCGACGAGCGCGAACGGCATGATGTACTTGAACGACACGAGGAAAGCTCCAACCTGTTACGTCACCGTAACGCAGCGGTTGCGGAATCTATCCCGTGCCGACCGCTCAGAAGATATAGCGCATTCTGATCTGTTGCTGATTTACATCAGTCGTCACCGCGAAGCGGGCGGCGGCGAAGCGCGGCGCGCCGAAGCGGATCGGCGGGTTGCGGGAAAAGCCGAAGCCTTCGCGCGGGATGCCGGCGAGCGTGTCGAGCTTCGCATTGTTGTTTTCGTCGTGGATCACCGCGACCGCATAATTGCCGAGCGGCAGGCCGTCGAAGCGCAGCGCATGAGTGGCCGCAGGAACCGAGCGGGTGACGGCATTGGCATCGTCGACGCAGGCGGGGAAATTATCCGGATCCGCCGTCAGGCAGACACGCAGACTGCCCTTGGCCGAGCGCATCTGGCTGACGCCGACGTCAAGCCGCGCGATCGGCGCGGCGCCCAGCATCAGCACCGCCGCCGGCAGCAGGCCCGCCAGCGCCAGCGTGCGCGCGTGCCGCCTTGGCGTGGCTGCGCGAAAAGTCCCCGACCCCCCGGTCGGTGCCGCACAGGCGATCCCAGAAGCGGAAATACAGCCCATAATTGCACCCGTATTGCTCATGATGGCGTTGATGATGGCTCGCGGTGATGAGCCAGCCCCCCAATGGTCCCCCCCACATGAACCGCGGGAAAACCTCCCATCCCATGTGGTTGGTTACGCCCATAACGGTCATGAGGCCGAGCACGAAGCCCAGCGCGCCGATGTGGATCGGAATCAGCAGCACCAGTAGCGGAATTACCACAGCGCCGGTCACCGCCTCGATCGGGTGGAACGCCATCGCCGCCCAGGCGGTGGGCGGCCGGCTGGCATGGTGGACGGCGTGCGCGGCCTTGAACACCGCGGGCCGGTGCATCCAGCGATGCGTCCAGTAGAACCAAGTGTCGTGGAGGAACAGGTATACGACGACCGACAGCGGGACGTACCAGAGCGGCCGCGCGTGGACGTCGTCGTAGATGCGTGTCCAGCCATGCGCCTTCCACCCCCAGGCGAGGATGCCCGCGGGCACGCCGTAGATCGCGGCGGAGGCGAGGCTCCAGGCGATCTCGCGCCGCATCTGCGCATCGAGGCCGCGGTAGAGGCCGGGGTGCTTCAGGCGCGTCGCCGCGGCGAAGGCACCCGAGACGATCAGATACCGGACGCCGACGATCAGCGTCATCGCCAGGGCGGACAGGGTGACGGCGAGCAGCATAAGCGTGGTGTAGCGGATTGTGGGGGTGGGGGATACGGGTGCCCGCATCCGCGCGTCTCCCGGCGTTGGTGGAGGATGAGGGTCGCCGCACTCCCTACGTCACCCCGGACTTGTTCCGGGGTCCACCGGGCCGCGAGGGGACGGCAAGAGGCACGGGCCATCCCCCTCGCCGCGGAGTGGACCCCGGAACGAGTCCGGGGTGACGGTGTGGGTGGGGCGTGTGTCAGGGGTTTAGGGCGGGGGCGGTGGTTTTTGTCGCGTCGCCGCTCGTGGCGTTGTCGGCTTGGCGGGTGGCGGAGGATGAGGGCGGCCGCACTCCCTGCGTCACCCCGGACTTGTTCCGGGGTCCGCCGGGCCGCGGAGGGACGGCAAGAGGCACTGGCCATGCCCCTCGCCGCGGAGTGGACCCCGGACCAAGTCCGGGGTGACGGTGTGATTGTGGGCGGGGCGCCGCTCAGCGTTCGAGGACGTGGACGATGTGGTCCTTGTAGGTCGCGTCGCGGACGGGGGTGTAGCCGAGCTTGGCGGCGAGGCGGAGCGAGGGGGTGTTGGCGGGGTTGATGATGCAGGTGGTGCGGGCGATGCCCTGTGCGTCGGCCCAGCCGAGCGCTGCGGTCATGGCCGCTTGCGCAAGTCCGCCGCCGTGGGCATGCGGTGCGAGGACCCAGTTCGCCTCGGGCAGCGTCAGCGGCGGGTTCATCGCGCGGCGTGCCTCCATCAGGCCACCTTCGCCGAGGACGGTGCCGTCGGGCGCACAGAACACCCAGCTGCCATAGCCGAACGCCTGCCACTGACCGATCGAGCGGAGCAGGCGCAGCCAGACCTCTTCGCGGCTGCGGGGCACGCCGCCGATCATCGTGTAGACTGCCGGGTCCGCCCACATGGCGGCGAGCGCGTCGAGGTGATCGGGGTGGTGGCCGGTGAGGATCAGCCGGTCGGTGGTGACGACGGGGGCGATCATGCGCGCGGTTACATCCCGACTGAGGTGGTTTCCTGCGTGTTCGTATCGGGATCGGTCGCCGGCGCGGTATCGGCGGGCGTCTGGGCCTGCACCGTCGTCGCCGGGATCGGCCGGGCGACCGCCTGACCCATCAGCGCGGCGTTTTCGATGAGGTCGAGCGCGCGGCGTGCCTCGATATAGCGGTCGGCGGCCTGCATCCAATTGCCGGCCTGCGCGGCGCCGGGCAGGCGCGCGACCTCGGCACGGGCCGCTTCCACCTGGCCACCGTCGAGCAGGCGACGCGCGCGGGCGAGCCGGTCGGCGGGGCGGGGCGAGGGCGTGCCGGCCTGACGCAGCACGACGAGGCCCGCGACTTCACGGCGCAGGCTGGCGAGCCAGCCGTCGGTGCTGACCGAGGCGATGTCGGGCGCGATCGCCTCCAGCCCCTGGCGCAGATCCTCGAGCGTCACCGGCTGTCGCGCGGCGTCGATGACCGCGGCGACCGCCTTGGGCTGCGCGGTGCCGAAGCGGCTGCGCAACTGCTCCTCGAGATAACCGAGGCCGACACCGCGATCGAGCGCGCGGCGCGCGGCGACGGCGATCAGCAGCCCTTCGGCGCGGCCGGCCTGCGCGGCGGCGGCGTTGGCGTCGGTGGTGACGGCGGCGGTGCGCGTCTCCAGCGCCGACAATTGCCCGGCAAGCGCCGCTTCGCGCGAGGCGAGCGCATTGGGATCGAGCTGCGGGTTGGTCCGCTCGCCATTGGCATTGAGCGGCAAGGCGGGGTTGTAATTGACCGGTTCGGGCGTCGCCTTTTGCGCTGTGGTCGTGCCGCCCAGCCACGGCACGTGGCGCATCAGATAGCCGGTCAGCACCGCGCCCGCGACGAAGGCCAGCGCGATGATCGCCAGGAAGACGCCGGTGCGCAGGCCCTGCGCTCCGCGGGCGCCCGACGGCGGGTCGATCGGCACGTAATCGCTCATGGCGCCTTATCCCCGGCCCCCGCCGCAGGGTCAATCGCTGGTGTGCATGCCGCCGCCCCGACCCGGCACAGTGCGGCGTCGGTGGGGGCATCGGCGGTGAGGGCGCAGGCCCAGCCGTCGCCGGCCGCGGCACGAACCGCAGGGCTGAGCGCGGCGATGCCGATGGCGCTGCGCTCGGGCAGCAAGGCCGCGACGCGGGTGGCGGCGCGGATCGAATGGAGCAGGACGATGCGGTGTCGCGCGGCGCTGGCAAAGGCGGCGGAGTCTACGGCGATCGCGTCGCTGGCGTAGACGATGCGCGTCGGGTGGCCGCTGTCGACGTGGTCGCGGCCGGCGAGGTGAAGCGGGCGGGTGAAGCTGGCGGCGGCGAGGGCCTCGGCAACGCCGCCGGTGCCGACGACCGCGACCGTCAGGCCGGCGGTGCGCGCTGCCTCGGCGGTTTGTGCGCCCACCGCGATCACGGGCAGATGCGCGAGCCGCGCGAGGGCGGGGCCGGCGTGGCGCACCGCATTGGCGCTGGTGATCAGCAGTGCGTCGAAGGCCGCGGGATCCGGCGCCTGCCACGGCACCGGCACGGTCGTGAACAGGGGGACGGCGGCGGCGTCCACGCCGAGTGCGCGCAGGCGGGCGAGGGTGCGCGTGGTGCCGGGTTCGGGGCGGACGACCAGCACGCCCGAGAGCGCGATGCCCGTCACGGCGCGAACAGACTGCGGACGCTGGAGGGCGCGCGGGCGAGCAGGTCGGCGGCGAGCTCGGCGGCGATGAGCGCGCCGTCGGTGCCTTCGCCGCTGCCATCGACGAACAGGCTGCCATCCTCGGCGATCAGTTCGGCGCGCAGCGTCAGCATCTCGCCCGACAAAGCGGCGAGCGCCGCCACGGGGGAGTGGCAGTCGGCGCCGAGCGCGGCGAGCAGCGCGCGTTCGGTGCGCACGCAGGCGCTGGTCGCGGGATCGTCGATCGCGGCGACGGCGACCATGGCTTCGTCGTGGCTGGCGAGCACCTCGATACCGACGGCGCCCTGCGCAGGGGCGGGCAGCATCTCGTCGGTCGGGATGGCGCGGCCGACGCCGTCGCGGCCCAGCCGGTCGAGGCCGGCGGCGGCGAGCAGGGTGGCGTCTGCCTCCCCGGCGGCGAGCTTGGCGAGGCGAGTGTCGACGTTGCCGCGGAAGAGGACGACCTTCAGGTCCGGGCGCAGGCGGAGCAGCTGCGCGCGGCGGCGCGGCGAGCTGGTGCCGACGACGGCGCCGCGGGGCAGTTCCGCGATGCTGTCCGCGCCGATCAGCCGGTCGCGCACGTCGGCGCGCGGCAGCATCGCGGCGATACGGATGTCCGCCGGGCGGATCGTCTCGACGTCCTTCATCGAATGGACCGCGGCGTCGATCTCACGCGCCAGGAGTGCGCGGTCGAGTTCCTTGGTCCACAACGCCTTGCCGCCGATCTCGGCGAGCGCGCGGTCCTGCACGCGGTCGCCGGTGGTGCGGATGACGACGAGGTCAATCTCGTCCTGCGCCCAGCCGTGCGCGGCGCACAGGGCGTCGCGGACCATATTGGCCTGGGTCAGTGCCAGCGGCGATCCGCGCGTGCCGAGTTTAAACCTGATCGCCATCGTTTCATCCATTCACACTCTCACCCTTCCGGCGCTGCGCGCCTCCCTCCCTCTCCCGTCGGGAGAGGAAAGAGCCGCCAAAGGCGGCGGAGGGGGAGGGTGTTTCCAATCCTGCCGCCAGCCATGCCCAAACCCCCACCCTTCGACAACCTCCGTGCGGCGCGATAGAAGGCCGGCCATGCCCCCCCGGATCATCCTCGGCCTCGAATCCTCGTGCGACGAAACCGCCGCCGCGCTCATCACCAGCGATCGGCAGGTGCTCAGCCACCGGCTTGCGGGCCAAGAGGCGGCGCATGCGCCGTTCGGGGGCGTGGTGCCCGAAATCGCGGCGCGTGCGCATGTCGAGGCGCTGGAGCCGCTGGTGGCGGCGGCGTTGCAGGATGCCGGGCTGCGATTGAATCAGGTCGATGCGATCGCGGCGACGGCGGGGCCGGGGCTGATCGGCGGCGTGATGGTGGGCCTCGTCACCGGCAAGGCGCTGGCCCATGCGGCGGGCAAGCCGTTCGTGGCGGTCAACCACCTGGAGGGGCATGCGCTGAGCCCGCGGCTGTCCGATCCGGACCTCGCCTTTCCCTATTTGCTGCTGCTGGTGTCGGGTGGGCATTGCCAGCTGCTGCTGGTAGAGGGCGTCGGCCGTTATCGCCGGATCGCGACGACGATCGACGATGCGGCGGGTGAGGCGTTCGACAAGACCGCGAAGCTGCTGGGCCTGGGCTTTCCCGGTGGGCCGAACGTCGAGAAGGCAGCGGCGCTGGGGCAGCCGATCGTGCCGTTGCCGCGGCCGCTGAAGGGATCGGCCGAGCCGCATTTCTCGTTCGCCGGCCTCAAGAGCGCGGTGGCGCGGGCGGTGGGGCATCATGCGCCCGAGGATATCGCCGCATCCTTCCAGGCGGCGGTGGTCGATTGCCTGATCGACCGGACGCGGCGGGGGATCGCGGGCGTTCAAGCGACGGCGCTGGTCGTCGCGGGCGGGGTTGCGGCGAATGGCGCGGTGCGCGCTGCGTTGCAGGCGCTCGCCGCCGAACACGGCCTGCGCTTCGTCGCGCCACCTTTGTGGCTGTGCACCGACAATGCGGCGATGATCGGCTGGGCAGGGGCGGAGCGCTTCGCCGCCGGGCTGACCGATCCGCTCGACACGCCGGCGCGGGCGCGCTGGCCGCTCGATCCGGGGGCAGAGGCGGTGCGCGGTGCAGGAGTGAAGGCATGAAGATCGGGGTCATCGGCGGCGGCGCCTGGGGTACGGCACTGGCGCAGGTCGCGGCGCATCGCGGCGAGCCGGTGACGCTATGGGCGCGCGAGCCGGAGGTGGTGGCGGGGATCAACGAAGCCCACGAGAACCGGCTGTTCCTCGCCGGCGTGCCGCTGTCGCCGTCGATCCGCGCGACGTCCGATTTCGGTGACTTGGGTGAAGCCGACGCGCTCTTGGTCGTCGCACCGGCGCAGCATGTCGGCGGCGTCCTCGCGCAGATCAACGTCGGTACGCGGCCGCTGGTGCTGTGCGCCAAGGGAATCGAGGCAGGGACGCGGCGGCTGGTGGGGGAGGTGGCCAAGGCCGTCCATCCGCAGGCGCCGATCGCCGTGCTCTCCGGCCCGACCTTCGCGCATGAGGTGGCGGCGGGCCTGCCGACCGCGGTGACGCTGGCGGTGGCGGACGAAGCGTCGGGCGAGGCGCTGGCCGCGCGGCTCGCGGCGCCGCACTTCCGCCCCTATGCCAGCCGCGACGTGGTCGGTGCGGAGATCGGCGGTGCGGTGAAGAACGTGCTCGCGATCGCGTGCGGCGTGGTGGAGGGCGCGGGGCTGGGGCAGAATGCGCGTGCGGCGCTGATCGCGCGGGGCTTTGCCGAGATGACGCGCTTCGGCCTGGCGCGTGGCGCGCGGGCGGAAACGCTCGCCGGCCTGTCGGGGCTGGGCGATCTGGTGCTCACCTGTTCGTCGACCAGCAGCCGCAATTTCTCGCTGGGGTTGGGCCTGGGGCAGGGGCGTGCGGCGGCCGATCTGCTGGCCGACCGGCGGACGGTGGCGGAGGGCGCGTTCACCGCACCGGTGCTGGCCGAGGCGGCGGCGGAGGCCGGCGTCGACATGCCGGTGACCGCGGCGGTGTGCCGCCTGCTGGATGGCGCTCCCGCGGCAGACGTGATCGGCGCGCTGCTCGCCCGCCCGTTGCGCGCCGAACTGGGCTGAATCGCGCCGCAATCCGAACGCTGCATGAACGCGCGCGTGGCGCGGGCGGGCGTTTGGCGTCCGCCGCGCACGGTTCGGCGTGGCGAAAGGGTGAGTGATGCTTTCCTGTCACAGCGGTGACAAAATGGTATGCAAAGGTATCACTGCGGTATTGACGCCGTCTCCCGGATAGGAAAACTTGTCTGACGTAAAGAGGCTCCATGGTAGCGAGCCTCGGTGAGAGGCAAGGCTATGATTGGGAAGAATGGGGTTTCGCTCGTTGCGCTGGCAGGCAGCCTGGCGATGATCAGCGCACCCGCGCTGGCACAGACCACCACGACCGACGATACCAATATCGGACAATCGCCGCAGGAAGCCGCCACCAAGGCCGCGACCGCCGCAGGCGAAACGCCGCCGGCCGCGCAGCCGGGTGGCGATATCGTCGTGACGGGCACGCGCATCGTCCGCCCCAACGTCACCGCCGCCGCGCCGATCACCTCGGTCACCTCCGCCGACATCCGCGCACAGGCCGCGGTGAACGTCGAGGACGTGCTGAACCGCCTGCCGCAGATCGCACCGGACGCGCAGCAGACCTATAACGATTCCGACGGGCGTCAGCGCATCAAGCTGCGCAGCCTGGGCTTCGAGCGCACGCTGGTGCTGATCGACGGCAAGCGCCTGGGCACGCAGAACGGGCAGGACACGGGCATCATCCCGGCAACGCTGCTGGAGCGCGTCGACGTGCTGACCGGCGGTGCCTCGTCGGTCTATGGCTCGGACGCGGTCGCGGGCGTGGTCAACTTCGTCCTGAAGAAGGATTTCGAAGGGCTGCAGCTCGACGCCAATTACAATTTCTACAATCACAACAACAAGGACACGGTCGTGTCGCCGCTGGCGCGTGCGGCGGGCTTCACGTCGCCGCGCGGCTGGACCAACGACGGCGGCCGGGCCGACCTGACGCTGACCGCGGGCCATGGCTTCTTCGACGACAAGGTGCACGTCAGCGGCTTCGTCAATTACAAGAACACCGACGAGATCGCGCTGACCTCGCGCTCGAACGCCGGCTGTTACCTGACGCAGCTGCAGCTCAATGGCCCGCTGTCGTGCGGCCTGACGCCGAGCAGCTCGACCAGCGGCCTCATCACGCCGCAGTCGGGCCCGAATGCGGGCGCACAGCTGGTCAACAACCCCAATGGCACGCGCACCTTCGTGCCGTTCGGCGCGGGCCAGGGCAATGCATCCAACTATTTCAGCGGCTATGCCTATCAGCGCCCCAGCGAGCGCGTGAACGCCGGCGGCTTCGTGACCGCCGAGCTGGCACCGGAGGTGGAACTCTACGCCTCGGGTCTGTGGTTCCGCGACAAGTCGTACACCAACTATCCGACCATCGCGAGCGGCACGGTCAACGTGTCCTGCGCCAACCCCTTCCTGTCGGCTGCCCAGGCGACCGCGATCGGCTGCGGCGTCGCGGGTGCGACCAGCGTGCCGGTCAGCCTCGCCTATCGCCTGGGCGAGATGAACGACCGTCCCGACACCTTCGTCAACACCGGCGTGCGCCTGACCGGCGGCGTGCGCGGCAAGGTGGGCGATGCGTGGACCTATGACGTCGGCGGCGTCTATGCGCGCAACCATCAGGATTACATCCCGAGCTTCCGCACCCCCGGCAATCTGCAGAATGCGGTGAACGTCGGCGGCACCGCGGCGAACCCGGTGTGCGCAAGCGGCGCGGCAGGTTGCGTGCCCTTCGACATCTTCAGCGCGGGCAACACCAATCCGGCGCTGATCAACTATCTGTTCACGACGGGCACGTCGCAGACCACGGGTACGTTGTACGACGTGCTCGCCAACGTCAGCGGCGACCTGGGCAAATATGGCATCACCTCGCCGTTCGCCGAACAGGGCGTGGCGATCGCGCTGGGCGCCGAATATCGCAAGGACACGCTGAAATCGACCGCCGACGCCAGCTATCGCAGCGCGCTGAGCGGCACCGACAGCTACCTGAGCCAGGACGTGTGGGAAGCCAACGCCGAAGTGCAGGTGCCGCTGATCGAGCACAAGCCGTTCGTCGAGCTGGCGCAGGTCAACGGCGGCTATCGCCTGTCGAAGTACAGCAGCAATCCGTCGACCTTCAACACCTGGAAGATCGAGGGCATCTACGCGCCGGTGAAGGACATCACCTTCCGCGCCTCGTTCAACAAGGCGCAGCGCGCGCCGACGGTGGTCGAGATCCGGCAGGCGACGAACATCGACTTCGCCGCCGGCGGTGCGGGCACGTTCAACGACTTCTGCGCGCCGACGCCGATCCCCGGCCCGAATGGCGTGACGTACGGCGCACCGCTCGCGTCGCGTGAGGTGTGCCGCGCGACCGGCCTGTCCGACGCGCTGTATGGCAGCACCAGCCTGTTGTGCAGCAACGGCACGACGCCGAACGGCACCGCGGCCTGCACCGTCCGCTCGGGCGGCTTCACCGCCGATCCGGAGACGGCCTATACCCAGACCTATGGCCTGGTGCTGAAACCGCGGTTCGTGCGGGGCCTGGTGTTCTCGGTCGACCGGTATCGGATCAAGATCGACAACTCGCTGGGCTACAACGATTACAGCTATTACACCGATGGCTGCCTGCGCTCGGGCGGCGACCAGTTCTTCTGCCAGGGCATCGTCCGCAACGCGAACGGCACGTTGTTCTCGAACGCGGCGAGTAACCCGACGACGGGCTTCATCCGCCAGGGCACCAGCAACTATTACACCTCGATCGCGCGCGGTTACGACTTCCAGGCGCAATATCCGATGGAGCTGGGCAGCGCGGGCCGGATCGACTGGAGCTTCAACGGCTCGCTGACCACCTTTGCCGGGGGCCAGGATTCGCCGGTGCAGCCCGAGCGCAACTGCGCGGGCTATTACGGCAACGGCTGCGGCCAGCTGATCCCGAAGTGGAGCCATGGCCTGCGCGCGACCTATTCGACCGAAGGGCGCGGCTTCAGTGCATCGTTCAACTGGCGCTACGTGGGCTCGCTGACCAACGCCGACAATTCGGGCGATCCCGCGATCGGCGGCACGGCAGCGCGCGCGCGGACGAGCTATTACCGGGTCGCACCGGCGAATTACTTCGACCTCGCGCTCAACTTCGCGATCGCCAAGCAGTTCTCGCTGCGCCTGATCGCGAACAACCTGCTCGACAAGGCGGCGCCGATCGTGCCGGATTCGTACAATATCAGCTTGGCCCGCGGGAACACCATCCCGCAGCGCTATGACTCGCTGGGTCGCAACATCGCGATCGGGACGACGATCAACTTCTGATCCCTGGGTTGGAAATGACAAAAGGCCCGTCGGAGCGATCCGGCGGGCCTTTTTTTGTCTGCCGTTACCCCCCGATTCTCCGTCATTCCCGCGCAGGCGGGAATCCATAACCTCTGACGTTTCGGCTTGAGGCGCGAGGGTAGCGTGTCTGGATTCCCGCCTTCGCGGGAATGACGGCGGGTGTGGGCGTCGGCGGGGGTGTGGGTGTGTCGGGCGCGCGCCTTACCGTGCCAGTTCGCGCCAGCCGATGTCGCGGCGGCAGAAGCCGTCGGCGAAGTCGATCGCGTCGACGCCGCGGTACGCCGCGTCTCGGGCGGCACGGATGTCGGGGCCGGTGGCGGTCACCGCGAGGACGCGGCCGCCGGAGGCGACCAGCGTGTCGCCGGACTGCTTCGTGCCTGCCTGGAAGACGATTGCGCCGGTCGCTTCCGCCGCATCGATACCGTGGATCGCGCCGCCGGCTTTGGGGGTGCCCGGATAGCCCGCGGCGGCGAGGACGACGGTCATCGCGGTGTCGTCCGAAAACGCGACGTCGCCGAGCAGCGCGAGCCGGCCTTCGGCGGTCGCCAGCATCACCGCGAGCAGATCGCCTTGGAAGCGCATCATCAGCACCTGGCATTCGGGGTCGCCGAAGCGGGCGTTATATTCGATCAGCTTGGGGCCGGTGCGCGTCAGCATCAGCCCGGCGTAGAGGACGCCGCTGAACGGCATGCCCTCATCGCGCATCGCCTTGACGGTGGGTGCGACGATTTCGGCGATCGCACGCTCCTGCAGGGCAGGGGTGAGGACGGGGGCGGGGCTGTAGGCGCCCATGCCGCCGGTGTTGGGGCCGGTATCGCCCTCGCCGACGCGCTTGTGGTCCTGCGCGCTGCCGAAGGGGATGAGGGCGGTGCCGTCGGTCAGGACGAAGAGGCTGGCCTCTTCGCCGTCCAGGAATTCCTCGAGCACGACGGGTGCGTCGCCGTGGGCGAACATCGCGTCGAACGCCTGTGTCGCCTCCGCCTCGCTGGTCGCGATCACCACGCCCTTGCCGGCGGCGAGGCCGTCCGCCTTGATGACGACGGGATAGCCGAAGGTCGCGGCGAGCGCGGCGTCCGCCTCGGCACGGGAGTTCACGCGGACATAGCCGGCGGTCGGGATGTCGGCGCGGCGGCACAGATCCTTGGTGAATCCCTTCGACCCTTCCAGCTGCGCGGCGGCTTTGCTCGGGCCGAAGACGGGCACGCCCGCGGCACGCAGACTGTCGGCGAGGCCGTCGACCAGCGGCGCTTCGGGGCCGATCACGACGAGGCCAATCGCTTGCGCCCGCACGAAATCGATCACCGCGGCGTGATCCGTCGCGTCGAGGGCGACGCACGTCGCATGGGCTGCAATGCCGGGGTTGCCTGGCGCGGCGTAGAGCGTATCGAGGGTCGGCGATTGCGCCAGTTTCCACGCCAAAGCGTGTTCGCGGCCGCCTGAGCCCAGCAGCAGGACGTTCATGCCAGAGTTCCTATCCGATACCGATGATGCCCGGCTGCTAGCCGAGGAGCGCCCCGGCGACAACGCGCTCGCGCTGTCGGTGGGCGAGCTGAGCTTCAAGCTGAAGCGTATGGTGGAGGGCGAGTTCGGCCACGTCCGGCTGCGCGGCGAGATTTCGGGCTATAAGCGCGCCACATCGGGCCACGTCTATCTGGCGTTGAAGGACGATGCCGCGGTGATCGACGGCGTGATGTGGAAGGGGCAGGTGAACGCGCTCGCCTTTGCGCCGCAGGACGGGATCGAGGTGATCGCGACCGGCAAGCTGACCACCTATCCCGGCCGATCAAAATATCAGATCGTCATCGAACGGATGGAGCTGGCCGGCGCGGGCGCGCTGATGGCGCTGTTCGAGAAACTGAAGGCGAAGCTGGCGGGCGAGGGCCTGTTCGATCGCGAGCGCAAGGTGCGGCTGCCGTATCTGCCGCATACGATCGGGGTGGTGACGTCGCCGACCGGCGCGGTGATCCGCGATATCCTGCACCGGCTGGAGGACCGCTGTCCGAGCCATGTCATCGTCTGGCCGGTGAAGGTGCAGGGGCAGGGCGCCGCAGAAGAAGTCGCGGCGGCGGTGCGCGGGTTCGATGCCATCACGGCGGACGGATCGGTGCCGCGGCCCGATCTCGTCATCGTCGCGCGCGGCGGCGGGTCGATCGAGGATCTGTGGGCGTTCAACGAAGAGGTGGTGGTACGCGCGGTCGCCGACTGTACGATCCCGATCATCTCCGCCGTGGGGCATGAGACGGACACGACCTTGTGCGATTTCGCCGCCGATCTGCGTGCGCCGACGCCGACGGCGGCCGCCGAGCTGGCGGTGCCGGTGCTCGCCGACCTTCGCTACACGATCCAGAGCCACGGCAGCCGGACGCAGCGGTGCGCCAACCGCTATGTCGAGCGCGGGCGCGAGCGGCTGACCGCGCTCGCCCGGCTGCTGCCGAAGCGCGAGGCGCTGCTGGGGCCGCAGCGGCAGCGCGCCGACGATGCCGGGCAGCGGCTGGACCGGGGCCTCGAGCGGCGGGTGACGCTGGCGCGTGGTAGCCTCGATCGATCGGCGGGCGCGCTGCGGCCGGCGGTGCTGGAGCGGCAGGTGGAACGCGGCCGCGAGCGGCTGGCGGCGACGTGGCGCCTGGTGCAGTCGCTCAACCCCGATGCGGTGCTCGATCGCGGCTATGCGCGGGTGACGGCGCGCGACGGCACGACGCTGTCCTCGGCGGCGGCGGTGCGCGAGGCGGGCGCGGTGACGCTGCGCTTCCGCGACGACAGCGTCGATGCGGTGGTGGGCGACGTTGCGCCGGAGCCGACGCCCGCGCCCGCCCCGGTGCCGGCCAAGGTTGAGCGCCCCAAGGTTGAGCGCAAGGCGGCGCGCGCCTATGTCGCCCCTAAACCCGACCAGCCGACGCTTTTGTAACACTTGGGCTGTGACATCCGCGCCCTGAGATTCGGGCTCTGACAGGAACACAAGACATGCTCGTTTCCAATTCCGACCGGCCCGCGCGGCTGCACTATATGGCCAATGGCTTTCGGGTGCTGTCGCCCGGCGACCATGTGACCTGCGCGGTGAGCGGGGCGCGCGTGCCGATCGACCTGCTGCGCTATTGGAGCGTCGCCAAGCAGGAAGCCTATGCGACCGCCGCGATCGCCAGCGAGGCGATGCGTCCGCAATGAGGCGCTGGCTGGCGGTGGCACTGGCGGCGTCGGGCGCGACGGGCGTTGCGCTGGCCCAGACCCCGCCCGCGACGTCTGCCGCGTTCCGCTGGAATGGCGTGCCGACGCAAGGGGGCCTGATCGCCGGTCAGGCGCCCGTCGGCACCATATCGGTTACGCTCGATGGCAAGCCGCTGACGGTGGCGCCGGATGGGCGGGTCATCGTCGGCTTTGACCGGGACGCGGGCCCTTCCGCGACGCTCGACGCGACGCTGGCTGATGGACGCCACGTCGTGCAGTTGCTCGCTGTCGCGCCGCGCGCGTGGCGGATCGAGCGGCTCAATACCCTTCCACGCTTTCCGGCGCCCGATCCGGTGATGGCGCAGCTGCGCCCGCCCGAACTCGCTCAGATCGCCGCGGCACGCGCGATCGAGACCGACGCGCAGGGGTGGCGGCAGCGGTTCGTCTGGCCGGCGATCGGCCGCATTTCAGGCTGGTTCGGGTCGCAGCGCGTCTATCGCGGCGAGCCGGGCGCCTATCATTCGGGTACCGACGTCGCGCTCCCAGTCGGCGCGCCCGTCGTCGCGCCGGCGGACGGCGTCGTGATCCTGGCCGCAGACCATCCCTTCACGCTGGAGGGCAATCTGCTGATGATCGACCATGGCATGGGGCTGAACAGCGCGTTCCTGCATCTGTCGCGTATCAATGTGGCGGTGGGCGATCACGTCCGGCAGGGACAGGTGATCGGCGCGGTCGGCAAGACCGGGCGCGCGACCGGTCCCCACCTGCACTGGAGCCTGCGCTGGCGCGATGCGCGCCTCGACCCGATGCTCGTCGCGGGGGCGATGCCGGCAAAGTAAGCCGGTTTTTTCACGATCGGACGATGGCGCGCGCGCTCGCAGGGCGCGGCAGTGGAGCCGCGTGACGCACAGGCAGGGCATAGTAGGTGTCCTATCCTTTTCGACTAGGACATGGCGGGGAGTGGCGGTCAGGCGGCGACCAAACCAGGCCATTAGGTCAGCATGCGGACAACTGGTCCCAAGGAGCAGGCGCAGGCTGAGAGGACCGGACGATGTGGGTGCTTCGCCACACGTAGCGACATAAACCTATGATAAAAAGCCGTTTCGGAACAAATTGCCCGACCGGTGAACCATGATGCCTGTCGGTGCGTTCTGCCCGTCGCCGGGCAGGATTCTCGCTTCGTCCCGCCTTGCAGGGCAGTCATTGTGTCATTTCGGCGACACCAGCGCGCAAAGATGGAGCGCGGATGAATGACGGCTTTACACCCCAAATACGTGAACGCATTCCTGTCCCATGTCCTTTGGAAGCCGAATGCGGCTTGAGGGGGCTTGGCCATGCCTGGAACCGGCACCGTCACAACGGGCCGACACATCCGGGTCAAGCGAGGGAAGACGATGACCACGATGTACCGCTTTACGCGAAAGGCGGCCCTGCTCGCCGCCGCGACGCCGTTCGTGCTGCTGTCCGCCGGCGTCGCCGCGGCGCAGACCACTCCGGCTCCGCAGCCGACCACCGATTCGTCGGATCAGACCGCTGCCGCTGCACCGCAGACCCCGGAACAGCCGCAGGAACAGTCGACCGGCAACGACATCGTCGTCACCGGCTCGATCATCCGCGGCGCCGATGCCGGCCCGTCGCCGGTCAGCACGATCACGACCGAGAACCTCGACGTGCGCGGCATCAACACCGTGCAGGCGGGCATCCAGGCGCTGTCGTCGAACAATGGCCCGGCGCTGACCAATTCGTTCACCGCCAACGGCGCGTTCGCTTCGGGCGCATCGTCGGTGTCGCTGCGCGGCCTGTCGACCAACTCGACGCTGGTGCTGTTCGACGGCCTGCGCGCCGCTTACTATCCGCTGTCGGATGACGGTTCGCGCAACTTCGTCGACCTCAACACTATCCCGGACGACATCGTCGAGCGCGTCGACGTGCTGCGCGACGGCGCCTCGTCCAGCTATGGCGCGGACGCGATCGCGGGCGTGGTCAACATCATCACCAAGCGCTCGTTCCAGGGCATCGCCGGCCGCGTCGAAGCGGGCATCGCGGAGCGTGGCTATAACGCCAACCAGCGTCTGTCGCTGACCGCCGGCACCGGCGATCTCGATGAGAAGGGCTATAACGCCTATATCAGCGGCTTCTATTACCGCAGCGAGGGCGTGAAGGCGTCGTCGCTGCCGGCGCCGTACAATTCGAGCGACGAGCGCAGCCTGTGCAGCAACCGCACCGGCACCACGGTGTGCGGCCCGAACAACATCGCCAACAGCGTCGGCCCGAACGGCACGCTGCCCGGCTTCTCGATCGGCACCGGCAACTTCTACGTCCGTCCTGCCGATGCGACCAACACGACCGCGCTGGGCCGTTACCAGTTCCTGAACCCGGCGCTGGGCTGCGTCGTCGGCACGCCGTACAACCTGACCGCGACCGACCTCGCCAACAACCCGACCGCACCGGGCACCGTCTGCCAGGTCGACACCCAGAACCTGTACGGCAACGTGACCCCGGACATCGAACGCTTCGGCGGTTCGGCGAAGTTCACCGCCAAGGTCGGCGACACGTCGGAAGCCTATTTCCAGGTCAACTTCCAGCAGTCGACGTCGAGCTACACGGGCGTTCCGGCGACGATCCGCGCCAACGCACCGGCGGGCATCCTCTTCCCGCAATATTCGACCTCGCAGGGCCCGACGCCGTCGATCGATCCGCGTTCGGCGATCCTGGCGCTGCCGGTCTACATCTGCCCGCGCGGCACCACCGCGGCCTGCACCGCGGCGAACGGCACGCTCAACCCGAACAACCCGTTCGCGGGGCTGGGCCAGGTGGCGCGCATCGTCGGCACGCTCGCCAACGAGCGTGAGTTCAACGAGACCCGCAGCCGCGTCTATCGCGCCGCGATGGGCATCAACGGCACCGTGTTCGGCGACGTCGACTATCGCGTCGATGCCACCGCGATGCACACCGACCTGCGTCGTCGCACCGACGGCTACGTCTACATCCAGCACCTGCTCGATGTGATCAACGACGGCAGCTACAACTTCATCAACCCTGGCCAGAACAGCCAGGCGGTGCGCGACTATCTGACGCCGCAGTTCATCAACAACAGCTCGTCGGATCTGTACCAGGCGCAGTTCACCTTGGGTAAGGCGCTGATGGCGCTGCCGGGTGGCGACCTGCGCGTGGCGCTCGGTGGCTCGATCTTCTACGAAGCGGTCGACGCCCCCAGCGGCAACCCGGACACCAACGGCCCGACGCAGCGCTATTTCCGTCTGAACGCCTTCGGCACCAGCGGCAACCGCACCGTCACCTCGGCGTTCGGCGAAATCAACGCGCCGATCCTCGACCAGCTGACGCTGAACGCCTCGGGCCGCTACGACCATTATTCGACCGGTCAGAGCGCCTTCTCGCCGAAGTTCGGCGCGATCTTCAACCCGATCCGTCAGGTCACCGTGCGTGGCACCTATTCGCGCGGCTTCCGCATCCCCTCGTTCGGCGAGGCGAATGCCCTGCCGACGACGGGTTACGTGACGCAGCAGCTGTCGAGCATCCCGGCCGCGTTCCTGGCGCAGTACACCAACCGCGGTTCGACCACGCCGTGTTCGGTCGCGGCACCGACCGCCTGCTCGTCGTACATCACGGCCTATTCGATCGGTCAGACCACGTTGGCATCGCCGAACCTGCAGCCTGAAAAGTCGCGCAGCTTCACCGCCGGCATCAAGTTCGAGCCGATCCGCAGCCTGTCGTTCACGGTCGATTACTACAACATCCGCAAGACCGGCGCGATCACCACGCCGGATCTGTCGCCGGCGATCGCGGCCTATTATGCGGGCAACGCGATCCCCGCCGGGTTCGACGTCATCGCCGACGCGGTCGACGTCAACAACCCGACCGCCAAGCCCAAGATCGCGTTCGTCCGCTCGCAGCTGATCAACGCGCAGACGATCAAGTCGGAAGGCATCGATTTCGGCGCCAACGGCTTCGTCAACTTCGGCGGCGTGAAGTGGACCACGGCGCTGAACGCCAGCCTCATCCTGGAGCTGAGCACCACCGTCGATGGCGTGCGCCAGACCTATGTCGACACGCTCGGCAACTTCAACCTGACGGCCGGTTCGGGCACGTTCGAGTGGAAGGGCAACTGGGCCAACACGTTCGACTTTGGCGATTTCGCGCTGACCGGCACCGTCAACTACACGTCGGGCTACGACCTGTCGGCGATGGACCAGGGCGATGCGTACAAGGACTGCGGTCAGGCACCGGCCTATTCGGGATGCCGCGTGAAGAGCTACATCACGGCGGATGCAAACGCGACGTTCCGCGTGAACGACAAGTTCTCGTTCTACGTGAACGTCCTGAACGTCTTCAATCGCCTGCCTCCGATCGATCCGGTCACCTACGGTGCGTATCTGTACAACGCCGTCCAGGGCGGCGACGGCATCTTTGGCCGCCAGTATCGCGCGGGCGTGAAGTTCGGTTTCTAAACGCGATTGTTCCGCCCCTAGCGAAGGGGCGGCGACTCAAGGACGGGGCGGCTCTGCGGAGTCGCCCCTTTTTTGTGTGCTTTGAAGTGGCAGCATTGCTGTACAAAAAAGAAGCGGGCGCCTTCCTGCCGCTGCAAAAAGCGGCACCCGTCCGGTTGAATAGGAGAAACGGGGCCGCAAACGTGGCATTTTTGCTACAGGCTCGGCTAAACGTATCTTAGTCCGGATCGGTCTGTTTACAGCTGAAATGTGTCGGATCATTTCTGTCCCATGTCGTTCCTGCGTCGCTTGGCGGCGAAGGGAGGGCGCAGCAGCCTTTGTCCAGCGATCTTCGGGGGAGCGGGCTGGGGCAAGCAAAAGGGACCATGATGACAGCTTTCACCCGTTCGACGCGCAAGGCCGCGCTGCTTGCAGCCGTGACGCCGTTCGCGCTTTTGTACGCCGGCACGGCTTCGGCTCAGGCCACGACGGATACGACGACGGCCGCGGATGCGACCGCTGCGGCAGCGCAGACGTCGCAGGATACGCCGGCGAGCGGCGCTGACATCATCGTTACCGGATCGATCGTCCGTAATCCGGCTGCGGCAACGGCCTCGCCGGTCATCTCCGTGTCGGCGCAGGACCTACAGAATCGCGGCGTCACGACGGTCGCCGACGCGTTGCAGCTGCTGACCGCCAACAATGCCGGTACCGTGCCGCCGAGCTGGTCGTCGTTCGGCTTTGCGACGGGTGCAAGCTCGCCATCGCTGCGCGGTTTGAACAATGCCTATACGCTGACCCTGTTCGACGGCCTGCGCACCGCACCATTCCCGCTCGCCGACGACGGTTATCGCAACTTCGTCGACATCAATACGATTCCCGGCTCGGTGGTCGATCGCATCGATACGCTGCTCGACGGCGCGTCGGCGACCTACGGTTCGGACGCGATCGCGGGCGTCGTCAACGTCATCATCAAGCGGCAAGTCACTGGCGTGCATCTCAACGCCTCGGCCGGTATCTCGCAGCGCGGCGATAACGGCGAGCAGCGGATCAGCGGCACGGCGGGCTATGGCGATCTCGATAGCCAGGGCTTCAACGTCTACGTCAATGGCGAGTACCAGAAGAGCGACCCGCTATTCCTGCGCAACCGCGGCTACCCGTTCAATACCGCCGACCAGAGCCGCATCTGCGGCACCACGGCGCAGGGCTGTCTGACCAACGGCATCCGTAATGGTATCCAGTACGATGGTACCTATAACGGCTTCCAATCAACTCGTGTGCCCTTCGTCCGTCCGTACGATCCGACCACGGGTGCCTCGCTTGGTGGCTATCAGCTGCTGAACCCGGCACTCGGCTGCCAAGGCTTGCAGGCGCATACGATCACCGCGGCGGAACGCGCTGCGTCGGCTGCCGCTGACAATCCTATTGCTGGTTCGACCCCGGCCACGGTCTGCCAGGAAGATCTGGTCAACGAATATCGCGCGTACAATTCGAATATCGAGCGCAAGGGTGCGACGATCCGGGCGACGGGTCGCCTCGGCGCGGACACCGAAGTCTACGCGATGTTCAACTATTACAACACAACGACCAGCGATAATAATTCCGGTCCGCAGGGCTTTACGGGTCAGACGGCTGCTGGCGGCCTTCAGGCGACCGTCAGCAGCATCCTGCTGCCGGCCTATGTCTGCGCCGGCGGCGTGGGATCGATCGGCACAGTCGGCGGCCTGACCAATGCAATCGTCGCCAATGGCTGCACCGCAGCCAACGGCACGCTGAACCCGAACAACCCGTTCGCGGCTCAGGGGCAGCTCGCGCGCCTCGTCGCATTGCCCCAGACGACGCGGAACACCTCGACCAACACCAAGACGTATCGCTTCTCGGCGGGCATCAATGGTGTGTTCGGCGATGGTTTCAATTACAACGTGGCAGCCACGGCCTCGAAGGTCACCCTTCAGACGATCAACAACGGCTACATTTATCTTCAAGGCCTGTTGAACGCTATCGCGCAAGGTACGTATAACTTCGTCGACCAGACGCAGAATACGGCGGCGCAGACGGCACAGGTGTTCCCGGAGAACCGTAACACCTCGTTCTCGAAGCTGGGTCAGGTCCAGGCATCGGTGAACAAGGACCTGTTCACGCTGCCGGGCGGTCGCTTCAACGTCGCCGTCATCGGCGGGTATCGGCATGAAGAGATCAACAATCCGAGTGCGAACCCGGCCAACAACGTCAATCCGAACGCACGCTATTTCGGCATCAATGCGGTGGGTGTATCGGGCAAACGCGACGTCTGGTCGGCTGGTTACGAAATCACCGCACCGATCCTCGATTCGCTGAAGGTCAAGGCCGAAGGATCGTACGATCATTATTCGACCGGCCAGAGCCGCTTTTCGCCGAAGTTCGAGGCGGAATTCCGGCCGATCGAACAGATCAAGCTGCGCGGCACCTATTCGCGCGGTTTCCGTATCCCGAGCTTCAGCGAGTCGTTCGCGCTGCCGACCACCGGCTATGTTAACGCGACGATCAACTGCGCGTCGGCCACCTACGCCGCGTTCTGCGCGGCGCATAAGAGCAACCCGTCCTACTATCAGGGCGGCTATTCCTATGGCCTGACGTCAAGCGGCAATGCGAACCTGAAGCCCGAAACGACCGAAGGCTTCACGGGCGGTGTCGTGCTGACGCCGGTGCGCAACGTCACCTTCACGGTCGATTATTATCAGACCAAGATCAACAACGTGATCATCGCGGCGCAGGTCAGCGCGGATCAGATCACGCAATACTACACCAACAACGGCCAAGTGACGGCGCCGGGTATCACGCTGACGCCGGGCGTTGCCGACCAGCAGAATCCGAACGCGTTGCCGCTGCTCGGCTTCGCAAGCGGGTCATACAAGAATGCCGATACCTATCTTGTTCGCGGCATTGACTTCTCGGCAAGCGTAAACTTCCCGATCACCGCGGACGTCAAGTGGGTCTCCACTGCGAATGCGTCGCACCTACTGCGCCTGCAGCAGACGCTAGAGGACGGTACGGTACAGCGTTATGATGGGACACTCGGCCCCTGTAACATCTCGTCTTGCTCGGGTGCGCCGAAATGGCGTGCGTCGTGGCAGAACACGTTGGACTTCAATGGCCGCGGCAACGTCAGTCTGACGTCCTATTACACCAGCAGCTATTCGTCTGTCGCAACCGACTCGCTCGGCATCTATGGTGATTGTGCAGGTAGCGCCGCAACGGGGCAGCTGGTCAGCTACAACAACGGCGATCCGGTGCAGTGCCGGTCGAAGTCGGTGTTCTACATGGACGGCCACGCCGAGATTAAGGTGCAGGACAAGTTCACCTTCTATCTCGACGTAAAGAACCTGCTCGACAGGAAGCCGTCGTACGATCCGAACGCGGCATACGGCCTGTATCAGTTCAACCCGGCGTGGGGCGACAGCCTGTTCATCGGGCGCTACTTCCGCTTCGGCGCTAAGGTCGATTTCTAAACCGACCGCTAGACAAAAAATGGGGCGGCTTCCGCGAGGAGGCCGCCCCTTTTTGTTTACGCTACATCCAGCACCAGCTTTCCATCTCCCTCATCCACCTTCACCGTCGATCCGTCCTTCACTTCGCCCCGCAGGATCGCCTCGGCGAGGGGGTCCTGGAGGTGGCGTTGGACAGCGCGGCGGAGGGGGCGGGCGCCGTAGACCGGGTCGTAGCCGACTCGGCCGAGCCATTCGCGTGCCGCATCCGTCAGCTCCAGCCCGATCTTGCGATCCGCCAACAGCTTCGCGACGCGGGCGACCTGGATGTCGACGATCGGGCCCATGTGGCTTTGCCCCAGGCGGTGGAAGAGGATGATCTCGTCCAGCCGGTTGAGGAATTCCGGGCGGAAGTGGGCGCGGACGATCTCCATCACCTGCGGTTCGACGCTGTCGACCGACTGGCCATCCTCGAGGTTCGCCAGATACTGGCTGCCGAGGTTGGACGTCAGGATGATGATCGTGTTGCTGAAATCGACGGTGCGTCCCTGACCGTCGGTCAGGCGGCCGTCGTCGAGCACCTGCAACAGCACGTTGAAGACGTCGCCGTGCGCCTTCTCCACCTCGTCGAACAGCACGACCTGATAGGGCCGGCGCCGCACCGCTTCGGTCAGCACGCCGCCTTCCTCATAGCCGACATAGCCGGGAGGCGCGCCGATCAGGCGGGCGACGGCGTGCTTCTCCATGAATTCGCTCATGTCGATGCGCACCATCGCGGCGGGATCGTCGAACAGGAATTCGGCGAGCGCCTTGGTGAGTTCGGTCTTGCCGACGCCCGTCGGCCCGAGGAACAGGAAGCTGCCCAGAGGCCGGTTCGGGTCCTGTAGACCCGCGCGGGCGCGGCGGACGGCGGTGGAGACGGCACGCACCGCATCGGACTGGCCGATGACGCGGGCGCCGAGTACCTCCTCCATCTTGAGCAGCTTTTCGCGCTCGCCTTCCAGCATGCGGTCGACGGGAACGCCGGTCCAGCGGCTGACGACGCCGGCGATGTCGTCGGCGGTGACTTCCTCGCGCAGCATCGCGCCCTGGGTGGCGCCCTGCGCTTCGGCGAGCTGCTTTTCGAGCGCGGGGATGCGGCCATAGGAGAGCTCGCCCGCCTTGGCGAGGTCGCCGCCGCGCTGCGCCTGCTCGAGTTCGAGCCGCGCGGCGTCGAGCTGTTCCTTGAGCTTGGCTTCGCCGGCGATCTTGTCCTTTTCCGCCTGCCAGCGCGTGGTCAGTTCGGCCGATTGCTGTTCGAGGTTGGCGAGTTCGCCCTCCAGCGTTTCGAGCCGATCGACGCTGGCCGCATCGGTTTCGCGGCGCAGGCCCTCGCGCTCGATTTTCAGGCGCAGAATGCGGCGATCGAGGCTTTCGATCTCCTCAGGCTTCGACTCCACCTCCATGCGGATGCGGCTGGCGGCCTCGTCCATCAGGTCGATCGCCTTGTCGGGCAGGAAGCGGTCGGTGATGTAGCGGTTGGACAGGGTTGCCGCGGACACGAGCGCGCCGTCGGTGATCCGCACCCCGTGGTGCATCTCATATTTGTCCTTCAGGCCGCGCAGGATGCTGATCGTATCCTCGACCGTCGGTTCGCCGACGAACACGGGCTGGAAGCGGCGCTGGAGCGCGGGGTCCTTCTCGACGTATTTCCGATATTCGTCGAGCGTGGTCGCGCCGACGCAATGCAGTTCGCCGCGGGCGAGCGCGGGCTTGAGCAGATTGCCCGCATCCATCGCGCCGTCCGATTTGCCGGCGCCGATCAGCTGGTGCATCTCGTCGATGAACAGGATGATGTCGCCCTCGGCGCCCTTCACCTCGTCGATGACGCCCTTCAGCCGTTCTTCGAACTCGCCGCGATATTTCGCGCCTGCGATGAGCGCGCCCATGTCGAGCGCCATCAGCGTCTTGTCCTTCAGGCCATCGGGCACGTCGCCATTGGCGATGCGCAGCGCGAGGCCTTCGACGATCGCGGTCTTGCCGACGCCGGGTTCGCCGATGAGGACGGGATTGTTCTTGGTACGGCGCGCGAGCACCTGGATGGTGCGGCGGATTTCCTCGTCGCGACCGATCACGGGGTCGAGCTTGCCGTCGCGCGCCGCCTGGGTCAGGTCGCGCGCGAACTTCTTGAGCGCGTCGTAGCGATCCTCTGCCGAGGCGGTGTCGGCGGTACGGCCGCCGCGCAGGTCGTTGATCGCGGCGTTCAGCCCCTCGGCAGTGACGCCGGCGGTTTTGAGTGCCTTGCCCGCGGCGGTGGTCTGCGCGAGCGCGAGGGCGAGCAGCAGCCGTTCGACGGTGACGTAGCTGTCGCCCGCTTTCTGCGCGACCTGTTCGGCCGAATCGAGGACGCGGACGGTATCGTTGTCGAGACCGGGCGTCTGTTGCGCGCCCGAGCCGCTGACCGCGGGAATCTTCGCGAGCGCGGCGTCGGTGTCCGCGGTGGCGCGGCGCGCGTCGCCGCCGGCCGCCTGGATCAGTCCGGCGGCCATGCCCTGCTCGTCCTCGAGCAGCGCCTTCAACAGATGTTCGGGCGCAATCCGCTGATGGTTCATCCGGATCGCGACGGTTTGCGCCGATTGCAGAAAGCCCTTGGCGCGGTCGGTAAACTTTTCGAGGTTCATCACTTACCCCTTCCTAACTGGGCAGGAATGTAGTGTTGCCTTTGTGCAACACAATAGTCGTCGATGGTTTCATCCGACACCGCTTGCCAGTTGTCGGGGCGCGGCTATGCTCGCCGCCGTTCACGTCCATTACGGGACGCTCTCGGGGGGATTGCATGACGACGATCAAATTTGCCGCGCTGGCCGGGGCCGCGACGCTTGCGCTTGCGATGCCCGCCGTCGCGCAGACCACGCCCGCAGCGGTGAAGGCCGCGCCGGTGTCGGCGCTGGTGAAGGAAGTAAACATTCCCTACCAGCAGTTCACGCTGAAGAACGGGCTGCGCGTGATCGTCCACACCGATCGCAAGGCGCCGGTCGTCGCGGTCAGCGTATGGTATGACGTCGGGTCGAAGCACGAGCCGCAGGGTTCGACCGGCTTCGCGCATCTGTTCGAACATCTGATGTTCAACGGATCGGAAAATGCCCCGGGCGATTTCTTCGCGCCGCTGAAGCAGATCGGCGCGACCGACCTTAACGGCACGACCTATTTCGATCGCACCAATTATTTCGAGACGGTGCCGACCGGCGCGCTGGACCGTGCGCTGTTCCTGGAAAGCGATCGCATGGGCTATCTGCTCGGCGCGATCACGCAAGGCGTGCTCGATGAGCAGCGCGGCGTCGTCCAGAACGAAAAGCGCCAGGGCGACAACCGCCCCTACGGGCTGCTCGATTATGCGGTGACCGAGGGGCTGTTCCCGACGACGCATCCGTACGGCCACGACACGATCGGTTCGATGGCGGACCTCGACGCCGCCAGCCTGGAGACGGTGAAGAACTGGTTCCGCAGCCATTACGGCCCGAACAATGCGGTGCTGGTGCTGTCGGGCGACATCGATGCCGCGACCGCCAAGCCGCTGGTCGAAAAGTATTTCGGCGCCATCAAGCCGGGCCCCAAGAGCGAATTGCCGGTTGCGCCGGTGGTCACGCTGCCCGCGGCGAAGACGGTGACGCTGAAGGACCGCGTCGCCGCGACGATGCTGTCGCGCAACTGGGCGGTGCCGGGCCTGAACGACAAGGACAGCGCGGGGCTGGACGTCGCGGCGGGCGTGCTGGGCGGCATGGCCTCGTCGCGCTTCGCCAACGAGCTGGTGCGCAAGGAAAAGCTGTTCACGCAGCTGAGCGCCGACAACAGCGACTTCGCGCAGATCGGCGTGTTCTCGATCAACGGGCTGGTGCGGCCGGGCGTCGATCCGGCGGTTGCGGCACAGCGGCTGGACGCGGTGATCGCGGACTTCCTGCGCACCGGGCCGACCGCGGACGAGGTGTCGCGCTATGTCACCGCGACGATCTCGGCGCGGCTGCGCAGCCTGGAATCGGTGAACGGCAAGGCATCGGTGCTGGCGGAGGGCGCGCTCTATTCGAACGATCCGGGCTTCTACAAGAAGGAGCTGGCCGAGCTCGCCGCGCAAACGCCGGCAAGCGTGAAGGCCGCGGCGGACAAGTGGCTGAGCCGTCCGGTGCTGGCGGTGAACGTCGTCCCCGGCGCCCGCGACGCCTACGCCGAAGCCAAGGTGCCGCCGAAGGTGGACGTCGTCGCAGCCCCGACGCAGCCCGCCAAGGGCACGCGCGGCGCGATGCCCGGCGTGGGCGCGATCACCGGCCTCACCTTCCCGAAGATCGAGCGGGCGCGGCTGAAGAACGGCATCGAAATCGTCTATGCGCAGCGCAGCGCGCTGCCGGTGACGCAGGCGGTGATGAGCTTCGATGCAGGCTATGCGTCGGACGTGCCCGACAAGCTGGGCACGCAACTCGTCGCGCTGATGATGATGGACGAGGGCACCGACCGTTACGACGCCAACGCGCTCGCCGAGGCGCGCGAGCGGCTGGGCATGCAGCTGAGCGCCGGTGCCAGCAACGATCGCAGCACGCTGTTCATGGGCGTGCCGAGCGCGAACCTGAACGGTGCGCTCGACCTGTTCGCGGAAGTCGCGCGGCACCCGACCTATGCCGATGCCGAGGTCGCGCGCTTCAAGGCGCAGCAGGTTGCCGGCATCCAGCAGGAGCTGACCAATCCCGGCGCGCTTGCGGCGCGGATGACGACGCGGCTGCTCGCGGCGGGTACGCCCTATGCCAAGGCGCAGGGCTCCGGCGATCCGGTGGCGGTGGCATCGCTGACGCCCACCGATCTGCGCCGCTTCGAACAGGCTTGGCTGCGCCCCGAAAAGGCGAAGATCTTCGTCGTCTCCGACCGGCCGCTGGGCGAGGTGAAGGCGGCGCTCGACGCGCGGTTCGGCGACTGGCAGGGCACGGGCACGCCCGGCACCAAGACGTTCGGCGGTGCGCAGCCGCCGCTGACCCCGCGCATCGTGCTGGTCGATCGCCCGGACAGCCCGCAGTCGATCGTCGTCGGTGCGCAGCGCACCGGGCTGAAGGGCACGGATGACCTGCTGGCGCTCAACACCGTGAACGACGCGCTCGGCGGCAGCTTCCTCAGTCGCTTCAACATGGATCTGCGCGAAGAGAAGCACTGGTCCTATGGCGCCGGCGGGCGGTTCCAGGTGTCCGAATATGCTGCGCCTTATGTGATGCAGGCAGGCGTGCAGGCGGACAAGACCGGCCCGTCGGTCGCGTCGGCGCGCGAGGACGTGACGCAGTTCGTCACGACCAAGCCGATGACCGAAACCGAATATGGCCTGGCGATCAACGGCGCGATCCTGCAGCTGCCCGGCCAGTTCCAGACCTCGCAGGCGGTGCTCGGCGCGATGCAGACCAACGACCTGCTGAAGCGTCCCGACGATTATTACGCGACGCTGCCGACGCGGCTGCGCGCGCTGACGCTGCCCGAATTGCGCAGCGCGGCGGCGCAGACGATCAAGCCGGGCCAGTTCAGCTGGATCGTGGTCGGCGATGCGGCCAAGGTGAAGCCGCAGCTTGACACGTTGGGCCTGCCGGTCGAGGTCATCCCGGCAAGCGCGGTGGCCAATGTAACCCCCTCCACCACCGCGAAATAAGGAGAGACGCGCATGGCCGATGTCGATGGCAGCTGGGATTGCACCGTAAAGTCGCCGCTGGGCGATCAAAATCTGACGTTGACCGTCCAGAGCGACGGCAGCAGCTTCACCGGCACCGCTTCGGGCGCGATGGGCTCGAGCGACGTGTCGGGCGAGGTATCGGGCAACACGATCCGCTGGAAGCAGCAGATGACCGTGCCGATGCCGATGACGCTCGACTGCGAAGCGACCGCCGAGGGCGACACGCTAACCGGCACCGTCGGCGCGGGCGCGTTCGGCAGCTTCCCGCTGAACGGCAAGCGCACCGGCTGATTGCGCGGTTCGTTAGGGTAACGGGCGGCCCGTCTTCCGAAGGGAAGGCGGGCCGTTTCGGTTTTTGGTAGGGCCGAAATGATAAACCCCAGTCGGCGGACCGACTGGGGTTTATCGAGCCACTAGCTTGCATCGCCAGAGACCCTGCCGGATCGCTCCGGACTTAAGCCTGATGCCCGGCACACCGGACAGCGCAGGAACCCGCCATATATAGTGCCGTGCGGTTTAAGCTTCAATGACCAGTCCGATAGCAGCGGCCACGGCACGACGCAGGCGATCGACTTGTGCCGGATCGATCTCGATCTGATGATATCGGCGTGCGCCTGTGACGGGGTGTTTGCTGTGCGGAAGATTGAGTCGCGCATATCCCACCGTCGCGACCATATCGCACTTCGCCCAACGCGGGCCGGGGCCCCACGGTTCGGGGATGTCCTCCGGCATCTCGACATGCCAGCTCTCGGTCGGCACCGGCGCGGTGGTGGACAGCGGGACCACCGTCACGAGGTCATTGCGCCGTTTGAGCTTCGGCGAGATCGTCACGGCGAGACGCCGCTTGATCATTTCCGGTGGACGAAAGCCGGTCGAATAGTCGCAGATGACGATCGTACCGGGCTTCGGGTGATACGGGAGGGGCATGGTCTGCGCTATGGTAGCCCATCGCCCGAATCCGGCAATGGCGCCGGTTGATGGCAAGCCGGCGAATCTACTGCGCGTTGTTCCGTAGGACCCGCGTCACATGGCCCATCTTGCGCCCTGGTCGGGCGGAGCCCTTGCCGTAGAGGTGGAGGTGGGCGCCGGGCTGGGTGAGGGCCGGTTCCCAAGGATCGTCGCCGATCAGGTTTTCGAGGGTCACCTCCCGCCCCGTCAGCGTCGTGGCGCCGAGGGGGAGGCCGCAGATGGCGCGGATGTGGTTTTCGAATTGCGAGGTGTCGGCGCCTTCGATCGTCCAATGGCCCGAATTGTGGACGCGGGGGGCCATTTCGTTGAACACCGGGCCGTCGCTGCCCACGAAGAATTCGCAGGCAAGGACGCCGACATAGCCGAGTTCGTCGGCGATGCGGCAGGCGAGGGCGGTGGCTTCCTCGGCCTGCGCGACAATCTCGCCCGGTGCGGGGACGGTGGAGGTGCGCAGGATCGCGTCGCGGTGGACGTTGTGCGGCGGATCGTAGCGGACGCTTGCGCCGTCCTGACCGCGGGCGATCAAGATCGAAAATTCGTGGGTGAAGGCGATGAAGCCTTCGAGCACCGCCGGGCCGCCGATGGTCGTCCAGGCTTCGGTCGCGTCGGCGGCGTCGCGGATCACCGCCTGCCCCTTGCCGTCATAGCCGAAGCGCGTGGTCTTGAGGATCGCGGGATAGCCGATGCGATCGAGCGCGGCCATCAGGTCGGCTTCGTTATTCACCGGCGCCCAGGGGGCGGGGCGGCCGCCGACCGTCTCGACGAAGCGCTTTTCGGCGATCCGGTCCTGCGCGACGCGCAGCGCGGCGGGATTGGGGTGGACGGGAACGCGCTGGCTGAGCCATTCGACGGGCGTCACGTCGATATTCTCGAACTCGTACGTCACGACGTCGCAGGCGGCAGCGAAGTCGGCGAGAACGATGCGGTTGTGGTAATCGGCGCGCGTCAGGCTGGAGGCGGTCTGCGCGGCGACGCTTTCGCGATCGGGGGCGAGGACGTGGGTGCGATAGCCCAGTTGCGCGGCGGCGACGGCGAGCATGCGGCCGAGCTGGCCGCCACCGAGGATGCCGATCGTCGAACCGGGGGGCAGCATCAGGCGGGCTCATCCGCGACGGCGTCGGTCTGGCGCTGGCGCCAGGCCTGCAATCGCTGCGACAGCGCGGGGTCGTTGATCGCGAGGATCGCGGCGGCGAGCAGGCCGGCGTTGGTCGCCCCCGCCTTGCCGATGGCGAGCGTGCCGACGGGGATGCCGGCGGGCATCTGGACGATCGAGAGCAGGCTGTCCTGACCCGACAGGGCCTTGCTCTGAACGGGGACGCCGAGGACGGGAAGATGCGTCATCGCCGCGGCCATGCCCGGCAGATGCGCCGCACCGCCGGCACCGGCGATCACGACCTTCAGGCCGCGGTCTGCGGCGGACTTGGCGTAATCGTACAGGCGATCGGGGGTGCGGTGCGCGGAGACGACCTTGGTCTCATGCGGCACGCCCAGCTCGGCGAGCACGTCGGCGGCGCCGCGCATCGTGTCCCAGTCGGACGTCGAACCCATGATGATGCCGACCAGCGGAGTGTCCATGGCCGTCGTCTATCGGGGGCGGGCGGCGAGGGCAACGCCCTGGAGCGCGCGTCCGTAGGGGAAAGATAGACAACATGAACACCTGAATGGAAACCTCCGGGGGGTATCGTTTCCGCTTTGGTGATGATCGGGCATCGGGTGGGGTTTCGCAGACGATGGCGGTGTAGGACAGGGGGTGGGGAATTTGGGTTTCGGTGCAGGGGGTTGGAGGGAGGTGGGTCCAACATGCAGCGCGCTGGGTGCGCCGTTGCTGCCTCCGCCGCCCACGGTCGTCATTCCCGCGAAGGCGGAAATCCAGAACCTCTGACGTTTCGGCCGGAGGCGCGACGGTAGCGCGTCTGGATTCCCGCCTTCGCGGGAATGACGAAGAGGGGGAGGCGGGCGTTCCTCCTCGTCATCCCGGCGGAGGCCGGGATCCATGGATGCGGTGCCGCTGATGGTGCGGACGCCATTGGCGTTGCGTGTCCATGGATCCCGGCGTGCGCCGGGATGACGGAGGGGGGCGACGGGGCGCTTAGCGCTCGTTGAGGTAGTAGCGGTCCGTCGCCTTGAGGTCGGCGTCGAGGTCGTAGACGATCGGCTGGCCGGTGGGGATTTCGAGGCTGGTGATGTCGTCGTCCGAGATGCCCGACAGGTGCTTCACCAGCGCGCGCAGGGAGTTGCCATGGGCGGAGATCAGCACGCGTTGGCCATCCTTCAGCGCGGGTGCGATCCGCTGTTCCCAATAGGGGAGGACGCGGGCGATCGTGTCCTTCAGGCTTTCGGTCTGCGGAATGGCGATGCCGGCGTAGCGGCGGTCCTGGCTGAGGTCGTAGGCGCTGCCGGTTTCGAGCGGGGGCGGGGGGATGTCGAAGCTGCGGCGCCAGATGTGAACCTGCTCGTCGCCGTGTTTCGCCGCCGTCTCCGCCTTGTCGAGCCCGGTGAGGCCGCCATAGTGGCGTTCGTTGAGGCGCCAGTCCTTTTCGACCGGCAGCCACAGCCGGCCCATCGCTTCCAGCGCGAGGTTGAGCGTCTTGATCGCCCGCGTCTGCAGCGAGGTGAAGGTCATGTCGAAATCGAGGCCCTTGGCCGCCATCAGCTCGCCTGCGGCGCGCGCTTCGGCCGCGCCCTTTTCGGTGACGTCGACATCCCACCAGCCGGTGAAGCGGTTTTCGAGGTTCCAGGCGGACTGGCCGTGGCGGATCAGGACTAGGCGAGGCATGCGGGCTCCCGTGGGTCGAGGGGTCTGTGGTTCGGGGCGGGGATAGAGCGTGGGGGCGCGCGTGTCGATTGATCGGCTTTTTCGGGGCGTTGGGGAGCGCGGGTTTTGATTCACGCGAAGACGCTAAGACGCGAAGAGAAGAAGGGTGTTCACGCGGAGACGCGGAGACGCGGAGAAGGCGCGCACGGTCGCTCCGGTCGCGTTCCATCAACCACCGGTTGATGATGAAGGGCCGCGCCTGCGGCGAGGCGCGTATCTCTTCGCGTCTTAGCGTCTTCGCGTGAATCGCCTTACTGCGATCCCAGACGTCAGATCGTGTCGATCATGTCCGTCAGCACTTCGAGACACGAGACGGCGAGCGCTTTAGAGCGTTCGCCCGACCAGCCATATTCATCGTCGGGATTGGGATCGTGATCCTTGAACGGCATTTCCAGCGTCACCGACACCGCGCCGAAGCGCTGGGCGAGCTGGTTCGTCGACATCGATAGATTGGCGTTGCCGGCGCTCGATTTCTCATAACCCTTTTCGACCTGGAAATCGGGGGTGTGCGCGGCGAGGCGGTGGCCGAAGTCGTAGAATTTGGCGCCGTGTTCCTCGGTCCAGTTGGGGATGCCTTCGAAACCGGCGATGAAGTTCGCCGGAATTGCCTCGTCGCCATGGACGTCGATCGCGAAGGCGACGCCGGTCTCGTCCATCGCGTTACGGACGCACAGCACTTCGGGGCTGCGTTCGGGCGAAGGCGCGTGCCATTCGCGGTTGAGGTTCACGCCCGCGGCATTGGTGCGCAAATGGCCGCGGCGGGTGCCGTCGGGGTTCATGTTGGGGACGACGTGGACGGTCGCTTTCTCCAGCAAGGACTTGGCGGCATCGCTGGTCAGCCAGTCGAGCGCGCCATCCATCCACCATTCGGCCATCGATTCGCCCGGGTGCTGGCGGGCGTGGAGCCAGACGGGCTTGGGGCCGTTGCCGATCTTGAAATAGTCGATCGCCTGACCGTCGAGCGTGGTGCCCAATTGGCGGTGCTCGACGCCCGGCTTCGCCGCGGTGCGCGCGACGAGATCGTGATGCATCTCCATCGTATAGGGCGCGAAATAGGCGAACCAGGCGAGCTGGCCCTCGACCGTATAGTCGAACGAGAGGACGCCGTTGTCGTATGTGGTGTCGATCATCCGCCAGTGGACGCGATCGGTGCTGGCGCGCGTCTTGTAGCCGGGCCAGCCGAACGGATAGGCCGATTCGCCGGCGTTGAGAATGCGGAAGGTGAGCCGACGGCCGTGCGCGCCCGCGACGCGGAACGAGAACCATTGGAAGAAGTCCGACTGGTGATCCTTGGCGATCTCCAGGTCGATGCGGTCGCCGTCGATCGAGACGAGGCGGATGTTGCCGCCGTCGAAGCCGGCGTCGATGGTGATGGTCATGGGGTGGCCGATCGGTTTTGGGGTTGGGAGTGGACGCCCCTCACCCTTCCGCGGCTTTGCCGCTCCTTCCCTCTCCCGCCGGGAGAGGGAAGAGCCGCCGCCGGCGGCGAAGGGTGGGGGCGTTAGCCGCTTACTTCACGCTGATCGTGCGGCCGGACTGGCCGGGGAAGCCGGTGAAGAGCGCGCGGGCGAGGCGGGCGGCCTGCTGGTCGGCGCGCTTGATGTCGCTGACGCCCTGCGCCTTGCCTTCCCAGATCGGCGACAGATCAGCGCGGCGCTTGATCGTGACGCTGAGCTCGGCGACGAGCAGCTCGGTCGGGCGGCTCTTGCCGATCGGGAAGCTCAAGCCCCCGCCGAGGCCGACGCCGCCACCGCTGCGCCCGCCGCTGAAGCCGCCCCCGCCCAGGCCGATGCTGACTGGCGACTGGCGCGGCGGCCCTTCGCGGCTGGTGCGGGTGAAGCCGACGGTCGCAACATAATCGGGCATCGCGCCCTGCGGCGGCACGGTATAGCCGGCCTTGAGCAGTTCGGTCTGCACCGCGGCGGCATAGGTCTTGAATTCCAGGCTGGCCGGTGCGCCGCCCGACAGCGGTTCGACCGCGATCGTGCCACGCGGGATCGGTTCGCCGAGATGGTAACGGATCACGTCCGTCGGCGGCAGCGGACCTGCCGAGGTGGCGCAGCCGGCGAGCAGCGCGGCCGAGATGCCGAGGGCCAGGAACGGGCGGAGTGTCATGGAGGGGCAGCCTTTGCGATACGTTGCGCTTGGGAAACGCTCTAACGCCTGCGCCGTTGCTTGACTATTGGGCCCTTGCTCTCTAGGCGCTCGCGCTTTCACCGACACCTTATAAACACGAAAAGAAGCGAATCGATCATGAAGATCCGCAACAGCCTGAAGTCGCTCAAGGACCGTCATCGCGATAACCGCGTGATCCGTCGTCGCGGCCGCACCTATGTCATCAACAAGACCAACCGTCGCTTCAAGGCGCGTCAGGGCTAAGCCACTTTGGCGCTGCCCGTGGCCGATGTCGATGTCCCTGCCGTCACGCCGACGGCGGTCATCTTCGATATCGGTCGGGTCTTGTACGACTGGGATCCCCGGATCCTCTACCGGCGCCTGATCGACGACGATCGGGCGCTCGATGCATTCCTGCGCGACGTCGTCACGCACGAATGGCATTTCCAGCATGACGCTGGGCGCGACTTCGCCGACACGTCGGCGGAGCTTTCCGCGTTGTATCCGCAGCATGCAGACCTGATCGCCGCCTGGGGGCCGCGGTTCCTGGAGAGTATCGGCGATCCGATCCCCGGGATGCCTGCGCTGGTCGACGAACTGGAGGCGGCGAACGTGCCGCTGTACGCGATCACCAACTTCAGCCACGAATTCTGGCCGCCGTTCCGGGCGCGCGAATCGGCGATGTTCGATCGCTTCCGCGACATCGTGGTGTCGGGCGCGGAGAAGCTGGTGAAGCCGGATGCGGCGATTTACCAGCTGGCGCTGGCGCGGTTCGGGCTGGAGGCTGGCCGCACGGTGTTCATCGACGACAATGCGGCGAACGTCGCGGGGGCGAAGAGCGTCGGGCTGATCGCGCTGCATTTCGAGGGTGAGCCGAAGCTGCGCGGGGAATTGCGGGCGCTGGGGTTGCTGTAAGGGACTGCCCGCTCGTTCGTCATCCCGGTGGAGGCCGGGATCCATGGTTTCGGTGTTGTTGATGGGGCGCGTGCTATAAGCGTTGCGCGTCCATGGATCCCGGCGTGCGCCGGGATGACGGAGGTTGGGTGGGCCGACCTTTCCCTCGTTCCGTCATTCCCGCCTTCGCGGGAATGACGGGGACGGTGGTGCGACGGTTGCCCGCTTCCCTACACCCGCTCCACCGCGTTGACCGCATCCGCCGCGCGCAGGGCGGCGATCAGGCGCATCAGTTGGTGGATGTCGTGGACCTCGACATCGATGACGTTGGTGTGGAAAATCGTGTCGCGCGTATCGAGGCGCAGTGCGATGATGTTCGCGCGGTGGGCGCCGATGATCGTCGAGACGATGCCGAGCGCACCGGGTTCGTTCTTCACCTGCACCGAAATGCGCGCGACCGCGCCTTCACTCTGGTCGCCCCAGTCGACATCGACCCAGTCGGTCTCGTCCGCGCCGCGTTCGGCGAGCTCGGCGAGGACGCGGCAGTCGATCGCGTGCACCTCGATCCCCGCATCCGGGCGACGCAGGCCGACGATGCGGTCGCCGGGCACCGGATGGCAGCATTCGGCGAGGTCGAAGGCGACGCCGGGGGTCAGCCCCTTGATCGAGATGGCGGTCGACTGCGGTGCGATCAGCGCGAGGTCGGCACCAGCCGAGCCCGGCATCAGCGCCTCCATCACCGTCGCGTCGGACAAGGTTCGCCGCGCGATCCCCGCCATCAGCGTGGCCTCGTCGCCCATCTTCAGCCGCGACAGCGCATGGGTGAGCGCATCGGGGCCGAGCGGCGCGGGCAGGCGGCGGACGATGTCGTCGTAGAGCTTGCGGCCGAGCGCGATCAGCTCGGCACGTTCGGTCTGGCGTAAATGGCGGCGGATCGCGGCGAGCGCCTTGCCGGTGATCGCGAAGTTGAGCCAGCCGGGCTGCGGCACCTGCCCCTTGGAGCGGAGCACCTGCACTTGGTCGCCATTCTCGATGACGGTCGACAGGGGTACGACGCGGCCGTTGATCTTGGCGCCGACCGCCTGGTCGCCAAGATCGGTGTGGACGGCATAGGCGAAGTCGATCGGCGTCGCGCCCTTGGGCAGCTGGATCAGCTCGCCCTTGGGCGTGAAGGCGAAGATGCGATCCTGGTACATCGCCATGCGCGTGTGCTCGAGGAGTTCCTCGGGGCTGCCCGCGGTTTCCAGGATTTCGACGAGGTCGGCGATCCAGCTGTGCTGGCTGTCGGCGCGAACCTTCTTTTCCTTGTAGGCCCAATGCGCGGCAAGGCCGAATTCGGCCTCCGCATGCATCTCGGGCGTCCTGATCTGGATCTCGATGCGCGCATTGTCGGCGTGGATCACGCTGGTGTGCAGCGAGCGATAGCCGTTGCGCTTGGGCGTCGAGATGTAATCCTTGAATCGCCCCGGCACCATCGGCCAGCGGCGGTGGATGATGCCCAGCGCCGCGTAGCAATCCTCGACCGTCGGCACGATCGCGCGGAACGCCATGATGTCGCTGAGCTGTTCGAAGCTGATGTGGCGCTCGCTCATCTTGCGCCAGATCGAATAGGGATGCTTCTCGCGGCCCGTCACCTCGGCATCGACGCCGGCACGGCCAAGCAGCAGCTTCAGGCCCGATCCGATCTTGGCGATGCGATCGCCGCCGCCGGTCTTGAGCTGATCGAGCCGCTTGGTGATCGATTCATAGGCTTCGGGTTCGAGTTGTGCGAAGGCGAGCGTCTGCATCTCCTTCATGAATTCGTACATGCCGATCCGCTCGGCGAGCGGGGCGTAGATATCCATCGTCTCCTTCGCGATCCGCCGCCGCTTTTCGGGCTTCGGGATGTGATGGAGCGTGCGCATGTTGTGCAGGCGGTCGGCGAGCTTGACCAGCAGGACGCGGATGTCGTCCGACATGGCGAGCAGGAATTTGCGCAGATTTTCGGCGGCGCGCTCGTTCTCGGTCTGCGCCTCGATCTTGGAGAGCTTGGTGACGCCGTCGACCAGCCGCGCGACATTGCCGCCGAACAGGCGCGTGATCTCTTCGGGCGTGGCGACCGTATCCTCGATCGTGTCGTGGAGGATCGCGGTGGCGATCGTCTCGTCGTCGAGCCTCAGGTCGGTGAGGATGCCCGCCACTTCGATCGGGTGGCTGAAATAGGGATCGCCGCTGGCGCGCTTCTGGGAGCCATGCGCTTGCATCGAGAAGACATAGGCGCGGTTGAGCAGCGCTTCGTCCGCGTCGGGGTCGTAATCGAGGACCCGATCGACCAGTTCATATTGCCGTAGCACGGCCTACACATGGGCGAGGGGCATGCCGCTTTGCAACACAATGTTGCAGAGCGGCAGGCGATTTTGCGGGATCTATCAACGATGGGCCGGGAACACGCGGATCGGCGCGTCCTCGCGACACCTTACGCCTTCTTGGCCTTGGCGTTGCACTTGGCGAGCTGTTCGACGTCGTAGGCGGTGCCGCCGACGGAGAAGCTGGACAGTGTGCCGACTTCGCGCGCGACCAGTTCGCACAGCACGGCGGGACGCTCGGGCGCCTGGCCGGCGACGAAGCCGCCTTCACGCGCGCGCCATACGGTCGAGCGGGTAATGAAGCTCGCCTTGGCGGAGGGCGCCGTGGGGACGGCGACATAGGTGTCCGCACCGGCGGCGCCGGCGGCGGTCGCGCCGAACAGGGTGGTGACGGCGAGCGCCAGCGTGGGGGCGAGCGTGGACAGCAGCTTCATGACGAGGGGTCCTCCCGAACCGATTCGCAGGTGATGACGATGCGCGCCCGCTACCTATTTCGGTTTCAGGTTGCAACGGAAAACGTATAAAGGCTGTCTTGTCGGCCGGTTTGTGCGATACGCTGTCGACGATCAGACGAGGATCATGATGCCGACACCGGCCGATGGGCCCGATTCCGCGTGCGCTGCGCCGATCCGGGAAACGCTGCGCGAAACGTTGCGGGAATGCAGCCTGCCCGCGGCGCTAGAGGCGATGGGCGAGCGCTGGGCCTTCCTGATCCTGCGCGCGGCGTTCAACGGCCTGCACCATTTCGAGGAATTCCAGGCCGAGCTGGGCATCGCCCGCAACATCCTGGCGAACCGGCTGGGACGGCTGGTCGAGCATGGCATCCTGCAGCGCGAGGCGATGCCCGCCGACCGGCGCAAGATCCGCTACACGCTGACCGAAAAGGGCCATGCCCTGCTGCCGACGATGATCGCCCTGCGGCAATGGGGCGAGCGCTGGGAATTGTGCGCGCCGGCCTTTCCGATCCTGGTCGATGCGCGCGATCGCCGCCCGATCGCACCGGTCGCGGTACAGGCCCATGACGGACGCATATTGGGCAAGGGCGATCTGATCTGGGCGCTGCCGGAGGATGTCGACGACCCGATGTGAATGGTGCCGACAAAACTACCCTATAGCATGGTACTAATATTGTTAACCCATTCATCTTGATTGATACTTTTTATAATCCGCGTCAAAACGGCACCCTATGCAGGTGATGTTTGAACGCGCGCGCGACGCTCTTGCCTTTCTTGAACATCAGCGGTTGGAGCCGACCGTCCCGCATTACGGTCTGGCGCTGACACATGTCACCGGTGGCAATGCCGCACTGTCGCGCGAGATCGCCGGGCTGATCGGCGATGGCTTTCGACTGACCGCGACCGATGCCGCGCGGATGATCGCCCGGTACGTACCGTCGCCGGTGCCGACGGGGATCGCCGAACATGCCGAACGGCTGGGATCGCTGGCGGACGAAGCGCGCGCCGTCACGCGGACGGCGGGGGCGAACGTCGGCGATCTGGTGCGGGAGGCGCAGGGGGCGCTGCCGTCGGGCGACGAGACGGTGCAGCGCCTGGCCGCCGCCGAGACCGAGTTGGCCATGCTGCGGCAGCAGTTCGAAACGCTGAAGAGGGCGATGGTCGCCGACGTGCGGCGCGCGATCGATCCCGAGCACGACCCGCTGACCAGCGCGCTCAAGCCCGCCTTTGCCGGCCACGTCCTCGACCAGATCGACAAGCACGACCGGCGCTATGTGATCGTGATGCTCGGCATCGACGGACTGGTCGAAATCAATCGCGAGTTCGGCACGAGCGTGGGCGACAATGTGCTCAACGGCTTCGCCGCCAAGATCCAGAAGCAATTCCCCGAGCAGGAGGTGATCCGCTGGGCCGGCAATGAGTTCATCGTCGTCGTGCCCGACCGGACGATCACCGCGGTGCGCAGCCAGGCCGAGGATGTGCTGGCGCTGCTCGAATCGCGGAAGTTCAAGCTCGCGGAAACCGGCGAGTGGATCGGGACGGTGACCGCATCGGGGGCGGTGGTGATGGATCAGGGCGACGATCTCACCGCGATGATCGGCCGGGCGCGCGAGACGCTGGCCGGCGCGGTCGCTGCCGGGGGAAACCGGGTCGCGGTGTGATCGTGCAGGGCCTGCGCTCCAGCAGGTCCCGCCGGTTACATCAGCAGCTTGACCCCGACGATGGCGAGGACGGTCGCCAGCACCGGGCGCAGCGCCGCCTCGCGCATCACGCCCGCGAGCAGGCTGCCGACGATGATGCCGGGGATCGACCCGATCAGCAGCGATCCGAGCAGGCCGAGATCGACCGAGCCGAGCAGCCAATGGCCCGTACCCGCCAGCAGCGTCAGCGGCACGGCATGGGCGATGTCGGCGCCGACCAGGCTCTTGAGCGGATGGCGCGGGTAGAGGACGAGCAGCGCGGTCATGCCGAGCGCGCCCGCACCGACCGAAGTCAGCGACACCAGCACGCCCAGGATCGCACCGAGCAGCACGGTGAGCGCCACCGGTTCGCGCCCGTCGGTTTCGCCCAGCCGGGGGGTGAGGGCGGCGACGATGCGATGGCGCAGCAGCGTCGCGACGGCGGAGGCGACCAGCACGACGCCGAGCAGCGTAGCGAGCAGATGCTGCGTCGCGGACGAATGTTCGCTCGCCTGGCCCAGCAGCAGCAAGGTGAGGATCGTCGTCGGCACGCTGCCCAGCGCCAGCCGGCGCACGATGCTCCAGTCGAGCGTGCCGCGCCAGCCGTGGACGGTGGTGCCCACTGTCTTGGTCGCTGCGGCATAGAGCAGGTCGGTGCCCACCGCGGTCGCGGGATGGAAACCGAAGGCGAGCACCAGGATCGGCGTCATCAGCGATCCGCCACCCACCCCGGTCAGGCCGACAAGAACGCCGACGAGCACGCCGGCGAGCGAATAGAGCGGTTCGATGGTCATGCGCGGCGGTCGCCGCTCAACCGGTTTTCTGGCCTACGGACTGGCTGGGGGTGTTGACCCCCATGGATTGTAGGTAGCGCTTCACGTTGCGCGCCGCCTGGCGCAGTCGCTGTTCGTTTTCGACCAGGGCAATGCGCACGAAGCCTTCTCCATTCTCGCCGTAGCCCACCCCTGGCGCAACCGCGACCTGAGCGTGAGTCAACAATTGTTTGGAGAACTCAAGGCTGCCTAAGTGCGCGACCGCAGGCGGCAGCGGCGCCCAGGCGAACATCGACGCGCGTGGGCTGGGGATGTCCCAGCCGGCGCGCGCGAAGCTTTCGACCAGCACGTCGCGGCGCTTGTGATAGAGCTGGCGGTTCTTGTCGACGATGTCCTGCGGGCCGTTGAGCGCGGCGCAGGCGGCGGCCTGGATCGGCGTGAAGGCGCCATAGTCGAGGTACGACTTCACGCGCGTCATCGCGGCGATCAGCTTGGCGTTGCCGACCGCGAAGCCGATGCGCCAGCCGGCCATGCTGTACGTCTTGCTGAGCGAGGTGAATTCGATCGCGACGTCCTTCGCGCCTTTCACCTGCAGGATCGAAGGGGTCGGATTGCCGTCGTAATACAGCTCCGAATAGGCGAGGTCGCTGATGATCCAGACCTTGTTCTCGCGCGCCCAGGCGACGAGACGTTCGTAGAAGGCGAGATCGACCGCTTCCGCCGTCGGGTTGGACGGATAGTTGACCACCAGCACCGACGGGCGCGGCACGGTGAAGGCCATCGCGCGCTCGAGGCTTTCGAAATAGGCCTCGTCAGGGGTCGTCGGCACCGCGCGGATCGTCGCGCCGGCGATGATGAAGCCGAAGGTGTGGATCGGATAGCTGGGGTTGGGCGCGAGGATGACGTCGCCCGGCGCGGTGATCGCGGTCGCCAGGCTGGCGAGCCCTTCCTTCGACCCCATCGTCACCACGACCTCGGTCTCGGGATCGAGATCGACGCCGAAGCGGCGGCCGTAATAGTTCGCCTGCGCGCGGCGCAGACCGGGGATGCCCTTGGACTGCGAATAGCCGTGCGCGTCGGGCTTTTTCGTCACCTCGATCAATTTGTCGAGGACATGCGGCGGCGGCGGCAGATCGGGGTTGCCCATGCCGAGATCGATGATGTCCTCGCCCGCCGCGCGCGCCGCGGCCCGCATGCCGTTGACTTCGGCGATGACATAGGGCGGCAGGCGCTTGATGCGGTAGAATTCGTCGTCGGACATGGCTCACCTGATCGTGGACGCCATGACCCTAACGCGCAGGAGCGGGTTTCACCACTTCAATCGGGCTGGTGCCGCAGAACGTGGCGCTGTGCGTCGCGACGCATGCTCAACCGCCCGGGTCGCCGGGTTGCGCGACGATGACGCGGTTCTTGCCTGCACGCTTGGCGGCGTAGAGCGCGGCGTCGGCAGCGCGCATGGCGGCCCGCGGGTCGCTTTCCAGCGGGGCAAGGCCGATCGAGACGGTGATGCAGCCGATCGACGTGCCCGTTTCCGAATTGACGAAGCTGCGCATTTCCAGCCCCTCGCGCATCCCCTCCAGCAGGGCGCGTGCGCTGTCGATCGCCGTGCCGGGGAACAGGCAGGCGAATTCCTCGCCGCCGTGCCGTGCCACCACCGCCTTGTCGCCGAGTGCGGTCTTGAGATGGCGCGCGACGACCTTCAGCACGCGGTCGCCTGCCTCATGGCCGTGGATGTCATTGATGCGCTTGAAATCGTCGATGTCGCAGAGCGCGACGCAACGCGGCTCCGGCCCGGTCTCGCGCGCGAGCCGGGTATCGAAGCTGCGGCGGTTGGGCAGGCGGGTCAGATGATCCTGCTCGGCGGTGCGGCGCGCGGCGTTGAGGCGGCTGCGCAGCCGCGTCGTCTCGCGCTCCATCGTATCGAGCTGGTGCGCGAGGTCGCGCGTCGCATCGACCGCGGCGGTGGTGAGCATCACCAGCCGCCCGAGCGATGCGCACGGATCGGCTGCCATTTCCTGCATCGTGCCGCCCAGCGCGGCTTCATAGGCGCGCGCCGAATCGCTCGACCGGCCGAGAAGGCGGCTGTTTTCGAGCATCGCGGCCTGCAGCGTGTCGCCGAGATCGGCGAGCGTCGCGGCATGGTTGCGCTCGGCGAGCGCCTGCGTCGGCAGTCGGTCGAGGAAGGCGGGCGAGACGGGCTCGCCGGTGCGGACGCGTGCGTCGATCGCCTCGGCCAGTGCAGGATCGTCGCCGATCGCATAGCTGCGCGCGATCAGCAGATGGTCGGGACTGGGATCGAGATCGTGCGTGTGGAGAAAGGCGACGATCCGTTCGATCAGTTCGTGATTGGCGGTGCGGCGCATCATCGCCACCGCGCCGTCCCGGTCGCCGGCGGCGCCGCCGCCGGGTGCATTGCTGCGCGGCGGCAGCACAGTCGAGGCGGACGGGGCGGCGGCCGCAGCGGCAGCGGGGGCGGGGGGCGTGTCCAGCCCCTTCCACCACGAAGCGAGGCGCGGCAGGCGCGCCGCATTGCTACTGTGCGGCATCAGCGAGCCCCCGCCGCGCGCAGCAGGGGCGCCTCATGCGGCTGGATGCCGGCCTGGACGTCGGCGAGCAGCGCGGGCCAGCGATCCTGAAACCAATAGTCGCCGCGTTCGCGTCGCAGCACCGGATCCTGCGTCGTGTCGACGTCCTCGATCCCCAGGAAGCGTGAATCGGGCACGTGATAGAAGGTGCGGACCAGCGGCGCATAGGGGTCGGCGCTGCCGTCGAGCACGATGCCGAGTCGGTTGGAATTGAGCCGCACCAGCGCGTGCAACGGCTGGATGCCGAGGTTGACGATGAAGGCGTCGAGCAGGTCGGTGTCGAAATGCCCCTCCCATTCCAGCATGCGGGCCAGCGCCTCGTGCGGCGACCAGGGACGCTTGTAGGGGCGGACCGAGGTGACCGCGTCATAGACGTCGCAAATCGCGGCGATGCGCGCGTGCAGGCTGATCTGGTCGCCCTTCAGCCGTTCGGGATAGCCGCTGCCGTCGAGCCGCTCGTGGTGGTGCAGGCAGACGTCGAGCGCGATGTTGGATGCGGTGGCGTCCTTGCGCAGCATCGCATGCCCCTCGGACGGGTGGCGACGCATCACCAGCCATTCATCCTGACCGAGCTGCCCCGCCTTGTCGAGGATTGTCGTGGGGGTCGCCACCTTGCCGATATCGTGCAGCAGCCCGGCGGCGCCGATCTCGCGCACCTCGGCCTCAGGCAGGCCGAGATGGAGCGCGAGGTCGACCATCAGCGCACAGACCGCGATCGAATGCAGATAGGTGTATTCGTTGTTCATCTTGAGGCGCGTGACCTTGACGAACGCCGCTCGGTCGCGCTGCAACGCCACCGAAATGTCGTCGACCACCGGGGTCACCGCTTCCAGATCGATCGCGCGGCCCAGGCGCGCTTCCTGGAACATCGCGATGACATGCTCCTTCGACCGGTCGATCGTCTGGGTCAGGTCGTCGGGCTGCGGCCCGCTGCGCCGTTTGCGCCGCTCGACCGGCAAGGGCTCGATCACGGCGGGCGCTTCGACCTGGCGACGGCGTTCGGCCTGGGGGATCACGGTGACGCCGCGCCCCTTGGTAGTATCGATCGTGACATGCTGGATCGCCGACGATCGCAGCCGCTCCAGCTCGGCGTCGGTCTTGATCAGAAAACTGCGGCGCCAGAACGGATTGTCGATCCATGCCCCTTCCATGGAATCGACATACATTCCGACCTGGACCTCGCGCGTGGCAACGCGGATCAGCATGACGGGGTCTCTCTATGCGTGCAGATGTGAATGCTGTTCATGGGGCACTAAATGCGCCCGGGTGCTTTACGATTGTTAGAAAACTGACCCATTTTGGCGGTCTTAGGCGCCAGTTTGAGTGATTTGCTTCGGAACCGAGACCGACGACATGCCAGGCGACGATCGCGGTTCCCACCATCGGCCGCCGCCGCTACGGTCGCCGCGATAAGAAGAGGATGCCATGGCCGATCCCAAGACCGATTCGTCCGACGCGCCGCGCGCGGCCCATGGCACCGGCGCAGCGCCGGATCTCGCCGATCTGCAACATTGGACCTGGGTGATGGGCCGGGCGCAGCAGATGATGATGGAACAGGGCATCGGCGTGTTCACGGCGGGCGCCGCCGCGCCGGGCGGCCCCGTATCCGGCGAGGGCCAGAGCCGGCTGGCGCAGCAGGTGCAGGATTATTGGGCGGACAATCTGGCGCTGTGGCAGCGCTTCGTCGATCCCGCCGCCGCGCCGCCGCCTCCGCCGCAATCGGAGGGCGACGCCCGCGACAAGCGGTTCAAGGCGGCGGCATGGCGCGAGGACCCGTGGTTCGACTGGATCCGCCGCAGCTACAATCTGATCGCCGACCATCTGCTGCGCGGGGTCGAGGCACTGGAAGGGGTGCCCGATAAGCAGCGCGAGCAGTTGCGCTTCGCCGCGCGCGGGCTGGTCGACGCGATGAGCCCGTCGAACTTCGCGCTGACCAACCCCGAAGTGGTTGCCAAGACGATCGAGACCAAGGGCCAGAACCTGCTCGACGGCATGAAACACATGCTCGCCGACATCGGCAAGGGGCAGCTGACCCACACCAGCGACGGCGCGTTCGAGGTGGGCCGCAACCTGGCGATGACACCGGGCAAGGTGGTGAAGCGCACAGCCTTGTACGAGCTGATCCAGTACACGCCGACGACGCCAGACGTGCTGGCGACGCCGCTGGTGATCTTTCCGCCGTGGATCAACCGCTATTACATCCTCGACCTGACGCCCGAGAAAAGCTTCATCCGCTGGGCGGTGGAGCAGGGCATCACCGTTTTTATGGTATCCTGGAAGTCGGCAGACGCTTCGATGAAGGACGTGATCTGGGACGATTACGTTACCGCGCAGACCGATGCGATCGACACGATCCGGGCGCTGCTCGACGTACCGGCGGTGCATACGATCGGCTATTGCGTCGCGGGGACGACGCTGGCGGCGACGCTGGCGCTGCTCGCCGCGCGCGGAGAGTCGGAGCGGGTGGCCTCTGCCACCTTCTTCACCGCGCAGGTCGATTTTTCCGCGGCGGGCGAATTGCAGAATTTCGTGACCGACGACCAGCTGGCGGTGATCGGCACGCTGTCGCCGCAGGGGTTCCTGGACGGGCGCTATCTGGCGGCGACGTTCAACCTGCTGCGCGGGCGCGACCTGATCTGGAATTACGTCACCAACAACTATCTGCTCGGCGCGGATTATATGCCGTTCGACCTGCTTCACTGGAACGGCGACACGACCAACCTGCCGGCGAAATGGCACCTGTCGTACCTGACCGATCTGTACCGCGACAATCTGCTGGTTCAGCCGGGGGCGATGTCGGTGGCGGGCGAGGCGCTGGACCTCACCCGCGTGACGACGCCCGCCTATGTGCAGGCGGGACGCGAGGACCATATCGCGCCGGCGGAGAGCGTATGGAAGATCACGCATCTGTTCCAGGGGCCGCTGCGTTTCGTACTGGCGGGGTCGGGCCATATCGCGGGCGTGGTCAACCCGCCGGCGGCGGGCAAATACCAATATTGGACGAACGATGCCGCCGCGGACTCGCTTGCCGACTTCGTGGCGGGCGCCACCGAGACGAAGGGCAGCTGGTGGCCGGACTGGCTCGCGTGGCTGCGAAACCTGTCGTCCGACATGGTGCCGGCAGAGGGCGCGCGGCAGCCGGGAGGCGGCGCGCTGGCGGCGCTCTGCGATGCACCCGGAGAGTATGTCAAAGCCTGAGAACGTTCTCATGTTGCAGCGCACAAAAATGCGCTTGACGTAGCGTCGCCGCTCCCTATTTGTGCGTTGCAGCATAATAGCTGGAGTAGGAGCCGTGGACGATACCGCCCCCAAACCGCCGGTAAAGCCTGCCAAGGTCGCCCGTCGTCAGGAGCGTCCCGTCGCCACGCCGCCGCAATCGACGGTCAAGCCGTCGCTGCCCAAGGCCAAGGTCGCCAAGAAGAGCGTGCCGGCCGTGCCGCTCGCGACAACGCCGACTGCCGCCGACATCGTTCCGCCGCGTGCGTCGATCGTGCCCGCTTCGGTCGTGCCCGCTTCGGTCGTGCCCGACGTGGTCGTCGAGGCGACGCCGGTGACGAGCGAGCCTGCTCCCAATCCGCCGGTCGCGCCGAACGCGGCCGCGCTACCACCCGCCGTCACCACCACCGACCCGATCGCTGCGGCAACGACCGCGCCGATCGTCCCCCACGCAGCGAAGGAAGTCATCATGGAAACGATCGAAACCGTCACCGCCAAGACCCAGACCGCGTTCGCCGACGCGACCGAGCGCGCCAAGGGTGCGGTCGAAAAGAGCCAGAAGATGTTCGAAGACGCGAACGAATTCGGCAAGGGCAACATCGAGGCGATGGTCGAATCGTCGAAGATCGCGGTGCGCGGTCTGGAAGCGCTCGGCCAGGACGCCGCCGCCTTCGCCAAGAAGTCGTTCGAAGAGGCGACCGCCGCCGCCAAGACGATGACCAGCGTCAAGTCGCCGACCGACTTCTTCAAGCTGCAGTCGGACTATGCCCGCTCGGCGTTCGACGCGATGGTGCAGCAGACCTCGCGCAACACCGAAGCGATGCTGAAGCTGGCCGGTGAAGTGGCGCAGCCGCTGTCGAACCGCGTCGCGCTTGCCGCCGAGAAGATGAAGGTCGTCGCGTAAGCTGCGATCGATCGACGATAAGGGGGCGGCCGCAGCGATGCGGTCGCCCCTTTTCGTTGGATGTCGGGCCGGGCGTCGCCAACTTTTGCGCGACCCCCTTGCCCCAGGCATGCCCGATGCCATATTTTCGCGATCCACATGATAGTTGAACCGATCACCATGGCCGAACGCCGCGACGACGGAACGGATGACGGCAACGACGGCGGCGCCGGCACGGGCCTCGCCACCAAGACGCGCACACGCACCAAGCAGCCGACGCCCTATCGCGTCCTGATGCTCAACGACGATTACACGCCGATGGAATTCGTCGTTCTGTGCCTGCAACGCTTCTTCCGCATGAACATGGAAGAGGCGACGCGGGTGATGCTGCATGTCCACCAGAAGGGCGTCGGGGTATGCGGCGTCTTCTCCTACGAGGTGGCGGAGACCAAGGTCGGCCAGGTCATCGATTTCGCGCGGCAGAACCAGCACCCGCTGCAATGCACGCTGGAGAAGGCGTGATCGCGGATTGGCGGTCGCGCTAAGCCGCTGGCGCGCGACGAGGGTTTGCGCGCAAACCGATACTCGCCATGATCGTCAACCTAGCCAAGGCTGGTTCGTCCAATGGTGGCGCGCCGCAGGAGCCTTTATAGGCCGCAAGCCGCGCCGCCGCGACTTACCGCGCCGGTGGCAGCCAGCCGAGATCGATATGCTGCGTTCGGTCGATGTAGTGCGCGGTGCGGGCGAGCGCGTGTTCGTTGAGGAAGGTGATCCGGCCGCCGTCGCGGGCCAGCAGGCCTTCGTCCTCCAGCTGGCGCAGCATGCGATTGACGTGAACCGCGGTGAGGCCGGTCGCATCGCCGATCTGTTCCTGCGTCAGGCAGGGCGAAAAGCTGTCCTGCACGCTGGCATCCAGGCGTCGGTGGCGGTTGCGCAGGCCGATCAGCAGCGCGCAGATGCGGGCCTTTGCCGATCCGCGCCCCAGGCTCGCCAGCCGGTCGGTCAGCGCGACGCGTTCGATCTGGTCGCGGACCAGCAACAGGCCGGCGATGCGCGGATGATCGACGATCAGCGCCGCGATCTGCGCGCGATCAATGGTGGCGACGGTGCTTTCGGTCAGCGCCATCAGCGTTTCGGGCGCGCTGCGATAGACGAGCGCGGGCGTGGCGATGAGATCGCCGGTGAACAGGAAGCGCACGATCTGGCGGCTGCCGTCGGGCAGGATGATATAGCTCATCAGCGATCCGCGCCGGATGACGAACAGCTCCGTCGCGCGATCATGCTCGCGCAGCAGCACCGCGCCGCGACGCACCGTCCGCTCGCGCGTTTCGAGTCCGTCGAGCGCACGCCGCTCGCTGGCGGATAGCTCTGTCAGTTCGCCGAGCCGGTCGGCGAGGCAACTGCCCACGCTGTATCATTCCCCTAAAACCCTGAGGCGCGGGGGTTAGCGAAAGGACAGAAACGCTTGCATTAAAGTCGATCAAGCGCGCGGCGTTCATTGGCAACTTGCACCCGTCGACCGGCGCGCTAGACGCTATGCCATGGACCGTATCCTTATCCGTGGCGGCAACCGCCTGTCGGGGCGCCTGCCGATTTCGGGCGCGAAGAATGCCGCGCTGACGCTGATGCCGTGCGCGCTGCTGACCGACGAGCCGCTGACGCTGCGCAACCTGCCGCGCCTCGCCGACGTCGACGGCTTCGGCCATCTGCTCAACCAGCTGGGCGCGTCGACCGCGATCCAGGGCACGCGGCCCGAGGATTTCGGGCGGGTGATGACGATCCGGGCGGGGCAGCTGACCTCGACCGAGGCGCCCTATGACATCGTGCGCAAGATGCGCGCGTCGATCCTGGTGCTGGGCCCGGTGCTGGCGCGCGCTGGCGAGGCGCGGGTGTCGCTGCCCGGTGGCTGCGCGATCGGCAACCGCCCGATCGACCTGCATCTGAAGGCGCTGGAAGCGATCGGCGCCGAGCTGGAGATGGCGGCGGGCTACGTGAAGGCAACCGCGCCGGGCGGACGCCTGTCGGGTGGGCGCTATCGCTTCCCCGTCGTGTCGGTCGGCGCGACCGAGAATGTCGTGATGGCGGCGGTGCTGGCGAAGGGCACCAGCGTGATCGAGAATGCGGCGCGCGAGCCGGAGATCGTCGACCTGTGCAACTGCCTGGTCGCGATGGGTGCGCGGATCGATGGCATCGGCACCGATACGCTGGAGATCGAGGGCGTCGACCGGCTGCACGGCGCGACCTATGCCGTCATGCCAGACCGGATCGAGGCGGGCAGCTATGCCTGCGCCGCGGCGATCACCGGTGGCAGCCTGGAGCTAGTCGGTGCGAATGCAGGCGACATGCAGGCGACGATCGACGGCCTGCGCGAGGCGGGCGTGACGGTGACCGAGACGCGCGACGGGGTGAAGGTGGAAGCATCGGGTCCGCTTGGCCCGGTGACGTTGTCGACCGCGCCCTATCCGGGCTTCGCGACCGACATGCAGGCGCAGTTCATGGCGATGCTGTGCAAGGCGGACGGCGCCAGCGTGCTGACCGAGACGATCTTCGAAAACCGCTACATGCACGTGCCCGAGCTGGCGCGGATGGGCGCGGACATCCAGGTCCACGGCCGCACCGCGGTGGTGAAGGGCGTCGACCGCCTGGTCGGCGCACCGGTGATGGCGACCGACCTGCGCGCGTCGATGAGCCTGATCCTCGCCGGGCTGGCGGCGGAGGGCGAGACCGCGGTCGCGCGCGTCTATCACCTCGACCGCGGATATGAGCGGCTGGAGGAAAAGCTGTCGGCGGTCGGCGCGGATATCGAGCGGGCGAGCGACGGGTAAACGCTTGGTCCCTCCCCCGTGCCGATAAGCCGTCATCCCAGCGAAGGCTGGGATCTCCCCGTTACAGCGCGGGACAAGAGGCGAGACAGACCCCAGCCTTCGCTGGGGTGACGGTCTGTCGAGCTGGATCGGCCTTTAGATCACCCACCATGCCACGGCCGTCACCGTGACCAGCGACATGATCGTCGACATCAGGATCGCGCGGGCGGCGAGCGTAACCTCTTGCGCATAGAGTTCGGCGACCATGAACGGGCCGGTGCCGGTCGGCAGCGCGGCGACGATCAGCGCGGCGGCGGCATAGGGCTTGGGAAGGGGCAGCAGCCATAGCGCGGAGAACGTGACGAGCGGCTGCACCACCAGCTTGGCGACGACCGCGAAGCCCAGTTCGGCGGGCTCGCCCTGTCCCTGCCGCTGCGCGAGGAACATGCCGATCGTCACCAGCGCGACCGGGGTCGCCGATCCGCCCAGCATCGTGAGGACGGTCGCGGCCGGGGTCGGCAGGCCGAGGCCGGTCAGGGCGAACAGCGCGCCCGCGACCGGTGCGGCGACGATCGGGTTGCGCAACACCGACCCGACGACGCGCGCGATCGTCGCGATCCGCAGTCCCCTGCCGTCGAGATCGACCTCGACCAGCATCAGCGAGAAGGCGAATAACGCACAGCTGGTCAGCAGCGCGGCGATGACCGCGGCGGCGAGGCCTTCCGGCCCCAGCAGGCCGTGCGCGATCGGGATGCCCATATAGGCGCAGTTGGAAAAGCTGGCGGTCAGCGCATCGAGCGAGCGGCGCGCCATGCTGCGGGGCATGCCGGCGACGCGCGGGGTGGCCCAATAGGACAGCGCGAAGGTCGCGACCATGCCGATCGCGAAGACCAGGGTGAAACGCGGCTGCGCGAGCGTGGCCCAATCCGCCTCCGCCACGAAATCGAACAGCAATGCGGGCAGCGCCAGCCAGACGACATAGGCGTTGAGGATGCTGACCGCGCCCGCGTTCAGCCCGCGCAACCGGGCGAAGGCGAAGCCCGCCAGGATCAGCACGAAGATCGGCAGGATGGTGGCGAGGATCGTCATCGCTGGCCTTGCGGGTTGCGCGTGCGGATCAGGCGATCCGGTCCGGCACTTCCGCCGCATCCGCGGCGATCGATTCGCTGGAGGCGACGGCTTCCCACGGGAAGACGAACCAGTCCTTGACGACATCGCGGTCGATGGTGCGCGCCGCAAGCTCGACGCGTTCGGCCGAGCGGCTGTTGTCGATCAGCGTGGCGAAGCGGACATTGGCGGCATTGCCGTCCGCGGCGGCGAGCGCGGCGCGGACGAAGGCGATGGTACGGCCCGAATCGTTGATATCGTCGAGGAACAGCAACCGCTCGCCGGCGCGGGACCGGGCGGCGAGGGCGGTCAGGCCCGCCTGCGTCACCGCATCGCTGTCACGCGCCGACAGGTCGATCGAACGCATCGGCACGTCGATCGCATGGCTGAGGTAGACGGCCGGCACCAGGCCGCCGCGGCCGATGCCGACGATCGCGTTGGGGCGCCAGTCGCTGGCGACGATGGCATCGCGCAGGGTCAGGACGGCGGCGACGACGGCGTCGTGCGGGATGGGAGTGAACACGGGCATCCGCCCTTTTTGCCGCATTGCGGCACAGGGGCAAGCGTGGGGTGGTGTGGCCCTCTGCCTACATCATCCCGGCGGACGCCGGGATCCATGGACGCGGAACGGTTGTGGTGTGTGAACCAGCAGCGGCGCCGTGACCATGGATTCCGGCGTGTGCCGGAATGACGGAGGAGGTGCGTCATTGCGAGCGAGGCGACTTAATCCAGCGCCGAACCAAGACGCCCTGGATTGCCGCGCTTCGCTCGCAATGACGATGTGGCAGTGGCGACGGCTTGCCTCAGCCCGCCGCCGCCAGCGCGCGATAGGTGTTGCGGAGCGAAACCTTGTCGATCTTCTCGGTCCCGAGCCGGGGGAGGGCGGCGGCGGAGACCCAGATGCGCGCGGGCACCTTGAAGGCGGCGATATGTTCGGCGAGGAACGCCTGTAACGCCGCCTGATCCAGCGCCGTGTCCCCGCGCAGATGCACCACCGCGCCCGGCACCTCGCCGAAGCGTTCGTCTGGCAGGCCGAACACCGCCGCTTCGGCGACGTCGGGATGGGCGTACAGCGCGGCTTCGACTTCCTGGCAGGCGATATTCTCGCCGCCGCGGATCACGATGTCCTTGGCGCGATCGACGATGAACAGGTAGCCGTCCGCGTCGAGATAGCCGATGTCGCCGGTGCGGAAATAGCCGTCCGCGGTCATGCACGCCGCGGTCGCGTCCGGCCGGTTCCAATAACCGAGGAAATTGGCGATCGAACGGATCGCGATCTCGCCGCGTTCGCCCTGCGGCACCGGTGCGCCGGCATCGTCGAGGATGGCGAGGTCGACCAGCGGGGCGGAGGCGCGCCCGGCGCTATCGGGCTTGGCGAGATAGTTGCTCCGCCAGTTGCCGGTGCCGATGCCGTTCGTTTCGGTCAGGCCATAGCCGATCAGCGGCGCCGATCCGCCCATCTCCGCATCGATGCGGCGGACATGCTCGATCGGGCGCGGCGCGCCGCCTGCCGCGAAATCGGTGACGGTGGAAAGATCGTACGAAGCCCGGTTCGGATGCGTCAGGATTTCGAAGCTCATCAGCGGCACGCCGACGAAATAGCTGATTCGCTCCGCCTGGATGAGACGCATCGCCTCGACCGCGTCCCATTTGCGCATCAGGACGAGCTTGCGGCCCATAGCGAAGCTTTGCAGCATCACCGGCACCTCGGCGGTGACGTGGAACAGCGGCAACGTCAGCAGCGTCGATGGCTGTTCGGTCGGCGGATTGCCGTCCTGCGTCGCGAGGCCGAGCATCATCAGCGCCTGCGCGAGATAGTTGAACGTGCCTTGCACCACGCCGCGGTGATCGGCGATCGCGCCCTTCGACCGGCCGGTCGATCCGGAGGTGAATAGGATCGTCGCGTGGTCGGTGCCTACAACATCGGGCAGCGCGGCATCGTCGCCACCCGCCGCGGTGATCGCGCCCAGGGCCTCGCCGAGCGGCAGCGTGTCGTCGATCGCCACCACCTGCGCCGACGATCCCGCCAGCCGCTGCGCGCGCGGGCCATCGGCGAAGACGAGGCGCGCCTCCACCTCGTCGATCGCCGCGGTCAGTTCCTCTGCCTGCCACCAGCCGTTGAGCAGGGTGGCGACGCCGCCCGCCATCAAGATGCCCATGTAGAGCACGATCCACGACGGCGAATTGCGCATGGCGATACCCACCCGATCGCCCTTGGCGACGCGGTGCGTGGCGACGAGGGCGCCGGCGACCGCGCGCGCGGCGGCATAGACGGCCGCGAAGGTCAGCCGCTCGTCGCCGGCGACGAGGAAGGTCTTGTCGGCATGCTCATGGCAATAATGCGCGAAATAGTGCGGCAAGGCGGGCGGTGCGGCGGCAATGATCGGATAGCTGCGCCCGCCGCGCTCCGCCTGCCCCAGCGCCAGCATGCCCCCCGGCCCGGTCAGTGCCGCCATCGTGGCGTCCATCCGCTCGTCGAGGGTCGTCCGCATGCATGCTCTCCGCTTGGTCTTGTGCCTTTGCCCCACTATGCAGGGGCGAAACCCAGGGGGAAAGCCTTGATCCTGCCGTTGCTCGCCGCCGCCGCTCCACTCGCCGATCCGCTGGTGGGTTCCGGGGGCGGACATATCCGCTTCGCCGATTTGGGGCTTGATCCCATGGTGTTCCCCCACAGCAGTATTCCGCTGCGGTGGTACAGCCTTGCCTATATCGGCGGCATTTTGCTCGGCTGGTGGTATCTGCTGAAGCTGCTGGCGCAGCCCGGGGCGCCGATGGCGCGGCGCCATGCCGACGACCTCGTCTTCTATGCGACGCTGGGCATTATCCTCGGCGGGCGGATCGGCTATGTGCTGTTCTACGCGCCCGAAATGCTGCTGCATCCGGTGCGGATCCTGCGGCTATGGGATGGCGGCATGAGCTTCCACGGCGGCGTCATCGGCACGTCGCTGGGGATCATCCTGTTCGCGCGCAAGCACAAGCTCGACTGGCTGCGCGTCCACGATTACCTCGCCTGCTGCGTGCCCTTCGGCCTGTTCTTCGGCCGGCTCGCCAATTTCGTGAACGGGGAATTGTGGGGCAAGCCCGCCGACGTGCCCTGGGCGATCGTGTTCGAACGCACCGTGCCCTTCGGCATCCCCGAGCCGGCGCGTCATCCCAGCCAGCTCTACGAAGCGGGGATGGAGGGGATCATCCTGTTCGCCGTCCTGTGGTTCGCCTTCTGGCGCACCAAGGCGCGCTACCAGCCGGGGAAGCTCGTCGGGCTGTTCGTGCTGGGATACGGCATCGCGCGGTTCATCGTGGAATTCTTCCGCGAACCCGATCCGCAGTTCCACGGCACCTTTATCGAGGCGACCGGCATTCATATGGGCCAGTGGCTGTGCGTGCCGATGATCGCGGGCGGGCTGTATCTGGTGCTGACCGCCAAGGGCCGCCGCACGCGGGTGGAGCCGATCGCGGGGACGGAGAGCGTGGCGTAAGCTGCCCGGTTCCATCCTCTTCGTCATTCCCGCGCAGGCGGGAATCCAGACGCGCGGACCATCGATAGATTCGCATCGTTAGCGTTTCTGGATTCCCGCCTGCGCGGGAATGACGGTGGGGAGCTGGGCCCCCCTTGCACCCCACCACCCTTGCGCCCACCGCCCGGCCACGGCATCTGCCGAGTGTGACCGACGTGACCGATACCCCCGACGCTCCGCTGCCCGACCGGCTCGCCCGTGCGATCACGCTGGCGGGGCCGATGCCGGTGTCGCAGTTCATGGCCGCCGCCAATGCGCATTATTATGCGACGCACGAGGCGATCGGCGCAGGTGGCGACTTTGTGACCGCGCCCGAGATCAGCCAGATGTTCGGCGAACTGATCGGCCTGTGGTGCGCCGATCTGTGGGACCGCGCCGGGCGGCCGGAGGCGGCATGGGTCGAGCTGGGGCCGGGCCGGGGCACGCTCGCCGCCGATGCGCGGCGCGCGATGGCCAAGGCGGGGTTCGCGCCGCCCGTCCATTTCGTCGAGACCAGTCCGCGACTGCGTGAGCTGCAGGCCGCCGCGGTGCCGGGTGCGACCTTCCATGATTCGGTCGACAGCCTGCCGACGACCCAAGCGTTGATCGTCGTCGCCAACGAATTCTTCGACGCGCTGCCGATCCGCCAGCTGATCCGCCGCGGCGCCAAGGAGCAGGGCGGCGGCTGGCACGAGCGGCTGGTCGCCTGCCAGGACACGTTGTTCCTCCCCATCGCGGGCAAGCCCGTGCCGCCGGAGGTACTGCCCGAACCGCTGCGCGACGCGCCCGCCGGATCGGTGCTGGAAATTTCGCCCGCCAGCGTCACGGTGATGACCGCGCTTGCCCGCCGTATCGCCGCACAGGGCGGCGCGATGCTGGCGATCGATTACGGGTATGAAGGCCCGGCGCTCGGCGACACGTTGCAGGCGGTGCGCGGCCATGGCTTCGCCAATCCGTTCGACACGCCGGGCACGGTCGATCTCAGCGCGCATGTCGACTTCACCACGCTCGCCGCCGCGGCGCAGGGGGCGGGGGCGGTCGCCTGGGGGCCGATCACGCAGCGCGACCTGTTGGGTGGGCTGGGTATCGACACGCGGGCCACGGCGCTCGCCCGCGCAACCCCGGACAAATCGGAGGCGATCCTGGCCGATCGGGCGCGGCTGATGAGCGATATGGGGACGCTGTTCCGGGCGCTGGCGGTGACGCGCGCGGACTGGCCCGTTCCAGCGGCGTTCGGCGCATGACCGCCACGCTGCGCGCGCCCACGGTGGCCGATGCCGAGGCGATCGCCGCGCTGTTCGCCCAATGCTTCACCGCGACCTTCGGTCACCTCTACGATCCCGCGGACCTGGCAACCTTCCTCGACGGCATGACGATCGCGGCGTGGCGGCGCGAGCTGGCCGGCCCCGCCTTCGCCTTCCTGCTCGCTGAACAGGAGGGCCGCGCGGTCGGCTTCGCGAAGCTGGGGCCGCATGGGCTGCCCGTGACGCCGACCGGCCCGATGATCGAGCTGCGCCAGCTCTACCTCACCGCCGATCAGCAGGGCAGCGGCCTTGCCGCGCGAATGATGGACTGGGTGATCGCCACCGCGCGCGATCGTGGTGCGCGGGAGCTGTTCCTGTCGGTGTATGTCGACAACCATCGCGCCCGCCGCTTCTACGAACGCTATGGCTTCGAAGCGGTCGGCCGCTACACCTTCATGGTCGGCAATCACGCCGACGAGGATCATCTGATGCGGCTGGGCCTGTGAGCGACGTAGAGGTCATCCGCGCGCGCGGGCTGGGCGATGTGCCGCACGGTTTTCTCGGGCGGCGCGGCGGCGTGTCGCAGGGGCTGGTGGCCGGGCTGAACGTCGGGTTGGGATCGCAGGACGATCCGGCCGCGATTGCGGAAAATCGGCGGCGGGCGGCGGCGGCGGTGCTGCCCGGTGCGCCGCTCGCATCGCTGTATCAGGTCCATTCGGCGGACGTGGTGCGTGTGAACGCCGCCTATCCCGATGCCGAGCGCCCGCAGGCCGACGCGCTCGTTACCGAACGGCCTGGGTTGCTGCTCGGCATCCTGACCGCGGACTGCGCGCCGGTGCTGTTCGCGGACGCGCATGCGGGCGTGATCGGCGCGGCGCATGCCGGGTGGAAGGGGGCCTTGGCCGGCGTCACCGATGCGACGATCGCCGCGATGGAGAAGATCGGGGCACGGCGCGATCGGATCGCCGCCGCGATCGGCCCGTGCATCGCGCGCGCATCCTACGAGGTGGACGAGGGGTTCCTCGGGCGTTTCACGGCGGTCGATCCGGAGAATGAGCGGTTTTTCGCGAGCGGGCGGGACGGGCGTTACCAGTTCGACCTCGAGGCTTATGTGACGCATCGGCTCGCTGCGGCTGGCCTTGCACGCATCGAGGCGTTGGGGCTGGATACCTATGCGCAACCCGACCGCTTCTACAGCTACCGCCGGGCGACGCATAAGGGCGAGGCGGATTATGGGCGGCAGATCAGTGTGATCGGGTTGCCGGCGTAGTCGTCATTCCCGCGGAGGCGGGAATCCCGACGCGCAGGTTTCGCTTGAGCCGCCACGGTAGCGGGTATGGATTCCCGCCTTCGCGGGAATGACGGAGGATCGGATAGTATCCAACGTTACCAGTCGGCGCTATGCTCTTCGGCAAAGGAGAGTATCATGCCCGATGAAGCACAGATCACCGGCGTCGGGGGCAATCTGCCCGCGGACACGCCGCAGACGATCGGCGACCGCAAGCTGAAGCCGTCGACGATGATGATGGGCCACGGCTTCGACCCGGCCTTGTCCGAAGGCGCGCTGAAGCCGCCGATCTTCCTGACCTCGACCTTCGTCTTCCCCAATGCCGCGGCGGGTAAGCGCCATTTCGAGGGCGTGACCGGCAAGCGGCCCGGCGGCGCCGATGGCCTCGTCTATTCGCGGTTCAACGGGCCGAACCAGGAAATCCTCGAGGATCGCCTCGCGATCTGGGACGAGGCGGAGGACGCGCTCGCTTTCTCCAGCGGCATGTCGGCGATCGCCACGCTGTTCCTCGCGATGACCAAGCCCGGCGACACGATCGTCCATTCGGGCCCGCTCTATGCCGCGACCGAGACGCTGATCGGCCGCATCCTCGGCAAGTTCGGGGTGAAGTGGCTCGACTTCCCGGCCGGCGCGACGCGCGAGGAGATCGACGCGGTGCTGACGGAAGCCGCGACCGGCAACGTCGCGCTGATCTATCTCGAAAGCCCGGCGAACCCGACCAACGCGCTTGTCGATATCGAGGCGGTGGCAGCGAGCCGCGATGCGATCTTCGCTGACGCTGCGGAAAAGCCGCCGATTGCGATCGACAACACCTTCCTGGGGCCGCTGTGGCAGCAGCCGCTGCGCCATGGTGCGGATATCGTCGTCTACTCGCTGACCAAATATGCCGGCGGCCATAGCGATCTGGTCGCGGGTGGCGTGCTGGGGTCGAAGGCGCACATCAATACGATCCGATCGATGCGCAACACGATCGGCACGATCTGCGATCCCAACACCGCGTGGATGCTGCTGCGGTCGCTGGAAACGCTGGAACTGCGCATGAGCCGGGCGGGCGAGAATGCCGCCAAGGTCTGTGCCTATCTGCGCACGCATCCGAAGGTGGAGCGCGTCGGCTATCTCGGCTTCTTCGGTGACGAGCCGGGGCAGGAGCGGCAGGCGGACATCTATCGCCGCCATTGTTCGGGTGCCGGCTCCACCTTCTCGCTGATCCTGAAGGGCGGCGAGGCGGAGGCGTTCCGCTTCCTCGACGCGCTGCGCATCGCCAAGCTGGCCGTATCGCTGGGCGGCACCGAGACGCTGGCGAGCCACCCCGCCGCGATGACGCACCTGTCGGTGCCGCAGGAACGCAAGGACGCGCTGGGGATCACCGACAGCCTGGTGCGCATCTCGATCGGCGTCGAGGATGCCGACGATCTGATCGCCGACTTCGCGCAGGCGCTGGACGCGATCTAAACGACGGGCGCCCCTCCCGAAGTCAGGAGGGGCGCCCGCCATCAACCCGCTTCCGCCCGTCGCCTGCCCCCGGTAGAGCCGGTGCCATGGCAGGGATCAGCAGGCGCAAGGTGATCGTCGCGGGGGGCGCGGGCGTCGGGCTGGTCGTCGCCTGGGGGGTGTGGCCGCGCGCCTATGCCCCGAACCTCGCGATCGCGCCCGGCGAGACCGCGTTCGGCGCATGGCTGAAGATCGGCGACGACGGCCATGTCACCGTCGCGGTGCCGCAGCTGGAGCACGGGCAGGGCATCTATACCGCGCTGGCGCAGGTGGTGGCCGACGAACTGGGCGCCGACTGGCGCACGGTCGGCGTCGAGGCGGCGCCGGTCAATGCGCTCTATGCCAACCCGCTGGCGCTCGAATCGCTGTTCGAAGGCACGCTCGCGCGGCTGCCGCAGCACCTCTACGACAGCTATGCACAACGCAGCGACGCGATGCTGACCGGCGGATCGACCAGTCTTCGCATGTTCGAGGACGATGCGCGCACCGCGGGCGCGACCGCGCGGGCGCTGCTGTGCAAGGCGGCGGCGCGACGCTGGGGCGTCAATTGGACCGCGTGCAGCGCGGAGGCGGGCTTCATCGTCCACGGCCGCGACCGGCTGCGCTTTGCGGCACTGGCGGCGGAGGCGGCGCGCGAAAGCGTGCCCAGCCCATTGCCGATCGGCGTCGCAGGCGCGGGCAAGCTGGCAGGGCAGGCGGTGCCGCGCATTGATGTGCCGGCCAAGGTCGATGGCTCGGCGGGCTTTGCGGGCGATATCCGCCTGCCCGACATGGTGCATGCCGCCATCCGGCAGGGCCCGATCGGCGATGCGCGGTTGGTTGCGGTGGATCGCGCCGCGGCGGATCGCATCCGCGGCGTGCTGGCGGTCGTCGAGAACCCCAAATGGGTGGCAGCGGTCGCAACGACCTGGTGGGCCGCGAATCGCGCGCTGGAGGCGCTCGCGCCGCGGTTCGCCAGCGACACGCCGCTCGCCGACGATTCCGCGATCGACCGCGCGCTGACCGAGGCGCTGGCTGCGCCGGGTCAGGCCATGGCCACGGCAGGCGACCCGGCGCGGTTGCTGGAGGGTGGTGGCGTCGTGTCGGCGGACTATCGCGTCGGGCTGGGCGTGCATGGTGCGTTGGAAACGGCGAGCGCGGCGGCGGCGTATCGCGACGGGCGACTGGAGCTGTGGCTGCCGACCGCGGCCCCCGCGGCGGCACGGGCGGCGGCGGCGCGTGTTGCGGGTCTGTCGCCGGGGGCGGTGGTGATCCATCGCACGCTGGCGGGCGGCGACTTCGGTGCGCGGCTGGACACGGTGATCGCCGAACAGGCGGCGTTGCTGACGATGCAGCTGAAGCGTCCGGTCAATCTCGTCTGGTCGCGAGGTGAGGAAACGCTGCACGATCGCTTCCGCCCGCCCGCCCGCGCGACGCTGCGGGCCCGGCTGTCGAGCAACGGCGCCATTGCCGCCTGGGACGCAGCGATCGCGGCCCCCGCGACGGGCCATGCGCTCGCCCGACGGTTGCTGCCCGGTGCGGGCGCGCTGCTGGGTCGCGGCGATCCCTATGCGGTGGCGGGCGCGACACCGGTCTATCGCATCCCGGCCTATGCCATCGCGCATCATTCCGCCGACATCGGCATCGAGACCGGGCATCTGCGCGGCGGCGCGCACGGCTACACCGCCTTCTTCACCGAATGTTTCATCGATGAACTGGCGCATGTCGCGGGTACCGAACCCTTGTCGTACCGGATCGGCATGCTGGGCGGCGAGCCGCGGCTGGCGCGCTGCCTGACGACGGTTGCGGCGCTGGGCGGCTGGGACGGCGGCGCGGACGGATCGGGGCAGGGCATCGCCGCACATGCCTTTCGCGGCAGTCGCATTGCGGTGCTGGCAGAGGTGTCGGCGGAGGACGGCGGCCGCATCCGCGTCGACCGGCTGGTTGCGGCGGTGGATTGCGGGCGGATCGTCAACCCCGACCTCGTCCGCCAGCAGATCGAGGGTGGGCTGATTTTCGGCATGGCGCAGGCGCTCGGTGCCTCGACCGGCATGGCGGGTGGGCGGACGCGCGCGCACGGCTTTGCGGGGCTGAACCTGCCGCGGCTTGCGGACAGTCCGGACATCGTCGTGGAGCTGATCGCTTCGGGCGAGGCACCGGGCGGGGTGGGCGAGTTGGGCGTGCCCGCCGTTGCGCCCGCGATCGCCAACGCCGTCTTCTCCGCGACCGGTAGGCGGCTGCGCACACTGCCGCTACAGCCGAAGCCATGACGATTCCCGCCGGCCATCCCGCGATTCCGCCCCGCAAGATCGGGGTATTGCTCACCAATCTCGGCACGCCCGATGCGCCCGATGCGAAATCGGTGAAACGCTATCTGGGCGAATTCCTGTCCGACCGGCGGGTGGTGGAGATCCCGCCGATCGCGTGGCAGCCGATCCTGCGCGGCATCATCCTCAACACCCGGCCGAAGAAATCCGCGCACGCCTACGGGCTGGTGTGGAGCGACGAGGGCTCGCCACTCGCCGCGATCACGCGGCGGCAGGCGCAGGCGCTGACGGACGCGTTCGGCGAGGGCGTGATCGTCGATTATGCGATGCGCTACGGCAATCCGGCGATCGCCGACCGGCTGGCGGCGCTGAAGGATGCCGGGTGCGAGCGTATCCTGATCGCGCCGCTGTATCCGCAATATTGTGCTGCGACGACCGCGACCGCCAACGACAAGGCCTTCGCCGCGCTGGCCGGCATGCGCTGGCAGCCCGCGATTCGCACGCTGCCGCCCTATCATGACGACCCCGCCTATATCGCCGCGCTGAAGGAGAGCATCGAATCGCAGCTTGCGGGCCTCGATTTCGTGCCTGAGCGGATCGTCGCCAGCTTTCACGGCATGCCCAAGCGGACGCTGGAGCTGGGCGATCCGTATCACTGCCATTGCCAGAAGACCGCGCGATTGCTGTCCGAGGCCATGAATCGCGAGCTCACCATCGCTTTTCAGTCGCGGTTCGGGCCGGCGAAATGGCTGGGGCCGGCGACCGACGAGACGCTGGAGGCCCTGCCCGCGCAAGGGGTGCGCAAGGTCGCGGTGGTGGCGCCGGGCTTTTCCGCCGATTGCCTCGAGACGCTGGAGGAACTGGCCATCCGCGGCCGCGACAGTTTCATCGCGGCGGGCGGCACGGACTTCGCCTATCTGCCCTGCCTGAACGACGGCGCGCCGGGCATGGCGATGCTGCGGACCTTGCTGCACCGCGAGCTGCAAGGCTGGATTCCGTAACGAAATATGGAAATACCGGTCCGGCCCCGGTTCCGCCATTGCCACCGTCCGGGCGCCCGCCTAGCGTCCCACCGAACGTCTAACGGGAGAGGTTGGAATGGCCAGAGTAGCGATCGTCACCGGTGGTACGCGTGGCATCGGCGAGGCGATCAGCCTTGCCCTGAAAGAGGCCGGCATCACCGTCGCCGCCAATTACGCCGGCAATGACGAACGGGCGCGCGAGTTCACCGAGCGTACGGGCATCGCCGCCTACAAATGGGACGTCGCGGATCACGACGCCTGCCAGGACGGCTGCGCGAAGGTGGCCGCGGATCTGGGGCCGGTCGACATCGTCGTCAACAATGCGGGCATCACCCGCGACGGCACGATCCTGAAGATGACCTACCAGATGTGGAAAGAGGTCATGGACACCAACCTGGGCGGATGTTTTAACATGGCCAAGGCGACCTTCCCCGGCATGCGCGAGCGCAAATGGGGGCGGATCGTCAACATCGGTTCGATCAACGGCCAGGCGGGCCAGTACGGACAGGTGAACTATGCCGCGGCGAAGAGCGGTATCCACGGCTTCACCAAGGCATTGGCGCAGGAAGGCGCACGCGCCGGCGTGACGGTGAACGCGATCGCGCCGGGCTATATCGACACCGACATGGTGGCGGCAGTGCCGAGCGACGTGCTGGAGAAGATCGTCGCCAAGATCCCGGTCGGCCGCCTGGGTCAGGCGAGCGAAATCGCGCGCGGCGTCGCCTTCCTGTGTTCGGAAGATGCGGGCTTCGTGACGGGATCGACGCTGAGCCTGAACGGCGGGCAGCATATGTACTGACGGGCGACGGCGCGGAGCGGCGCTCCGCGCCAGTACGCGAGAGCGTATCGCCCGGCACGGGCGGCGGGTCGCCAAAGGGCGAACCCGTCCGACGACGGCTTTGCCGGCGTCCTTGTGGGCACGAATTGTGCCCCTGTGCCGCTCCGTAAGCCCTGTCGCGGCGCGGGATCTACGCTCGGCGAGGGGCGGCGCAAGGCTAAGACGCCGTCCCCGCAGCGCAGCGTAAGAGCCGAGAGAGACCCCAGCCTTCGTTGGGGTGACGTTTTGCCGAAGCGAACAGGCGCCCGGCGCCTTTGTCCATGACGGCTCGAGGCTCAGAACACGCACCACGGGCGCTACTCTCGCGGCCCGGTGGACCCCGGACCAAGTCCGGAATGACGGTGTGAGTGGGGCGAGGTCACGAACTTCACGCACAACACAAGGCCCGGCCTTCCCAAGGGAAGACCGGGCCTCACACCCCGTTACGCTACGCGGGGCTTAATCGTTACCGGCAATAGCCGGGGCGATCCGACCGCTCGACTGCGCGGCCGGCGAGGGCGCCGGCGCCGGCGCCGAGGACGGTGCCGAGCGAGCGGTCACCGCGAGTGTCGATCGTGCGGCCGAGCAGGCCACCGGCAATCGCACCGAGCACCGTACCGGTGGTGCCGTCATTGCAGCGGCGGGCGTTGCCGCGGTCGCGGTAATAGCCACGGTCGCCGCGATAGACGCGATCGTCACGATAGCCGCGGTCATACGCGTAGCCGCGGTCATAACCGCCGTAATAGCCGCGCTGCGCAGAGGCGGCGCTGACCGGCACGAGGGCCGAGGCGGTCATGGCGAGCGCGGCACCGGCGAGGCTCAGGGTCTTCAGCATGGGTCTTCTCCCGTCCGTAATCTGTCCGTTTCGACGGCGACGCGGGGGGGCACCTGCCCGTCGTCGATGCATGTCTTTTGCCCGAGTCGCATTGACCGAACCCTGAATGCGCCCGTTATCGTCCGTTCAGGCAGAGCAGGGGTGCCGCTTGCCGCTCCGCACCCTATGAGGCGCGGCATGCGTGTGCTGTTCGTCATCCTGGCGGTGTTGCTGATCGTCCCCGGCTGGGCGGGGGAAGAACGCCTGCCGCTGCTGGGGCGGCATCCCGAACTGACCGTGCGGCGCGTCGATCTCGACCCTGCCGATCCATCGCGTCGCAGGCTGGGATCGCTGACGTATCTCGGCGGTGCCGAGTTGCGCAGCCGCGATCCGGCGTTCGGCGGCTATTCGTCTCTGCAAGTGGAACGCCGGCCGAACGGCGACCGGTTCACGCTGCTCAGCGATGGCGGCAATATCGTCGCCTTCACGATGGGCGCGGACTGGCGGCCGCATGGCGTGCAGTTTCAGAACCTGCCGCAGGGACCGGGCACCGGGTGGGAGAAGCGAGACCGCGACACCGAATCGATGGCGGTCGATCCGACGACGGGACAGATCTGGGTGGGATATGAGCGCTATAACGCCATCTGGCGCTACGCTCCCGGCTTCGCGCGGGCAGAGGCGCAGCGGACGCCGGCCGAGATGGCACGCTGGCCGATCAACGGCGGCCCCGAATCGCTCGCGCGCCTGCCGGACGGGCGATTCGTGACGATCAGCGAAGATGCGCATGTCCCGCCAGCCCATTGGACGGGGGCGGAAGCCGAAAGGCTGCACAGTCGCACCGCGTTACTCTTCCCCGGCGATCCGATCCGCACGCGGCCGGTCTATTTCGCCTACATGCCCTATGGGCGGTACGATCCCGCCGATGCGACCGCCTTGCCCAACGGCGACCTGCTGGTGCTCGATCGGGCGTTCCGGCTGCCCTTTCGGTTCAGCAATCGCCTTTCGCTGGTGCCGGCATCGGCGATTCGCGCGGGGGCCGTGGCGCGGGGGCGTCTGCTCGCGACGCTCGATTCGCCGCTGATCCACGACAATTTCGAAGGGGTCGCGACGACGATCGAGGATGGCGCGACGATCGTCTGGCTGGTGTCCGACGACAATCAGCTGCCGATGCAGCGGACGTTGCTGCTGAAGTTCCGGCTCGATTCGCGCTGACGAACCGCGCGCCGTCGAAGAGCGGGCGATCCACCCGCGCCCTGGTTGTCTGCGCCGCCATCATCAACGCCAAAAGCCCGCCGCTCCGGGGGAGCAGCGGGCCTTGGCAAGCCGGAAACGAACGTCGCTGTTGACCGCTTACGCGGCGGCGGCGGTCGCCGACAGCTTCTTGACGATTTCGCGCTTCAGGCGGCGGCAGCGCAGCGACAGCTTGTCGTCGCCGGTCTTCACCAGCCAGTTGTCGAGACCACCATTGTGCTCGACCGAGCGCAGGCCGTGGGTCGACACGCGCAGACGCACGCTCTTCTCGAGCGAATCGGACATCAGCGTGACGTTCTGCAGGTTCGGCAGGAACGTGCGCTTGGTCTTGTTGTTGGCGTGGGAAACGTTGTGACCCACCTGCCGGCCCTTGCCGGTCAGCTCGCAAATGCGCGACATGGCTTTAAATCCTGAATTCGGTTGCCCGGAAAGCCGGCGCCACTAGCGGCTTCGCGGCGATCCGTCAACCATGGGGCGATCCGCGCACCGTCGAATGCCGGGTGCAACGGACTTGGACACGCGGCGTTGTTACGCCATCGTAAAGGTCACGAACAGGGGACGGTTCACATGCGCACGTTGCTGGCATTGCTCGGGGTCATCGCGCTCATCGTCGTGGCGCTGATGTATTTCGGCTTCATCAATATCGATCAGACGCGCCCGGCCTTGGTGCAGGCGCCGCAGTTCAAGGCCGACGTCGCCCGCGTCAGCGTCGGCACCGAGAAGAAGACGGTCGAGGTGCCGACCGTGAACGTCGAACGGCCGGGCAACGCCCAATAAGGGGCGCTTTCGCGAATCGGGGATCGGGGGCAGGAGGGGGCGATGTTTCCCCTGCCGCCCCCCATGCGACGCGCCCTCGACGCAGCCGCTGCCGCCGCCGCGGCAGGCGAGGTGCCGGTGGGTGCGGTGCTGCTGTGGCGCGGCGAGGTGATCGCCGAGGCTGCCAATGCACCGCGCGCGCTGTGCGATCCCACCGCCCATGCCGAAATGCGCGTGATCCGCGAGGCGGCGGCGCGGCTGGGCCGTGAGCGGCTGGAAGAGGCGGATCTGTGGGTAACGCTGGAGCCCTGCGCAATGTGTGCGGGGGCGATCGCGCATGCGCGGATTGGGCGGCTCTATTATGGTGCGAGCGACCCCAAGGGCGGGGCGATCGAGCATGGGCCGCGGCTGTTCTCGCAACCCACCGTGCATCACCGGCCGGAAGTGTACGGCGGGATCGGTGAGGCTGAGGCGGCGGCGCTGCTGCGGGCTTTCTTTCGCGACCGGCGGTAATCGGGTTCGCGCTAAGACGCTAAGACGCGAAGGGGTCGCGCCGTGGAGCCGCGTTGGTCTGTTTCATGGATTGTGCGCGCAGAGGCGCTGGGGGGCGCAGAGAGGGTGCGGTCTTGGCCGGCGCAGCCTGTCCCTCACGGAATGATTGGCGCTGACGGTGCCTTGAATGCGACCGCTTGGCGTCTTCGCGTCTTCGCGCGAACCAAACCGGGGCCGCGGCGCGCGTCTCAGCGCCAAACACCCGCCGGCACCAATGGCACCGGCGGGAAAAAGGCATCTTACTGACGCAGGTCGTTCTGCGAGATCGGCACGATCTTGATCTCGACACGGCGGTTGGCGGCGCGGCCGGCTTCGGTGTCGTTCGAGGCGACCGGGTTGCTCTCGCCGAAGCCGCGCGTGCCGATACGGGCGGCCTGCACACCGTGCGCGGCCAGATAGTCGGCGACCGATACCGCGCGGCGTTCCGACAGCTGCTGGTTGTACGAATCCGAGCCGGTCGAATCGGTGAAGCCATACACGTCGACGAAGGTCTGGTTGTACTGCGACAGCGTGTCGGCGACCTGGTCGAGCGTGCGCTGGAACTGCGGCTGCACCGCAGAACTGTTATAGCCGAAGGTGATGCCCGACGGGATGTTGAGGATCAGATTGTCACCTTCGCGCGTCACCTGCACGTCGGTGCCGGCGGTGCGGGCGCGCAGGTCGCGTTCCTGTTTGTCCATATAGGCACCGATGCCGGCGCCCGCGAGGCCGCCGATGCCGGCGCCCAGGATCTTGGCGGTACGATCGTTACGGCCGCCGACCAGGTCGCCGAGCAGATAGCCGCCGAGCGCGCCGCCGATGCCGCCGATCGCGGTCGACGAGATGCGGCGCTGGCCGGTTTCCGGATCGGTGGTGCAGGCGCTGGTCGTAACGAGGGCCGTGAGTGCGGCGGCGGCGAGGAATTTGGAGCGCATGATGTCCCTTTGCTTGCAGGTGGCCTTCGTCTGAGGGGAATAACTCAGGTCCGAAGCGGCTTGTTCCGCCTGCGATCTGAACGGTGGATGAGCCGGGGGCCGATGCGAGTGCAACGCACTTTCCGCGGCTACGGTGCAATCAGGCGGTTGTCGCGGCCGGACTTGTACGGCAAAGACACGTCACGCCGATGGCACCGCTTCCGCCCTTCCCCTGGATCGACGTCCTCATCATCCTCGCGCTCGTCGCGTTGAACGGCGTATTCGCGATGAGCGAACTCGCGATCGTCTCGTCGCGCAAGGCGCGGCTGGAGGCGATGGCGCGTTCGGGGCGCAAAGGCCCCGCCGCCGCGCTGCAACTCGCCGCCGATCCCGGCAAATTCCTGTCCTCCGTGCAGATCGGCATCACGCTGATCGGCATTCTGGCGGGCGCCTATTCGGGATCGAGCCTGGGCAGCCCCACCGCTGCCCGGCTGCAGCTGCTGGGCCTGTCCGCACATACAGCGGAAACGCTGGGCTTTGCGCTGGTGATCGGCCTCACCACCTACGCCTCGCTGATTATCGGCGAGCTCGTTCCCAAGCAGTTCGCGCTGCGTAAGCCCGAAACGGTCGCCAGTCTGGTGGCGCTGCCGATGCGCTATATCGCGCTGGTCTGCGCGCCGCTCGTCTGGGTGCTCGATTCGTCGAGCGCGCTCGTCTTTCGCATCCTCGGCCTCAACCGCGAATCGGAAGACCAGGTGACGGCGGAGGAGCTGCACCTGATCGTCGCCGAGGCCAGCAAGTCGGGCGTGATCGAGGAGCATGAGCGCACGATCATCTCGGGCGTCGTCCGCCTCGCCGACCGGCCGGTGCGCGAGGTGATGACGCCGCGCACCGAAGTCGACTGGCTCGATTGCAACCTCGACGCCGACCGTATCCGCGACATCCTGCTCGCCACGCCGCACACCCGGCTGCCGGTGGCGGAAGGGTCGGTCGATGCGGTCGTCGGCGTCGTCCAGTCGCGCGACATCGCCTCTGCGCTGTTCCGCGGCGAGCCGCTCGACCTCAAGACGCTGATGCGCAAGGCGCCGGTCGTCATCGATCGGATCGACGCGATGGACGCGCTGATCGCGCTGCGCCAGGCGGAAGTGCCGATGGCGTTGATCCACGACGAATACGGCCATTTCGAAGGGATCGTGACGCCGGCCGACCTGCTTGCCGCGATCGCGGGCGAGTTCGCGAGCGATGCCGATCCCGACGAGGCGCCCTCCGTGGTGGTACGCGACGACGGGTCGCTGCTGGTCGCCGGCACGATGGCGGCCGACGCGCTCGCCGAACGGCTCGGCATCGACCTGCCCGAGGACCGCGATTACGCGACCGTCGCCGGTCTGGCGCTTGCCGCCTTCCGCCATTTGCCGGGCGAGGGCGAGCATTTCGAGGAACAGGGCTGGCGATTCGAGGTCGTCGACCTCGATGGCCGCCGCATCGACAAATTGCTCGTTAGCGAGATTTGATGTGGCCGGCCGGTATGCCGGTAGCGTCCGTTTCGATGCTATCTCGCTAACATAAGGCAATATCCGCCTGGCATAGGACAATTCGTCCCATCGACGGCGGGGGCGGGCGTGCCCACCTATCGCGGATGGAACAGCCCGACACGCCCGCCCAGCCCTCCACATTCCGCTGGATCCTGCATTGCGGCTGGAAGGGGCTGTGCCCGCGCTGCGGCGAGGGGCGGATGTTCCGATCGTGGCTGAAGATCGTCGATCGCTGCGAGCATTGCGGACTCGACTATCGCTTCGCCGCGCCGGACGATGGCCCCGCCTTCTTCTCGCTGTGCATCATCGCACTGCCGCTGATCTTCTTCGTCGTGTGGCTGCAGGTGGCGTTCGAGCCGCCCTTCTGGGTGCATCTGATCACGTCGGTGCCGGTGATGGTTGCGGGGACTTTATTGCCGCTGCGGCCGATCAAGGGCTGGCTGGTCGCATCGCAATTCGTCAACCGCGCGCAGGAGGCGGGCACGCAAGGCCTGTGGCGCCGCCTGCACGGCACCGACGACGTGACCAACGATTTCGACCAGTAAGGCGCGCCGGCGCGTTACAGCCGGCCGAAGACGCGTTCGAACCCGGCTGTGTCGCCGGCCGCGAGGAAGCGGGCCTGTTCGATCCAGCGGTCGCGATCCATCCGACCGGCGAACGGCCCCAGCTGCGCATCGAGCGCCGCAGCCTGTTCGGGGCTGAGCGCGGCGACCTGACCCACGGTGCTGATGCCGAGTTCGCCGAGCCGCGCGGCGAGCTTGGGGCCGAGGCCCTTCAGCGTCGACACCGGGGCATTGGCGGGATCGGCGGTGACGGGTGCGGGGGCCGCCGGTGCGGACGCGGCCTCCTGCGCCGGTGCGGCGTCCAGCGGTGCGCTGGCAGCGATCGGTTCGTCGGCGATCGGGTCGGTCGCCGCGGGCATGTCGGGTGCGGGATCGGCCGCCTGCGGTGCTGGCGTCGTGACGGGCGGTGGCGCGACGGGCGCGGGCGCCGCTACCGGTGGCGGTGCCGGTGTCGGGGCTACCTGTGTCGGTGCGGGCGTGTCGTCCGCGGTCCGTGCCACTTCGGCATTGTGATCGGCGATATCGCGCTCCGCCGTACGGCGCTGCCGCTTCAGTCGGATGCCCCAGATGATCGCGACGATCGTCAGCAGCGCGAAGATGGCGATGATCGCCAGATGCGCGGCGGTGAAGGCGTCGGTGGTGCTCGGGATCAGACTGGCGCCCGAGGCGCCGCCGGCAGAGGCGGTGTCGTTCATGCGGGTGATCCTAGCGATGGCGTGCAGAGGGGGCGAGGGGGTTTGTCATGAACCCAGCACATGCGCCGACAGCGTCGCGCAATCCGCGTCGCCGGCACGCGGCTCCTGCTTGCTGGTGATCGCGCGGCCCAGCGCCTTCAGCACGTTGCCGACCGATTTGACCTGCGCCGGCACGACGATCTCGGGCGCGCTGAGCGTGCCGGTGAGGAAGGCGGCGCCGGGCAGGCGGAGCAGGCCGTCGCCTTTGGGTGCGCCGGTCAGCCGCATGTCGAGCCGTTCGGCGGGGAAGCGCAACGTGCCGGTGCCGTGCAACTGGCTGGCGCTCGTATCGACGATCATCGGCGCGGCGTGGCCCAGGCCGTCCGTCACCTTCAGCCCGACGACGACGCAGCGCAGACGGGCGCGTTCGCTTTCGCCCGCCAGCAGCGCGCGTCCGGCGTCGAAGCCCAGCGCCGCGGCGTAGCGTTGCGGCAGCGTGCCGTCGCGCACCACGAAACCGATGCGGCCGTCGGACCGTCCCACCGCCGCACGGATCGTATCGCCGCGGCCGGAGAGGCGCGCGCGTGCCGCGATCCGCCCGGTAAAGTCGCCGCCGGTGCCGGGCAGCGCCGCGACCCGCGTGCCGCTCAGCCGCATATCGACCGTCAGCAGCGGGCTGGGGGCACCGTCGCGCTGGTCGACGCGCAGGCTGCCCTTGGCGGTGCCATCGGCGAGCACCAGCGTCAGCGGCGCGACGTCGAGCCGCGTGTGGTCGAGCGTCAGTACCGTCGACAGTGCGCGCACCGGCGTCGGCCCGCTGCGGCTGACGACGCGCGCGATGCGGAGCGATAGGCGGCCGTCGGTTTTGCCGATCTTGCTGAGATCGATCCGCGTATCGGGCACGACATGCGGCCCGATCGCGCGTTCGCGTGCGGCGGCTTCCGCGCGGCCTTGATCGGAGGCGAGATCACCGAAATCGAAGCGGTTGGAGGTGACCGCGCCGTCCAGCTTCGTGCGGCCGTCCTGCTTGTCGACCGTGACATGGCCGGCGATGTCGGACTGGCCGATGGTGCCCTTCAGGTCGTTGACGATCCACTTGGGCGCGTCGTGGCGCACATGCGCGGTCAGCGTGACGGGTTGCGTGCCGAACAGACCCGCTTCGATCACCGCGTCGATCAGGCGGAGGTCCGCGGCGCGTGCGGTGACGTCGAGCGTCATCGCGTCGGTATCGAGCGGCACGTCGGTGCTGCCCTTGGCGCGCATCGACAGCCGGTCGCCGTCGATCGTCGCGGTGAAGGGCCAGGGGCCGGGGGAGGGCTGTGCGACGGACGCGCCGTCGAGCGCGATGCGGACGGGCACGCCGCGAATCGTGCCGTTGCCCTTGGCGCGCAGCCCCTGCGCATCGGACGAGACCTGCACCACGGCGCTGCGGCGGCGCTTGTCGTCGCGATAGCGGATGGTCGCGTCGCGGATCGTCAGCCCTTTGAGGTCGCTCGACGCGCCGCCGCTTTCCGCCTCGCCAGGCCGCGACCAGTTGGTCCGGCCGTTCGCGTCGCGCACCAGCGCCAGTTGCAGTCCGTCCGCAACGATATCGCGCGGGCGGAAGGTGCCGGTCAGCAACGGCCAGACGGGGAAGGTGACACGCGCTTCGCGCAGGGTCAGGAAATTGCCACTGCCGGCCCAGCCCGCCTGCGGGATCGTGACGTCGCGGACGCGGATCGTCGGTGTAAAGCCGATCGCATCCACCCGATCCATGGCCCCGATCACCACCGGTCGGCCGAAGCGCTTGGCAAGCCGATCGGCGACCACGGCCTTCAGCATCCCATAGGGAAAGGCGGCGATGACGAGCAGCAACACCAGTGGCACCGCGATGAGGACAGGCACGTAACGCCTGCCGGCGCGGAGACGGGGGGTCATGCCAGCGGGACGCGCCGGAGCGCCATTGGTTCCGGCACGGTCCTTCGGCCAGTTCGCTGCGGGATCAGAAATCGATCGCGATGCCCTTCAATTCCCAGTCGCCGTAGCGCGTGGGATCAAGGCCCAACGGGTCTTCCGTCTTCGGCTCGACCGGCTCCGGGGTGGGCACGGGCGGGTTCTGGCTGAGATAGGCGGGCGGCTTCAGATGTTCGGGACGTTGGCCCATCGCGTCTCTCCGGTCTAAGGGACTCACTATATCGTTCCGTACCGAAGGTTTCTCAAGCTTGCCCGATCCCCGTCGACCGCGTTTCAACCGTCAGCCCGTGGCCCCTGCCGAACCGCTCGGCACGCCGTCGCGCCGCGCCGCCATCCGCCTGCTCGATGCGGTGCTGCGCCGGGGCGAGCCGCTGGAGCAGGCGCTGGTCGCCGCGACGCGCCACGTCTACGGCCCCGACCGTGGCTTGGCGCATGCGATTGCGGCGGAGGTGCTGCGGCGTCTGCCCGATCTCGACGCTTTGATCGATTCGGTCACCGAACGCCCGCTGCCCGAGGATGCCAAGGCGCGCATGGCGCTGCGCATCGCACTGGTACAGGCGCTGGTGCTGGGCACGCCGCACCACGCCGCGATTGCGACCGTGCTGCCGCTGGTCGACGGTGGGCCGCGCAAGCTGGTGCATGGCGTGTTCGGCGCGATCGTCCGGTCGGGCGTGCTGCTGCCCGAAATTCCCGCGCTGCCGCCGAAGGTCGAGGCGCGGTGGGACGCCGCCTGGGGCCCCGAGATGGTCGAAGGCGCGGCACAGGCGATCGCCGCGCCGCCGCCGCTGGACCTCAGCCTTGCCGACCCCGCCGAGACCGAACACTGGGCGCGCGAGCTGGGCGGCACGAGCCTGATGCCGGGGCATGTCCGTCTGACCGACGCGGCCGCGGTCACCGAGCTGCCCGGCTTTGCCGAGGGACGCTGGTGGGTGCAGGATATCGCCGCCTCCATCCCCGCGCGGTTGCTGGCCGACGGGATCGCCGAAGGCGCTCAGGCGATCGATCTGTGCGCGGCGCCCGGCGGCAAGACGCTGCAACTCGCCGCCGCGGGCTATCGCGTTGCCGCGGTCGACGTGTCCAACGCACGGATCAAGCGGCTGCGCGAAAACCTGTTCCGCACGCGGCTGAAGGCGGAGGTGATCGCCGCCGACGTGCTGAAATGGGCGCCGGATGCGCCGGCCGATGCGCTGCTGATCGACGCGCCGTGCAGTGCCACCGGCATCTTCCGCCGCCATCCGGACGTGCTCCACCGCGTCCACCCGGCGATCATCGAGGAGATGGCGGGCCTGCAGGCCCGCTTGCTGGCCCGCGCCGCCGATTGGGTGAAGCCCGGCGGCCGCCTCGTCTTCGCGACGTGCAGCCTGGAGCCGGCGGAGGGCGAGGCGCAGCTCGACCGATTCCTGGCCGATCGCCCGGACTATGCCATCGATGCGCCCGATGCCGCGCTGCTCCCACCGAGTGTCCCGGTGCAGGCCGGCGGCTACGTCCGCACGCTGCCGGGGATGCTGGCGGCAGAAGGTGGCTGCGACGGCTTCTTCATCGCACGGCTACGGCGCAAGGCCTGACGCCGTCCAAAACCCCGCCGTCACCCCGGAACGAGTCCGGGGTGACGAAGAGTGTGTGGCAAAGGATCAAACTCCACCCCAACCGCATTGCCATCGCCCGACAGGGGCTTAGAGAGGCGCCATGCAGCCGGTCCGCATCGCCCCGTCCATCCTGTCCGCCGATTTCGCCAAATTGGGCGAAGAGGTCCGCGCCATCGATGCCGCGGGCGCCGACTGGATCCATATCGACGTCATGGACGGCCATTTCGTCCCCAACATCACGATCGGCCCGGCCGTGGTGAAGGCGCTGCGCCCGCACACGACCAAGCCATTCGACGTCCATCTGATGATTTCGCCCGTCGATCAGTACCTTGACGCTTTCGCCGAGGCGGGCGCCGACACGATCACTGTCCATCCGGAGGCGGGCCCCCACGTCCACCGCACGATCCAGCACATCAAGGGGTTGGGCAAGCGCGCGGGCGTCGTGCTCAATCCGGCGACGCCGGCGAAGATGCTCGACTATCTGATCGACATGGTCGACCTCGTCCTCGTGATGAGCGTCAATCCCGGCTTCGGCGGGCAGAGCTTCATCGACAGCCAGCTGAAGAAGATCGCCGCGATCCGCAAGATGATCGATCACAGCGGCCGTGCCATCGACCTCGAAGTCGATGGCGGCGTGGACGCCACGCATGCCCGCCGCTGCGTCGAGGCGGGTGCCGATGCGCTGGTCGCCGGCACCGCGGCCTTCCGTGGCGGGCCGGCATGCTACGCCGCCAATATCGCCGCGCTGCGGGGCTGATGCGCGGATGAGCGACCTGTCGCCCCACCGTCATCCCGTGACCTCGCTCGACGGGCCGGATGCGCCCGACGGGATCGAGGAGGGCAAGCGCCTGATGCGCGTCGGCGGCGACAAGGGGCTCAGCCTCGCCGAGCGGCTTGCCGAACGCTTTCACAAGCTGACGTGGCGCACGCCGATCCACACGATGCGGTTGAAGGGCCGCTATCCGCTGAAGCTGGTTGCGGTGCCCGACGATCCCGTGATGGGCGACGTACGGCGCGGCCATGCGGTGCTGCGCGGCGAGCTGGCGTTCCAAGGCGAAACGCACCCGATCGATACGCTCGCGTTCAAGCGTGGCGACTGGGGCCGGCCGTTTGCCGATTACGTCCACAGCTTTGCCTGGCTGCGCGATCTGTCGACCGTCGCCACGCGCGCGCAGGGCGCGCCGATCGCCGAGGCGCTGATGGCGCGCTGGCTGGACGATTATGCCGAGCGGATCGATCCGCTGGCGTGGCGCCCCGATCTGTGGGGCCGGCGGCTGCTGTTCTGGACGTGCCACGCGCCGCTCATCCTGTCGTCGACCGACCTCGTCTATCGATCGAGCGTCCTCAACACGCTGGCGCGCGGCGCCCGCCATCTGGATCGCGGTGCGGACAAGGCACCGCCGGGCGCGCCGCGCATCGCCGCCTGGTGCGGTGTCATCACCGCCGGTCTGCTGATCCCGGGCGGCGACCCGCGCCGTGCGTTCGGTGAGGCGGGCCTCGCCCGCGCGCTGGCGAGCGGGCTCACCGACGACGGTGGTTCGGTGTCGCGCAGCCCGGCGATGCTCGCCGACACGATCCAGCTGCTCAGCACCTTGCGCGAAGTCTACACGGCGCGGCGCGAAGAGATGCCCGAGGTGGCGCAAACCGCGCTCTCCCGTGCGGTGCCGGCGCTGCTCGGCGTCATGCACGGCGACCGCATGCTGGCGAGCTGGCAGGGCGCCGGACCGGCGACCGCCGACGATCTGGCCGCGCTGATCGAGGCGAGCGGCATCCGGACGCGCCCGCTGCGCCAGGCGCGCGACTGGGGCTATCAGCGGCTCGCCGCGGGGGGCGCGGTGCTGATCGTCGATGCCGCTCCGCCGCCGATCGCCAAGGTGGTGGAGGGCGGCTGCGCCTCGACGCTCGCCTTCGAATTTTCGGACGGCGAGCAGCGCTTGATCGTCAATTGCGGCGGCGCGCGTGCGGCCGTCGCGCAATTGCCCGCCGCCTTTGCCGAAGGGCTGCGCACCACCGCGGCGCATTCGACGCTGACCGTCGGCGACTCCAATTCCACCGCGATCCACGCCGACGGCACGCTGGGCCGCGGTGTCGCCCAGGTCGAGCTGTCGCGGCAGGAATCGGACGTGGCGAGCCGGATCGAGGCGAGCCACGATGGCTATGTCCGCCGCTGGGGCCTTATCCACCGCCGCCAGTTGATGCTGACCGGCGATGGCAAGGAGCTGCGCGGCGAAGATGCGCTGCTGCCGCAGGGCCGCAAGCGTAAGGCAGGCATGGCGCCCTTCTGCATCCGCTTCCACCTCGGTGCCGGCGTGCAGGCGTCGCCGACCGCGGATGGCCTTGCAGCGTTGCTCCGCCTGCCCGGCGGTGCGCTGTGGCAGTTCCGCTGCCGCGGGGGGATGCTGACGATCGAGGATTCGCTGTGGATCGACGGCGAGGGGCGCCCGGTCGCGACGCAGCAGCTTGTCGTGTCGGGCGAAGCGCCCGCCGGTGGCGCGAATGTGAGCTGGGCGCTAAAGCGCGCGATCTGAGGGGGCGTTCAGCCGCCCACTCCCCCCGTCACCCCGGACTCGTTCCGGGGTCCACTCTGCGGCGAGGGGGGCGTTGGAGCCTCCTGCCGCCCCCGTGCAGCCCGGTGGACCCCGGAACAAGTCCGGGGTGACGGGGGAATGGAGGCGAGCGCTCACAACTCCCACCTGTTCCCCGGCGCCATCCGCCGCTAGGGAACGCGCGCGAGACTCCTCCCCCGCTAGGACCATCATGACCACGATCCCCATCCGCCGCGCCCTGCTGTCCGTGTCCGACAAGACGGGGGTCGTCGACCTCGCCCGCGCGCTTGCCGACAAGGGTGTCGAGCTCGTTTCGACCGGCGGCACCGCCAAGGCGTTGCGCGACGCCGGTCTGACCGTGAAGGACGTCAGCGACCTTACCGGCTTCCCCGAGATGATGGACGGCCGCGTCAAGACGCTGCACCCGATGGTCCATGGCGGCCTGCTCGCCGTGCGCGACGACGCCGAGCATGCCAAGGCGATGACCGACCATGGCATCGGTGCGATCGACCTCGTCGTCGTCAATCTCTACCCGTTCGAGGCGACGGTCGCCCGCGGCGCCGATCGCGACACGGTGATCGAGAACATCGACATCGGCGGCCCCAGCATGGTGCGCTCCGCCGCCAAGAACCACGCTTATGTCGCGATCGTGACCGATCCCGCCGATTACGCCATCGTCGCGACCGGCGAGACCAGCCTCGACCAGCGTCGCCTGTTCGCTGCCAAGGCCTTTGCCGCCACCGCTGCCTATGACGGCGCGATCGCACGCTGGTTCGGCACGGTCGATCAGGCCGAAGCCTTCCCGCCCGTTCTGCCCGTCACGATGCGCCGCGCGGCGACGCTGCGCTATGGCGAGAACCCGCACCAGTCCGCCGCCTTCTACGCCAGCACCGATGGCGTGCGCGGCATCGGCCAGGCGCGCCAGGTGCAGGGCAAGGAGCTTTCCTACAATAACCTCAACGACGCCGACGCGGCGCTGGAGCTGGTCGCCGAGTTCCGCGACGACGCGCCGACCTGCGTCATCGTCAAGCACGCCAACCCATGCGGCGTCGCGACGGGCAAGACGCTGGAAGAAGCCTATGCCGAGGCGTTCGCCTGCGACACCGTCTCGGCGTTCGGCGGCATCATCGCGGTCAACCGTCCGCTCGACGCGGCGACGGCGAAGGCGATTACCGGCATCTTCACCGAAGTCGTCGTCGCGCCCGATGCCGACGAAGAGGCGCTGGCGCTGTTCGCTGCCAAGAAGAATTTGCGCCTGCTGCTGACCGGCGAGCTGCCCGATCCGGCACGTGCCGGCCTGTTCGCCAAAACGATCGCCGGCGGCTGGCTGGTGCAGGATCGGGATGCGGGCGTGCCGGGCGATCTGCAGGTGGTGACCAAGCGCGCGCCGACCGAACAGGAGCTGGCGGATTGCCGCTTCGCCTGGACGATCGCCAAGCACGTCAAGTCGAACGCCATCGTCTATGCCAAGGACGGCGCGACCGCTGGCGTCGGCGCAGGGCAGATGAACCGCCTCGAATCCGCACGCATCGCGGCGTGGAAGGCTAAGGACGCGGCGGACAAGGCCGGTTGGGCCGAGCCGCGAACGATCGGGTCTGCGGTGGCGTCGGACGCCTTCTTCCCCTTCGCCGACGGCCTGATGGCGGCGGTGGAGGCCGGCGCGACCGCAGTGATCCAGCCGGGCGGCTCGATCCGCGACGACGAGATGATCGCGGCGGCCGATGCGGCGGGATTGGCGATGGTGTTCACCGGGATGCGTCACTTCCGGCACTAATCGGGACGGCGTACACCATTCCATCTAGCCTATTTGGTTAAATTCTGATAGAGGGAGCATCGGGCCGCATGGCGCGGTGCTCTTTCTCAATACCGGACACAACAACGCGACCTTGGCGTCCGTGTGCCATCAGCGCCGGAGAGTAATGGCGGGCCGGCCCTTCCACGGACAGGGAGAATGTCATCATGGCCCACGCCGACGCCGTCCCTGCGGGGCCCTGCTTCATCGGACGAGGGTGTCATCCGAAAAACATCCTCCTCGGCGTGACTTTTGTGACTTTTCGCGAGCGCTCAGCGCACCGGCGATCCGACGTTGGGCAGGGTCGCCTCCTCTGCGGTCGGCATCTTGGTGAACAGCGCCCGGTCCGCCGGGCCGAACGCCCATTTCCACAACACGAAAAGATAGGTCGCGGCGATCGCGGGTTCGCCGCCGGCCAACTCCAGCCATTCGAAGTCGTGCGGCAGCATCGTGAACGCCGCGCCGATGACGATCGCAGCCAGCGCCGCCCCCGCCAGCGACCAGCGCCACGGCGACACGGGTGCGGACAGGATCCGCCCGAGCAGCCGCGCCTTGATGATCGAGGTGAGGCCGACGCCGATCATCAGCGCCACCGCCGGTCCCGCCGCCTGCCATGTCTGGGGCAGGCCCAGTCGTCGCATGCCAAGGATCAGCGCAAAGCTCAGTGCGATCTGCACGCCCAGCATCGCGATGGAAATCATCAGGTTACGGTGCCGCGCGGTGTAGACCAGCGCCGATTCGCACACCGCGCCGGTCGAGGCGAGCACCTCGGCGAACAGCAGGAAGCCCAGCGCCGCGCTGCCCGATACGAATTGCGGGCCAACGACGCCCATCACCGCTTCGGCGGGGATCGAGCCCATCAGCGCGAGGCCGGTCTGCGCCGCCATGATCCAGAAGGCGACCTGCCGCACCTGATTGGCGATCGCGGCGCGGTCGTTCACCGCCAGGCTCTGCGTGATGACGGGGCCAAGGATGGGGTCGAAGCTGGTCTTCAGCTTCTGCGGCAGCGATGCGACCTGCTGCGCCATGTAATAGATGCCGACGACCTTGGGTTCGAACATCACGCCCAGAATAAAGCGGTCGACGTTGCGGGTGCCCCATTCCAGCGCATCCGCCCCCGCCAAGGGCGCGTTGGCGCGCGCCAGGCGGAACAACTGCCCCAGATGTGGCGACCAGCCATGCGGTACGCCATAGCTGCGGATGAAGGGCACGAAGCTGGCGATCAGTGCCGCGATCATCGACGCGACATAGGACAGGACGAGGCCATCCTTGATCGTGACGAACGAGAAGACCCAGGCCGCGATCGAGATCGTCCACGGCTCCACCACCGCGCGTGCGGTGACGGTGGCCTTCACATTGTGGCGATAGGCGAGCGCGGCGAGGCTGACGTCGGACCACGCCACCGCAACGATGATGCAGGGCAGGAAGCGGTCCAGCCCCGTCACATGCGTGTTGGCGTACATTACCTCCGGAAAGGCGATCAGCACCGCACTCGCCGCCATCGACAGGACGAAGGCGAGCGCCAGCGCGTCCCAGACGACGCAGACATGCGGCTGATCGGAAGAGGACAGCGCCTGCGCGAGGCCGCGCTTCAGGCCGAGCGTTGCGACGAGGGCGGCGAGTTCGACCACCACCACGGCGAGCGCGAAGCGGCCGACGAGATCCGGGCCGTACAGCCGGCCCGCGATGAACAGAAACGGGATGCGCGCGGCGAGGCGCAGGACGAAGCCCGCGATATTGGTGCGGCCGCCCTTGGCGAGCGCATCGATGTCCTTGGTTTCGGTCACGACAGAACGGGCAAGCCGCCCTCACCCTTCCGCGCCTTCGGCGCTCCCTCCCTCTCCCATTGGGAGAGGGAAGGGGCCCGCCCGGCGCAGCCGGGTGGGAAGGGTGAGGGCGAGGGCGCGCGCGAGACGGCCATGATCAATGCGCCGCCCCCCAGCTCGCACCGACGCCGATCTCGATCCCCAGCGGAACGGACAGTTCGACCGCCGGCGCGGCGGCCTCTGCCATCACGCGCTCGATCACCGGCTTGGCCGCATCGACGTCGCTTTCCGGCAATTCGAACACCAGTTCGTCGTGGACCTGCAACAGCATCTGCACGTTCGGCAGCCCCGCCGCGGCGAGCGCCGGCTCCATCCGCACCATCGCGCGCTTGATGATGTCGGCGCTGGTGCCCTGGATCGGCGCGTTGATCGCGGCGCGCTCGGCGCCCTGGCGTTCGTGCTGCACCTTGCTGCGAATACGGGGGAAATGCGTCTTCCGCCCGAACAGCGTCGTCGTATAGCCGCGCTCGCGCACGCTCTGCGTGGTCTCGGCGATATACGTGTTGATGCCGGGGAAGCGATCGAAATAGCGGTCGATCATCGCCTGCGCCTCGTCGGCGGTGACGTCGAGCCGGCCGGCGAGACCCCAGCGGCTGATACCGTAGAGGATGGCGAAGTTGATCGTCTTCGCCCGGCCGCGCGTGTCGCGATTGACCTCGCCGAACAGCTCCATCGCGGTGAGCGAGTGGATGTCGTCGCCATTGGCGAACGCCGCTCGCAAGGCGGGCACGTCGGCCATGTGGGCCGCGAGACGCAGTTCGATCTGCGAATAGTCGGCCGCCAGGATGACGTTGCCCGGCTCGGCGACGAAGGCGTCGCGGATCTGCCGCCCCACTTCGGTGCGGATCGGGATGTTCTGCAGGTTCGGCTCGGTCGACGATAGGCGGCCGGTCTGCGCGCCGGTCAAGCTATAGCTGGTATGGACGCGACCGGTGCGCGGGTTGATCTCGTTCTGCAGCGCGTCGGTATAGGTGTTCTTGAGCTTGGTCAGCTGGCGCCAGTCGAGCACGCGTGCGGCGATCTCCGCCCCCGGCGAATCCTTGTCGGCGGCGATCCGCTCCAGCTCGTTGACGTCGGTCGAATAGACGCCGGACTTGCCCTTGCGGCCGCCCTTGATGCCCATGCGTTCGAACAATACGTCGCCCAGCTGCTTGGGGCTGCCGATCGTGAAGGGCGCACCGGCGAGGCCGTGGATCACCATCTCGAGTGCCGCGATCTGCTCGCTGAACCCGGCCGACAGCGCGGACAGCTTCTCGCGATCGACCTTGATCCCGCGCGTTTCCATCCGCGCGATCACTGGCACCAGTGGGCGGTCGACCATCTCGTAGACGCGCGTCGCCTCTTCGGCGGGCAGTCGCGCCTTGAAGCGTTTCCACAGGCGATAGGTGACGTCGGCGTCCTCGGCGGCGTAGCGCGTCGCCGATTTGAGGTCGATCTCGTGGAAGCCGCGCTGCGACTTGCCCGTGCCGACCACGTCCTTGAACGCGATGCAGCTGTGCGACAGATGCGTCGCGGCGAGTTCGTCCATGCCGTGGCCGTGCAGCCCGGCGTCGAGGTCGAAGCTCATCACGATCGTATCGTCGTGCGGCGCGACGGCGATGCCGGCGAGACCGAGTACGATCATGTCGAACTTCAGATTGTGCCCGATCTTGAGGACCGACGCGTCCTCGCACAGCGTCTTCAGCCGCGCGAGCGCCTCGGCCCGGTCGATCTGCACCGGGTTTTCGGCAAGCAGGTCCGTCGTGCCATGACCCAAGGGGATGTAGCACGCTTTATTGGCGCCCAGGGCGAGCGACACGCCGACCAGATCGCAGCGCGTCGCGTCGGTGCCGGTCGTTTCGGTATCAATCGCGACCCAGCCCTGGTGCTGCGCCTCTGCGACCCAGCGATCGAGCGTCGCGGCATCGACCACCGTCTCATAGCCGTCATGGTCGCACGGCGGATCGGCCTCGAACGGCACGTCGGCAGGCGCCGCGACGGGGGCGTCCGCGACCTGACCCAGCCGGTTCATCAGCGTCTTGAAGCCGTGATGCTCCAGGAAGGCGCGCAGCGGCGCATCGGGAATGCCGCTTGCGGGCAGTTCCAGTTCCTCGAGCGGATGGACGAGCGGTACGTCGCAGGCCAATTCGACCAGCTTGCGGCTGAGGCGCGCCGCCTCGGCATGCTCGATCAGATTTTCGCGCAGCTTGCCCTTCTTGAACGTGTCGGATGCCGCCGCGGCGAGCACGCCCTCGACGTCGCCATGTTCCAGGATCAGCTTCGCGGCGGTCTTCGGGCCGACACCCGGCACGCCCGGCACATTGTCGACGCTGTCGCCCATCAGCGCGAGCACGTCGCCCAGCTTCTCCGGGCCGACGCCGAACTTCTCCAACACCGCATCCGGTCCGAGACGCCGATTGTTCATCGTGTCGAGCATGTCGACCGACGGATCGGTCATCAGCTGCATCAGGTCCTTGTCGGAACTGACGATCGTCACCTGCCAGCCCTGCGCCAGCGCGGCCTTGGTGTAGCTGGCGATCAGATCGTCCGCCTCCCAGCCTTCCTCCTCGATGCAGGGCAGCGAGAAGGCGCGGGTGGCGTCGCGGATCATCGGGAATTGCGGGACCAGATCTTCGGGCGGCGGCGGGCGGTGCGCCTTGTACTGGTCGTACATCGCGTTGCGGAAGGTCTGCGACGATTTGTCGAGGATGACCGCCATGTGCGTCGGGCCATCCGCCTTGTGCAGCTCGTCGGCGAGCTTCCACAGCATGGCGGTATAGCCATAGACGGCGCCGACCGGCTCGCCGTGCCGGTTGGTGAGCGGCGGCAGGCGGTGGTAGGCGCGGAAGATATAGCCCGAGCCGTCGACGAGATAGAGATGGGGCATCGTGGGTGCCGTTTAGCGGATCGGCGGGGGCGCACCAACCTCTGGCGAGCAGGGCCGCAAGCTTTGGCGGAGTGTGGCTTTTGGGGCACAAAATGCCCCTCCGGTCCATCCTTGCGGGGTGGGGGGGCTTCGGCCGCTATGTCCCGTATCCTCCCCCCGTCACCGCTTTGCGGTGCCACCTCCCCTGGCGGGGGAGGACTTTAAGTCGCGTCGTTCGCTACGGCTGCTGCCACCGACTGGATCAGTTGCTGGCGTTCGCGGATCGGGCGGCGACTGTCGCCGATCATCACGGCGATCGCGTAGCGGCGACCGTCGGGGGCGGTGAGCAGGCCGACGTCGTTGAAGCCGGCGTTGCGGCTGCCCAGGTCCTGACCCGTCCCCGTCTTGTGCGCGATCTTCCACCCCGCCGGCACCGCGGCGCGCAGGCGGGCGCGGCCCGTGACCGAGGCGCCCATCGTGTCGAGCAGGATGCGCGTCGAGGTTTCGGTGAACAACTCGCCGCGGGCGAGGCGTGCGAGCGCATCGGCGATGGCGAGCGGGGCGGCGCCGTCGGGCGGATCGTTGACGTAGGCGTCGAGCGCGGCGGCGCGCACCTCGGGCGACAGGCGCGAGCGGGCGAGTTCGAAGCCATTGCCCTTCGACATGGTCGCCTGGTTCCAGACGAGGCCGGCGGTCTTCGACTGGAGCAGGCGTTCGCCGGGACCGAAGCGGATGTCGCCCAGTTGCTTGCGCTCGATCATCGCGCGCACCGCCTGCGGACCGCCGACATAGGTCAACAGGCGGTCGTTGGCGGTATTGTCACTGTGCGTGAGGGCACGCGTCAGCAGTTCGCCGACAGTGGTGTGATAGCCGTCGCCCTTCACCAGCATCGCGATCGGCTGGTGGAACAGCGTCAGATCCTGGTCGCGGACGACGACGGGATCGTCCAGCCGCGCCTTGCCCTGATCGCGCAGGTCCATCAGCGTCATCGCGACCCACAGCTTGCTGACCGACTGTTGCGGCATGCGGGTGCGCGCGCCAGGCGAGGTGACGGTCCAGCCATCGTCGACCGCGCGGATCGCGATGCCGAACTTGCCGTCGAAATTGCGGGCGAGACTGTCGATCGCCGCGGTGAGGCGGGCGGGTGCGACCCGGCGGGGCGGCGGGGCGGCGGCGGGGATGGGGATCGACACCGCGGCGGTGGGCGTCGTCACCGCCGGCACGGGGCCGTTGCCGCCCGGCCGCGCGTTCGAACCGCAGGCGGCGAGCGCGGCGCAGGCGCCGGTCATCAGGATGGATCGGGCCGACCGGCCGTACGCTATCATAATCGTGAACTGGCCCCCGCTAGGCGTAGCATCCTCCATATCCGCCATTTCGGGTGCGGATACCGGCGAAACAAGCCGCTGCGGTGAAGCGCGGCGCACGCGCGGCGAATCGCGTCGGCATCAGGGCACCAGCACCGTGTCGACCGCCTCTGCCGCGGTCTCCGGATAGTCGAGCGTGTAATGCAGCCCGCGGCTTTCGTGCCGGTGCAGCGCCGATCGCACGATCAGCTCGGCGGTCTGGAGCAGGTTGCGCAGCTCGATCAGGTCGGGCGTCACGCGGAAATGGCCGTAATAATCGGCGACCTCGCCGGTCAGCATCTGAATGCGATGCTGCGCACGCTCCAGCCGCTTGGTGGTGCGGACGATGCCGACGTAATTCCACATGAAGCGGCGGATTTCGGTCCAGTTCTGCTTGATGACCACCTCTTCGTCCGAATCGGTGACGCGGCTTTCGTCCCAGGGCCGGATGACGGGGACGGGGGGCAGGGCGTCCCAATGTGCGGCGATATGGTCGGCGCAGGCTTCGCCGAACACGAAGCATTCGAGCAGCGAGTTGGACGCGAGGCGATTGGCGCCGTGCAGCCCGCTTTCGGTGCATTCGCCTGCCGCGTAGAGGCCGGGCAGATCGGTGCGGCCGTCGCGGTCGATGACGATGCCGCCGCAGGTGTAATGCTGCGCGGGCACGACCGGGATCGGCTGCGTCGTCATGTCGATGCCGAGCCCGATCAGCTTTTCGTAGATGTTGGGGAAATGGCCCTTAACGAATTCCGGCGGCTGATGGCTGATATCGAGGTGAACGTAATCGAGGCCGTAGCGCTTGATCTCGGCATCGATCGCGCGCGCCACGACGTCGCGCGGCGCCAGCTCCATCCGCTCGGCGTCGTAATAGGACATGAAGCGCTTGCCGGTGGTCGGGTTGATCAGTCGCCCGCCCTCGCCACGCACCGCTTCGGTAATGAGGAAGTTCTTGACCTCGAGATTGTAGAGGCAGGTCGGATGGAACTGCATCATCTCCATGTTGGAGACGCGGCAGCCCGCGCGCCACGCCATCGCGATGCCATCCCCCGTCGCGCCGCGCGGCGCGGTGGAGAAGAGGTAGGTGCGGCCTGCGCCACCGGTGGCGAGGATCGTCGCGCGCGCGGTGTAGAGGTTGACGCGTCCCGTACCCCGATCGACCGCGTACACGCCCCAGACATTGCCCGCGCCCGAATAGCGCTGTTCATGCCGGCTGGTCGCGAGGTCGATCGCGACCTGATCGGGGACGAGCGTGATGTTGGGATGCGCCTCGGCGGCGCGTTGCAGCGCCTCCTGCACCGCCCAGCCGGTCGCGTCCGCGACATGGACGATGCGGCGATGGCTGTGGCCGCCTTCGCGGGTGAGGTGGAGAGCGTTCCCCTCAGTCGCGAAGGGAACGCCGAGCTGCGTCAGCCGCTCGATCGCAGCGGGGGCGTTCTCGACGACGAACTCGACGATGTCGCGGTCGTTGAGGCCGGCGCCGGCGACCATCGTGTCTTCGACATGGTTGTCGAACGTGTCGCCGGGTTCGAGCACCGCGGCGATTCCGCCCTGTGCCCAGGCGGTCGACCCTTCGTTGAGCGCGCCCTTGGCGAGGACGGTGACGCGGAAACGATCGGCGAGATTGAGGGCCGCGGTGAGGCCGGCGGCGCCCGAGCCGACGATCAGCACGTCGGTGGCGGGGGGTGATTCGGTCATCGCGGGGCGCTTCCAGGCCTGCGGAAGTGGACGAAGTGGACGATACGTATCGTCCGGAAACGCCCCCCGTGCGACCGCCCGCAATGACGGCGGCCGGCGGGCAGGGCGGGGCAGGGATCAGGCATCGGACCGCTGTGGCATAAACCGGGGCGTGTAGGACAGACGCTTTCGTGTTCGGCGCGAACGATCCGACAATCGGCGCGATGCGGGAAACCGATCTTACCGTTCTGCGTCTTGTGGCTAATGTAGGATAGGTTCGACGCGGTCTTGGGAAGAGCCGCTTCAGGGAGGCGGTGCCCATGACCGTTCTGATCGGACAGACGCTGTATTCCGTTGCCGCGCGCGCAGCGCTGCAACGGCATCGATCGGTCCGCGACCATTTTGCATCCGAGCTGTTCGCCGAGCCGGCGCTGGAGGCGCTGCTGCAATTGTTCATCGCGCAGGAGGAGGGCGTGCGGCTGAGCATGCTGACGCTGAGTCGGCAGTGCAGCGTGTCCGAATCGACCGGCCTGCGCTGGATCGCGCGGCTGGAGGCGCTGGGCTATTGCGAGCGGATCGCCGATCATCAGGACCATCGGCGATCTTGGATCGTGATGAGCGACGATGGGTGCCGGCGAATGCGGGCGTGGCTGGATGCGCTGCCGCGCGAGGCGTGAGGACGGTGGCCTTCTCATATCGTCACCCCGGCCTTGAGCCGGGGTCCTGCTGCTTCGATGCGGGGTGACAGCGGGACCCCGAAACACGTCCGGGGTGACGGGGTGGGGCGGGTTAGCCGACGAGTGCCGGTGCGCCGCAGCGTGCGCCGACGACGCGCAGGTCGGCCTGGCCGATGCGAACGCCGGCAAGCTGCTGCAATTGTTCGAGGATGCCGTCCAGCGCGGGTGCGGCGCCGGACAAGGCGCTGAGCAAAGGGGCAGTCACCGGCGAGGTGCTGACCGTCAGGCCGAGCACGCTGATCCGGAGATCCAGCCGCTGGAGCAGCGAGGCGATGAGGCCGCCGAAGGCATGGGTGGTGTTGACCGTCTTCACCGCATGATCGGCGATGTCGCCGGGGGTGAAGGTCGCCCGCGTCCAGTCGCTGCCGCCGATTTGTACGTCGGCGAGTCCGGTCACCGCGGTGACCAGCACCGACAGCAAGGTGGCCGGCTGGGGCTGGAGCGGCGTATTGAGGTTGCGCAGCGCGGTGTCGGACACCTGGCCGATGATCGCGCGCATCGGCGTGACCCGCCCGTCGACGCCGACGGTGGCACCGCCGCTGCCGCAGGCGACCGAGGCGAGCCGTGCTTCGCCGCCGGCGCCCTCCAGGATCACCGGCAGGTTGGCGGTGGCGAGGCCGAGGCCGGCGACGTCGATCCGCGCGTTGAGCGCGATGCGGATCTGCGAGGTGCTGACCGTCACCGACGAATCGCGGCCGACGCGCACCCAGGGCGAGGTGGCGACGCGGCTGCCGATGATGACGGTCGCGTTGGTCGATCCGACGCCCATCACCTGCCCGCCGAGGTCGAGCGTCAGCTGGCGGTCGCCGCCGGTGCCGATCAGCGCTTCGCGCAACAGCTCGTCCGCGCCGACGTTGAGCGATTTCAGGATGGTGCCGTCGCCCAGCTTGACGATGCGGGTAAGGTCGACCTTGGTCGGGGGCAGTTTGACCGCGATGCTGCGCAGCACGGAGGCGCCGGTGCCCGGCGTCGCCGCATCGGCCATCGCGGTGACGAGCGTCGGCAGGTCGACGACCGCCGAGGCGGTGCTGTCGAACGTGCCGAGGCCGACCCCGGCGCGCGTCTTGAGCAGGCCGGACAGCGCGTAGAGATCGACGTTGGCGCCGACCAGCGCGTTATAGTCGGCGACGCTGAGGTTCAGATCGACGCCCGCCAATTGCGACAGCAGCATCCCCGGAAGGCCGCCGTGCACGTTGACCAGGCGGCTGCCGACGCTGATTGCCGCTTCCCCCGTCCGCGCGGCGATCGCCGCGGCGCGCAGGTCGACGTAGCGCCGGCCGGTGAGGATACCGGAAAAGAAGAGTGGAATGCGCTGGCTCGCCAGCACCTGCACCGCGGCGACGCCGTTCGCGGCCGGCTGGAAGCGCGCCGCGACCGCAACCGCCGGATCCGGATTGTAGGCGCCCGACAGCGCGGTGACGATCGTGACGTTGGGGGCGCTGTCGACGGCGACCGCGCCTTGCGCGGCGGTGCGTGGATCGCCGCCCTGCAGGACGGCGGCCATGGCGGCGCGATCAGTGACGCCCTGTAGCTGGCGCTTGCGCACGACCATCCAGCCGTAATCGACGGCGAGCGAGGCGGCGCTGAGGAAGATGATGATCAGGAAGACCGACATGACCGCGACGCTGCCGCGCCGATCGCGCGCCAGTCGTCGGCCGATCGGGGGGACGGTCAAGCGACCCCTCACAGGCCCCCCAGCAGGATGGTGGCGCGCTGGACGATGCGGCTGGGCGGGGCCGGCACGAAAGGCAGGCGCAGATTGCCGTCGCGGCTGGCGTCGTAGCTGACGGTGATGGTCAGCTGGCTGGAGGCTTCGCTGACCGCGATCGTGGCGCGCTGCATGTCGTAGCGGCCGAGGTTCCTGAGGTGATCGGTAGCCTTGGTGGTGGCGAGCGTGCGCCGTTCGGTCGCGTCGAGGCCGGCGATGGCGGCGCGGGCGCCGTCGTTCGCCGCCTGCTGGACGCCGTTGGCGATCAGGAACCACCAGGCATAGGAAGTGATGCCGAAGGTCAGCATCAGCATCACGGGCAACAGGACGGCGAATTCGATCAGCATGGATCCGCCCGTATGGGACAGAATTGCCGCAATCCCCCTCCGGCCGCGGCCCGCGGTGCGGGCGCTGACGGCGTCGTTGCGAACATCAACTCCGGTCATTCTCTTTCCTCCATGACGAGGCATGGAGGATGTCGCCTCAAGTCGATCTAAACATTTCTGTCAGAACGACTTTGAGGTGATTTTCGGACCGGATTTGTTTGTTTGACGTGCTATTGCCGGCGCGCAGCTTTGTTTCGCTGTCGTAAGGTTGTTCAGGCGTCGGTGCGGGTGAGGCTGAGGAACACATCCTCGAGGTCCGGTTCCTTGGTCGTCACGTCGACGATGCCGAAACCATCGTTCTGGACCGCGGCGAGGACTTCGCCGGCATTCACCCGATCCTTGGCATAGGTGATTTCGAGCGTCCGGCTGCCCTTCAGCACGATCTTGGCGAAGCAGGCGTTTTGCGGCGGCGTCGCGACATCGCGGTCGACGGTGACCGCCACCACCTTTTCCTGGGCCTTGCCGACGAGGTCGCGCGTCGGTTCGTTGGCGATCAGGCGGCCGTGGTTGATGATCGCGATGCGATCGCACAGCTCCTCGGCCTCTTCGAGGTAATGCGTGGTCAGCACCACGGTGACGCCGGCGGCGTTCAATTCGCGGACATAGGCCCACAATTGCTGGCGCAGCTGGATGTCGACGCCGGCGGTGGGTTCGTCGAGGACGAGGACGGGGGGCGAATGGACCATCGCCTTGGCGACCATCAGCCGCCGCTTCATGCCGCCCGACAGCGTGCGGGCGTACGCATTGGCCTTGTCCTCGAGGTGCACGGCGCGCAGCAGGTCGAGGCTGCGGCGCTGCGATTTGGGGACGCCGTAGAGGCCCGCCTGGATTTCCAGCGTCTCGATCGGCGTGAAGAAGGGGTCGAACAGGATTTCCTGGTTGACGATGCCGATCGACGCCTTGGCGTTGCGCGGATGGGCGTCGATGTCGAAGCCCCAGATCTCGGCCGCGCCGTCGGTCTTGTTCACAAGGCCGGCGAGGATGTTGATGAGCGTCGATTTTCCCGCGCCATTGGGGCCGAGCAGGCCGAAGATCTGGCCGCGAGGCACGTCGAAGCTGACGCCATCGAGCGCGCGCTTGCCGCCCTGATAGGTCTTGCAGAGGTTCTGGATGCGGATCGCGGCCTCGGTCATGGCGGCGGCATACGCGCCGATCGTGGAGGGGGGCAACTAAATCCTCCCCGGCACGGGGAGGGGGACCGCTCGCGACAGCGAGTGGTGGAGGGGGATCGCCGCGAGCGACACCCCTTGCGGAAGCCCCCCTCCGTCACCGCTGCGCGGCGCCACCTCCCCGTGCCGGGGAGGATTGAAGACGGGCGTCGCCCTTGCTATCCGCTGGCGCATGATCGCGCCGCCCGAAATCGTCCGTGTCTCCCAACGCCGCGTCGCCTGCGATGGCGCCACCGACATTCCGGGTGGAGCGGCGCTCGGCCATCCGCGCGTGTTCCTGCAGATCGACGAGAATGGCTATATCGACTGCGGCTATTGCGATCGGCGCTTCGTGCTGATCGGCGGGCCGGCGGATGGCGTCGACCAGTCCACCCTGCGCGACATTTCGGAAGGCGCCAGCCCGCGCTAACGCGCCGGACGGAGCTAGCAGGTAGCGATACCGCGCCTATATTGGCGGTATGACCGTATCCGCCGATCCCCGCTCGTTCCTGTATCGCGACGCTCTGTCGCCCGACGCCGCGCTGCGGCTGACCGCCGAAACGCTGGGGGCGGCCGACGATGGTGAACTCTACCTGCAATATCGCAAGGCCGAGGCGTTCGGCTTCGATGACGGGCGGCTGAAGACCGCGAGCTACGACACCAATGCCGGCTTCGGCCTGCGCGCGGTTTCGGGCGAGATGACCGCCTTCGCGCATGCGAACGAGTTGTCCGAAGCCGCCATCCGCCGAGCGGGCGAGACGATGGCGCTGATCGACCCGTCGAAGGCCGCAAAGGCGCCGCCGCCGCAAGGTAACAACCGCCACCTCTATACCGATGCCGATCCGCTCGATCTGGTGCCGTTCGCCGACAAGGTGAACCTGTGCCAGACGATCGACGCCGCGGCGCGCGCGCGTGACCCGCGCGTGGCGCAGGTGTCGGTGGGCCTCAGCGGGACGTGGAGCGTGGTCGAGATCGTGCGGCCCGACGGCTTCGTCGCGACCGACGTGCGGCCGCTGGTGCGGCTCAACATCCAGATCGTCGTCGAACAGAATGGCCGGCGCGAGACAGGCAGCTTCGGCATCGGCGGGCGCTATCTGTACGAGCGGCTGATGGAGCCGGCGGTGTGGAACCGCGGGATCGACGAGGCGCTGGCGCAGGCGCTGGTCAATCTCGAGTCGGTCGCAGCGCCGGCGGGCGAGATGACCGTGCTGCTCGGACCGGGCTGGCCCGGCGTGCTGCTGCACGAAGCGATCGGCCACGGGCTGGAGGGCGACTTCAACCGCAAGGGTACGAGCGCCTTTTCCGGCCGGATCGGCGAGCGTGTCGCGGCGCCGGGTGTAACGGTGGTCGACGATGGCAGCCTCGCCGACCGGCGCGGGTCGTTGTCGATCGACGACGAAGGCACCCCGACGCGCGAGACGGTGCTGATCGAGGACGGCATCCTGAAGGGCTATATGCAGGACCGGCTCAACGCGCGGCTGATGGGGGTGCCGGCGACGGGCAACGGCCGGCGCGAAAGCTTCGCGCATGCGCCGATGCCGCGGATGACCAACACCTTCATGAAGGACGGCAAGGACGATCCCGCCGAGCTGCTATCCCGCGTGAAGACGGGCATCTTCGCCAAGAGCTTCGGCGGAGGGCAGGTCGATATCGTGTCGGGTAAGTTCGTCTTCTCGTGCACCGAGGCGTACCGGATCGAGAACGGCAAGCTGGGCGCGCCGATCAAGGGCGCGACGCTGATCGGCGACGGGCCGACGGTGCTGACCAAATTGCTGGGCATCGGCAACGACTTCGCGCTCGACGAAGGGATCGGCGTGTGCGGTAAGGGCGGGCAGAGCGTGCCGGCGGGCGTGGGTCAGCCGACGCTGCTGGTCGATGGGCTGACGGTGGGGGGTACGGCGGCGTGAGCGGTCAGGCCGTGCCGATCAGCACGTCAATCGCATGCGTGATCGTGTAGTGCTCGTGATCGAGCGAGCCTTCGCGCCGGCGTAGCTCGCTCGTTCGTAGCGCACCGGCAAGTTGTGGAACGAGGACAAGCGTTTCGTCGCGGAATACGAGAACGGGGTTGATCCGTGCATGTGGCGCGGGTCCTTCGCCGCGCGGCAGGAGTGGCACGACGAAGCGCGTGCCGATCTCGTCGAGGAAATCGGCCTGGCAATCGACGACCAGCGACCCGTCCGCGAGGCTGTAGACGTCGAACCGTGCCATTAGAACAGTCGGTATTTTTCGAGGGGAAGCTCATTCTCCTCGACCCAGCGGCGATGCGCTGCGATCCACTCGCGGTTTTCTTCCTTCCAATTCGCATCACGTAGCTTGCGGCCCGCATCGCGGATCGCCGCTTCGCTCACCTGCGACAGATTGACCCCAGCTTCCTTGGCCATGGCCACGATGCCGGTATCCAGCGACAAATTGACGGGCTTGCGCTTGCCCGAAGCGATCGGATCATGCTTCATGCGGCGAAAGTATGCGCATCATCCATGCGCGTCAACGGAGCGCATCATGTCCCTCGTCGAACTCGGTCGGTACGATCGCAACTTGGCCAATATCCTCGTCGGGCGGCTGGCGGCGGAAGGGATTGCGGCGATCGCCTTCGACGGCGGCGCGAGCATCGCCGATGGCCGCTACCTGCTGATCCCGGTCCGCGTGATGGTGGACGAGGACGATCTGACGGCGGCGCAGGATATCGTCGGCGCTGCCTGATTTTTGAGCAGAGAAAGCTGGCTGCACAATAATCTGACGTCCCCGGCGCGCGTCGCGCACGAAATGCCCTGAAATCCTGCCAAATCGTAAATGGCACGGTCGTTGCGATGCAGCATGGCGTGCAACGCTAAGGGGGCAGGGATGAAGCTGGTCATTGCGATCATCAAGCCGTTCAAGCTCGACGAGGTGAGGGAAGCGCTCACCACGTTGGGCGTGGCGGGGATGACGGTTACCGAGGTCAAGGGGTTCGGCCGCCAGAAGGGCCAGACCGAAATCTACCGCGGCGCCGAATACAGCACCAACATGGTGCCCAAGATCAAGATCGAGGTGGTGTGCGCCGCCGACCTGGCCGACCGGGTCGTCGAAGCGATCCAGGCATCGGCGAACACCGGCGCGATCGGCGACGGCAAGATCTTCGTGCTCGACGTCGGGCAGGCGGTGCGCATCCGCACCGGCGAAACCGACGATTCGGCGCTCTGAGGGGGGTAAGATGAAGCTGACACAGAAAATCGCCGGTGTCGGGGCGGCCTGCGCTGCCGCGGCCTTCACCGCACTGCCGGCCTTCGCCCAGGCGGCGCCCGCGGCGGCACCCGTCGTCGCGACGGTCAACAAGGGCGACACCGCCTGGATGATGACCAGCACCGTGCTGGTGATGATGATGATCCTGCCGGGCCTGGCGCTGTTCTACGGCGGCCTCACCCGCGCCAAGAACATGCTGTCGACGATGACGCAGATCGGCGCGGTCGCGTGTCTCGCGATGCTGATCTGGGTGATGTACGGCTATTCGCTCGCCTTCGGTCCCGACCTTGCCGGCGGCGGGTTCCTGACCAACTTCATCGCCAGCTTCGACAAGGCGTTCCTGAAGGGCGTGACCGCGGCGTCGCAGTCGGCGACCTTCACCGCGGGCGTCGAAATCCCCGAATATGTCTTCATCTGCTTCCAGATGACCTTTGCCGCGATCACCGTCGCGCTGGTGCTGGGATCGGTGGTGGAGCGGATGAAGTTCAGCGCGGTGATGGCGTTCGGCGCCGTCTGGCTGACGATCGTCTACTTCCCGATCGCGCACATGGTGTGGGCATCGTCGGGCCTGTTCTTCAAGGCGGGCGCGCTCGATTTCGCGGGCGGCACGGTGGTGCACATCAACGCGGGTGTCTCGGCGCTGGTCGCATCGCTGATGCTGGGCAAGCGCATGGGCTATCCCAACACGCCGATGCCGCCGCATTCGCTCACGCTGACGGGCGTCGGCACCGGCCTGCTGTGGGTCGGCTGGTTCGGGTTCAACGCCGGGTCTGCGCTGGAGGCCAATGGTTCGGCGGGCCTTGCGATGATCAACACCTTCGTCGCGACGGCATCGGGCGGCCTGTTCTGGATGCTGATCGAGCGGGTGCGCGGTCACAAGGGGTCGGCGCTGGGCTTCTGCTCGGGCATCGTCGCCGGCCTGGTCGCGGTGACGCCGGCTGCCGGTAACTCCGGCCCGTTCGGCGCGATCGTGCTGGGTGCGGTCGCCTCGGTGGTCTGCTTCTTCGCGGTGTCGGTCCTGAAGCCCAAGCTCGGCTATGACGACGCGCTCGACGCCTTCGGCGTGCATGGCATCGGCGGCATGATCGGCGCGGTCGGCACGGGCATCGTCTATGCGCCCTCGCTCGGCGGACCGGGTGCGGCGGATTACGCCATGGGTGCCAAGCTGCTCGTGCAGATCGAGGCGGTCGCGACGACGATCGTCTGGGCGGCGATCGGCACGGTGATCGCGATCACCATCGCCAAGCTGGTCACCGGCCTGCGTGTCGCTCGCGAAGTCGAGCAGGAAGGCCTCGACCTCGGCGAACACGGCGAGCGCGCCTACAACTGATCGGGAGCGGGACGGCAGGTCCCGCACCCCACCGACGTTCCTCCTGCGGACGACCCTGGCCCGGTACGGTGACGTACCGGGTCTTTTTTGCGCGCGAAGACGCGAAGACGCGAAGGGGGAGTGCTGGTGGCAGGCGTCGGCCTGTTTTGCCTGATGTGAGGGAGCTGGACGGGCGGGGTGGACGCGACCTCTTTGCGTCTTTGCGGCTTCGCGTGCATCATTTTGCGCGCGGAGGCGCGGAGGCGCGGAGGCGCAGAGGACGCAGAAGTGTTCCGCCTTTGTGTGGCGTCGGCCTGCTGCAATCGGCCGGGATGGGCCACGCGGGGAGCGGCTGGCGCTGCCGCTCCGCGTTCTTTGCGCTTCTGCGCTGCGCGCGGGCTGATGCCTCCCCGTCATCCCGACGAAGGCCGGGATCCACGGAAATGCGACGCATCGGTCCCGCGCCTAGGTCAGTCACGCCTCCGTCCATGGATCCCGGCGTGCGCCGGGATGACGAACAAAGGCGAGGGGGCGTGGGCGGTACGTTGCTTTGGCGCGGGCCTCAGCCCAGACGCGTGCGCAGGTCCATCATGGTGATCGCCGCCTGGGCTGCGCCGCCGCCCTTGTCGAGCTGGCCGGGGTCGGCGCGGGTGATGGCTTGCGCTTCGTTTTCGGTGGTGAGGATGCCGTTGCCGATGGCGAGGCCGTCCATGGTCAGCGCCATGATGCCGCGGGCGCTTTCGTTCGCGACGATCTCGAAATGATAGGTCTCGCCGCGGATGACGACGCCGAGCGCGACGAAGGCGTCGTAGCGGCTGGTGTCCGACGCCAGCGCGATCGCGCCGGGGACTTCGAGCGCACCCGGCACCGTCACGGTTTCATGCGTGTGACCGGCCGCCTCGATCGCGGCGCGGGCGCCGGCGAGCAGCATGTCGTTCAGATGGTCGTAGAAGCGGGCTTCGACGATGAGGATATTGGCCATGGGTCAGCCTTCGCCTTCGATGCGGCGCTCGGCGACGATCGACAGGCCGTAGCCGTCGAGCCCCACGAGCGTATGGTGGGTGTTGGTGAGCAGGATCATGTCGTGGACGCCGAGTTCGGCGAGGATCATCGCGCCGACGCCATAGTCGCGCAGCTCCTCCATCGGCACCTCGACCTGCTCGCCGGCATGGCGGCGGACGGCGGTGGTGAAGGCGTCGGCGCGCTGGCGGTTGATGAGGACGATGACGCCCGAGCCTTCGTTGGCGATCATCTCCATCGAGCGCTGGAGCATGCGGCCGCGGTCGCCATCCTCGCCGAACACGTCGGCGAAGGGGGAAAGGGCGTGCATGCGCACCAGCACCGGCTGCGTCACGTCGAGCCGGCCCTTGACCAGCGCGACCTGTTCGGTGCCCGTCGCGGTGTTGCGATAGGCACGCACCGCCCATTCACCGCCCCAGCGGCTGGTGAAGCGGGTTTCCGACACCAAGGAGACGAGGTGGTCGTAGCGGCGGCGGTAGGCGATCAGGTCGCGGATCGTGCCGATCTTGAGGTTGTGGAACTGCGCGAAGGTGACGAGATCGTCCATCCGCGCCATCGTGCCATCCTCGTTCATGATCTCGCAGATCACGCCCGAGGGGTTGAGGCCGGCGAGGCGCGACACGTCGACCGCTGCCTCGGTGTGCCCGGCGCGCACCAGCACGCCGCCGTCGCGTGCGACGAGGGGGAAGACGTGGCCCGGGGTCACGATGTCGGCGCGCCCCTTGCCGCTGTCGGTCGCCACGGCGATCGTGCGGGCGCGGTCGGCGGCGGAGATGCCGGTCGTCACGCCCTCGCGCGCCTCGATCGAGACGGTGAAGGCGGTTTCGTGGCGGGTGCCGTTGTTGCGGCTCATCAGGTCGAGCCCGAGTTCCTCGACGCGGGTGCGCGTCATCGCGAGGCAGATCAGGCCACGGCCGTGGCGGGCCATGAAGTTGATCTTTTCGGGCGTCGCCATTTGCGCGGGGATGACGAGGTCGCCCTCGTTCTCGCGATCCTCGTCGTCGACGAGGATGAACATGCGGCCGTTGCGCGCCTCGTCGATGATCTCTTCGGGCGACGACAGGAAGGCGTGGCGGAGCTGGGCGATCTCAGGGTTAGCGGCCACGGTAATGCTCCATGCGTTGCAGATAACGGGCGAGGACGTCGATCTCGATATTGACCATCTGCCCCTGGGCGAGGGCGCCGAGCGTCGTCACCGCCTGCGTATGCGGGATGAGGTTGACGGAGAAATGGGTGGTGTCGCCCTGATCCTCGACCGTGTTAACGGTGAGCGAGACGCCGTCGATCGTGATCGACCCCTTGGGCGCGATGAAGGGCGCGAGGGCGGCGGGGACGGCGAAGCCGATGCGATGCGACTCGCCCTCCGGACAGATGCCGATCACCTCGGCGATGCCGTCGACATGGCCGGTGACGATATGGCCGCCGAGTTCATCGCCGAGCTTCATCGCGCGTTCGAGGTTGAGGCGGCGCCCTTCGACCCATTGGTCGCGCGCGGTGCAGCCGATCGTCTCGCCAGACACCTGGACATCGAACCAATGATAGTTGGCCGTGCCCTTGTCGATGACGGTCAGACAGACGCCCGAACAGGCGATCGAGGCGCCGAGGTCGATCGTGTCGGGGTCGTAGGTGGTGGCGATGCGCACGCGCGTGTCGCCCTCGCTCTGAACCCGTTCGATCGTGCCGATATCGCTGACTATGCCGGTGAACATGGGGTGCGCTCGTAGACCTCGAGCCGGTCGCTGCCAAGCTGGCGCGCATCGTGGCGCTGCCAGCGGCCGTGTGCCGATCCGAGATCGGCGAGGCCGATCGCGCCGATCGCGGGCAGTCCGCCGCCGATGACGATGGGCGCACGGTAGAGGAGCAGGCGGTCGACCAGATCGTCTCGCAAGAAGGCCGCGGCGGTGCCCGCGCCGCCCTCGACGAGCAGGTGGTCGCCGGGGAGGGTGGCGATGGCGGCGGGGGAGGGGATGATGGTCCACCCCCTGTCCCCTGTGATTTCGTCATCCCGGCGCAGGCCGGGATCTATGGATGGGGGGACGCTCGATCCGCCAGCCGCGCCGTGTCCGTGGATCCCGGCGCTCGCCGGGATGACGAAGGACGGGGCGGATGAAAGCACGACCCGCTGCGGGCTGCGTCCCTCCAGCCCCGGCAGGCGCACGTCGAGGGTCGGGCGGTCCGCCTCCCATGTCCCCCGGCCGACGAGGATCGCTTCGTGGCGGGCGCGTTCGAGGTGGGCGTGGGCGCGCGCCTCTGCGCCGGTGATCCAGCGGCTGGTGCCGTCGGCAAGCGCGATGCAGCCGTCGAGCGAGGTGGCGAGCTTCAGCGTCACGAACGGGCGGCCGAGCCGGCGGCGGGTGAGGAAGCCGGCCATGCTGCGCGCCGCATCGGCGGCAAGGAGGCCGACCGCCACCGCCACACCGGCAGCGCGGAGCCGGGCGATGCCCTGCCCGTTGGTGCGCGGATCCGGATCGCCGAGTGCGATCACCACGCGCGCGATGCCGGCCGCGATCAGCAGATCGGTGCAGGCCGGGCCACGGGCCGAGAGATGGGCGCAGGGTTCGAGCGTGACATAGGCGGTGGCGCCATGCGCCGCGTCGCCTGCCAGCGCGAGCGCCATCGCCTCGGCATGCGGGCGACCGCCGGGCTGGGTCCAGCCGCGACCGACGACACGATCGTCGCGGACGATGACGCAACCGACATTGGGATTGGGGGCGGTGCGTCCGCGCGTGCGCCCGGCGAGCGCGAGCGCGGCGGCCATCCAGCGCGAATCGGCCGTGCTCACAGCCCCATTTTATTCATCGCGTCATCGACCTTCTTGAACTGGCTGCGCAATTTCTCCTCGCGCGCCTTTTGTGCGGCGATACGCTTGTCCTGTTCGACCTTGTCGATCGCCTGCTGCGCCTTGATCTCCGCGTCGGTGCGGTCGGCGGCGTAATTCTTGAAATAGATGATGTTGGGTTGATAGGGTTCGGGCGGAATGTCGTTGCGCATGAAGGCGTAGACGAAGAACCCCGTGATCGCGATCGCCAGCGCGAGGAAGCCCAGGTCGCGCGGCTCGCGCTGCGACAGGAAGAAGCGCAGGTCGCGAATGGCCCGCACCGGCGAGAAGCGGCTGAAGAACTGCATGACCGCGAAGATAGGACATGGGCCCGCGGGCGACCAGTCCCTTAGTCCGTCAGCCCGTGGACCAGCAGCAGCGAGACGAAGGTAAGCAGCGCCGCCCAAGCGAAGACGAGCAGGACCGCGGTACGCCACAACGCGGAAAAGGTGCGCAGCGAATAGGCGCCGCGCAGCTGGCGGAACATGTGGATCGGCGGCAGCGCGAAGACGGCGAGCACGATCCAGCCGCTACCGACGCCGATCACGCCGGCGATCATCAGCGTGATCACCATGAGCATCATGAAGGCGAGGCTGTAGGTGACGAAGATGGCATGATCGTACAGGCCGAACCGGCGCCGCCACAGGAAGAGCAAGGCGACGAAGGGCGTCGAGATGGGGATCAGCAGCCAGCTATATTTGTACGCGCTCGATTGCAGCTTGTAGAGCGCGAGGCCGGGGTTCTTGTTGGCCTTTTCGAGGCCGTGGTCGAGGCTGGCCCAGCCGGTCTTGGCGTTGGTGAGCGACGTCTGCACGCTATCGTCGCCGCCCCCGCGACCCTGCGTCCTCTTGAGGGCGGCGATCGCGGTCTGCAAGCCGGCGATGTCCTCGTCGATGCTCTTGGTTGGCTTGCCCGCCGCGACCAGCTTGGCGCGTGTTTTCTGCGCGACGTCGAGTTGCTTTTCCACCTTCTCGACTCCGCCGGCGATGCCGACGATGTGGCGGCTGACGCCTTCGGGCGTCGCCAGTTCGGCGATGTCGCCGCCAAGCGCGCTGATCGTCGCGAACATCAGGAAGACGGTGAACAGGAAGACTGCGAGCGGTGAGACGAACCGCGCGCGCTCGCCGGCGACGTAGCGGCGGGTGAGATCGCCCGGGCGCCACACCAGCATCGGCAGCGTGCGCCAGATCTTGCCTTCGAAATGGAAGACGCCGTGCGCGATCTCATGCCCGATCGCGCCGATCGTGCGATGGACGTGGCCGCTCTGCCCGCAGGCATGGCAATGCGCGCCGATCAGCCGTGTGCCGCAATTGAGGCACAGGCCGTGCCCGTGCTCGCGTGTTTCCCCGGCGTGCGGCTCCACCGTACGGGCGGCGAGCGCACCCGTGATGAAGTCCCCTGCTGCTGCGATATCCCCCGACATGGCAGCAGCTTAGCAAGCTGTATCGGCCGGGCAAGATCGTCTTCGTGGCATAAGGCCGGGTTCCATGGTAACGAACGGCATGGCCGACGCAGACAATACGCACGAAATGATCGCAGAGATGGGCGCGCGCGCGCGCCGCGCCGCCGGGGTGCTGGCGGGTCTGCCGACGGCGGCGAAGGCGGCCGGGCTGCGCGCCGCGGCGGCGGCGGTGCGCGAACAGGCGCCGGCGATCCTCGACGCGAATGCGCGCGACATGGCGGCGGGCGAAGCGCGGGGCCTCAGCGGTGCGCTGCTCGACCGGCTGCGCCTGGACGCCGGGCGGATCGAGGGGATCGCGGCGGGGATCGAGGCGGTGGCGGGGTTGGCCGATCCGGTCGGGCAGGTGATCGATCGCCGCGAGCGGCCCAATGGCTTGCAGCTGACCCGCGTGCGCGTGCCGATCGGCGTGATCGGCATCATCTACGAATCGCGGCCCAACGTAACCGCGGATGCAGCGGCATTGTGTGTGATGGCGGGCAATGCGGTGATCCTGCGGGGCGGCAGCGAGGCGATCCATAGTAACCGCGCCTTGCACAAGGTGCTGGTCGCGGGCCTGGAATCGGCGGGATTGCCGGTCGATGCGGTGCAGTTGGTGCCGACCACCGATCGCACCGCGGTGGGCGCGATGTTGACGGCCGATGGCCTGATCGACCTGATCGTGCCGCGGGGCGGCAAGAGCCTGGTGGCGCGGGTGCAGGCGGAGGCGCGCGTACCGGTGCTGGCGCATCTCGACGGGATCAATCACGTCTATGTCGATCGTTCGGCCGATCCGGCGATGGCGGAGCGGGTGGTGCTGGACGCCAAGATGCGGCGGACCGGCATTTGCGGGGCGATGGAAACACTGCTGATCGATCGCGGCTATGGGCAGGGCGCGGCGCTGATCACGGCGTTGCGCGCGCGGGGATGCGAGGTGCGCGGCGATGCGGCGGCGCGCACGCTGGTGCCGGATCTGCCCGCGGCGTCGGCGGAGGATTGGGACACCGAATATCTCGATGCGATCGCCTCCGTCGCGCTGGTCGACGGGGTCGAGGGGGCGATGGCGCATATCGCGCGCCACGGCTCGCACCATACCGACGCGATCGTCGCCGAGAATGCGGGCGTGGCGGAGCGATTCCTGATCGGCGTCGACAGTGCGATCGTGCTGTGGAACGCCTCCACCCAATTCGCCGATGGCGGCGAGTTTGGGCTGGGCGCGGAGATCGGCATCGCGACCGGCCGCCTGCATGCGCGCGGGCCGGTCGCGCTGGAGGGGCTGACGACGTACAAATGGGTCGGCCGTGGCACGGGGCAGGTGCGCGGTTGAAGACCTCCGTCGCAGGGGATAGAATCCGCCAATGAACGCACCGGTATCGATCAATGCACCCCTCGATCCCGCCACGCTGGCGATCGTCGAGGAACTGGCCCGTTCACGTGGCATCACCGGCGAAGAATTTGCGGCGGACGCTATTCGCAAAGTCGCCGAACACGACATCGAACTACGAGCCTTTATTCAGGAAGGTATTGATTCGATCGAGCGTGATGGCGGCATAAGCCAAGAGGATATGGAAGCATGGTTCGAGGAGCGCGTGGCCGCCCGTAAACGGAGATGAGGCCCGTCACCTGGGCTCCCCGTGCAAAGGCTGACCTTGCGCGGATCGACGTGTTTTATGCCGAACGCGATCCCGATTTTGCCGACGAGATAGGGCAAGCGGCCATGGCTGCCAGCCGCTTCCTTGGTGAATTTCCCGCTGCCGGTCCGATCGTTGACCGGGACGCGCGGAAGTGGCGGATCGCGGAAACGGACTTTCTTTTGTTGTATCGGATCACCTTCACCGGCGTTGAGATCCTTCGTGTCCGTCATGGCCGTGAAGACTGGCAGCGAGCCGAGCCATGAAAACCGGCCTGCTGGGGGGATCCTTCAACCCGGCGCATCGCGGGCATCGGGCGATCACGCTCGCCGCGATCCGAGCGCTGGAACTCGACGAGGCGTGGTGGCTGGTGTCGCCGGGCAATCCGTTGAAGAGCGGCGCGCGCGACATGGCGCCGCTGGCCGCGCGGCTCGCGTCCGCGCGGGCGATGGCGCGGCGGGCGCCGATCCGGGCGAGCGATATCGAGGCGCGGCTCCACACCCGCTACACGCTCGACACGCTGCGAAAGTTGCAGCGGCGTTACCCCCGGCGGCAGTTCATCTGGTTGATGGGAGCGGACAATCTGGCGCAATTTCACCGCTGGCGCGGATGGCGCGATATCGCGCGCACGATGCCGATTGCGGTGATCGCGCGTCCGGGGTATGACGACAAGGCCCTCGCGGGTGTCGCGATGGGTTGGCTGCGGCGTTTCCAACGGCCCGCACGCCAGGCGAAGCATTGGACCTCGTGGAGTTTGCCGGCACTCGTGCTGTTGCGCTTCCGCCCCGACCCGACCTCCGCCACCGCGGTCCGTGCGGCCGATCCCGACTGGCACCGGCACTGATGCCGGCCCAGCAACCCAGGAGTCCCCTTGGCGAGTACCCCCCAGGCCGTGCGTCCGGCCGACCCGGCCGAAGTCGAAGCGCTGCTGCGACTGATCCTGACGTCGCTCGACGACGATCAGGCCGAAGAGGTCATTTCGATTCCGCTCGCGGGCAAATCGACGATCGCCGACCATATGGTGATCGCCAGCGGCCGCTCGACGCGGCAGGTCGCATCGATGGCCAACAAGATTGCCGAAAAGGTGAAGGCGGATTTCGGCCGTCCGGTGCGGATCGAAGGGCTACAGACCGCCGACTGGGTGTTGATCGACGCCAATGACGTCATCGTTCACCTGTTCCGGCCGGAGGTGCGCACCTTCTACAATCTGGAGCGCATGTGGCAGTTCGGCGATACCGTGTCGTCGTCGCTGAAGCCGCTGCCGCCGGAAGCGATGATGCCGAAGTCGCCCGACGCGACCCAGACCCCGACGACGTCGGACGAGGCCTGACATCCTTCTCCACATCGTGGCGCGCGGCAAGATCGGGCGATCGCCCGAGGCGGAGCTGGTCGACCGCTATCTGAAGCGGATCGCTTGGCCGACGCGCGTCACCGAACTGCCCGATACCGGCGGCAAGGTGCCCCCGGTGGAGCCGCAGACGGTGCGGGTGATGCTGGACGAGAAGGGCGAGCTGCTCGGCTCGCTGGAATTCGCGCGGCGGATCGAACGGTGGCGCGATAGCGGCACGCGCGAACTGCGCTTCATGATCGGCGCCGCCGACGGCTTCGACGATGCCGAGCGGGCGGGGGCGGACCTGCTGCTGTCGTTCGGGCGCGCGACCTGGCCGCATATGCTAGCGCGCGCGATGCTCGCCGAGCAGCTGTTCCGCGCGACTGCGATCCTGGCCGGGCACCCCTATCATCGGGAGGGGTGATGGCTGCCATCCCGCACCCACCCTCACCCTTCCGCGGCTACGCTGCTCCCTCCGTCTCCCGCTGGGAGAGGGAAAAGCCGCTGAAGGCGAAGGGTGAGGGTAGGCGCGTCGCATTCTGCTGTGTCGCTTTCCTCGCTCTCGCATTGCCCGCGCACAGCCAGCCCGTCGTCGACCAGCGTCAGCGGCTCGTCGCGGCGAAGCGCGATGCGGTGATCGCCACGCGCCGTGCGGAGGCGCTGGCGCGCGACGCGGCGGCCGAACGCAACGCTGCGGACAAGGCGCGGGCCGAGGAGGCGGCGCTGGCGGCGCGGGTGCGTGCTGCGGAGGCCAATCTGGCGGCGGCGCGGGCGCGGCAGGCGATCGTCACGCGATTGCTGGCGGATCAGCAGACGACGCTCGCCACGCAGCAGGCGCCGGTTGCGCGCTTGCTTGCGGCGCTGACCGCCTTGGCGCGTCGGCCGGCGGTGGTCGCGATCGCCCAGCCGGGATCGATCGACGACCTCGTCCACGTCCGCGCGGTGCTGGGCGGGGCGCTGCCGCTGGTGCAGCAGCGAACCGACGGCGTGCGGCGGCAGATCGCGCGGACGCGGGGCCTGGAGCAGGATGCGGCGGTCGCCGCGGCGGCGCTGCGCCGCGGGCGGGCGCAGCTGGAGACGGACCGGGTTGCGCTCGCGACGCTGGAGGCGGCGCACCGGCGTCGCGCCAGCGCGCTCGGTCGCAACGCGATGAGCGAGGAGGATCGGGCGCTGGCGCTGGGCGAACGCGCGCGGGACCTGGTCGAATCGCTCGGCGACGATGCAATGGCACAGGCGACGGCAGCGGATCTGGCGGCACTGCCCGGCCCCTTGCCGCGCCCGCTGGCGCCCGGAACGCGCGTGCCGGTGCCGACGGCGGGCGCGTATCGCCTGCCGGTGCGCGGGCGGCTCGTGACCGGGACGGGCGAGATTTCCGACGCGGGCGTGCGATCGCGCGGACTGACCTTTGCGGTCGCGGCGGGCGCGCCGGTGGTGGCGCCGGCTGGGGGCGTGGTGCGCTACGCCAGGGCGTATCGCGGCTATGGCACGATCGTGATCCTCGACCATGGCGACGGCTGGACGAGCCTCGTCACCGGGCTCGCCGCTGCGGGCGTTCGCCCGGGCGAGCGTATCGCGGCGGGAGCGCCGCTGGGCAGGGCGGCGGGAGGAGAAGAGCCGCAGATCACCGTCGAACTGCGTCGCCGCGGGCGGCCGGTGGATATCGCCGCGCTGTTGGGCTGAGGGGGCGCGACGGTTCGCCTAGACTAAGCGTATCCCGTCTTCCGCTTCGTCGGTGCTTCGCTCCGTTCGCAAGGGCGGGAGGGAGCGTGCGGGTGCCATAGATGGATCGGCAGCAGGCGCCCTTTGCTGTCAGCGACGGTTCAGCCTCGCCGTGCTTTGCTCCGGCTCGCAAAAGGGATAGACGTGCGGGGTTTTCCCGCCTTGCAGGACTTTCGATGCCCCGTCCGCTGCTGACCGCGACTGCTATCATCGGTTCCCTGTCCCTGATCCCGCTCGCCACGCAGGCGATGGCGGCGGTGGACACGGATACCTATCGCGAATTCGACCAGTTCCTCGACGTCTTCAATCGGATCAAGGCCGACTATGTCGACAAGGTTGACGACAAGAAGCTGATCAAGGGCGCGATCGAGGGCATGCTCGCGAGCCTCGACCCGCATTCGAGCTATGTCGACGCGCTCGACTACGACAACCTCAAGATCCAGACCGAGGGCAATTACGGCGGCCTGGGCCTCACCGTCCAGATGGAGGACGGCGCGGTGAAGGTCGTCGCGCCGCAGGAGGATACGCCCGCGTACCGCGCCGGCGTGAAGTCGGGCGATTATATCACGCATATCGACGGCAAGCTGATCTACGGCGAGACGCTGGACGAGGCGGTGGCGCTGATGCGCGGCAAGCCGGGCAGCAAGATCAGCATGACGATCGTCCGCCCCGGACAGGACAAGCCGCTCGACATCACCATGACGCGCGAGGTGATCGTGCAGCGCCCGGTGAAGTGGGAAGTGCGCGGCGACGTCGGCTACATCAACATCAACACCTTCTCCGAAAGCACGGGCGCGGATACGCGCGCGGCGATCATGGCGATCGACAAGAGCCTGGGGCATCGGCCGCTGGGCTATGTGGTCGACCTGCGCGACAATGGCGGCGGCCTGCTGACACAGGCGATCGCGGTCAGCGACGCGTTCCTGGATCATGGCGAAATCGTTTCGCAGCGCGGGCGCGAAAAGAGCGATATCGAGCGCTATTTCGCCAAGCCGGGCGACGACGCGCATGGGCTGCCGGTGGTGGTGCTGACCAACCCCGGTACGGCCTCGGCCTCCGAGATCGTCGCGGGCGCGTTGCAGGATCATCACCGCGCGCTGATCATGGGCGAGCGCAGCTTCGGCAAGGGATCGGTGCAGACGCTGCTGCCGCTGGGTCCGCAGACCGCGCTGCGCCTGACCACGGCGCGTTATTACACCCCGTCGGGCCGCAGCGTGCAGGAAGGCGGCATCGAGCCCGATATCCGCGTGCCGCAGATCAGCGATCCCGACATCAAGACGCGCCCCGTGTTCCGCGAGGCCGATCTGCGCCGCCACCTGATCAACGAGGTGAAGGCGGACAACAAGATCCTCGAGGAAGACACGAAGGACGATCCGCGCTTCGCGATGACCGCGGAACAATTGAAGAAGCAGGGGATCGACGACTTCCAGCTCTATTATGCGCTGAAGACGGTCGCGCGGCTGGGTGGCGCGGCGCAGGTCGCCGCGGCGACGAAGCCGGTGCCCTCCAGCCGGCCGGGCGGCAAGTGAGCCGCGCGTTCACCCCGGCCGAGCGGCGCGCGCGGGCGCTCGCGCTGCTGCTGCCTGCGGCGCTGCTGGCGGGGGCATGGGGATCGCAGCTCGTCGGGCACCTCTACCCGTGCGAGATGTGCCACTGGCAGCGCTGGCCGCATTATGCGGCGCTGCCGTTCGCGCTGCTGGCGTTCGTCGTGTCGCAGCGGAGCATCGCCAAAGCGCTGGTGGTAATCGCCGCGCTGCTGATCGCAGTATCGGGTGCGATCGGCGTGGCGCATGCCGGCGTCGAATACCACTGGTGGGAGGGCTTCACCGCCTGCACCCAGACGGTCGACCTGCGCGGTTTGGGCCCGGATGCGCGGCTGGAAGCGCTGATGCACGCGCCCATGGTGCGCTGCGATACGCCGCAGTGGACGTTGTTCGGCATCTCGCTCGCCGGGTTCAACGCGATCTTTTCGCTGGGTGGCGCGTTCCTGATCCTATGGTGGATGAGGAAGGCACGATGACGGCGACGATCGCGAACGCGCGCAGGCCGCACTGGCGGCCGGGTGACCGGCGCGAGGCGACGAAGGCGATGATCCGCGTCGATCAGGCGGGCGAATATGGCGCGACGCGTATCTATGCGGGCCAGTTGGCGGTGCTGGGCGACCGGCATCCGGCGGCGCGCGCGATCCACCATATGGCGAGCCAGGAGGAGCGGCACCGCGCCTTTTTCGACGCGATGATGGCGCGACGCGGCGTGCGGCCGACGCTGTTCCAGCCGTTCTGGGACAAGGCGGGCTTTGCGCTGGGCGCGATCACCGCGGCGATCGGGCCGAATGCGGCGATGGCCTGCACCGCGGCGGTCGAGACCGAGATCGACAAACATTATCAGCAGCAACGCGACGAACTGGGCGACAGCGATCCCGAATTGTCGGACGCGATCGCCGATTTCCAGGCGGAGGAGCTGGAGCACCGCGACCATGCGCTGGCCGCGGGGGCGGAACAGGCGGTCGGCTATCCGATCCTGTCGGGCCTGATCCGGCTGGGCTGCAAGGTCGCGATCGCGACCGCCAAGAGGATTTGAAAGGACGACGCATGCGAGCCTTCATCGCCACCGCCTTGATGCTGACCGCCGGACCCGCGTTGGCGCAGGAGTTTACGCAAGGCGCGCAGCCCACGGCCCAGCCCCCGGCGCAAACGGTCAGCACGAAGCCGGCGTTGCCCGGCGCGCCCAAGCCGGTCGTAATCCAGGCGCCGGGCGAAGTCGCGAAGCGCGCGCCAATCAACGGTGTGCTCGTCCTCTATGGCAACGAACGGTGCCCGACGAACAGCGACGGGCAGGAAATCGTGGTGTGCGAACGCCGCAGCGCGCGCGAGCAGTATCGCGTGCCCAAGGAATTGCGCGAATTCCAGGTGACGCCGCAGAACGAAAGCTGGGCGGCACGCGCACAGGGCACGCTGGACGCCGGTGTCGGCGCAAACAGCACGGGGAGCTGCTCGACGGTGGGTGCCGGCGGGCAGACCGGCTGCTTCCTGCAGAGCGCGCGGGCGGCGCGTAAGGAGAATCAGGCGCGCAAGGCGGAAGAGGCGCGCGTTCCTTAAGAAAGCGGTGGCGCCATCCTCGGCCGTTACCCCGGACTTGGTCTGGGTCCATTTTGCGGCGAGGGGGATGGTCAGAGGCACAGGCGCTACCCCCGCGGCCCAGTAGACCCCGGAACAAGTCCGGGGTGACGGGGTGAGTTGGCAGAGGGCGTGGCCGATACCAGCCGCTTGGCGTGCCGCATTGCCTCGGCTACCCTCATCGTCAGGGGGATGCGCACATGGCGACGGCGATCGGACGGGGCGGAACGCGGGTCAATCCTTGGGCCGTGGACGCGTATGAAAAGGCGCTGTCGGTCGGCGCGCTGCTGCTGCTCGCCGCGGTGCTGACCGCGCTCGCGCGCGGTCATGCGCAATGGGCGATGGTGCCGGGGATCGTCTGGGCGCATATCCTCACCATCCTCGTGTCGCTGGTGCTGACGCCGGTCATCCTGCTCTCGCCGCGCGGTGACAGGCGGCATCGCGTGTTGGGGCAGATCTGGGCGGTGGCGATGCTGCTGACCGCGTTGCTGTCGTTCGGCATTCGCGAAACCAACGGTGGCAGGTTCAGCTTTATCCATATCCTGTCGGCCTGGGTCGTCATTCAGGTGCCGCTGCTATGGTATGCGGCGCGCACCCATAAGGTTGCCCTGCACCGGGGCAGCGTGCGCGGCATGGTGACGGGGGCGCTGCTGATCGCGGGCTTCTTCACCTTCCCGTTCGGCCGGCTGCTCGGGCACTGGCTGTTCGGCTGAGGGCATGCGCGGCGTCCGTATCGTCCTGTTCACGATCGTCTGGCTGAGCTGTGTCTGGTTCGGATCGTGGGAGCGCAACGATAATCAGGCGACGCGGATGTACGCGGCGATCGGGCTGGTCGAGCGCGGCGATGCCTCGATCGACCCCTATGCCACGCTGACAATCGACAAGGCGATGTTCGGCGGCCGCACCTATCTCGACAAGCCGCCGGGCATGACGCTGATGGCGCTGCCCGCGGTGTGGATCGCCGATCGCGTCACCGGCGACCGGGCGAGCCATTACGATGGTGCGATCGGGGGCTATGACTTCGACCGCTATCTGCGGCTGCGCGTGCGGCTGGCGGCGGCGCTGGGGCCGGCGCTGCTAACCGCGCTCGCCGCGGTGCTGCTGTTCGATCTGGGTGTGGGATGGACGGGCAGCGCGGGCGCGGGGCTGTTCGCCGCGCTGGGCTATGCGCTCGGCACGCCGGTATGGGGCTGGTCGACGACGTTGTTCGGCCATGCGGTGGTCGCGGACCTGTACGTCGTGGCGATCTGGGCGATCTGGCGCGGCCTGTCCCTGCCGCGCGGGGCGAGCGGCCAGGCGCTGCTCGTGGGCGTAGCGCTTGGCTGGGCGGTGGTGGTCGAGCATCAGGCGGTGCTGGCGGGCGCTGTGCTCGCGCTGTGGGCGGCATGGGCGGCGCGCGACCGGGCGGATCGCGGCTGGCTGATCGGGGCGGCGCTGATCGGCGGGGCGATCGCGCTGGTGCCGTTCGCGACCTATAATCTGGTCGCCTTCGGGACGCCGTTCCGGATCGGCTATGCCGGTGTCGTCGGCTGGGAGGGGATGCACCAAGGGCTGTTCGGGCTGGGCGTGCCGCGCGTGTCGGCGCTTCGCGAGGTGACGATCGGCGCGCGCTATGGGCTGATCTGGGTCGCGCCGGTGCTGGTGCTGGCGCCATATGGGCTGTGGATGTGGGGGCAGCGACCGCGGACGCGCAGCCTGGCAGTTGCCATGGCGCTGGCGGTGGCCGTCGTGCTGCTGGTCAATGCGGCCTATGTCTATTGGCAGGGCGGCAACACCACCGGTCCGCGCTTCGCCATCCCCGCGGTGGCCCCGCTGGCGCTGGGGCTCGCCGCCGCCTGGGCGCATGCCGGCGACCGCAGCATCCGGATCGGCATGGGGGTGCTGCTGGCCCTGTCGATCGCGATCAACGCGGCGATCGCTGCGGCAGAGATTTTCGCCCCGCCGGGCAGCGCCTTTCCCGTCTGGCAGGCGGTGATCGCCGGGCCCTTCGCCAGCGGCACGCTGCGCACGCTGCCGAGCGAATGGTTCGGCTGGAGCCCCTGGGCAGGCTTCCGCTGGTGGTGCGCGCTCGCGCTACCGATGCTGGGATGGCTTGTCTGGCGGGTGCGGCGGGTCTAGCCTCATCCCCGTTCGCGTGACTGGCGCCAGTGGAGACCCACAAGGGAGCGCGAACCGCCGCCGCCGCGCGCCTGGGCATCCATGTGACGCAGGAGCCTTGTCATGACGACGTCCAGCCCCATCCGTATCGCCTTCCTGTTATTCCCCAATGTGACGCAGCTCGATTTCACGGGACCGGTGCAGGTGCTGTCGCGGTTGGGCAATGCGCGGCTTGATCTCGTGTGGAAGACGCCGGAGCCCGTGCAGACCGACGCGGGGTTCGCGATCCTGCCGACGGCGACGCTGGCGGAAGTCGATCGCGCCGACATCCTGTGCGTGCCCGGAGGGTTCGGGGTCAATGGTGTGATTGCCGACGATACGGCGATGGACTGGGTGACGCGGATCGGGCGCGAGGCGCAGTGGGTGACGAGCGTGTGCACCGGGTCGCTGATCCTGGGGGCGGCGGGGCTGCTCGATGGCTATCGCGCGGGGTGCCATTGGGGCCAGCGGCATATGCTGCCGCTGTTCGGCGCAACGCCGGTGGCGGAGCGCGTGGTGATCGATCGCAACCGGGTGACGGGCGGCGGCGTCACCGCGGGGATCGACTTTGCGCTGACGCTGACCGCGCTGCTACGCGGCGAGGCTCATGCAAAAGCGGTGCAGCTGAGCCTCGAATACGATCCGCGCCCGCCGTTCGACAGTGGCACGCCCGAACGGGCGGGGCCAGAGATCGTCGCGGCGGTCGAGCGGCGCATCCAGACGCTGGCCCCCTCACGCGACGACGACCTGCGCGCGCTCGCCAAGCGCCGCGCTTATGGCTGAGGATTGCGCTTCAGGCCGCGGACGCGGTGCCAGATGTAGAAGGTGACGAGCGCGATCAGGACGATGCCGATCGCCAGGTCGGCGCGGTGGAAGGCGGCCTTGACGCGGGGATCGCTGTCCCACTTGTCGCCGAGTTTCATGCCGACCCAGGCGAGGCCGAAGCACCACGGCCAGCTGCCGATGAAGGTGTAGACGTGGAAGGGCACCAGCCGCATCCGCGCGATGCCCGCGGGGAAGGCGATGAAGCTGCGGATAACGGGGAGCAGCCGGCCGATCAGCACCGCGATCGAGCCCCAGCGTGCGAAGAAGCGATCGGCGGCGTCGAGCTCACCCGGGCCGATCAGCAGGTAGCGGCCCCAGCGTTCCGCCACCGGCCGGCCGCCGCGCTTGCCGATCTCATACGCGACGATCGAGCCGAGATTGCAGCCGATCGCGCCTGCGGTCGCCGCCAGATAGAGGTCGAAGCGGCCGGTCGAGACGAGATAGCCGGCGAACGGCATGATGATCTCTGACGGCAGGGGGATGCAGGCGCTTTCGATCGCCATCAGGATCGCGATGCCGACATAGCCGCCGCTGGAGATCACCCAGATGGTGAAGGTGGCGAGCACGCCCAGAATTTTCTCGAACATGGGCGTGGGGCTTGGCGGATCGCGAGGGCTAAGGGAAGGGGGAACGGGGGACGGGGGAACCGGAGATGCCCGTGGGACGCTGTACGACGATGACTGATCTTACCCTGAACGACGGCCGGACCATGCCCCAATTAGGCTTCGGCACCTGGAAATTGCCCGATGCGCAGGCGCCGCTGGTGGTGCGCGGTGCACTCGATGCCGGATATCGGCTGATCGACACCGCGGCGATCTATCGCAACGAGCGCGGCGTCGGCGAAGGGCTGGCGGGCAGCGATGCCTTCGTCACGACCAAGTTGTGGAACGATCGGCAGGGCGATCCCGAGGCGGCGCTGGACGAGAGCCTGGCGCTGTTGGGGATGGATGCGGTCGACCTGTATCTGATCCACTGGCCCGCACCCGGCCAGGGGCAATATGTCGAGGCGTGGAAGACGCTGGTCGCCCTGCGCGAGGCGGGCAAGACGCGATCGATCGGCGTGTCGAACTTTCTGCCCGAGCATCTCGATGCGATCATCGAGGCGACGGGCGTGACGCCGGTGCTCAACCAGATCGAGCTGCACCCGCGCCATCAGCGGCGCGAGGAGCGCGCGTATCACGAAGCGCATGGCATCGTGACGCAGAGCTGGAGCCCGCTGGGGCAGGGCGGCGACCTGTTGCAGGACGCGGCGATCGTGCGGATTGCGGAGAAGCATGCGCGGTCGGCGGCGCAGGTGGTGCTGGCCTGGCATCTGGCGCACGGATTCTCCGTGATACCCAAGGCGGCGGATCCCGAGCATATGACGGATAATTTCGCCGCAGCCGACCTGACGCTGGACGACGAGGATATGGCGGCGATCGATGCACTCGACCGGCAGGAGCGGATGGGCGAGGATGCGCGCGCGATGTGAGCCGCTGGGAACATAGACAACATGAACACCTTGGTGGAAACGATTGGCTCCTATCGTTTCCGAATGTGATCCGGTGCTGAGAAAGAAGGGGTGGGCATAGCCCCTACGCTAACTTGTCACCCCAGCGTAGGCTGGGGTCTTTCGTGGCTCGTGCCGCGCGTTGCAACGGGGAGATCCCAGCCTTCGCTGGGATGACGGGTGTTGCATGCGGGCGGATAACCCCGTTGCTGCCCGCTTTATGCGAAACGATGGGTGTAGGACAGGGGGCGGGGATTTACGCTTCTGTGCCAACGTGTTGCTGCGGGGGGCGTCCAACAGGGTCGTTGCAGCGAGACGACACGGCTTAGGCTGACCGGGTTTAGGGCATCGCATACATAGCGGGCCGTTTCCGCATACGGTCCGTTGGTCGTATCTTCCGCCTTCCGGGGGCGGACGCAGCGTCAGCCTAGCGCCGCCTTGGCCTGTTTCAGGTCCTCGACGAAGCGGGCATATTCCTCGGCCTTTTGCGTTTCGTCGGGCAGGCGCAGCAGATAGCTGGGGTGGACGGTGATCCAGGCCTCGCCGCCCTCGGGGAGGGTGATCGCTTTGCCGCGTTCGCGGCCGATCGTGACCGTCCGGCCCAGTATGGAACGTGCTGCGGTGGCGCCGAGCGCGACCGTGACGCGGGGGCGGATGAGCATCTGTTCCTGTTCGATCCACCAGCGGCAGGCCTGGATTTCGCCCGTGTCGGGCTTGGCGTGGATGCGCCGCTTGCCCCGCTGTTCGAACTTGAAGTGCTTCACCGCATTGGTGACGTAGACGCGGGCGCGGTCGATCTCGGCTTCGGCGATCGCGCGGTTGAAGACCTGCCCGGCGGGGCCGACGAAGGGGGTGCCAGCGAGGTCCTCCTGATCGCCCGGCTGTTCGCCGACGAACATCAGCGGCGCATCGACCGGGCCTTCGCCGAAGACGGTCTGCGTCGCATGTTTGTAGAGGTGGCAGCGGGTGCAGGTCGCGGCCTCTTCGCGCAGCGCCGCCCAGGCAGCGGTGACATTGTCGCCGATCGCTGGCGCCTCGCGTGACTGGGTGATCATGCCGCTTTCCCGCGCCTGTGCGCCGGCGATCAGCTGCCCGACCAGCGCGGTTTCGGGCATGTTCTTCCAATATTTGCGCGGCATCTCCTTCAGCATTGCGCCGATCTTGACGCGCGCGGGGTTAAAGATGCTGGCGTAATAGGTCTTCCACACCTCTTCGGTGGGATCGCCATCGGGGGCATCAGCCTTTTGCGCGCCGGGTCCTTCGGCCAGCGCCTTGCCGTCCCAGTGGAGCGACACCTCCGGCGTCAGGATCGACCAACGCATGCTGGCGAAGCGATTGACGAAGAAGGCGGCGTTGGCGCGGACGATATGGTGTTCGGGTTCGAACCAGGCGACGTAGCGCGTGCCCTCATCGTCCTGTTCCTCGCGGAAGCGGAGGAAGGCGCGCATCTTGTGGATGTCGCGGCGAACCGATTTGGCGAGGCCTTCGAGACGGCGGACGAGCGGGTCGGCCTGATCCTCGATCAGTTTCGGTTCGCGGCGCAGGCGGGCGAGCGCGGTGTAGAGGAGCGCGAACCGTTCGGGATCGCTGGAGAGCACGACGCTGCGCGCGAGATCGATGAAGGCGCGGGGGACGGACACGGTGCCGCCGGCGGGCGGCGGGGCGGGGGCGGCGTCTGCGGTAGTGGCGAACAGGTCGGCGGGGGTGTCGCCGACCTGCCAGACGATATCGTCGGGGGGGACGTCGGCGGCGGCGAGCGGGCGGGCGGCGTCGCGCCACGCGTCGAAGTCGTCAGGGGTGGGGAGGGTGACTATGCGCATGGTACCCCTTCGTCACTCCGGACTTGGTCCGGAGTCCACCTTGCCGCGAGGGAACCGCAAGAGGCTCCAGCCACCCCCCCTCGCCGCGGAGTGGACCCCGGAACGAGTCCGGGGTGACGAGGTGTTTGGGGTAGGCGTACCGAACCGCACCGGTCAGTCGCGGTCGTCGCCGCCGGCGGGCTTTTCCTTGGCGAGCTTCAGTTCCTCGGGCTTGCGCTCTTCGTAGATCTCGGCGAGCTTCTTTTCGGTCTTGGTGTCGAGTTCGTCGGCCGCGGCGGGGAACATCTCTTCCTCTTCCTCGGTGATGTGGTGTTCGTAGCGACGGCGCATGTGGAAGAATTTCTCGTTCCATTCGTCCGATGACACCTCCAGCTCGGTCATCTCGGCGAGCAGGTCGTCGACCTCCTTGTGTTCGGAAACCGAATGGCGGGCATCGTCGCGTAAGTCGGGATCGCGCAGCATCGTGGCGTAGAGCGATTCCTCCTCGGCGGCGGCGTGGCTCTGCACCTCGAGGCGGAAGTCCTCGAACAATTTGCCGCGCTTGGCCGTGTCGGTCAGCTCGGCAAGCTCCTTCAGCATCTTGCGTTGCTTGTCGTGATCCCGCTTCAGGTCCGCGTAAATTGCTGCCAGCGCCATGGGTGTGTCTCCTTCGCATCGCCCAACCGGCGAGCGCGCGCGGCGTTTCACCCGCGAGTCATTCTCAGGCGGCGAAGAGTTCGAGCTGCTGCTTTTTCGGCGCGACGAGGGGAGTCAGGTCGGCGCGGTCGCTGAGCAGCACCGGGCGCCAGTCCTCTGCGACGATGAACGGGCGGACCTTGGCGACGCTGACCGTCAGGCGCGCGACGTCGTCGAGGCGCAGGCGGCGCCAGCGGCGCGTCGCAACGATGCGGTCGACCGCCTTCACGCCGAGGCCGGGGACGCGCAGCAGCATCTCGCGGGGCGCGCCGTTGACGTCGACGGGGAAGCGGTCACGGAATTTGAGCGCCCAGGCGAGCTTCGGGTCGATGTCGAGCGGCAGCATGCCGGTCGCATCGTCCGCCGCGGCGACGACCTCTGCCGGACTGTAATCGTAGAAGCGCATCAGCCAGTCGGACTGGTAGAGGCGATGTTCGCGCATCAGCGGTGGGCGCTGCAACGGCAGCACCGTGCTGGCGTCGGGAATGGGGCTGAACGCGCTGTAATAGACGCGGCGCAGTCCGAAGCGATCGTAGAGCGTCGAGGCGCGCGCGACGATCTCGCCATCGGTGGCAGCGTCGGCGCCGACGATCATCTGCGTCGACTGGCCGGCGGGGGCGAAGCGGGGGGCGGATTTGTACTTCTTGCGCGCGTCGCCATTGTCGGCGATCGCACCCTTCACGTCGCGCATCGCGCCTTCGATGCGGGTGCCGTCCTTTTCGGGGGCGAGGCGCTTCAGGCCGCTGACCGTTGGCAGCTCGACGTTGATCGAGACACGGTCGGCGTAGAGGCCGGCCTGGTGGACGAGTTCGGGATCGGCGTCGGGGATCGTCTTCAGATGGATGTAGCCGCGAAAATGGTGATCTTCGCGCAAGCTGCGCGCGACCTCGACCATCTGCTCCATCGTATAGTTCGACGATTTGATGATGCCGGACGAGAGGAACAGGCCCTCGATATAATTGCGCTTGTAGAAGGCGATCGTCAGGTCGACGACCTCCTTGGCGGTGAAGCGCGCGCGGCGGACGTTGCTGCTCTTGCGATTGATGCAATAATGGCAATCGAAGATGCAGCTGTTGGTCAGCAGGATCTTGAGCAGGCTGATGCAGCGACCGTCGGGCGCGTAGGCGTGGCAGATGCCCATGCCTTCGGTCGAGCCCAGCCCCTTGCCGTCGCGGCTGTTGCGCTTGGCGGTGCCCGACGAGGCGCAGGACGCATCGTATTTCGCGGCGTCGGCGAGAATTTCCAGCTTCTGGCGGGTGTCGAGCTGGGCCATGCGTTCGATATACGTTCCGCGGTTGCTGCCGACAAGGGGCGGAGGCAACACGATTTTTGGTCTCAGTCATCGGCCCGCAATGATGGTGCGCGATAAGGTTCGCCAAGGAGAGTCGGAGATGACGACAGAGGACATGCCCTATCTGTCCGCGCGCTCGTTCGCCGAAGCGGTGCGATCGATCCAGGCGGACCATCCCGCTGCGGCGGCGGCGCATCAGGCGATGTGCCTGGCCTATACCGGCCGCGTACTCGCCGGCCTGCGCGAGGCTATTCCGCCGCGAGCAGGCTGGTCGCGCCGCCCAGATCGACCGATACCAGCCGGCTGACGCCACGTTCGACCATGGTGACGCCGAACAGGCGGTGCATGCGGCTCATCGTCACCGCATTGTGCGTGACGATCAGATAGCGGGTCTGCGTTTCGCGCGTCATCCGGTCGAGCAGATCGCAGAAGCGTTCGATATTGGCGTCGTCCAGCGGCGCGTCGACCTCGTCGAGGACGCAGATCGGCGCGGGGTTGGTGAGGAATAAAGCGAAGATGAGCGCGACCGCCGTCAGCGCCTGTTCGCCGCCGGATAGAAGCGTGAGCGATTGCAGGCGCTTGCCGGGTGGCTGCGCCATGATCTCCAGCCCGGCCTCGAGTGGGTCGTCCGAATCGACCAGAGCGAGATGGGCGGCGCCACCGTCGAACAGCGTGGTGAACAGGCGGCGGAAGTGGCCGTCGACCGCTTCGAAGGCGGCGGTGAGGCGCTGGCGGCCTTCGCGGTTGAGCAGGCCGATCGAGCCGCGCAGGCGATTCACCGCCTCGATCAGTTCGTCGCGCTCGGCGGCGTTGCTCTTGCCGGTGGCTTCCAGCTCGGCGAGTTCGCGTTCCGCGACGAGGTTGACCGGGCCGATGCGCTCGCGATCGGCGGTGAGGCGCTCGTGCGTGGTGCTTTCGGCGGCGGGGGTGCCGACGTCGGCGCCGGCGAAGCCGAGCCGCTCGGGCAGCACGGGCGCGGGGCATTCGAAGCGTTCGCCCGACAGGCGGCCCATCTCGACCCGGCGCAGCTCCTGCGATTCGAGGCGGGCGGCGGCGCCGGCGCGGGCTTCGCGGGCCTGCGACAGCGCCTCGATCGCGCGGCGCTGCGCGTCGTCGGCGCGGCGGGCGGCGGCATCGGCGTCGCGTTCGGCGGTGGCTTGCGTGTCCGCCTCGCGGCGGGCGGCGTCATGTTCGGCATGGGCGGTGGCGATGGCGGCATCGAGCGCGGCGGGGCGGTCGGCGGCGTCGGCAGCCTCCTTGGCGAGGGCGACCTCGCGCGCGTCCATGTCGGCGATGCGCTTGGCGGCCTCGCCTGCGCGGGCGCGCCAGCTGCGCGTGTCGGCCTGGGCGGCGGCGAGACGTTCGCGGTTGGATTGCACGGCGCGATCGAGTGCGGTGCGGTCTCCACGGGCCTGCGCGACGGCGATGCGGCAGCGGTCCGCGACCTGCGACAAAGCGGCGACTGCGGCGGCGCTGTCACGGCCATCGGGCAGGGCGGCGCGGGTGGCCTCGGCGGCGGTGCGGTCGGCTTCGGCTTCGTCGTGCTCGCTGGCGATGCGCAGCGCGCGGGCGTCGAGATCGGCGCGCTGGCCGGCGAGGCGGTCGAGCGCGGTGGTGGCGCGGTCTTCGGCGCGTTCGGCGTCGCGGGTGGCAGCGTCGGCCTGGGTTAACGCGGAGCGGCCGGACTGGGCGGCGGTGCGAGCGGCGGCGATGCGGCGGTCGATGTCGGCATGGGCGGCAGCGGCGGCCTCTGCCGTGGCGGCGGCGGCGGGGCGGGTGTCGCGGAGGGCTTTCAGGCGGTTGAGGCGTTCGAGCCGCTCTGCCGCGGCGGCGCCATTGCCGGTGGCGACATGGCCGTCCCAGCGGCGCGTGTGCCCGGCGGGGGTGACGAGGCGCTGGCCGACCGCGAGCGGCTGGCCATCGTCTACATCGGCGACGAAGGATTGGGCGAGGCGGCGGGCAAGCGTGGCGGGGGCGGTCACGTGGTCGGCGAGCGGCGTCGTGCCCTCTGGCGGGGCGGGATCGCCGGGCTGCGGCGTGGCGCCTTCCCACGCGGCGGGGTCGCCGTCGAGCTCGTCGCCGAGCGCCGCGGCAAGCGCGCGTTCGTAGCCGGCGGCGGAGGCGAGGTGGTCGAGCAGCCTTTCCTTGCCCGTCCGCTGGGTGGCGCGGGTAAGCGCGGCGATCTCGGCATCGATTTGCGCAAGGTCGGCACGCGCGGCGGCGCGGGCGGTTTCGGCGGCGTCGCGGCCGGCGATGGCGGCGCGTTCCTCCGCCTCCGCCTGCGCGAGGAGGGCGCGGGCCTCTTCCGCGTGGGCAAGCGCCTGTTGCCGGTGCGTGGCGGCCTCGTCGCGCGCGGCGGTGAGGGGGGCGGCGTCGCCCAGAGCGGCGAGCGCCTGTGCGAGCTGTGCGACCTCGCGGCGGGCACGGTCGGCGCGGGTGCGGGCGGCGGCGAGCGCGGCATCGGCGACGCGGGTCTCGGCGGCTTCGCTCGCCTGGCGGGCGAGGCCCTGGGCGAGCGCGACCTCGGCATCGCGGGCGTGGCGTTCGGCCTCGGCGAGTGTCGCGTCGAGGCGGGGGGCCTCGTCGGCGGCGGAAAGGATCGCGCGGTCGAGCGCCTTCACCTCGTCGGCGAGGCGGGCGAGCGCCTGCGCGGCATCGGCGGCGAGCGTGCCTTCGCGCGCGCGATCGTCGGCGATGCGGCGGCGGGCCTCGTCCAATTCGCTTACCCGGCGCGCGGCGGCGGCGCGTTGCGCGCGGAGCGTGGTGAGGCGGTGGCCGAGGTCGTTGGCGGCATCGCGCGCAGCGAGCGCGGCGGCGCGGGCGGTGGCGACCGCGGTCATGGCTTCGGCCTGCGTCGCGGCGGCGATGCGTTCGGCGTCGGTCGTCTCGGCGACGCGGGTGTCGGCGGCGGTCGCTTCGGCCCGCGCGGCATCGGCGGCGGCGGCAGCATCGCGCCAGCGTGCGAAGATCATCCGCGCTTCGGCGATGCGGATCTTCGCCGACAGCTCGCGATAGCGTTCGGCGGCGCGGGCCTGGCGGCGCAGCGCGGCGGCGCGGGCGTCCTGATCGGCGATCAGTTCGCCGAGGCGCTCGAGGTTCGCCTCGGTCGCGCGGAGTTTCTGTTCGGCGTCCTTGCGGCGGACGTGGAGACCGGCGATCCCCGCGGCTTCCTCCAGCATCGCACGGCGTTCGGCGGGCTTCGCCGCGATGACCGCGCTGATCCGGTTCTGGCTGACGAGGGCGGGGCTGTGCGCGCCGGTGGCGGCGTCGGCGAACAGCAGCGCGACGTCCTTGGCGCGCACGTCGCGGCCGTCGATGCGATAGGCGCTGCCGGCGCCGCGTTCGATGCGGCGGACGACCTCGCGCTCGTCACCGTCAGCGGCGTCGAGCAGGATCGACACTTCGGCAAAGGCGCGCGGCGGGCGCGTCGCTGTGCCGGCGAAGATGACGTCCTCCATCCCCGCGCCGCGCAGCGACTTGGCGCTCGATTCGCCCATCGTCCAGCGGAGCGCTTCGAGCAGGTTGGATTTGCCGCAGCCGTTGGGGCCGACGACTCCGGTCAACCCCGGCTCGATATGGAGGTCGGCGGGGTCGACGAAGCTTTTGAACCCGGCGATGCGGAGCCGCTTGATCTGCACGTGGGAGGGGTGGCTGTTCTATTGTGCGGTGGCAAGCGGGGCGGGGGATTTTGATTCACGCGAAGACGCGAAGAGACGCAAGGCACCCGAAGCGCCAAGCCCATGATCGTCGCCCCAGCGCAGGCTGGGGCCTCCCGGTGCTCTTGTCGCGCAATCACCCGGAGATCCCAGCCTGCGCTGGGATGACGCCTGGATCAAGACTTACGCGCCGGCGGCCTTGAGCAGCGGTTCGAACTGGCTCCAGCTCGTCACGTCGCTCTTCTTGCCGTTGATGATGAGCGTCGGCGTGCCCGTGACGGTGCCGTCGGCGCCCTTGTCCTGCGTCTGCTTGGTCCAGCGGTCGATCTGGCTCATGTCGCCCAAGCACTGCATCGCCTTGGCTTCGGGGATGCCGCGCTGCTTGGCGAAGTCGATCAGGCCCATCTGCTGCGCCATCATCTTGATCGCATCGACCGGCTTGGCGGTCTGCAACTGCTGCTGCTGCGCCGGCGTCATCGCCTGGAGCTTGTTGAGGAAGCCTTCCTGCGACTGATACATCTGTTCGAGGATCGGGAAGAAGGCGGCCTTGTCGGCGCAATTGCCGAGCAGCGCCGGCGGCACGTCGGGGGCGCCGTGGACCAGGAATTCGCGATATTCGAAGCTGACCTTGCCGCTCTTCACGTAGTTCATCAGCGATTCGAAGCCGTCGCGCGCGAAGGCGCCGCAGACCGGGCACAGGCGCGAGCCATATTCGACGACCTTGATCGGCGCGTTCGGGTTGCCGACGATCGTGCCTTCCGCGGTGCGCGAGACGACGTCGGTCCAGTTCTGGCCCGATGGCGCGGCGACGGCTGCGACGGGGCTGGCGGGCGCGGCGGGGGTGCCGGTGCCCTCCTTCGAACAGGCGTTGAGCGCCAGCGGCAGGACGAGCAAAGCGGCGGTGAGGCGGGTCTTCATGGCGTTACGCTCCATCACGAAAATCACTTGAGGCCCTTGGCACGCAGCACGGGGGCGAGGGTGCTCCAGTCGCCCGGCGGTTGCAGCGCGCCGTCGACATAGAAGCTGGGGGTGCTGTTCACCTCGATCGGCGCGTCACCGGTCATCGCGGTGATCCGCGCGACTTCTGCCTTGTCCGCGAAACAGGCGGTGATACGCGCCGGCGTCAGGCCGCGTGCGCGCATCGCGGCGGTGAGGCCGCCGGCATCGGCATAGGTGCGCGCCTGGACGATCGGCGGCTTGGTGTCGATATCGGGATGCGCCTGCTGGTACTCGCCGACTTTCTTCAGCCACACCGGCTGCGTCGCGAAGATCATCGCATGCGCCGCCGCGAAGCCGCGGGGCCCGGCACAGCGGGCGAGGATCGCCGCGCCGAGATCGGCGGGATCGCGGATCAGGTGGCGGTATTCGAGGCTGAGCCCGCCCGAGCGGATCATCTTGCCCTTCAGCTCCGGCTCGCTCTCCTTGGCGAAGACCGCGCAATGCGGGCAGGTGTAGCTGCCATATTCGATCAGCTTCACGCGCGCGGCGGGATTGCCGAAGACATAGGCGCCCTTCGCGGTCTGGCGCGCGGGTGCGGCCGACCAGTCGGTGACGGGCGCGGTGGCGGCGACCGTAAGAAGCGCGATCGGAAGCAAACGGGAAAGCGTCATCAGCTGATCCTGGGCAGGGTGCGCGGCGCGTGGACACCGGCGGCGAGGGCTTCGAGCACGGCGCGCAATTCGGGGTCGGCGATCGTCTTCAGCCCTTCGCCGATCTCGGCCGGGGCCTCGCGCGGGGCGGCGGGCGCGCTGCGCGGCATGCGCTTGGCGACTTCGCCCTGGCGGATCGTCAGTTTCGCGACCGCGGCATAGCCGAAGAAGCGGTTCACGCGCTCGACGATCTCGGGCGCGATATGCTGCATCATCGGGGCATGCGCGCCGCGCACGACGATGGTGAGCACGCCGTCCGCCTTCTGGCCCGGCGGGAAGCGCAGCGATTCGGGTGCCGATGCTGCCGCCCAGCGCTCGCCGACGATCTCGGGCCAGCGGGTGACGAGCGCGCTCTGCACGAAGCCGAATCGCTTGAACGCGGCACCGTGGATCGCGGGCAGCAGTTCGCTGACCGCGCGGGCGCGATTCTGGCGGGGGGCTTCGGTGTCGGTGGCGCGGGCGCGCTTGCTCATCTGCGGCTCCATGCCATAGCGGATGCGTGGACGCTACACGCTCTTATCCCGATCCCGCCATGATCGCCCCCGCCCTGCTCGCCTGGTACGACGTCCACCGCCGCGCGCTGCCGTGGCGGGTGCTGCCCGGCGAGACGGCGGACCCGTATCGCGTGTGGCTGTCGGAGGTGATGCTGCAGCAGACGACCGTGGCGGCGGTGCGACCGCGGTTCGAGGCGTGGGTCGCGCGCTGGCCCGATTTCGATGCCCTCGCCGCGGCGGACGAGGCGGAGGTGATGGCCGCCTGGGCGGGGCTGGGGTATTACGCCCGTGCGCGCAATCTGGTCGCCGCCGCCAAGGTCGTGGTGGCGGAACATGGCGGCGCTTTCCCGTCGGACGAGGCGAGCTTGCGGACGCTGCCGGGGCTGGGCGCCTATACCGCGGCGGCGGTGGCGGCGATCGCCTTCGGGCAGCGCGCCGTAGTGGTCGATGCCAATGTCGAGCGCGTCGTCGCGCGGCTGTTCGCGATTCGCGAGGCGTTGCCGGGCGCGCGGGTGGCGATCCGCGCGGCGGCCGATCGGGTGACGCCGGACGCGCGGGCGGGCGACTTTGCGCAGGCGATGATGGATCTGGGGTCGGGCATCTGCACGCCGAAGAAACCATCGTGCCTGCTCTGTCCGTTGCAGGGCGAATGCCGGGCGTTCCGCGAGGGCGATCCGGAGCGGCTGCCGGTGAAGGCGGCGAAGAAGGCCAAGCCGCAGCGGCACGGCACGATCTTCTGGCTGGAGCGTGACGGCGCGGTGTGGCTGGTGCGGCGGCCGGGCAAGGGGCTGCTCGGCGGCATGCGTGCGCTGCCGACCGGGCCGTGGGCGGATGCGCCGCCGGGCCTTGCCGATGCGCCAGTGGCGGCAGCGTGGGAGTTGCGCAACGCAACTGTCGCGCACGGTTTTACCCATTTCGATCTGCAACTGGCGCTTGCCGTCGCGGAAGGCGAGGGCCATCACCCGCTTAACGGCGAATGGTGGCCGATCGACGATCTGGATCGCGCCGGCCTGCCGACGCTGTTCGCAAAAGCCGCCGCGGCGGTGCTGAGGAGGGATGGATGAGGCGCGTTCACGGGATCGTCGGTGCTGGTCTGGTCGCGCTGGTCGCGAGCGCGGGGTTTGCGGGGCAGGCACGCCAAGCCGCACCCGCGCCCGCGCCTGCAATCGCGCAGCGCGGGTCGGTCGACACGCTGGGCCGCGCGGTGCTGCCGGGCACGCAGGCGCTGTTCGATGGCTATGTCCGCGATGACAAGATGCCGGGCATCGTCGGCGCCTTCGGTGTGGGCGATCGGCCGACCTGGTTCGTCTCTGCCGGGCGGATCGCCACCGACGCCAACGCACCCGCTGCCACCCCCGACAGCCTGTGGCGCGTCTATTCGATGACCAAGCCGGTGACGGCGATGGCGGCGATGATCCTGATCGAAGAGGGCAAGATCGGCCTCGACGACCCGCTGTCGAAATATATCCCTGCGTTCAAACAGATGCGCGTCTTCACCAACCCGGACGTGACACTCGATTCGGTGCCCGCGGAGCGTGAGATCACGATCCGCGAGTTGCTGACCCATACGTCGGGCCTGGGCTATAACATCAACGCCAAGGGCCCCCTGCTCAAGCTGCTGGAGGCGAAGGGTATCGTGCCGGCGGCGGTGAATACGCGGATCGAGGCGGCGGCGCGCCGTACCCGGCCCGCGACGCTCGCCGACTTCGCCGATCGCGTCGCGAGCATCCCGCTCATCTACCAGCCGGGTACGCGCTGGCATTATTCGATCGGCCTCGACGTGATGGGCCGCGTGATCGAGGTGGCATCCGGCATGCCGTTCGATCGCTTCGTCCAGCAGCGCCTGTTCGACCCGCTGAAGATGACGTCGAGCTTCTGGACCGTGCCGGCCGGCGATGCGTCGCGCCTGGCGACCAATTATGCGATCGTCGGCGATCAATTGTCGCCGCTCGATCCCGGCGCGACCTCGGTATGGCTGAAGCCGCCGAGCTTTCCCTATGGTGGCGCCGGCCTGGTCATGTCGGCGCGTGACTATGACCGGTTCCTGCATATGCTGGCCGATGAGGGTACGCTGGACGGCGTGCGGGTCATGAAGCCCGAGACGGTGCGGCTCGCCATGTCGAACCTGCTGCCGGCGGGCGTCACCTTCGGCGGGGTGGAGGGCAATACCGGCGGGACGCAGGCCGCGACGCCGATGGGCTTCGGCGCGGGCGGTTCGGTGTATCTCGCCGACGGGCCGGGGGGCATGCCCTCCAAGGGAACCTATGGCTGGGGTGGTGCGGCCGGCACGGTCGCGTTTGTCGATCCGGTGAAGAAGGTGCGGGGCACGATCATGGTCAATTACTTCCCCGCCGATCGCTGGCCGGTGCGGCAGGAGACGGTGCGCGCGCTGGCCGCCGATCTGTCGCGGTTCAAGCGGTGAGCGTCGCGCCTGGGTTTACGGCCATCGGGTTCACCGGCGGCACGCTCGATCGCGCCGATGCGCTGCGCCACGATCCGGCGGCGCTGGCGGCGAAGCTCGACTGGCGGGCGCGGTTGTTGCGGCTCGACGGGTTGATGCCGGCGGCGGGGGACGACGGGCGACTGGTGTGGGACAGCCTTGCCGCTCTGCCGGAGGACGCCGAGGTCATCCTGCTGGGGCTGGACGAGGCCGGCCGCGCGCATGTCGCCGCGCTGCTGCCGCAGAGTGGCGAAGGCACGGTGCCCGCGATGCGCAGCCCGGCGCTGATGGGGCTGCTCGCCAGCCTTCAGCCGGGCGAGGCGGCGACCTATGCCGCGGCGCGCAGCCTGATCGACTGGCACAGCCGCCATCGTTTCTGCGCGCGCTGCGGCGGTACGACGCACCTGTTCCGCGGCGGCTGGGGGCGGCAGTGCGACGTCTGCGCGACCGAGCATTTCCCGCGCGTCGACCCCGTCGTCATCATGATCGCGGAGCACGACGGCCGCGCGTTGCTGGGCCGCGGCAAGGGCTGGCCGGAGGGACGCTATTCGGCGCTGGCGGGCTTCGTCGAGCCGGCGGAGTCGGTGGAGGAAGCGGTGGCGCGCGAGATCGTCGAGGAGGCGGGCGTGCGCGTCACCGACGTGCGCTATGTCGCGAGCCAACCCTGGCCGTTCCCGTCTTCACTGATGATCGCCTGCATCGGCCAAGCGAAGGACGATACGATCACGCTCGATACCAACGAGCTGGAGGATGCGATCTGGGTCGACCGCGCGACTGTGCGCGCGGTGCTCGCGGGCGAACCGGGGCCGTTTCTGCCGCCACCGCCCTATGCGATCGCGCATACGCTGCTGACGGTGTGGGCTGACCAATAAGGTCCTCCCCCTGGCGGGGGAGGACTTTTGGGTCAGCGCATGGCGGCGACGAGGTCGTCCAGCGGCGCGATGGCGAAGCTCGTCATGTCGTCGGCGAGGGCATAGGGGAGCAGCAGCGTGCGGCCGCGGACCATGGCGCCGCAGGAATAGACGACGTTCGGAACATAGCCGTCCCAGGTTTCGCCATCGGGTGCGATCAGCGGTTCGGGCAGGCGGCCGAGCACCTTCGTCGGATCGTCGCGGTCGAGCAAGGCGGCGCCGATACAATAGCTTCTGACCATGCCGACGCCATGGGTGAGGACCAGCCACCCTTCGTCAATTTCGATGGGCGAGCCGCAATTGCCGATCTGCACGAATTCCCAGGGGTATTCGGGCTCCATGATCCGGACCGGGCGGTCCCAGGCGAGCGGGGTGTCGCTGGTGGCGTACCACAGGTTTTCGTTGTCATGGCGGAACAGCGCGGCGAACTTGCCGCCGATCTTGCGGGGGAAGAGCGCCATGCCCTTGCCGCTCGCCACGGGTCCTTCGACCGGGTGCATGTGGAACAGGCGGAAATCGTCGGTCTGGAGCAGTTCCTGCCGCGCGCTTTCGGCGCAGACGGCGGTGTAGCTGCCCATATAGGTGGTGCGGCCGTCATCCTCGCGGAACTGGACGAGGCGCAGGTCCTCGATCCCGCGGCTCTGGCTGGGGACGACGGGGAACAGCACGGTTTCGGATGGCTCGCGCGCATCGCGGCAATTGAGCTGGACCAGGGCCTTGGCGCCGATCTGGCGGACGAGCTCGGGATCGGGCTCTTCCACCACCGGCGGCACGCCCTGCGGTCCGGGCGGATGGAGGACGAGGTCGTCGTCGTCCGGCCCCCAGGTGCCCGTGCGGAAGGTGACGGACGACAAATGCCCCTCGCCGATCCCGCGCAGCGACAGGACGAAGCGGATCGCGCCGTCCGCGCAGTCGCTCTGGTCGGGATGGGGGACGATGCTGGGGTTGAACAGCGCGGCGGCTTCGAACGAATATTCGGCGCTGCAATAGCCGCCGATCAGCATGCGGCGCGATTCCGACAAATCGGGCGGCAGGTCCAGTTGCGCCGCGACCTCGTCGAACCGGCGCAGCAGCAGCGCCGGCACCTCGCGATGGCGGGCGCCGAGGCCCTCGACAATCACCTCGACCAGTTCGGCGGTGCGCGCATCGTCGAGCGCAAGCAGGCGGTCGACGATACGGTCGCCGCGCGGCGCGCCCTCGACCGCAAACGGGCCGGGGTCTTCGGGCAAAAAGGGGCGGATTACGGTACGCTTGGGATCGGGAAGCAGCGTCGGCTTCAGATGGCGGACGAACGTTGCGGCCAAGGCACCCTCCAGAGGTTGTCGCGATAGACGCGCGAACCGGTGCGGCGGGTCCGTCGCCTATCGTTCCATCGTGTCAGGAAGTATTGCCGGTCTTGCCATTCCCATATCGTGGATATTCTTTTCATCTATTCGAATGGGTGGCGACGTGGCAGGCGGGAAGCGGAGACAGGGAGGGGAAGCATGGGGACGTTGCTGGCATTCGGCGAGATCATGCTGCGCCTGTCGCCGCCGGGGCGCGAGCTGCTGTTGCAGACGCCGAAGCTGGACGTCTGGGTCGCGGGGGCCGAGGCGAATGTCGCGACGGCGCTTGCGCGGCTGGGCCATGACGTGCGCTTTGCCAGCCGGGTGCCGGACAACGACCTCGGCCGATCGGCGATCGCGACGTTGCGCGGGCATGGCGTCGATACGCGCGGCATCGCGCTGGGCGGCGCGCGCATGGGTCTGTATTTCGTCACCTCCGGCGCGGGCATGCGCGCGACCGAGGTGATCTACGACCGGGCGCATTCCGCCTTTGCCGAGGCGCCCGTCGCGGGCTGGGATTGGGACGCGCTGCTCGACGGGGTCGACGGGCTGCATCTGTCGGGCATCACCCCGGCGCTGGGCGCGGTGGCGGCACAGAGCGCGATCGCGGCGGTCGAGGCGGCGGCGGCGCGCAACATCCCGATCTCGTTCGACGGCAACTACCGCGCGAAATTGTGGGAGCGGTGGGATGGCGATCCGCGTGCCCTGCTGACGCAATTGGTCGCGCGCGCCAGCCTGTTGTTCGGCAACCATCGCGACATCGCGCTCCTGCTCGGCACGCCGTTCGAGGCGGGCGATGCGCGCGCCGCGGCGGAGGCTGCGTTCGCGGCGTTTCCGATGCTGCAGACGATCGCCTCGACCGCGCGGACGGTCGAGAATGTCGATCTCCACTATCTGTCGGCGCGGATCGATACGCGCGAAACCTGGGTGGAAACGCCGCAGGTGACGCTTGCGGGGATCGTCGACCGGATCGGCGGCGGCGATGCCTTTGCCGCGGGCGTGCTGCATGCGCTACGGCGGGGGCAGGGGATCGCGGCGGCGGCGGAGGCGGGCGTGGCGCTGACCGCGCTCAAACATTCGCTGCCCGGTGATGCCGCGCTGTTCCGGCAGGCGGACCTGGACGCCTATCTGGCGGGCGGGCTCGACGTGCGCCGCTGAGCCGCCGCGGCGGCGACGCTGCTCCAGGCATACAGGCCGCACCCCGCCCAGATCAGCGCGAAGGTGGCGAGCTGCGCCGGGCGTACGGGCTCGTGATAGAGCAGCACCGCTTCGAGGAACTGGAGCGTCGGCGCGATGAACTGGAGCAGCCCGATCGTCGTGTAGCGCAGCGTGCGCGCGGCCGCGGCGAACAGCAGCAGCGGCGCGGCGGTGACGGGGCCGGCGAGGACGAGCAGCAGGTCCATCGATGTACCGCTACCGAAAGCGGCGGTGCCGTTGCGCCCGGCGACGATCAGGATCGCGAGCGCGACCGGTGCGATCAGCGCGGTCTCCACCGTCAGCCCGCCGAGCGAATCGATCGCGCAGATCTTCCGAAGGAAGCCGTAGAAGGCGAAGCTGAACGCGAGGGCGAGCGAGATCCAGATCGCGCCGCCGCCGTTCAGCGCGAAGATGAGGACGCCGCAGGCGGCGAGGCCGATCGCGATGGCCTGCACCCGGCCCAGCCGTTCGTGCAGCAACAGCGTGCCGAGCGCGACATTGACCAGCGGGTTGATGAAATAGCCGAGGCTCGCTTCGACCAGATGCGCGTTGTCTACCGCCCAGATGTAGACGAACCAGTTGATCGCGATCAGCGTCGCGCTGCCCGCCAGCATCAGCAGCGTGCGGCCACGGGCGACGGCCAGCAGCGGGCGCAGTCGCCGGGTGGCGACGACGATCACCGCGAGCAGGACCAGCGACCAGAGCACGCGGTGCGCGATCACCTGGAGCGGCGGGACGCCGGACAGCAGGTGCAGGTAGAGCGGCAGCGCCCCCCACAAGGTATAAGCGCCGATGCCCTGGAGCAGGCCGGTGCGGGTGGAGGAGGCGGCGGACATGGTGCGCGCTGTGCCGGGTCGATCGGGGTGAGGCAAGCGCGCGGCGCTTTTCCTCGGCCGGTCAGGCGGCTAGGGGCAGGCGATGACCAGCGGTGCGCTTCACGACCTGTTTCTGTCGACGCTGATTCGTCGGGCCGGTGGTAACCGGCGGCGCTGGCGGTTGGTGACGGGGGACCTGCGCGTCTACCCCATTGCCACCCATCCGCACTGCAACTGGTCGGTGACGCCGTCCGGCACCGCCGCCGAGAACGATATCGTCGAACGGATCGCCGACGATCTGCGTGCCGCACATCCCATCCTTGTCGAAGGTTAGATATCCGTCGTCGCGCAAACGATTATCTCCGGAACGGTTGCTTTCAAAACCGACCGAGCATAAACGTCGATTGCCGACATGACATAACTGTCATGTCGATGGGTTCTTATTGGGAAAGAACGGGATGGCGCCCGAGACGCACGAGCGGATATGCACCCAATTGTCCGAGGTGCTCGTGCTGTTAGATCAGCAACATTGTCCAGTCGCGGCCCTGTACGTCGCCCATGCGCTCGACGCGCTGTGCTATGCGCCCAGCGACCGCGGAGACCCGGGATCGTCTACGGTACTACAGTGATGTCGGTCAGCCAGGTGCGGATGATCTGACGGGCACGATCGCTCAGCGCCAGCATCGTCACGCGCCGATCGGTGATATCGTCGCTGCCGTCGATCAGGCCACGCTCCTGCAACAGCTTCACCCAGCGTAGCGCCGTGGTGCGCGGCACGCCGGCGGCGGCGCAACAGGCGTTGGTGGTGACCGCGCGGCCGCCTTGGCCTTCGGCGAACAGGAACAGCATGATATCCAGGCCGGGATTGGCGAACAGCGACGCATCGAGATGCGTGGTCAGCCGCCGGCGCGATGCCGTGAAGGCCCGTGCGAGCGCGTAGAGATGTTCGTCCGGCGTCGCGCTCACCGCAATGGGTGAGAGCAGCCCGTTATTGGCATTCTGATCGCTAAACAGAGCGGCGTCCTGTCCTCGCATTGCGCTTCCCATCGTGCCCCGCTTTTGGTTTCGCTGTTAGCGCATAAACTTAGCGGGTCCGAAATCAAGTGGTGTCGTGCGAGACTAAATCGGTCAACCGATCATTCGGTGGGGTCGATCGGTACCCCTTCGGCACGATAGCGATCGACCGCGCGGCGGATATTGCCGCCCATTTCCTCCAGCGTCACCGCGGCGATCCGCTGTTCGACCGGGGCGCAGGAGCGCAGCAGGTCGGCGACCGCCAGCTGCGCCTGCGTGATCCGGTCGATCCCCTGCAGGCTGTGCATGTGGTGGCGCAGCGTGTCGGGATTGCCGGCGAGATCGAAGGCGAGGTCGGCGAGCAGGCCGGTGATCCCGACCAGCTCGTCCGCCAGCGCATGGGCAAGGGCCGGTTCGCAGCCCGGCGTGATCGGGGTGGCGGATCCCATATCGACGGGCAGCCCGATCACTTGTTGCACAGTTTCAGAAGGGTGCGGGCGAGCTGGTCCGCCGGAACCGGCTGGTTCGCCATGCGCCGTGCCATCGTATAGCCCTGGCTCCGATCCTCGGCCGGCGTGATGTAGAAGCCGTTGCCCGCCGACAAAGCGCGCACGCCGGCGTCACCGTCCTCGCCATCCGCGCCCAGCAGCAGGCCGACCGATTCGGCGCCCGCCGCTTTGGCGACCGAGGCGAACAGGATCGAGATCGACGGCCGCTCGCCCGCAACCGGATCGCGCGGCAGCATGCGCAGCTTGCCGTTCGGCCACGAATCGACGACGACATGCGTCTCGCCCGGGGGCGCGAGATAGATGGCTCCCTGTTCGACCGGCATGCCGTCTTCGGCCAGCACGATCTTGGGCGCGATTTCCGCGGCCAGCTTGTCGATCATCGTACCGGCGAGGCCGGCGCCCAGATGCTGGACGACGACGGTCGGCGGGCAGTTCGCCGGGAAGGCGCCGAACAGTTCGAACAGCGTCTGCGTCGCCGCGGCCTCTCCGCCGATCGCGAGCAGGCGGCCGTTCCAGTCGAGCGGCGGCGAGGCCACCACCTTGGTCGCGCCAGCAGCCTTTACCGCGGCGCCCTTGGCGGCCTTGATCCGCTTGCCGAGCTTGGCGAGAATCTTGTCGAACTCCGCCGCCACGGCGACCTTTGGCTTGGGGAAACAGTCGATCGCGCCCAGCCGCAGCGCCTCGATCGATGCTTCCGCCCCCGCCTCGGTCCGCGTCGAGAACATGATGACCGGCATCGGCCGCTGTTCCATCAGCTCGGCGAGATATTCGAGGCCGCTCATCCCCGGCATCTCGACGTCCAGCGTCATGACGTCGGGAACCAGCTTGTCGCGCATGACGCGGGCTTCCTCAGCGCCGTCGGCCGAACCGACGACGGTGACGCCCGGAATGCGTTCGAGAGCGCCCGACAGCAGCGCGCGCATGGTGAGCGAATCATCGACGACGAGAACTTTAACCGGGGCGGCGGCCATGCCTGTTATCCTTGGGTAACGAGAAGACGGAAGGTAATCGTTCAGGCAGCGTCGGAGAGGGAAGCCGAGCTATCGACCAGCCGCTCCAGCGCGAGCACGAGGATCAGCCGCTGATCGATCGTCGCCAGTCCTTCAAGGAATTGGGCGGCGGGCGTTTCGCCGATATCGGGCAGCGGTTGCATACCATCGTCAGGAATGCTGACGATATCGTTGACGGCGTCGACGATAAGTCCCTGCAACTGTTCGCCGATCCGCACGACGATGATGACGTGGCGCGACGACGGGTCGGTCGAACCCCAGCCCAGGCGATGGCTGAGATCCAGCACGGGCAGCACGACGCCGCGCAGGTTGACGACACCGCGCACATGCGCCGGCACGTTGGGCAGCGGCGTGGCCGGCGACCAGGCGCGGATTTCGCGAATCGCCATGATGTCGACGCCGAGAACCTGTTCGCCGATCTGGAAGGTGATGAGCTGACGGGACATGATGTTATTCCTGTTGCAAATCAGTGCAGGACGCGGCGGATCGCCGCAGCGAGCTTGTCAGGATGGAACGGCTTGACGATCCAACCTGTAGCGCCCGCCGAGCGCGCGCGCTGCTTCTTTTCATCCGAGCTTTCCGTGGTGAGCACCAGGATCGGCAGGTTGCGATGCCGGTCCTGTTCGCGCACCTTTTCGATCAGGCCGAAGCCATCGAGACGCGGCATGTTGATGTCGGTGATGAGCAGGTCGGGACCGTTGCCCGACGAACAGGCGCCACCGAGCCGTTCGAGCGCGTCGACGCCGTCTTCGGCCTCGAGGACGTTATAGCCCATGTCGGTCAGTGCTGCCTTCAGCAGCATCCGCATACTGGGCGAATCGTCCACGGTCATGATCATGCTGGACACGGCAGTTCCTTTTTGGGGGAGGGGGTTCATCAGAAGAATTCCACATCGCCGACGGCCTCGGCGATGACGGGAGCGGGAGCGGCGACGCGCGGTTTTTCGACCGGGCGATCGGTGGCGATGCGGCAGCGGGCAAGGCCCAGCGTCGGACGGAATTCGATCCGACGGGCGCCATGGCCGCCGACGTCCTCGCCGACCAGCGCGATGCGTTCGTCGCGCAGGAAGCGGCGGGCGAACAGCGCGTTGGTCGCGCCGATATCGCGGAACCCGTCGCGCAGGCTGGCGCCGCCATAGATGCGCGCCTTCAGGTTCGATCGCGTCGCGCCCATCGACATCATCGCGTTGATCAGCACTTCCATCGCATAGACGCCGTAGCGTTGCAGCGAGCGCACGTCGGTTTCGCCACTGCCCGGCTCGGCGAGCAGAAAGTGGTTGAGGCCGCCGACCTTGGCGATCGGATCGTAGAGGCAGGCCGAGATGCAGCTGCCGAGCACGGTCGTCAGCACGACGCCGGCGTCGTCGGACACCTTGGTTTCGCCCTGCAGAATGTTGATGCGGCGCAGGCCGTCGGATGCGCGGGGAAGGTTCGACAATGGGGTCATGCACGGCACTCCGCCATCAGTCGCGCCGCGATCTTCGACAGCGGCAGCTGCGCCGTCACCGCGCCCATCTGGAACGCCGCGGCGGGCATGCCGTAGACGACGCAGCTGTCGGCATCCTGGCCGATCGTCATCGCGCCCTTGTCGCGCATCGCCTTCAGGCCCTGCGCGCCGTCGGCACCCATGCCGGTCAGGATCGCGCCGACCGCGGAGGCGCCGGCCCAGCGCGCGACCGAATGGAACAGGCGGTCGACCGAGGGGCGGTGGCCGCTCATCTTCTCGTCCTCGACCAGGCGGCAGCGGCGCAAGCTGCCGCCGGTGATCTCGGTATGATAGGCGCCGCCGGGCGCGACATAGACATGACCCACCTCCAGCGGCGCGCCGGGGCGCGCGACGCTGACGTGCGGTGCCGACAGGCGGTCGAGTCGCGCGGCGAAGGTCGGCACGTAGCTTTCGGGCATGTGCTGGACGATGACCGTCGGCGGACAGTTGACCGGGAAGCCGCCGAGCAGCTCGATCAGCGTCTCGACGCCGCCGGTCGACGATCCGATCGCGATCATCGCGTCCTGGCGCGGCACGTAATCGGCGGCGGGCGCCCGCGGCACTGGTGTCGCCTGGAAACGGGGGCGGACCCGGCTTTTCGCCGCGGCCTTGACCAGCCGCGTTAGATCGTTGCCCAGGCCACCGCCGAACGCCTGCTTGGGCTTTTCGTAGCAGTCGAACGCACCCAGTTCGAGCGCACGGATCGTCGCCTCCGCGCCTTTGCCGGTCAGCGTCGACAGCATGACGACGGGCATGGGGCGCAGGCGCATGATCTTTTCGAGGAAGTCGAGGCCGTTCATCCCCGGCATCTCGATGTCGAGCGTGATGACGTCGGGGTTGAGCGACTTGATCATCTCGCGCGCGGTCATCGGGCCGTCAGCGGTGCCGACGACCTCGATATCCGGGTCCTGCGACAGGCTGTGCGACACCATCGCCCGCATCGTCGGCGAGTCATCGACCACTAGAGCGCGGACCGTCATGCCGTCACTTTCTGAAAGGTGGTGCGGCCGACGCATGCAAAGCGTGGCGCGACCGAGTTGGAGAGCCGCTCGGAATGCCCGATGTACAGGAACCCGCCCGGAACGAGGTGGTCGGCAAGCCGGGTCTGCAGGCGTTCCTTGGTCGGTTCGTCGAAGTAGATCATGACGTTGCGGCAAAAGATCGCGTCGAACTGTCCCTTCATCGGCCAGTTTTCGAGCAGGTTGAGCTTACGGAAGGCAATGCGCTCGCGGATCAGCGGATGGACCTCCGCCTGATTGCCGTCGCGTGTCATCCAGATCGAGCGCAGCGACTGCGGCACGCCCGATGCGGTATCCAATGTGTAGCGGCCGGTCTTGGCCGCGGCGAGGATCTCGGTCGACAGATCGGTCGCCAGCACGCGCAGGTCGGTGCGCGCGAGGCGCTGGCCGTTGCCGCGTTCCTGACCGAAGATCGCCATCAGCAAGGAATAGGGTTCCTCGCCGCTGGAACAGGCCGCCGACCACAGGCGCACCTTGCCGCGCGTCGTCAGCCGCGCGTCGAGGGCGGGCCAGCAATGCTCCATGAAATGATCGAAGTGATGCGATTCGCGGAAGAAGCTGGTGTGGTTGGTGGTCAGCGCATCCAGCGCCTGCGTGCGTTCGACCGGATCGGTTGCGATCAGCGCGACATATTGGGCGAAGGTCGTCAGGCCGCAGGCGCGCACCCGCGGTGCCAGCCGGCCATAGACGAGTTGCATCTTGTTCGGCGGCAGCAGGATGCCCGCCGCCTCGTACACGAATTCGCTGATCGCCTTGTGGTCGGCGGCCTCGAACCGGAATTCGGTCGGTCGTTGCCCGTTGAGTGTCGCGGCGGCGGCGCTCATGCGGCGAGGCTCATCGGCGCGTGCGGCGGCGTGGTGTGGCGCGGTTCACGGCGCCAGCGCGAGATCAGCGCATCGACGTCGAGGATCAGCGCGACGCGGCCGTCGCCCAGGATGGTGGCACCGGCAAGGCCGGGGATGGCTTCGTAATTCGCCTCGAGGCTCTTCACGACGACCTGGCGCTGGTCCTGGATCGAATCGACCATCAGCACCGCCTGGCCGTGATCGGATTCGACCACGATCAGCACCGCGTCCTCAGGATTGGCCTGCGCGCCGCCGATGCCGAGCTGTTCGGCGATGCGGTGGACGGGCACGTACGAGCCGCGCACGTCGAGCAGCGACGCGCTGGGGCCCAGCACCTTCACGCCATCCTCGTCGGGACGCAGGCTTTCGACGATATGGCCGAGCGGGATGACGAAGGTCTGGTCGCCGACGGTCACGATCATGCCGTCGAGCACCGCCAGCGTCAGCGGCAGCGACAGCGCGAAGCTGGACCCCGAACCGAGGTTCGACGTGATGCCGATGCGGCCGCCGAGCGCCTGCACGTTCTTGCGCACCACATCCATGCCGACGCCGCGGCCGGAGATGTTGGAGACGGTCGCCGCGGTGGAGAAGCCGGGCGCGAAGATCAGGTTGTCGACCTCTTCGTCGCTCAGGATCGCATCGTGCGTGATGATGCCGCGTTCGATCGCCTTGGCGCGGACGCGCTTGCGGTCGATGCCACGCCCGTCGTCCTTCACCGTGATGACGATGCGGCCCGAATGATGCGCGGCGGAGAGCGTGACGACGCCTTCCTCCGGCTTGCCCGCAGCGAGGCGATCGGCCGGCGTTTCGAGGCCGTGGTCGACCGCGTTGCGGATCAGGTGGGTCAGCGGCTCGCCGATGCGTTCGACGACGGTCTTGTCGACCTCGGTCATCTCGCCGACGATGTCGAGGCGGACGCGCTTGCCGGTTTCGACTTCCAGTTCGCGGATGATGCGCGGCACGCGGCTGAAGACGGTCTTCATCGGCTGCGCGCGGATCGCCATCGTCGATTCCTGCAGCTCGCGCGTCAGGTGATCGAGGTCGGTCAGTTCGCTGATGCCCCCAGCGCCATGTTCGGATAGGCGCTGCGCCAGCATCGCCTGGGTGATGACGAGCTCGCCGACCAGGTTGACGAGGCGGTCGAGTTTGTCGAGGTCGACGCGGATCGTCTGCGCGGGCGGCGCGGCCGCGGGGCGCGGCGCGGCGGGTTCGGCGGGCAGAACCGTCGCCGCCGGTGCAGGCGTCGCCGGCGCGGGGGCCGCGATCGGTGCCGGCGCCGGTGCGGGTGCCGCAGCCACCGGAGCGGGCGCCGGGATAGCGGCGGGCACGGGCGCGGCGGCCGGCAGGATCTCCTCGACCGGGGCCGATGCGGGTGCGGCCGGCATGACGTCGGCGAGCATGTCGGCGATCAGATCGTCATCCGACACGGCGGGTTCGCCGATGCGGGTGACGGTGAGTTCGCAGTCGCCGATGAATTCGAAGATGCCGCGGATATCGTCCTCGGCGACGCTGCCCGGCACGATCGCGGTCCAGCCGAGATACGAGCGTTCCGGATGCAGTTCGGACAGCAGCGGCAGGCGCGACACGTCGGCGGCGAGCACTTCGCCTTCCAGCAGCGTCAGTTCGCGCACCAGCAGCAGCGGATCGCCGCCATTGTCGAGCGCAGTGACGCCGGGGACGAAGGTGACGGTCCAGTCGCCCGGATTGCCGACGCTTTCCTCCGGTTCGGGCACGCTTTCGCACATCGCGAACAGATCGTCGAAATCGTCGATCGGCGCAGGCGCGGGCGCCTCCGCCACGGGTTCGGGCGCGGACTCCGCCACGGCGCCGGGCGTCGAGGCGGCGACGAGGCGGGCGAGCATCGGGCCGTCGGCGGGCGCATCGCCACCGTCGCGCGCTGCGGCGACATGATCGGACAGCATGTCGAACGCGCCGACGATCGTACCGAGCAGGTCCGACGTCAGATCGAGCGTGCCGTTGCGCACCAGGTCGAGCAGCGTTTCATATTCATGGGTGAACGCCTGCAACCGTTCGTGCCCGAACGCGCCTGCGCCGCCCTTGATCGAATGGACCGACCGGAAGATCGTATTGATCGTTTCGTTGTCGTGCCCACCCTGGCGGACGGAGGCGAAGCTCGCCTCCATCGTCGCGAGACCTTCCTCGCATTCCTGAAAGAAGATCTGCTGGATCTCGTCGAGGTTCATCATCAATCCTTTCAGGCGCCGCAGGTCGGTTCGAGCGCGGTGTCGAGCCGGGCGACGATCATCATCCGTTCCAGCGCCTCGCTGGGCCGATCGATGCGGAAATCGAGACCGCGTGCGATCGCAGTGGTGCGGGCGCTGACCAGCACCTGGAGGCAGGCCTGGCCGACCCGGGCGACCTCTGCCGCGTCGAGGCGCAGCGCCTCACCGCGCTCGATCAAGCCGAGCAGCGCGTGGCGCAGCGGCACAGCCGCCGACGTATCGAGCGTGGGGGCAAGCGGAAGCGATGGCACGGACATACGGGTTCGACTTTCCTACGGACGGCACGACGGCGATTGGAGTGGCTGCGGACGCATCAGAACGCCGACCAATCGTCGTCCGCGATCGCCACGGCGGCGTTGCCGGCCCGGGGACGGGCGAGGCGACGGCCCGCTTCGGCGGCGCGTTGCTGAAGATGATGCACACTATTGCTGACAGAATGACTAACGACGCGCACACCATGACCGGCATCGGTGTCGCCGACGCGGAAGTGTGTGACCTGACGAGCAAGTTCGCTTGCTTCGCTAGATAGTTCACGAGCGGCGGCGGTGGCCTGTTCGACCATGGCGGCATTCTGCTGCGTCACGCCGTCCATTTCGCCGACGGCCGTGTTGACCTGCTGCAAGCCGGTCGACTGCTGCTCGGCGGCGATGGCGATTTGCGAGACCAGGCCATTGATCTCCCCGAAGCGGCCGATCAGGCGCTGCAGGGCATGGCCGGTTTCGCTGACCAGCGCGACGCCGGCATCGACCTGTTCGGACGAGGCGTTGATGCGCGTCTTGACGTCCTTGGCCGCCTCGGCCGAGCGCTGCGCGAGCGCGCGCACTTCGGAGGCGACGACGGCAAAGCCCTTGCCCGCGTCGCCGGCCCGCGCCGCCTCGACGCCCGCGTTCAGCGCGAGCAGGTTGGTCTGGAAGGCGATGCCATCGATGACGCTGATGATTTCCGAAATCTCGGCCGAGGCACGCTCGATGCCGCCCATCGCTTCGACGGCGCGGGCGACGACGGCTCCCGATTGTTCGGCCTCGGTCTGCGCGGCGGCGACCACGTCGTTGGCGCGCGTGGCACCCGCGGCGGCCTGTCGGACGGTCGCGGTGATCTCGTCCATCGCGGCGGCGGTTTCCTCCAGGCTCGCGGCCTGCTGTTCGGTCCGCTGCGACAGATCGTCCGACGCCTGCAGAATGCCCTGCGAGCCGTGGTTGATGCGCGTGGCCGCCTGATCGACCGCGGTCATCGCGGTCCGGATCGCGTCCATCGCGGCGTTGAAGTCCGCCCGCAGAGATTCGAAATCCGCCGGGAAGGCTGCGGTGATGCGGAAGGTGAGATCGCCCTGCGCGAGCGCGCCGAGCCCTTCGCCAAGCGCTGCGGCCATATGCTGCTGCGCCTCGGCGGTGTTCGCCTTTTCCATATTGGCGCGGAAGATCGCCATGGCGGTCGTCATCCGGCCGACGCAGTCGCGGTTCTCGGTATAGGCGATCGGCGAATCAAGGTCGCCGTCGGCCAGCGCCTCCATGCGCAGCACGGTGTCGACATAGGGCGTGCAGACCAGGCGCCCGGCCAGGATCGTCGTCGCGACGATCCCCGCGACGGCGGCGGCGACGACCGTGATGTCGAAGACCGGGCCGGTCGCGATCGTGCCCGTCGCGGCGCCTGCGGTGATCGTAACGGCGATGCCCCCCAGCGTCGCGTGCGTCGCGGCCAGCACCCGGAACTTGGTGCGGATGGGCGCGTGTTTTGCGAACCAATCCAATATCATCAGACCCTCCCTCAGGGCCCGGAAAGGCAAGTCCCCCCGGACCATGAGCGCGGGTTGTCGCGACACGTGTTTAACGAGCGGTTGAGCAACCGAAATGGGTGCGAATTTCGCACGACGCAAACCGGTCCGGGTCGGATGTCGCCGCGCCGTCCGGCGGCCTTGGTGGCGGGCGACGACACGAAAACGGTCGTCGTTCAATCGAACCGACATGGCGTCGCCTTTCTCTCAAAGCCAAAGGGAAGAAGACCGGCGGGCAGGGACCCGCCGGTCGCGGGATCAGAATTCGGACCAGTCGTCGCTCGGCGCCACGGCCACGGCCGCTCCGCCACCGGTGGCCCGGCGGCTGGCACGGGCGATGCGGCGCCCGGCGTCGGCGGCGCGATTCTGGAGCTGGTGTACCGCCGGCACCGGCTTGGGCTCGCCGTCGCCGACCTTGAAGCGGGCGACATGGCGGGCGAGCTCGTCCGATTCGGCGGACAGGCTGCGCGCGGCGGCGGTGGCTTCCTCGACCATCGCGGCATTCTGCTGCGTCACGCCGTCCATCTCGCTGACCGCGGTGTTGACCTGTTGCAGGCCGGTCGCCTGCTGTTCGGCGGCGGTGGCGATCTGGCTGACGAGGCTGCTGATCTCGCCGAAGCGGCCGATGATCCGTTGCAGCGCCTGACCGGTCTCGCTGACCAGTTCGACGCCCGCTTCGACCTGTTCGGACGAGGCATTGATGCGCGTCTTGACGTCCTTGGCCGCTTCCGCCGAGCGCTGCGCCAGGGCCCGCACTTCGGAGGCGACCACCGCGAAGCCCTTGCCGGCGTCGCCAGCGCGCGCCGCTTCGACGCCCGCGTTCAGCGCCAGCAGATTGGTCTGGAAGGCGATGCCGTCGATGACGCTGATGATCTCCGAAATCTCGTTCGACGAGCGCTCGATGCCGCCCATCGCCTCGACCGCACGCGCGACGACGGCGCCCGACTGTTCGGCCTCGACGCGCGCTTCCTCGACGACGCCGTTGGCGCGGACCGCGCCGGCGGCCGTCTGGCGGACGGTCGAGGTGATCTCGTCCATCGCCGCGGCGGTTTCCTCCAGGCTCGCGGCCTGCTGTTCGGTGCGCTGCGACAGATCGTCGGAGGCCTGGCGGATGTCGATTGCGCCGCTGTTGATGCCATTGGTGGCATCGGTGACCGCGCTCATCGTTTCGGCGACGGCGTCCATCGCACGGTTATAGTCGATGCGGAGCTGTTCGTATTCGGCCGGGAAGGCGCGGTCGATGCGATAGCTGAGATCGCCGCCGGCAAGGCGGGTCAGCCCTTCGCCGAGCGAACCGACGATGATCTGCTGCGCGGCGGCGCCGGCCTGGACGCGTTCGGCATTATCCTTGAAGATTTCCATCGCGCGCGAAATGCGGCCGATGCAGTCGCGATAGTCGGTGTTGGCGATCGGCGTGGTCAGATCGCCCGCGGCCAGCCCCTCCATCCGGACGACGGTGGCGACATAGGGATCGCTGATCAGCTTGCCGGCGACGAACACGGTCGCCATGGTGAGCGCGGTCAGCACGCAGGCGACGGCGAGATACACGTGGACCTGCGCGGGATCGGCGAGCGCGGCAAGGTAGGTGGTGGCGATGCCGCCTGCGGTGAACAGGCCAAGGATCACCAGCAGAACCTTGAACTTCAATTTGATGGGGGCGCTTTTCTCAAACCAGTTTAGCATCGTTCGGCGTTCCTTTTCGCGTAGACCGTCGAGCTGAAGCGGCTCCCCCCTCCGGGCCACCGATGCTTCTCGGAATCGATTGGTCCGCTTTGCGCGAAAAGGGTAAAGGCCCGGTAAACTACGTCCATTTTGGCACTGAACCGTTTTGAATATGTGTGCTCAAAATGGCTTGCGAAGGACGCGTCGATGACCTGTTACGCTTTGGACGATGCCCAGCCTGACCTTGCCGCCGACGCCTATGTCGCGCCGGGTGCGCAGGTCATCGGGCGCGTGACGCTGGGTGCGCGGGCGTCCGTCTGGTTCAATGCCGTGCTGCGCGGCGACAACGATCCGATCACGATCGGCGCGGACAGCAATGTGCAGGACGGTGCGATGGTACATGCCGATCCCGGCGTGCCGACGACGATCGGGCGCGGCGTCACCATCGGCCATCATGCGATCGTCCATGGCGCGACCGTCGGTGATAACAGCCTGATCGGTATGGGCGCGACGCTGCTCAACCGCGCGGTGATCGGTGCCGATTCCCTGGTCGGCGCGGGCGCGCTGGTGACGGAGGGCAAGAGCTTCCCGCCCGGATCGCTGATCGTCGGCAGCCCGGCGCGGGTGCTGCGCCCGCTGACTGAGACGGAGATCGCGGGCCTCAGGCTGTCGGCGGCGACCTATGTCGCCAATGCCGAACGCTATCGCACCGGGCTACGCGCGCTTCAGGCGTAGCGCGCCGACGCCTCCGAGACGAAGCGGGCGGTCTTATCCGGCCGGGTGACGGGGATCATGTGGCCGCCCTCGATCACGTCGATCCGCGCGCCGGGGATCGCCGCGGCGGTGCGGTGGCCGTGCAGGTCGGGGTCGAGGACATGGTCTTCGCGCGCGTATAGGATCGACAGCGGCACGCGAAGGTCGCCGTAGCGCGCGGCAATCGCGCCGATGTCGCTGGCGGCATGCGACAGGTCCGCGGCCGCCGCCGCGATCGCTGCAGGGCGGGCGGACAGGGCGCCGCCGCCGCGGGTGACGAAATCGGCGGGCGGCGCTTCGGGCGCGAAGACCGCGGCGAGCGTCCGTTCCGAGGTGAGGCGGCTCAGCGGCGTAGCGATCGTGCTCGCCATCAGTCGACGCAGCGACGGCGGGATGGCGGCGAGGCTGCGGAACGCTTCGGGCACGCCGTCCTGCGGCTGGGTGAGCGGACAGATCAGCGCGAGGCCGCGGATCAGCGCCGGATGGTCGAGCGCCAGCGCCAGCGCGATGGCACCGCCCAGCGAATGGCCGACGAGCAACGGCCGGTCGATCCCCAGGGCTTCGATGAAGCGCGCGACGATCGCCGCCTGTTCGACGACATTCGGTTCGCGATCCTCGTCGGCGGTCGAATACCCCGAGCCGGGACGGTCGACGAGGATGACGCGATGGTCCTTGGCCAGGATATCGAGCATGCCATAGCCGAAGTTGCGCAACTGGCCGGCAAGGCCGTGGACCATGACGATCGCGGGGCCGGTACCCTTGTCGACATAATGCAACCGGGCGCCATCTACCCGGATGTAGCGGCCGTCGGGCGGCACCTGTCGCTCCGCGTCGCGCGCAAGCCGATCCGAATAGTAGGAGAGCCCGAGTCCGCCGGCGACCGTCAGCGCCGCGCCGCCCATCAGGCTACCGAGGGTCCAGCGTGTCGCGCTCTGCATGCCCGTCTCCGTCGCTCAAGGTTCGAAGCGACGAGGCGTAGCATGGATTGGGGCGCGGATCACGCGGTGGTGACGATCCCGTCGACGACGGTGACGGGCCATGCCGTCAGATGCTGACCGACGCAAGGGCCGCCGACGCATCGCCCCTCGGCAATGGTGAACAACGCGCCGTGCCAGTTGCAGGCGATGAGGTCGCCCGCGGGGGTCAGATAATCGTCGAGCGTCTGGGTCAGCGGTACGCCGGCATGGGGGCAGCGGTCGACATAGCCGACGACGCCATCGCCCTGCCGCACGACGAAACCGTGGAAGCGGCCGGCGCGCATCTGGAGCACGAAGTTGCGCGCCTTGCCGTCGGCGATGTCGGCGAGCGGGGCGAGCGCGACGCCGGCGGGGGTGGTGGACAGGCGTTCGGTCACGCGTCCGCGTCGGGCTGGCGGCTGGGGTGGGCGGCCTGCGCCAGGTCCGCGGTGCGTGCGGCGGCGGCGACCATGCGGGGATAGGGTGTGGTGTCGACGCCGAACCGCTCGGCCGAATAGAGCGCGGGAACGGCAATACAATCGGCGAGGGTGGGGGTGTCGCCGTAGCAGAAGGTGCCGCCGTGACGGGTCGCGAGTGCCTCGAACGCCGCGAAGCCCAGCCCCATCCAATGCGCCATCCAGGCGTTGACCTGGGTCTCGCTCGCGCCGAAATCCTGCCGCAGCGCCTTGAGCGTGCGCAGATTGTGGAGCGGGTGAACGTCGGTCGCGATCGTTGCGACCATCGCGCGGACGATGGCGCGGCCGTTGGCATCGACGGGGAGCAGGGCGGGGGTGGGGAAGCGATCCTCCAGCCACTCGAGGATCGCGACGCTCTGCGTCAGGATCAGGCCGTCGACCTCCAGCGCGGGCACCAGCCGCTGCGGGTTGAGCGCGGCATAATCGGGATCGGTGTGGCCGCCGGTGCGCAGGTCGTGATTGACCTGGTCGTAGGCTATACCTTTCAGCGCCAGCGCGATGCGCACGCGATAGGCGGCGCCCGAGCGCCAATAGCCGTGCAGGATCATGCCGTTGGATCCTTGGGCAGCTTGGCCTTCGGAAAGTCGTTCCACACTGCATCGTAATCGAGCTGGGCATTGTCGAGCGCATAGGCGGTCGGGCGATAGGGCCAGCAGCTTTCCAGCATGAAGGCCATCGTGCCGTCGATCTTGTGCGGCTTCAACTCCGCCGCCGACGCACCCTGCCAGCTGGTGACATCGGGGCCGTGGCCCGCCATCAGATTGTGCAGCGAGATACCGCCGGGCGAGAAACCGTCGGCCTTGGCGTCATAGGCGCCGGTGATGAGGCCCATCGCCTCGCTCATCACGTTGCGGTGGAACCAGGGCGGGCGGAACGTGTTCTCCGCCACCATCCAGCGCGGGGGGAAGATCACGAAGTCCGCATTGGCGCGGCCGGGCACGTCGCTGGGCGAGGTGAGGACGGTGAAAATCGACGGATCGGGATGGTCGAAGCTGACCGTGTTGATCGTGTTGAAGCGCGACAGATCGTAGCGCCAAGGCGCAAGGTTGCCGTGCCAGGCGACGACGTCGAGCGGGCTGTGGTCGAGCGTCATCGTCCACAGCGATCCCATGAACTTCTGGACCACCTCGGTCGGTTCGTCGCGATCCTCGAACCAGGCGACCGGCGTTTCGAAGTCGCGCGGGTTGGCGAGGCCGTTGGCACCGATGGGGCCCAGATCAGGCAGGCGGAACAGGGTGCCGTGGTTCTCGCAGACATAGCCGCGTGCCTCGCCATCCGGCAGCAGCGCGCGGAAGCGGACGCCGCGAGGGATCAACGCGATCTGGCCGGGCGCGACGTCGAGACGACCAAGTTCGGTCAGCAGCTGCAGACGGCCCGCCTGGGGCACGAACAGCAGCTCGCCGTCGGTATCCATGAACACGCGGTGCGTCATATCGGCATTGGCGGCGTAGACGTGCATCGCCACGCCTTCGAGGTCCGCCGGATGCCGGTTAGCGAGCATCGTCGTCATGCCGTCGATCAGGTCGGTGCCGTGCGGCGACTCCGCGACCGGATTCCAGCGCAGGCGATTCGGCGCGAGCGGCGCGTCGACGGTGCCGGGGGCGAAGCGCTCTGCGCCGTCGTAGCGGGTATAATGCGGATGCTCCGCGGTCGGGCGCATGCGGTAGAGCCACGAGCGGCGGTTCTCATGGCGCGGCGCGGTGAAGGCGGTGCCGCTCAGCTGTTCCGCGTAGAGGCCGAAGGCGGGGCGCTGCGGCGAATTGCGGCCGATCGGGAGCGCGCCGGGGACGGCCTCTGTCGCGACGTGGTTGCCGAAGCCGGGGATATAGTCGCTGCGGGGGTGGTGGTCGGTCATTGTTTTGGCGTCCTCTCCTGTTTCCACCACCCCGTGGTCTTACCTCATTATTCGTCATTCCCGCGGAGGCGGGAATCCAGACTGGCTGACGCTGCGGCTCCATCGCCGACGGTAGCGCGTCTGGATCCCCGCCTGCGCGGGGATGACGACTTGGGGCGTCGCCCCGGCGTCCCATCCTTCGTCACTCCGGACTTGTTCCGGAGTCCACTCCTCCACGAAGGAAGGGCAAGAGGCTCAGGCCCTCCCCCCTCGCCGCGGAGTGGACTCCGGAACGAGTCCGGGGTGACGGGGGAAGTGGGTCAGGCGTCGACGGTAATTACGCCGCGGCGGATCTGATCCAGCTCGATGCTTTCATACAGCGCCTGGAAATTGCCGTTGCCGAAGCCCTCGTTCCCCTTGCGCTGGATGATTTCGAAGAAGATCGGGCCGACCATGGTTTCGGTGAAGATCTGGAGCAGCAAGCCCTCTTCGCCGACATTGCCGTCGATCAGGATGCGGTTCTGGCGCAGGCGTTCCAGATCCTCGCCATGGCCGGGCACGCGCTTGTCGACGAGTTCGTAATAGGTCTCGATCGTGTCCTGCAGCTTGACGCCGCGCGACCGCAGTTTTTCGACCGTGGTGTAGATATCGTCGGTGGTCAGTGCGAGGTGCTGAATGCCTTCGCCGTTGTAATCGCGGATGAATTCCTCGATCTGGCTCTTGTCGTCCTGGCTTTCGTTCAAGGGGATGCGGATCGCGCGGTCGGGGGCGATCATCGCCTGGCTGAACAGGCCCGTCGCCTTGCCCTTGATGTCGAAATACTTCTGCTCTTCGAAGCCGAAGATCTGGCCGTAGAAGGCCGACCAGGTGCGCATCTGACCGCGGCGGACGTTGTGCGTCAGATGGTCGAGCAGGTCGAGTCCGACGTTGTTCTCGGCTTCCGCCTCCGCTGCGCCGGGCACCTGATCCCAATCGTCGTAGACGCTGCCTTCGGCGCCATGGCGATCGACGAGGTACAGCAGCGAACCGCCGATGCCTTCCAGTGCGGGGATGCCGTCGAGCGACTGACCGGCGGGGGCGGGCTTGGCACCGCGTGCGATCGCCGCGTCATAGGCTCCTCGCGCGTCCTGCACCCGGAACGCCATCGCGCTCGCCGACGGGCCGTGCGCCGCGCGGAAGTCGGCGGCGTGGCCGCTGTCTTCGCGGTTGATCAGCAGGTTGATGCGGCCCTGCTTGTAGCGGGTGATGGCGCGCGTCTTGTGCGTCGAGGCGGGGACGAAGCCCAATGCCTCGAACTGCTTGGCCAGCGCATCCGGATCGGGCGAAGTGAATTCGCAAAATTCGAAGCCGTCGAGCCCCATCGGGTTGACGTCGATATGGTGGTCGGTCTGGGCGGCATCGGTCATCAGTCTGGCCTTCCGAGATGGTATCATCCGTTACCAAACCCTGCGACATTGCCAAACTGGTGTCAACTGATACGAATGCGGCATGGCCGACCCACGCCCAGCCTCGTCGCCCGCGCCATCGTTGGTTTTGGCCGATTTTATCCCGTACCGGCTGTCGGTGACGTCCAACCTCGTCAGCGATTCGATTGCGCGGACCTATGAGGCGTTGTTCGGATTGACGATTCCGGAATGGCGGCTGATCGCGGTGATCGCCGAAACGGGCGGCATCACGCAGCAGGCGATCGGCCGGGCCACGCGGATGGACAAGGTGACGGTCAGCCGCGCGGCTATCGCGCTGGTCGACCGGGGGTTGCTCGACCGGCGCGGCAATCCGGAGGACCGGCGGTCGCACCTGCTCGACCTGACCGATGCGGGGCGCGACCTGTATGCGGTGGTGGCACCCAAGGCGCTGGACCTGGAAAGCCGCATCTTTTCGCAATTCCCGGCCGACGACGTCGCGCGGTTCATGGAGATGCTGCGCCGGGTCGAGGCGGTGACGCTGGCGCTCGACACCTGATCGCATCCTGCAGCGCGTTCCCACATCGCGGACACCGCGCTGGCACAATCGTGCGACAATTGGCGTTTACGCGCCTGCCGGTCGCCACAGGGACGGCGGCGGGTAAGAGGGACAAGCGAATCATGCGGATCGTTGCGGCGATGATGGTGGCGGCAAGCTGGCCGGCGATGGCGCTGGCGCAAGAGGTGCCGGCGCCCGTGCAGGCACCGGTTCCCGCGCCGACGCCGAACCCGACGACGCCAGCGCCCGCGGCGGCGACCGCACAGGCCGCACCCGCGACCCCGGCGGCGCCACCCGCCGCTCCGGCGGAGGAGGACAGCGAAGAGGGCGATATCGTCGTCACCGGCCGCAAGCCGGTGGGCTCCGTCGTCGGCGACATCCCCGCCGAACAGACGCTGAGCCCCGCCGACGTGCGCAGCTATGGCGTCAGCAGCGTGTCCGACCTGCTCACCGAACTGGGGCCGCAGACGCAGAGCGGCGCGGGTGGACCGCCGGTGGTGCTGCTCGACGGGCATCGCATCTCGGGCTTCCAGGAGATCCGCGACATCCCGACCGAGGCGATCCTGCGCGTCGACATCCTGCCCGAAGAGGTCGCGCTGAAATACGGCTATACCGCCGACCAGAAGGTGGTGAATTTCGTGCTACGCCGCCGCTTCCGCGCGACGACGGTCGAGCTGGCCGACAAGGGCGCGACGGAAGGCGGCAGCAACACGCCGCAGGGCGAGCTGGACTTGCTGACCATCCGCCAGGGTGCGCGGCTCAACATTCACAGCAAATACCAGCAGACGTCGGCGCTGACCGAATCGGAGCGCGATATCGCCGCCGCGTCGACTGAGGGCCAGACCAACAATTTCGACCAGCGGCCGTATCGCACGCTGCTGCCGTTCAGCCGCAGCTTCGGCACAAACGCGACCTATGCCAAGACGATCGGCGAGGACATCAACGCCTCGATCAACGGCGAGATCGCGGCGACGCAGAGCACCGGGCAGTTCGGCCTGCCGCTCGACGGCACCGGCGTGCCGGTCAGCGGCGATCCTCTGCGCCAGCAGACCAACGGCGTCACCGGGCACCTCGGCACCAGCTTCAACGGGCGGCTGAGCCCGCGCTGGCTTTGGACGGTGACGGGATCGTTCGACCGTGCCGACACGCGCACGATCGGTGACACGGTCGCCGGCCGGGGCACCAACCGCGCGCATTCGGTGTCCAATGCCGGCGATCTGGAGGCGCTGGTCAACGGGCCGCTGTTCACGTTGCCCGCGGGCGACGTGACGACGGCGGTGCGCGTCGGTGCGCAGACCAGCCAGTTCACCAGCAACTCGCTGCGCGCCGGGCTGGTCAGCGGCGGCCGGGTGTCGCGTGATCAGGCGAATGCGCGCGTCAACATCGACCTACCGATCGCCAGCAAATCGCGCGCCGTGCTGCCGTTCCTCGGCAATCTGTCGATCAACGGCAATGCGGCGGTCAATCAGCTGTCCGACTTCGGCACGCTGACCGCCTATGGCTATGGCGTGAACTGGGCGCCGATCAACGCGATCCGCGTCATCGGGTCGATCAATCAGCAGGACGTTGCACCGACCGCGCAGCAGCTGGGCAACCCGACGGTCGTGACGCCGAACGTGCGCGTCTTCGACTATGTGCAGGGCCAGACGGTGACGGTGACGACGATCAGCGGCGGCAATCCGGGCTTGCGCGAGAGCAGCCGCCGCGTGACCAAGCTGGGCGTGACGATCCGGCCGATCGACCAGACCGACCTGACGATCATCGGCAACTACACCAAGCAGGATACGCGCAACCCGATCCAGGGCTTCCCGTCGCCGACCGCGGTGATCGAATCGGCATTCCCGGACCGCTTCAGCCGCGACGCCGACGGCGAGCTGACCCGGCTCGACACGCGACCGGTCAATTTCGCACGCGCGGAAAGCTCGGAATTCCGCTGGGGGATCAATTTCTCCAAGCCGATCAAGTCCAAGGTCCAAAAGCAGATCGAGGCGTTCCGCGCCGGCACCGGCCCCAATCCGTTCGCCGGTTTGCGCTTCCCCGGTGCGGACGGACGGCGGCGTGGCGGCGGCGATGGGGCCGGTCCGGGTGGGGGCGCGGGCGCCCCACCGGCGGGCGGCGACCAGAATGCGACGCAGGGCACCAGCGGGCAGGCGGGTGACGGTTCCGCGGCGCGCCCGAACCAGCAAGCCGATGGTGGCGACCGGCCGCGCGGCGGCTTCGGCGGTCCGGGTGGCGGCGGCCGTGGCTTCGGTGGCGGCGGGTTCGGGGGTGGCCGCGGCGGCGCTGGCGGTGGCCGCGTCCAGTTCGCCTTCTACCACACCTGGCATCTGGTCCAGCGGACCACGATCGCCAACGGCGGCCCGGTGCTCGATCTGCTCAACGGCGATGCGCTGGGATCGAACGGTGGCCAGCCGCGGCATGAATTCCAAGGGCAAGCGGGCTATTCGAACAACGGCATCGGCGTGCGCCTGTCGGCTAATTATGCGACCGGCACGCGGGTGAATGGCGGCACCGCGGCGAACCCGCAAACGCTCAACTTCTCCGGCCTCGCGACCGCCGACTTGCGGCTGTTCGCCGATCTGGGCCAGCAGCTCAGTCTGGTGAAGGCGCATCCGTGGATCCGCGGTACGCGCGTCACTTTCTCGGTCAGCAACATCTTCAACAGTCGCCAGCGCGTGACCGACGCCACGGGCGTGACGCCGATCAGCTACCAGCCCGATTATCAGGACCCGATCGGACGGACGGTGCGGCTGTCGTTGCGGAAGCTGTTCTTCTAAAGGCCGATCCGCCGGGCGAGCCAGTCCGCCGCCTGGTCGGGGGGCTGCTTGTCGGCGTCGCGGTCGACCCGATAGTTGGCCTCGCGCATCGCGGTCACCGGGATGCGGCCGACGAGCGGCTGGAGCGCCGCGACGAAGGCGGCGTCCTTCGCACGGCGCGGGGCGACGAGCAGCAGCGCGTCGTAGCTCGGGATGGCGCGCTTGGGATCGGTAAGGACGGTCAGCCCGTCCGCGGCGATCCGTCCGTCCGAGGAGAAGGCGGAAATCACGTCCGCCTCGCCGCTCGCGAGCGCGCGGTACATGAAGGTCGGCGCGTAGGATTTGGCCGCGGCGAAGCGCAGAGGATAGGCGCGGCGCACCGCCGCCCATTCGGGCCGTTCGAGGAATTCGAGGTCGCTGCCGAGCTTGAGTGAGGGCGCGGCGGCAACGAGGTCGGCCAGGCTGGCGATGCCGCGTGCTTTCGCATCGGCGCCGCGCATCGCAAAGGCATACGCGTTTTCGAAGCCCAACGGGCCGATCAGGCGTACGCCGCTGCTGGCTTGCGTCCAGCGGCCGATCGCGGCGACCATCGCGCGGCGGTCAGGCACGTCGCTGCGGTGCATCTGGCCGTTCCACAGCGTGCCGGCGTAATCGACATAGACGTCGACATCGTTGCCCGAGAGCGCACCATAGACCACCGCCGAGCCGAGGCCGTCGCGATAGCGGACCGTATAGCCAGCGCGCTCCAGTCGATCGCCGATCAGCCGGGCGAGAATATATTGTTCGGAAAAGTTCTTGGCGCCGATCGTCACGACCTTCGTGTCAGCGCGCTGCCACAGCGGCGCGGTGGCGAGTGCGAGGCCGGCGACGAGCGCGATCAGCGCGCCAATCCACAGCGGCCGGCGGCGGTGCGCGATGCCGCGTTCGATAAGGCCGATGAGTGCGTCGGTGACGAGCGCCAGCCCGGCGGCGGCGATGCAGCCCGCCAGCACCAGCGCCCAGTTCTGCGTCTGCAGACCCGCGAAGATCATGTCGCCGAGACTGGGCTGGCCGACCGTCGTGGAGAGCGTCGCCGCGCCGATGGTCCACACCGCGGCGGTGCGGATGCCGGCGACCAGCACCGGTAGCGTGAGCGGCGCTTCGACCAGCCGCAGCTTCTGCGCGGGCGTCATGCCGACCGCATCCGCCGCCTGGGTGACGGCGGGATCGATGCCGACGAGGCCGGCAACGCCGTTGCGGATGATCGGCAGCAGCGCATAGAGCGTCAGCGCGATCAGCGAGGGCAGGAAGCCGAGCGCCGGGATCCCGCCGCCGACCAGCCCCGACAGCCACAGCAGCAGCGGGTAGAAGAGCGCGAGCAGCGCCAGCGCCGGGATCGTCTGGATCAGACTGGCGATCCCCAGGATCGCGGTGCCGATCCGCGGGCGGCGCGCGGCGAGGATGGCGAGCGGCAGGCTGATCGCGATACCGAGCGCCAGCGCCGCTGCCGACAGCAGGACGTGCTGGGCGAGCAACGGCGGCACGCGGCCGAGTGCGGCAACGAGGGCGTTCATCGTGCCATCTCGCGCAGCCGTTCGGCCTGATCGCGCGGCACCGCGACCAGCGCCTGCGCGGTGTTGCCGCCTTCGCCGCGCAGCAGCTGTGCGGGGGTGGCATCCGCGACGAGCCTGCCCGCCTGCATCACCAGCACGCGGTCGGCGAGCAGCAAGGCTTCGGCCATGTCGTGTGTGACGAGGATCGTGGTGAGGCCGAGGCGATCGTGCAGCGCGCGGATCTCCTGGCCCAGCGCATCGCGGGTCACCGGGTCGAGCGCGCCGAACGCTTCGTCGAGTAGCAGCAATTTGGCACCCGGCGCCAGCGCCCGGGCGATGGCGACACGCTGGCGCTGCCCGCCCGACAGCGCGTCGGGCCTGCGGCCGGCAAGTTCGCGCGGCAAGGCGACGAGATCGAGCAGTGCGGGCACGTCGACGGGCGGCCCCCCGGCGATGCGCGGACCGATCGCGATATTCTCCGCGACGGTCATGTGCGGGAACAGGCCGATCGACTGAAAGACATAGCCGATGCCCCGGCGCAGCGCCGGCGCGGGGCGGGTGGCGACGTCGGCATCGTCGATCAGCACGCGGCCGTCGCTCGGCTCGACCAGACGGTTGACGGTCTTGAGCAAGGTCGACTTGCCCGAGCCGGATGCGCCGACGAGCGCGACGAACTGGCCTGCAGGGATCGTCGCCGAAACGCCATCGACCGCGACCGTGTCGTCGAACCTCTTGGTCACGGCATCGAAGCGGAGCGATTCTGCTGGCATCGGGGCCGACGATGCGGGATGCCTGATGCAAAGTCCAATAGGGAGAGCGAGATGGGCGAGCGGAAGGCGATCTTCATCACCGGCGGCGGATCGGGTATCGGCCGCGCGGTCGGGCGGCTGTTCGCGAGCCGCGGCTGGCTGGTCGGCGTTGCCGACGTCAATGCGGGCGGCCTTGCCGAGACACTGGCGGCGCTGCCGGGCGAGGGGCATCAGAGCTATGGCATGGACGTACGCGATCGCGATGCGTGGACGGCGAGCCTCGACGGCTTCACGCGCGTCAGCGGCGGGCGGCTCGACGTCTTGTTCAACAATGCCGGTATCGGCACCGGCGGGCCGATCGCAACGGCGAGCTTCGACGAGATCGACCGGACGGTCGCGATCAACTTCACTGGCGTGCTGAACGGCGCGCGCATCGGCCATATGTATCTGGCAAGGACGCCGGGGTCGGTGCTGCTGAACACGTCATCGGCCTCGGGCATCTACGGCTCGTCGGGGCTGGCAACCTATTCGGCGACCAAGTTCGCGGTGCGGGGATTGAGCGAGGCGCTGGACGGCGAATGGTCGGCGGAGGGCATCAAGGTGCGCTGCCTGCTACCGAGCTTCATCGAAACGCCGCTGCTGAACGGCGTGTCGTCGGGCAGCAACCGCACCATCCGTGAGAGTGTGACCGGCGCAGGGCTGGAGCTGACGCCGGTCGACGTGGTCGCGGAGGCCGCGTGGAAGGCGGTGCATGGCGACGCGGTCCACACCTATGTCGGCAAGACCGCGGAGCGGATGCGCTTCGCCGCGCGCTGGATGCCGGGATCGCTGCGCAAGCGGATGCGGCGGGCGATGCGGTAGGTTGGGAAACTGCGGCATATTTCCCCCCGCTCGTCATCCCCGCGGAGGCGGGATGACGAGAGTGGGTGACGGTGGGTGGGAAATGCGTTGCCGTTACTCGTCGACGATTGCGTCGATCGCCTCGGCCATGTCGATGTCGCGGTGGCTGAGGCCGCCGGCGTCGTGCGTGGTCAGCAGGATTTCGACGCGGTTGTAGACGTTCTTCCATTCGGGATGGTGGTTCGCCTTTTCCGCCATCAGCGCGACCTGCGTCATGAAGCCGAACGCCTCGACGAAATCGGCGAACACCAGGCTGCGGGTGATCGCGTCGCGGGCCTCGTCATAATCCCATTCGGGCAGGCCATCGAGCGCATCGGCGCGGTCGGTTTCGCTGAGAGCCTCGATCATCCGGTCTTCCTTGCTGGAGGGCGTGGCGCCGGGGTATGGCCGTTATCATGGCGCCGCAAGAATCTAATGGGCAAGAATCCGATCGGCAGGATGCCTACGGCCTGGCGCCGGACGCCGATGCGATCGAGGGGATCGCCCGCGACACGATCGCGCGGCTGCCCGCGGCGTTCGCGCAACATCTGGGCGATATCGTCCTGATCGTCGAGGAAGAGGCGGATGACGAGACGCTTGCGGCGCTCGGCCTCGAACATCCGCTCGATCTGACCGGCCTGTATCATGGCCGACCGATCGGCGAGAAATCGTCGATGGAATCGGGGGCGTTGCCCGATCGCATCCATCTGTATCGGCAGGCGATCCTGGCCGAATGGGTGGAGACGGGCGTGCGGCTCGACGATCTCGTCCGCCACGTGACGATCCATGAGATCGGCCACCACTTCGGTCTGTCCGACGACGACATGCATGCGTTGGAAGAGGCGGCCGCGGATTGAGCGTTCTGCGGTTCGAGGATGTTGGCTGTCAGCGCGGCGGGCGGATGCTGTTCGAGGGGATCGGCTTTGCGCTGGCGGCGGGCGGCGCCTTGTGCGTCACCGGGCCCAATGGCGTCGGCAAGTCGAGCCTGATCCGCATCGCCGCCGGCCTGCTGCGGCCCGTCGAGGGTGTGGTGACGCGGGAGGGCGACGTCGCCTTGCTGAGCGAGGCGCATGCGCTGGACCCGGAGCGGCCGCTGGCGTTGGCGCTGCGCTATTGGATCGGCGCCCGGACGGCGGCGGCGCTGGCGGCGGTCGGGCTGGCAGAGGCGGCGGCGGTGCCGGTGCGGCTGCTGTCGACCGGGCAGCGGCGCCGCGCGGGATTGGCGCGGGTCATCGGAGCAGAGGCGCCGATCTGGCTGCTCGATGAGCCGGCGAACGGGCTGGACGGGGCGGGGGTCGCATTGCTGGAGACGGCGGTCGCGGGCCATCGTGCGGGCGGCGGCATCGCCTTGGTGGCGACGCATTTGCCGCTTGCGCTGCCGGGCGCGCAGACGCTGGCGCTCGGCTGATGCGGCTGTCCGCGATCATCCTGCGCGACCTGCGGCGGGCGTGGACGGGCGGCGGGTTGCTGTGGCCGGTCGCCTTCTTCCTGCTCGTCGCGACGCTGTTTCCTTTTGCGGTCGGGCCGGATGCGGCGCTGATCGGGCGGATCGGCGGCGGGGTGATCTGGGCGGCGGCGCTGCTCGCGGCGCTGCTGCCGGTCGAGCGGCTGGTCGCGCCCGATGTCGAGGCGGGGGTGATCGATCAATATGCCGTGCGGGGCGTGCCGCTGGCGCTGGTCGCCTTCGCCAAGACGGTCGCGCACTGGTTGGGCTTCGCGCCGCCGCTGATGCTGGCGGCGGTAATCGCCGCCGGTCTGTTCGATCTGCCGGCAGCGACCCTGCTGCGCGTCGAGGCGGGGTTGCTCGTAGGCACGCCAGGCCTCGCCGCTCTCGCGGTGGCTACATCGGCGTTGGTGACGGGCCTGCGCGGAGGGGGTGGGGTCGCAGGCCTCGTCATGCTGCCGCTCGCGATCCCGCTGCTGATCTTCGGCGCGGGATCGCTCGACAATGGGGTGGGGGCACTGAAGCTGCTCGGCGCGGTCAGCCTGTTGCTGACGGCGGGCGCACCCTGGATCGCCGCCGCGGCGATCCGTGCGGGGATGGACTAGGGCAAGATCAGCCCTGGTTGTTATCCGATGCATAGACCATGGCTGCCGCAGTTCCGGTCGCCGGTTTCAAGTGAAACCATTCGGGACGGTCGATCGCGGTCAGAAATGCCAGCACGGTCAGGCCGAACATCAGCAGGGCTAGTCTGCCCCACAGCGGATTGGGAGGGCTGTCGTCGGTGTTGGTCTTGGCGATATCGTCGTCAAGCTGCATGATAAGCCTCTCTGTCTGCCGAAACCGAGATATAGGCATATCAAGTCTTCTGATCGACGAGCGTTCCGTTACGTTTTCTTGCTGCGTCGCACCATGGCGCTGGGGCGACGCATTTCGAGCGATGAGACGAGCCGCTACCGGCTCCAGCGCGCCCAGATCGCGGTGGGCAGCGTCAGGCCGCGGGCCTCTTCGCGCACGCCGAGCTCGCCTGCTTCCACCCTGCCCGGCAGGTCGGCGAACAGCTGGCGCATCAGTTCCTGCAGCGCCAGCGCCGACATGCGCACCGCATAGACGGTGAGGAACAGGAAGCGGCTGTCGGCATCGAGCAGGCGACGGCAATCGGCGAGCAGCCGGGGCAGGTCTTCCTCCAGCCGCCACACTTCGCCCTCGGGTCCGCGGCCATATTTCGGCGGATCGAGCAGGATGCCGTCGTAGCGGCGGTTGCGGCGCACCTCGCGCGCGACGAATTTCGCCGCATCGTCGATGATCCAGCGGACCGGCGCGTCGCTCATCCCCGACAAAGCGGCATTGGCGCGCGCGGCCTCGACCGATTTCTTGGAGGCGTCGACATGAACCATCTTGGCACCTGCCGTCGCCATCGCGAGCGTGCCGACGCCCGTATAGCCGAACAGGTTCATGCATTCCGGCTGGTCCATGTCCGCGACCTGTTCGCGCATCCAGCTCCACACCGGCGCCATGTCGGGGAAGAAGCCCAGGTGGCGGAACGGCGTGGTCTGTGCGGTGAAGCGCACCTCGTTCCACTTTAGCGGCCAGCCTTCGCGCGGCACGGGTTCGGCAAAGACCCAGCGGCCACCGCCATCCTCGTCGCTGGCGGGCAGGAACTCGCCCTGTGCCTTCCAATTCTCCGACGCGGGCGCCCACATCGCCTGCGGTTCGGGCCGGATGAAGCGGAAGCGGCCGTAGCGCTCCAGCTTGCGGCCATTGCCCGAATCCACGAGGCCGTAATCCGCCCAGGGTTCGCCGATCAGCGTATCGAGGCGTGTGTTCGGGGGTGTCATGCGCGGGGACGCGCCCGTTCGGCGATATAGGCGGTCACCGCCTCGAATGTGCCGGGCAGGTGGGCGCAGCGTTCCTCGCGATCGAACAGGTCGCCGACGCGTGCGGGCAGCGCGGGGCGCTGGCCCGTCGCACGCTCCACCGCATCGCCGAACTTGGCGGGATGCGCGGTGGCGAGCGTCACCATCGGGGCATCGCCCGCCTGCGCGCGCGCGGCGGCGAGGGCAATGGCGGTGTGGGGGTCGATGATCTGTCCCGCCGCGTCATGCGCCCAGCGCATCGCGAGCGTCATGTCGTCCATATCGACGCGGGCGCTGGCGAACAGCGAGGCACCGGTCTGCTGCGCATTGCTGAGCCGCATCGCGCCGCTCGATTCGAACCCGCGCATCTGCTGAGCCAGCGCGGCCCCGTCGCGACCGCCGAGGTCGAACAGCAGGCGTTCGAAGTTGGAGCTGACCTGGATGTCCATCGACGGGGTCGGCGTCTGCTGGACGGTGCCTTTGCTGTAATCGCCCGCCGACAGCGCGCGGTGCAAGATGTCGTTGACGTTGGTCGCGACGATCAGCTTGGCGATCGGCAGGCCCATCTTCGCCGCGACATAGCCGGCAAAGACGTCGCCGAAATTGCCGGTCGGCACCGAGAAGGCAACCGCGCGATCGGGCGCGCCCAGCCGGACCGCGGCGTAGAAATAATAGACCACCTGCGCCATCAGCCGCGCCCAGTTGATCGAATTGACCGCGGAGAGGTGGAAGCGACCGGAGAAACCGGGATCGTTGAACATCGCCTTCACCAGCGCCTGCGCGGTGTCGAAGTCGCCGTCGATCGCGATGTTATGGACGTTGGGGGCGAGCACCGTCGTCATCTGGCGGCGCTGCACGTCGCTGACCCGGCCGTGCGGGTGGAGCATGAACACGTCTACCCCGGCGCGCCCCGCCAGCGCATCGATCGCCGCAGAGCCCGTATCGCCGCTGGTCGCGCCGACGATGGTCAGATGGTCGCTGCTGCCCTTGAGGAAGCGTTCGAACAGCAGGCCCAGCAGCTGGAGCGCGACGTCCTTGAACGCCAGTGTCGGTCCGTGGAACAGTTCGAGCAGCCACTGATCGTGGTCGAGCTGAACGAGCGGCGTGACCGCGGCATGGGCGAACCGGCCATAGGCCTGCGTACAGAGCTCTTTCAGCTCGGCCGGCGTCAGCGCGTCGCCGATGAAGGGCGTCATCACCGCGACCGCGGTGTCGACATAGGACAGGCCGGCGAGGCCCGCGATCTGCTCGCGGGTAAGGCTCGGCCACGCATCGGGCAGGTACAGACCGCCGTCCGACGCCAGGCCGGCGAGGGTGACGTCACGGAAATCGAGGGCGGGGGCGGTCCCGCGGGTGCTGACGTAGCGCATGGCGGCTGGGTAGCGGCGTGGGCGCGACGGGGCAACGGCGGGTTTTCTTGGCCGTGGTGCGGCTGGGCTATCGGCGTGCGGCCGCGGCGGATGCGTACCGATTCGCGGCGATCGCCGCGCGGAAGTGGACGATGTGGACGGTACGTCGATGTCGAAATCGCCCACCGGCCCGGTGCCGGGCGGCACGGGGGCGGCAAGGCGACGGTCGGACATGCCGCGGTCATAGCGTATCGACGGCGTGTAGGACAGGCGGGCGATGCGGCGGGGCATTGTCGTCAGAGGGCGGATGGCGCCGGGTCGGCGGACTGGTTAGACACGCCGAGAATTGCTTACCGATACAGGCGCTATCCAATGATCCTCCCCGACTTGCTGCTGCCGACCTACACGCAGATGCTCCGCGCGCTATCCGCGTGGCTCGAAAAAGCGGGCGCGGGGCGGGAGGACGGCGGGGAGGCACTGCTGACCGCACGGCTGGCGCCGGACATGTTTCCGCTGGCGACGCAGCTGCGCTTCGCCTGCGTGCAGGCCTATGAGGGCGTCGCCCGGCTACGCGACGAGCCGCTGCCCGACGTGGTGCAGACGCTGCTCGCCGAGGGACGCAGCGCGGCCGAGGCGCCGGGGACGCTGGCCGATGCCCGGGCGCGGATCGCCGAGACGATCGCGATGGTCGAGGGTGCGGCGGGAACGATGCCGGCGGTCGATCCGGCACGCGATATCGCGCATGCGCTGCCGCAGGGCATGATCTTCGATCTCAGCGCGGAGCAATATGCGCGCGACTGGGCGATTCCGCAGTTCTATTTCCACGTCATGACCGCCTATGCGATCCTGCGAGCCGAGGGCGCGGCGCTGGGCAAGGCGGATTATGTCGCGCACATGTTCGCCTATCTGCGCCCCGGCACGATACCCGGCTGAGTAGGTTTCTACTCCGCCGCAGACCTAATCTGCCAGAATGAGCAATTGATTGCATTTTTTTGGACAGTATCCGCCAATTTCGGGTGAGGATGCTGACGTTCCGTATCGTCATGACAGCAACGACAAGCTCGTCGTGAACCGAGGGACGAACCACGCATTATGCCGGAACCGATCAAGCCGCCCCCCGCCCAGTTTCTGCGCGACGACGTGATCCGTGGGGGGATGGACCTGTTGCTGTTTGCCCACAAATCGCACCTGCGCCATTCCGATGCCGAGTTGACCGCCATGGGGCTGGGCCGGGCGCATCATCGCTGCCTGTATTTCGTCGGGCGGCGGCCCAATCTGTCGGTGGGCGAATTGCTGGGGCTGCTGGGCGTGACCAAACAGTCGCTGGGCCGCGTGCTCGGCGCGTTGGTCGACAACGGCCTGATCGAACAGCGCCCGGGCGAGGCGGACCGCCGCCAGCGCCTGCTGCGCCTGACGCCGGCGGGTGAGGATCTGGAGCGCCGTCTGTTCACCGGCCTGCACGCCAATATGAGCCGCGCCTATGCCGCCTCGGGCGAAGAGGCGGTCAGCGGCTATTGGACGATGATGCAGAATTTGATGAGCGACGACGCGCAGGCGCAGTTCAAGGCGTTTCACGCGGGGTGAGGGGCCCGGGGCGGCGGTGCGCCAGGTCCGCTGCCCCCCTTCGGGGGTCAAAAGGGCAGGGGGAGCCGATCGGGTTCGACCCAGTCGCGGCGCGCGGGCACGCTGAACAGCGTATCGCGATGCCAGTGATCCAGCAGCCACTCCGGATTGCCCGGCCGCGATGCCATAAGCGCGGCGAGCACGCGATGCAGCGGTGCGTCCGGCGTGTAGCGCTCCAGATGATGCGCGGCGGCCCGCATCGACGCGCAGGTGATGGTGTGATGGTAGCCGCTGCTATCGGTGTTGGCGGTCAGCGTCGCGTCATTGTAGCGCGAGATCAGCGTCCGCATGCCCTCTGGCGTCGCCAGGTCGGGGCGATGGCGACACAGCCACAGCGCGGCGGCGAAATGGGCGGCGTGCGTCCAGTCGCGCTTGGGTAACGTGCGATCGATCACGCCCGAAGCGATGCGGGCGATGGCCGCGTCCGTCGATATCATCATGGTTGGCCTTCCTTCGTCAGGCCCGACTGGCACAAAAAACCCCGCCGGTCGGGCGGGGTGGGTCGTGTCGGGACGGATAGGCTGGTCAGCCGCTCCGACATCCCGACACACGCGCGAACACCGCCGTCGTGACGCGGTGATGTTGGATCGAGGCGATCGCGCAGGTCATGCCGATGCCATAACGGGGACGAGGATCGTGCTCAAGACGGCCCCCGACTACCGCCGCCGGCGCAGCGCCAGCGTGTAGATCGTCGCGGCGATGGCAGCGAAGAGGAACCACTGGACGGCATAGGACAGGTGGTTGTTCGGCACCGACGACAGGTCGGGCTGGCCGTTGGCGGCGAGGCCCGGGGCGGGGCGATCAGCGACCAACATCAGCCGCTGTGGCCTATGGTCGAACAGCGAGCCGATCAACGAGCCGGCGTCGGGCGCATGGCTGATGAAACCCGTCACCGGGCCGCCGGTCCATGTGCCTTTGTACGCGGGATCGGTGGTGGTGCCGAGCTGGACGAGCATGCCCGGCCCCTCCGCGCCCGTGGCGCAGTCCGCGATCAGGCGGAACCCGGCCTTGCCCGCACCGGCGAGCCGCTGGCCGGTGACGCGGACGCACATGCCCGACGCGCGGCGGAACAGCAGGCGATCGTCGGGAAAACGCGGGAAGGCGATCGGCGGCTTGGCGGGATTGCCGGCGAGCTGCGCAAGATACGCCTCCTTCTTCGGCGCGCGGTCGAGCAGCTGCCAGAGGCCGAGGCCGATCATCGCGGCCACCGCGAGGGCGACGACGAGCGTGGGGATCAGGGGGATGCGTTTCATGGGGTGGGGTCGCTGCGGGACTCGTCGATGCGGCCTTCGCGCGCGGCATTCCTATATTCCGCGGCGAGCAGCGCAGCCTTGGCGACGCGCAGCGACCAGATCACGCCCGCCGCGGTGACGGGGATCCAGATCAGCATGTGCAGCCACAGCGGCGGGTGCAGCGTCAGCTCCAGCGTGATCGCGCCGGCGACGACCAGCGCGCCCAGGATCAGCGTCAGAAAGGCGGCGGGCCCGTCCCCCACGTTGAAGCGCGAGAAATCTAGGCCGCAACCCGAACAGCGATCCGCGAACCTGACCCAGCCGGCAAACAAAAGGGGCCGGCCGCAACGCGGACACAGCCCCTTCAATGCGACCTCGGCGATCGCTGGCGAGGACACGGGCGTCGGATCGGTCATGCGACGCCCGTCAATCCGATCAGCCGCCGTGAACCGGTGCGCCCCAGCCGCCCCAGACGTAGATGGTGACGAACAGGAACAGCCACACCACGTCGACGAAATGCCAATACCAGGCCGCGGCTTCGAAGCCGAAATGCTGGCGCGGCGTGAAGTCGCCCTTGTACGCGCGGATCAGGCAGACGATCAGGAAGATCGTGCCGATCAGGACGTGGAACCCGTGGAAGCCGGTCGCCATGAAGAAGGCGGCGCCATAGTTGATGCCCTTGAATGGGAAGGGCGCGTGCATGTATTCATACGCCTGGATGCTGCTGAACAGCACGCCCAGCGCGACCGTCAGCCACAGGCCCTTCAGCACGCCGTCACGGTCGCCGACGCCCAGCATGCCCCACAGGCCACGCTTCTCGCCGCCGCGCTGGTTGTGGATCAGCGCATGGTGCGCCCAGGTGACGGTGGTGCCGCTGGTCAGCAGGATCAGCGTGTTGAGCAGCGGCAGTTCGAAGGCGTTGATGACGGTCAGGCCCTTGGGCGGCCATTGCGCGGCGATCGCCGCGGCGCCTTCGGCCGCGCGCTCCACCTGGCCGTCGACGAAGGCCATCGCGGTCGGGAACAGGCTGAAGTCGAAGAACGCCCAGAACCAGCCGACGAAGAACATGACTTCGGAGGCGATGAACAGGATCATGCCGTAGCGGAAGTGCAGCTGGACGACGGGGGTGTGGTCGCCATGATGCGCCTCGCGCACCACGTCCGCCCACCAGCTGTACATCGTGAACAGCACGCCCGCGAGGCCGGCGAAGAAGATCCAGCCGCCGCCATTGGCCTTGTCGGCCGCCAAATGGCCGCCGTGCATCCACATGATCGCGCCGCTCGCCATCACCAGCGCCGACAGCGATCCGAACAGGGGCCAGATGCTGGGTGGCAGGATATGGTAGTCGTGATTCTTGGCGCCGGCCATGGTCAGGTCCCTGTTCTCTTATCCTCTTTGGGGCGGGACCCTAAGGCCCAAACGCACCTAGAACAAGGTCGTGGCGGCGACGATTTTAGCGCCCGGCGCAGGACGCCGGCCGTCGATCAGGATTCCGATTGCGTCTGCGCCCGGCCGGGGGTCTTGCCGGCATCGGCGGGATAGAAGGTGTAGGACAGCGTGATCGTCTCGACGTCCGACGCGTCGGGGTCGTCCATGATCTTGGGATCGACGAAGAAGATGACCGGCATACGCTGCGTTTCGCCGGGCTTCAGCGTCTGCTGCGTGAAGCAGAAACACTGGATCTTGGTGAAATATTTGCCCGCCTGGCTGGGCGTGACGTTGAAGGTGGCGGTGCCGGTGACGGGCTTGGTGTCGAGGTTCGTCGCGGTGAAGAACGCCATGTCGCGCGCGCCGATCTTTACCGTCTCGGACCCCGCTTCGGGGCGGAAGCGCCATTTCATGCCCGGCGCGACGTTGCTGTCGAAATCGATGCGGATCAGCTTGTTGACCGCGCCGGGCGCCTCGAGCGCACGCTGCGTCGTGCCGTTGAGGCCGGTTACCTGGCAGAACAGGCGATAGAGCGGCACGCTGGCCCAGGCGATGCCGGTCATCACGCAGATGCCGAGGACCGCCAGCATGGCGGTGCGCAGCTGGCGGCGCGTGCCGGGATCCGTCGCCGCCCCGGTCACATGCCCTCGCGGATCTTCACGATCGCAATGGCGAAGACGAGGATCACGAATGCGCCGAGCAGCAGCGCCATGACGCGCGCACGCGACTGCTGGCGGTGGCGGATCAGGTCTTGGTCGTCAGGAGTCATGGCAGCACCCAGCGGTCGACGACCAATGCGCCGAACACCACGAAGAGGTAGAGGATCGAATAGCTGAACAATCGCTTTTCGGGCTTCATCGTATCGTCGGGCTGCGTCGTGCGCGTCGCGACGATCAGCGCGAGGGCGGCGAACACCAGCGTCGTGACGGTGGCGACCACGCCGTAGATCGCGCCGGTCAGCCCCAGCGGCCAGGGCAGCAGCGCGGCGAGCGCCATCGGGATCGTGTACAGGCCGATCTGGCGGCGCGTCGTGCGCTCGCCCGCGACGACGGGCAGCATCGGCACGCCGGCATTGGCGTAGTCGGTCTTCACGAACAGCGCGAGCGCCCAGAAATGCGGCGGCGTCCAGAGGAAGACGAGCCCGAACAGCAGCACCGGCAGCAGCGCGACATGCCCCGTCGCCGCCGCCCAGCCGATCAGCGGCGGAAAGGCGCCGGCCGCGCCGCCGATCACGATATTCTGTGGCGTCCGGCGCTTCAGCCAGACGGTGTAGATCAGTACGTAGAAGAGGATCGAGACGGTCAGGATCGCCGCGGCGGCCAGATTGACCGCGAAATACATCAGGATGACCGAGAAGGCGGCAAGGCCGACGCCGAAATGCAGTGCCGACTGGCGGTCCATCCGGCCATCGGGCAGTGGCCGCTTCTGCGTGCGGCGCATCTTGGCGTCGAGATCCGCTTCATACCATTGGTTGAGCGCGCCCGCCGCGCCCGCGCCCAGTGCGATGCACAGGATGGCGGTGAAGCCGATCACCGGATGCACGCTTACCGGCGCCGCCAGCATGCCGCACAGGCCGGTGAACACCACGAGCGTCATCACGCGCGGCTTGGTGAGCGCGAGGAAATCGCGCCAGTCGGCTGGCGGCAAAAGGGGCGTCGCGGCGGTCATGATCGGGCCGGCTATACGCGGCCGAGGGCGCGGGGGAAAGGGCGGCGCGATGCCGGCAACCTATCGTGTTGATCCACGTCAACCGACTCGGGACAGGCGGGAACGATCGCCGAAACAGGCGGTTAGCCAGCCCTATCAGGCCGCCCGTACGGCGGCACAGGTTCGAGGGGATGAAGCAGTGGCAACCCGTATCATCGACGCCGGTATTCCGGCGTCGCAATTCCTGACCGACAGTTTTCAGCGTGGCCTCGCCCATTGGAACCGCGAGCGGCTGGAGCCGGGCTTCCCGACCGCCGACTGGCAGCGCACGCTGGACCGCGACGTGCGGATGCAGCGGCTGGAAGGCGGCTTCCTGGAGGAATTGCGCGAGGAGGTGGCCGACGAGGCCGCCGCGGCACCGACCGATGTCGAGGGCTTCATCGCCTGGTTCGAGGAACTGAAGGCGACCGGCCCGGGTCAGCACGACGCACTGTTTCCGTGGCTAGCGGAGGAAGCGAACCTCGACCAGTTGCGCTGGTTCTTCGAACAGGAAGCGGCGGGCGAGGCGGGGTTCGACGACCTCGTTGCGATGACCCAGGTCAAGCTGCCGACGCTCCCCAAGCTGGAGCTGGCGCGCAATTATTGGGATGAGATGGGCCGCGGCAATGCCAAGGGCATGCACGGCCCGATGCTCGATGCCTTGGTCGAGACGCTGGCGGTGAACCCGGTGATCGAGAACACCTTGTGGCAGAGCCTGGCGCTGGCCAATGCCATGACCGCGATGGCGACCAACCGGCGCTATGCATGGCAGTCGGTGGGCGCGCTGGGCGTGATCGAGCTGACCGCCCCGGATCGCTCTGCGGCCACCGCCAAGGGGCTGCGACGACTGGGCTTCTCCGACAAGGAGCGCCGCTATTTCGACCTGCATGCGGTGCTCGACATCAAGCACAGCGAGGATTGGAACCGCGAGGCGATCCGCCCGGCGGTCGAGGAAGATCCGCGCCGCGCGACCGCGATGGCGGAAGGCGCGCTGATCCGGCTGAAATGCGGAGAGCGGTGTTTCGAGGCGTATCGCGCCGTGTTGATGGGGTGATCCCCTCCGTCACCCCGGCCTGAGGCCGGGGTCCCGCTTTTGTCAGTGGTCGGAACAGCGGGACCCCGGATCAAGTCCGGCGTGACGGAGCGTGAGGGCGCGCTTCAGATCAGCGCGAGTTCCGCGAGCCGGCTCACCAGCGCGGGCGGCATCAGCGACAGGCCGTCCGTGTCGCCGCCGAGATCGGCCGGCGCGTCCGCCGCTTCCAGATAGCGCCAGCCCTGATGCGCGCGCTTGGGCCGGGCCTGTACCAGTACCAGCGCCGGGTCGATATGGATCGCGACGCGGCCGCCCTCAGCCTCGCCGAAGCCAAGGATCGGCGAGCGCGCGACGAGCTGGTGCTTGATGATCCAGAACAGCGACCCTTGGCCGCCCACCTCCTCGTGCCGCTTGGGCAGATAGCGCGTGGTCAGGAACACCGGGCCGTCCGCGGCGCGCTGCGTCAGGCGTTCGGCGAGATGATCGACGCTCGTCGCGCCGAAGGCCACTTTGGTGAGATGCAGCATGGCTGCGCGATGTGGGTGGAGGGTGTGGTGGCCGCAAGGCTCATCCGGCGGTTCGATGCGTCCCGGCCGACCCAACCGTCATCCCAGCGAAGGCTGGGATCTCCATGCGTTAGCGCGCGACAAGAGCCGCTTGAGACCCCAGCCTGCGCTGGGGTGACGGTTTGGGGCAAATGCTGCGTCGTTACCCGCCCAGACCCCACAGCGACGCGAGGCCCAGGAACGAGAAGAACCCCATCACGTCGGTCGCGGTCGTAACGAACACGGCAGATGATACCGCCGGATCGACATTGGCCTTGTCGAGCGCGACCGGCACGATGACGCCGACCAGCCCTGCGACGATCGAATTGATGACCATCGCGACCGCGAAGACGATCGACAGCTGCAGATTGCCGAGGATCACGAAGCTGCCGACCGCACCGACCAGGCCGAGCGCGCCGCCGTTGCACAAAGCGATCTGGAATTCGCGCGTCAGCATGCGCAGCGTGTTCGAGCTGGTCAGCTGGTTGGTGGCCAGCGCACGGACCACGACGGCGAGCGTCTGCGTACCGGCATTGCCGCCCAGCGCCGACACGATCGGCATCAGCGCCGCGAGCAGCGCGAAGCGGGCGATCTCGCCCTGGAACAGGCCGACGACCGACGCCGACAGCATCGTCGCGCCCAGATTCACCACCAGCCACGCAATACGCGTGCGCACGGTGAAGCGGATCGGTTCGTTGATGTCGCCTTCACCCGCACCGGACAGGCGGAGGGCGTCCTCGCCCGCTTCCTGCTGGATGATGTGGACGATATCGTCGACGGTGATCATGCCGACGAGCCGGTCGGACGCATCGACCACCGCGGCGCTGATCAGCGCGTATTTCTGGAAGCGGAGCGCGACCTCTTCCTGATCCATGTCGACCGGGATCAGCGTCTGTTCGCGCTTCATCACGTCGCCGATTGCGATGCTGCGTGGCGTGCGCAGAATCCACGATAGCTGGCATGTGCCGACCGGGTGGTGGCCGGCATCGACGACGAAGATTTCCCAGAAGTCGGTGGTCAATTCCTCGTGGTGGCGCAGGAAGTCGATGACGTCGCCGACGGTCCAGTGATCGGGCACCGCGATCAGCTCGCGCTGCATCAGGCGGCCGGCGGTCTCTTCCGGGTAGGACAGCGCCTCTTCGATCGCGGCGCGATCGTCGGGGTCGAGCGCGCGCAGCACGGCGCGCTGGTCGGCTTCCTCCAGATCCTCGATGATCGCGACCGCGTCGTCGGTATCGAGCTCGCTCGCGATGTCGGCGACCTCGGTCGGGGTCAGCGCGTCGATCAGGTCCTCGCGGACGTAATCGTTCATCTCGGCGAAGACGTCGCCGTCGAGCAATTCCTTCAGCGCGCGGGCAAGGCCGGCGCGATCCTCATGCGGCGTCAGCTCGAACAGGTCGGCGATGTCGGCCGGGTGCAGCGGCTCGACGAGCGCGCGCGCTTCCTCGTCGTCGCCCGCGCGCACCGCATCCAGCACCGCATCGACGAATTCAGGACGCAGGCGATCGTCCTCGTCCAGCTCGTCCTGTTCGGGGGCCAGCATCTCGGGAAGCTCGGTATCGCTCATCGCTGCCTCCGTCCGTGCTGCAATCGTGTCATGGTGCAATCGGGGGCGTCTACCGCGCTGCGGCACGATTGGCCACCCTTCGGGGGTTTGCCCTTCGGCCGAAGCGACACTACCTGCTGCGGCAACACCATAAAGGACAACACATGGCCGATACCTTCACTACGCTGACGCTGACGCTCGACACCGGGTCCGAACAGGGCGACGTCACGATCAAGCTGCGCCCCGACCTGGCGCCGAACCACGTCGCGCGCATCGGCGAGCTGGCGAACGAAGGCTTCTACAACGGCGTGCCCTTCCACCGCGTGATCCCGGGCTTCATGGCGCAGGGCGGTGACGGCGGCCGCGGCGACGGCACCGGCGGGTCGTCGAAGCCCAATCTGAAGCAGGAATTCAACAAGGAACCGCACGTGCGCGGCGTCTGCTCTATGGCGCGGACCAGCGATCCCAATTCGGCGAACAGCCAGTTCTTCATCTGCTTCGACGACGCGCGCTTCCTCGACAACCAGTACACCGTCTGGGGCGAAGTGACCGACGGCATGGACCTGATCGACAAGCTGCCCAAGGGCGAGCCGCCCCGCAATCCGGGCAAGATCGTCAGCGCCAAGGCGGAATGACGCGAAACGGGCGCCGCTCCTGTCGTGGAACGGCGCCCGAATCCGGGTGACAAGTCTATCGAAGCCGGACTTGGCGGCGTGATCCTTACCTGGCCGACATGTTCGACGAGACGTTGTTGAACGTTGTCGTCAGCTTGGTGCCCAGGCCCTTCATGGCAGCGATCGCCGCCACTGCGATGAGCGCTGCGATCAGACCGTATTCGATGGCCGTCGCGCCGCGACTATTCTTAATGATCTTACGAAGTTGCATCACATATTCTCCCTGCCTTGTTTTGACGGGGAGAGAATTAGCCGATCAGCATTACCAAAAGCCTAATTATGTCCATAATGGGCAAAACAAGTTCTAAGCTGCTGTTTTTACACGTCGCCCAATGTGCGAATCAGCCAGTCGTGGAACAGCCGCACCGGACGCTGTTGCAGCGCGCGCGGGCGGCAGACGAACCAATAGCTGTACGGGCTTTCCACCACGATATCGAACAGGCGCACCAGCCGCGGATCGCGGGCGTCCTGGAAATGGCTTTCGTGCATGAAGGCGACGCCGATGCCCTGCGCCGCGGCCTCCAGCATCAAGGCCCCCGAATCGAAATAGTCGATCGCCAGCGGTTCGATCGTGGGGTCGATGCCCGCGGCGTCGCGCCATGCGGTGAAATTGTCGGGCATCTCGCGATGGATCAGCGCGGTCAGGCCGCTCAACTGTTCGGGCCGGGTGACCGGGTCGGGCCCCTCCAGCAGCGTGCGGGCGCCGATGACATAGACCGAATTGCGATCGAGCCGCTTGGCGTACAGCGTCGGATCGATCTCGCGCGACAGGGCGATCACCGCATCCAGCCCTTCGCCCAGCCGCGCAATGCCGTGGCCGGCGGTGTCGATATCGAGATGCAGTTCCGGATGCGCCGCGCGCAACTCGCCCAGCCGCGGGAACAGCCGCTGCGAGGCGAACAGTGGCAGGATGCCGAGGCGCAGGCGCAGCACGTCGCTATGCCCCATCATCTCTTCGATCGTATCCGACAGGCTGTCGAGCATCGGCGCGATCTGGCCGAGCAGGCGGTCGCCGTCCGCATTTAGCACCATCGCCTGGTGGCGGCGTTCGAACAGCGGGCGCCCGATGAAGCGCTCCAGGCTCTGCACACGGCGACTGAGCGCGGGGGCGGACAGCGCCAGTTCGGTGGCGGCAGCCTTCACCGACCCCAGTCGGGCGACTTGCACGAACGCCTCGATGGCGCCCAGCGGCGGCAATCTGCGCATCGCGGTCCTCCCTCGCCCCAGTGTCGCGTTAACGAATGCAGATTGTGCAATCGTATCGAATCTTTTCGCACTTGCAACATAAAGCTGCGGCGGGGAAAGAGGACGGGCCTTTCAGGCATCCTCTCCTAAAAACTTTCCCGGGCTGGCGTTTCGCCGGCCCTTTTTTTGTGTGTTTTTCGCGAAACGCGCGGAAGGGCGCGTTTCGATGCGGCGCCGGCCCGCACCCCCTCCCGGCCACCCATCAGGATACCGTGTGGGTGGCCGGGAGGGGGAGCGGG
>NZ_JBIEOE010000049.1:0-917 GCF_043498045.1 Sphingomonas sp. S6
AAGCTCTTCTGTCACGCGGCGAGCGCCTGAAGCGAAACCGGCATGAACAACGGGCTGACGCAGGCGTCGCCCGCCTCGCCCACTAGCTCATCCGCGCGCGCCGCATCGCGGTAGAGCCGCTGTGCGAGACTGAGGGCGGGGAGCGGAGCGGGAAGCGAAAACGTGCGGACGTGGGCGAGGCTGGCGCCACGCACGCGGAGATCCTCGACGACAGCGACACGCAGTGTGCGCAGCGCGGCGAACAGATCGTCAAGCCCGCTGCCCGCAGTTTCCGCCGCCGCGTCGATCGCTGCGGTGACGTCGACCAGCCGCGCAAATGCGTCCTCGTAGCTCGACGGCTGATAGGCCGCCGACGCGCGGGCGAGTTCGACCGTGATCGTCAGTCGAAACAGTCGCGACACCGCCGCGCCCGAGGCGCCGAGGGTATCCGATCCCACCGGTTGGAACACCAGCAGCCCCGAGAGTAGGCGAAGCGCGTCGGCGGGATCGGCGCATGCGCCGGTGAGCGCGGCGAGCAGCGACGCGATCGCGTCGGCGAGATTGGCCTCGACCGAACCGACGGTCAGCGCCGCCATGGTCACGTCGACGGTGTCGATCGCGGTGGCGATCGTCGCGCGCTGGGTCGCCGCCAGGGCCACCAGCTCCGGCAGGCTGTCGGTGCCTGCCGCCGAGGCCTTGGACAGATATCCGGACGTTGCGCCGCGGCTATACCGCCCGAAGTTGCCAGGGAGCGCCGTCGCCAGGCGCGACAACGCCGTGGCATCGGCGCCGGCAGCAGTCACCTGCGCGGTCCATTGGTTCACTGTGGCGGGGAGCGCGCCGCTGGCGCTGCCGGCAGCGCTCGTCTTGCCGAGGCCCAGGAGGCGCACTGCCGTCGCGGCACCCGCTGCGGCAGTGATGACCGCCGCCGATACGGT
>NZ_JBIEOE010000050.1:0-867 GCF_043498045.1 Sphingomonas sp. S6
TTCCGCTGAATGCGCTGGCCGCGCTTAATGTCGTCATCGGACGCGATATAGGCCGTATTGCCCGCGTCCTTCATGTCGTCGCCCAGAGCCTTGCCGCCCTGAGAGAAGACGGGGATCAGGGCGTCCGACAGGCCCAACGCCGACGACGCGGTGCGGCGGCCCGACGAATTCTGTCGCGCGATGGCATCGGCGATCGCAGGAAGCATCGCGCCGACATTGACCGTGCCGTCGTCGTTGAGCTGCATCGTGACGCCGAGCTTCGACAGCATCGCCAGCGCGCCGGTGTTGCGGCCGTATCGAGCATCGTTCAGCGTCTGCGAAAGGCTGGCCAGCCCGCCGGTGGCCGCGCCCTTATCGACGCCCATGCGCTCGCTCGCCGCAGCGAACTCCTGGAATTCCTTCCGTGCGACGCCAATCGTGTCGGCCGTTCGACCAATCAGCGCCGCGCCCTTGGCCCATCCGTCCGCCATCTTGAACGCTGCGAAGCCGGCCGCCGCCAGCACGCCGACGGTAGCCCCCGCGACCGTACCCACCACGCCGAGCGTGCTGCCCAGCATGGACGCGCTGCCCGCTGCCTCACCCAACCCCGTGCCGGTCGCCGCCGCCGCCTCCCGGATCGCGCCGAGGCGCGTCGCAAAGCCCGACGTGACCGAACGGCCGCCGAACACCCTCGCGCTCGCCTGTTCGACCTGGCCGAGGGTGCGCAGCGCGCTCCGGCTGGAGCGTCCCAGTCCCTCGCGCATCGCGCGATCCTGGTTGCGGGTGACAGCGCTGACATGCTTCGGCACCGTGCCGAGGCGCTTCTCCGCCGACCGGGCGCCCTTCGCCGTCCGGTCGTTCGCGGTAATGTCGATCGCGACCTTCGGC
>NZ_JBIEOE010000051.1:0-767 GCF_043498045.1 Sphingomonas sp. S6
TTGTCTACCTCGTCGCGGTCGCTCACGGTGACGGGATCGGTGCCACCGCCGTGCGCGAAACCGACATGACGCTGCCGCTCTACATGCGCCGCCTCGGCGCCGTCTGGGCGATCCGCGACGGTCGGCCGTGGGTCGACGTGCAGCACGGCTGATTGGAGACATCGATGCCCGACACCCCCGCGCCAGCGCCGCCGCGCTGGATCGCGATCGCTGGCGCGATCGCTACATGCTCCGGTCTGATCGTCGCCGTATGCGGCTATCTAATCGCGATCGGCAACTGGCGGGGCGGTGTCGACAAGGACATCGCCCAGCTGAAGGCGCAGGCGTCGCAGGCCGAAGCCAACGACCGGACCTATATTCCGGTGCTGGTCGGCATGACGCGCGACGTCAGCTACCTCGCCGATCGCGCGCGCCGTGAAGACGAACGCGCCAGCCAGAGGGGGCGGTAATGGCGGACATCATCGGCGGCGCCATGATGGTCGTCGGCGGCGCGGCCATGTCGGCCGGGTCCGTCACCTGCGTACGTGGCCTGGCGCGCCGGCCGATCGAGGCCGCGCTCCAGCTGCTCGGCGATAGCACGGTAGCCACCCCCAAGGCCGTACCGGCCGACATGGCCAGCCTGCTCGACCAGATCCCCTGATCCTTGGCGGGCGCGGTGCCCGCCTTCTCCTGGAGAAACATCGTGAAGCTGATCGCCGAGTGGCGCCAGTCGTGGCGCCTCTGGTCCGTGCGCGTGTCCGCGCTGGGCGCCGCCGTATTCGCCTTCC
>NZ_JBIEOE010000052.1:0-453 GCF_043498045.1 Sphingomonas sp. S6
GCCCGCCGTGCTCATCTGCCCGTCAGCTGCCACGCGTCCTCCGATCCCTCGTCGTCGTCCTCATCGTTCCAGTCCACGGCGGCCGGGCGCGAGTCCAGATCCTCCTGCACCAGGTCGCGCGGACCGGACGACGCCGAGGCGTCGCCGTCGCCGGAGGTGGCCGAGGGCGGGGTGTCTCCGGAGATGGTGGCGAGCACGTCCGCGAGGTCGTCGGGCTTGACCAGCACGTCGCGGGCCTTGGAGCCCTCGGAGGGGCCCACGACGCCGCGGGACTCCATGAGGTCCATGAGGCGGCCGGCCTTCGCGAAGCCCACCCGCAGCTTGCGCTGCAGCATGGACGTGGAGCCGAACTGCGTGGTGACCACGAGTTCGACGGCCTGCAGGAGCAGGTCCAGATCGTCGCCGATGTCCTCGTCGATGACCTTCTCGGTCTTCTCGGGGATCACGTCCTCG
>NZ_JBIEOE010000053.1:0-448 GCF_043498045.1 Sphingomonas sp. S6
GCCGGCACCGGCCGTCGCCCAGGTCCTCGAAGTGCAGGTACTCCAGGTCCACGGCGTCGGGCCAGCCCTCGTACTCGAAGGTCTGGACCACGAGCTCGTTCTCGCGCACCGTGTGGAAGACGCCGCGGAAGGCGTACTCCTCGGTGCTGTCCTCGCCGCGCTGGACGAACCGGTAGGCGCCGCCGGGGCGGAACTCGAAGCCGTCGATCCGGGTCCGCAGCCCGCGCGGCCCGATCCACTGCCGGAACAGCTCGGGGTCGGCGTGGGCGCGGAAGACGTCGGCCACGGGGTGGTCGAACTCGCGCTCGAAGTCGATGAAGGGCAGGCCGTCGGGGACGGTCAGGTGCAGTGCGTGTCCCATGGTTCAGTCCTGGGTGTGCTGGCCGCGGTCCGCGGCTCGGGTGTCGAGCACGGCGTCGAGGCGGCGGAACTGCTCCTCCCGGACCAG
>NZ_JBIEOE010000054.1:0-427 GCF_043498045.1 Sphingomonas sp. S6
TCCGGCGTTGCCCGCGGCACCTTGTGGGGCCGCTTGCTGGTCGAAATGGCACTCGGCATCGACTCGCCGTTGCTCGGCGACGTGCTGGCTCAGGCCAGCCCTGGCTACCTGCCACCCAGACCGTTCTTCGACCTGGGCGCCAAGGTGCGCATGGCCTGGGAAGTACGCCGCGCGCGGCTGGAACGCTGACATTCAAACTACCTCGCAAACAAGAACAAGAGAGCTATCCCATGATCAAGCACACTTGCGTGGCCCTGTTGTCCTCAGCATTGCTGGCCGCGGCAGTGCAGGCCGAAGAGCGGGTCAACATTGCCAACTGGAGCGGCTACATTGCCGACGACACCCTGGCCGAGTTCACCCGGCGCACGGGTGTCCAGACCACCTACGACCTGATCGATAGCAATGAAACCACCGAAGCCAAGCTGAT
>NZ_JBIEOE010000055.1:0-416 GCF_043498045.1 Sphingomonas sp. S6
GCAAGCACTCGCTGATCGACAAGATGCCCGGCGATCGCTGGCAGAAATTCGCCAACCTGCGCGCCTACCTCACTTTCATGTGGGCGCACCCAGGCAAGAAGTTGCTGTTCATGGGCTGCGAGTTCGGCCAGTGGCGTGAGTGGAACCATGACAGCGAGCTGGACTGGTATCTGCTGCAGTACCCCGAGCACCAAGGCGTGCAGCGCCTGGTGGGCGACCTCAACCGCCTGTACCGCGAAGAGCCGGCGCTGCACGAGCAGGATTGCCAGCCGCAGGGCTTCCAGTGGCTGATCGGTGACGACGCGCAAAACAGCGTGTACGCCTGGCTGCGCTGGAGCAGCAGCGGCGAGCCGGTGTTGGTGGTGGCCAACTTTACCCCGGTACCACGCGAGGGCTACCGCATTGGTGTGCCGTTT
>NZ_JBIEOE010000005.1:0-277165 GCF_043498045.1 Sphingomonas sp. S6
TCTTCAACAAGCTCAAGCGCTTCCGCCGCATCGCCTTGCGCTGCGAGAAGACCATCTCCGCCTTCATGGGCTTCGTTCACCTCGCATGCGCCATGATCTGGCTGCGCTAAATGCAGACGCGGCCTAGTAGAAGAAGCGGTTGTAGACCTGGACGACGCGGCCCGAGCGGGTGTCGACCAGCACGACGTCGTTGCCGTAGCGGACCCAGCGCTGATAGCCGTAGCCCGGGCGCGGCAGGCGATAGGTCGCGTAGTCGTTGATCCAATACTGGCGGCCGTAATAGCTCGGCGCGAAGCGATAGCCGGTGGTCACCGGGCGATAGCGATAGCCGCGCGGGCCGGCGTAATTGCCGCGGCGATAGACGTCGCCGTGCGTGCGGCGATAGTCGCGCCAATCCTCGCGCAGTTCCTGGCGATCCTCGCGCACTTCACGGCGTGCGTCGCGGATGTCGCGGCGGTCGCCGTAGCGGCGTGCTTCGGCGAGGTCGCGCTGGCTCTGGCGCAGCTCGCGTTCGCTCTGGCGGACTTCGCGAGCGCTCTGAGCGTTGGCGACGCCGGCGGGCAGGATGGTGGCGGCGGCGAGGGCCGCGATCATGATCTTACGCATCTGTTTCACTCCTCGGTGCGCGTACCGCCCGCTTGTGGGTTGGGGCGTAACGCAGAACGGTCTTGTGACCGCGGGCGGCTGAACGCGTGAGGAATGCTTTGGTCATCTTAGGGAAAGGTGGCTGTCTTTCTTTTCGCTTATCTGTCAGCCGGATGGCGTCATTGCGCGCGGAGCGAAGCAATCCAGGGCGTCCTGGACTGGCTCTGGATTGCTTCGCTGCGCTCGCAATGACGGGAGGGAGAGGGCGCCTCAGATATCCCAGCGCCGCATCGCCGCGACGACCGCCTCCGGCTTTTCCCAGGGCACGAAATGGCCGGCGTCGATCTTCTCGACGGTCAACTGCGGGACATAGGGCGGCAGACCATCGACCAGCACCGGCAGCAGTGCCGAATCGCGCATGCCCCAGATGACCAACGTATCCTGCGTGATTGGCGGGAAGGGCGCGTCGAGGAAGGCGGGGCGGGGCGGGTCCTCGTCCATCGCGGGGACGATCACCTTCGACGCGCGATACCAGTTGAGCATCGCGGTCATCGCGCCCGGCTGCGACCATTCGTCGAGATAGGCGGCCTTGTCTGCGCCGGCGATGGCGTGCGTCACGTGATGGGCGAAGGTGGAGCCGAGGAATTTTTCGAGGCCGGCGCCGACCAGGCCCTGGTCGATGCCCGTATCGCGGAAGCGGGTGATATATTGGCTGGCCTTGCGCTGCTCCGGCTCGTCGAACAGCGCGCGCTGGAAGAGCAGCGGGTGCGGGGCGTTGACGATGACGAGGCGCGCGACGCGATCGGGCCGGGTGAGCGCCGCCATCCAGGCGATCGCGCCGCCCCAGTCATGGCCGACGAGCGTGAAACGATCGATGCCAAGGTGATCGGCGAGCGCGATCAGATCGGCGAGGATATGCTCGGCGGCATAGGCCTCCACCCCTTTCGGCTTGGAGGACCGGGCGAAGCCGCGCTGGTCGGGCGCGACGACATAATGGTCGCGGGCGAGATCGGGGATCACGCCGCGCCACGTGCGGTGCGATTCGGGAAAGCCGTGCAGCAGGATGACCGGCGGATGCGCGGGATCGCCGGCGATCGCGACGTCCAGCTCGACGCCAGTGCGCAGCGCGATACGGGTCAGCGGCGTGTCGGTCATCACTCTCTCCTGTCGCAAGCCCTGTGCGGGTCGTCTTGCCGCGAGCCTAGCGGCGTTTCATCCTGACGTCATGCCCGTGCGCAACGGCATGCCGATCTACCATGTCATGGGTGCATCCTGGCCGATAGGCACGGCGAAACAGCACGTTAGCGTGCCGCTCCATGACCGATACGCCTTCCGAAATACCCGTTTTCCGGTCCGGCCCCGAGGAGCTGGCCTATTTGCGGCGCCGGGCGGATGAGCACAGGCAAGGTGCTGAAAAAGCAGCGGATATGGGATCGCGCGCGATCCATCTGCGGCTGGAACAGCTATATCGCGAGCAAGTCGGGCTGCTGGAAATAGTGCTTCCTGACTAGGTATTTGCGCAAAGATACCAGGAACGGACCAGCCTAACATGGGTTGATGCGCCCGAACCGGCCCTGCTGTGGGGCCGGAGGGCAAGGATCGACCATGGGTTCGACCAGAACGATAGCGACGGTGGTATGCGGCGCGGTGGCATTGGTCGCCTGCGCGGCACCCGCGACCCGGATTTCGACCGGGTTGCAGCGCTATGGCCTGGACGAGTCGCGCGCCGATTGCGTCGGGGGTCGGTTGCAGAGCGACCTGACGCTCGGCCAGCTGCAACAGCTGGGCCGCGCCGCTGCCGCCTATAAGCAGAACGATCCCAATCCGGGCGTGCTGACGGTGGGCGACCTGATCCGCGTCGCAGGCGAGCTGAAGGACCCGAAGATCGCTCTGTCGGTCGGCAAGGCCGCGGCGGGCTGCGGCGTCCTGCCCTGATCCTGCACTTCCCCATCCGCAAAGGAGATATTCCGTGAACAAGGACGAATTCCACGGCGGCGTGCGCTATGCGACCGGCAAGGTCGAAAAGGCGGTCGGCGATACGGTGAACAGCCGCGACTGGCAGGTCGACGGCGTCGTCGATCAGGTCGCCGGCGGTGCCCAGCACACCTATGGCCGCGCCAAGTCGATCATCGGCGAGGCGGTGGACAGCGCACCCGAGTTGCTCGACGAAGCGCGCGACCGGCTGAAGGATGCGGGCGAGCGGATCGCCGACGTGGCGGGTGACACCGCCGCGCGCGCGAAGGACGCGGCGGGCAAGCATGGCAAGGTCGCCGCGGACGCCGCGCGCGAACATGGCAAGGCGGCGGCGAAGACCGTGCAGGACACGCCGGCTCTGTGGGCTGTGGCCGCGCTGGTCGGTGGCTATGCGCTCGGCTGGCTGATCCACGGGCGTCGCGCCTGAGGCGATCGATGACGGCCGCCCTGCTCAAATCCCTGCGCGATACCGCCGATCTGCGCCACCTGCGCCAGATCATCGTCGGTCTCGACGAAGGGGTGATCCTGATCGATCCCGACCAGAGCCTGCTCTGGGCGAATGACGCCGCGCTGGCGATGCACGGCGTCGGATCGGTCGAGGAGCTGGGCGCGACTGTCGACGAATATCGCGCCCGCTTCCAGCTGCGGTATCGCAACAACCACCGGCTGGAGGCGGACGCCTATCCGATCGAACGCGTCGTCGCCGGCGACTGCTTTTCCGAAGTGGTCGTCGAAGTGACGGTGGCGGGCGAGGACGATCCGCGCTGGGTGCATCAGGTGCGTAGCCTCGTCCTCAACGATGCCGATGCGGGCGAACCGGCGTGCCTGGTGCTGATCATCCAGGACGTGTCGGCGCGTTACGAGGCGGAGGATCGCTTCGAACAGTCGTTCAACGCCAATCCGGCGCCGGCGGTGATCTGCCGGTTGAGCGACCTGCGCTTCGTGAAGGTCAATCAGGGGTTCCTCGAGATGACCGGGCATCAGCGCGATCAGGTGCTGTGCAAGACGGTGTACGACATCGACGTGCTGCGCGAGGCGGAACGCCGCGATCTGGCCAAGGAGCGGCTCGCCGAAGGGCGGACGATCCCGCAGATGGAGGCGGAGCTGGAACTGCCGGGTGGCGGCACCAAGCTGGTGATCGTTGCCGGGCAGCCGATCGACATGGGCGACCAGCCCTGCATGCTGTTCACCTTCGCCGACCTGGAACCGCGCCGGAAGGCGGAGGGCGCGTTGCGCCATAGCGAGGAGCGGTTCACCCGCACCTTCCAGATGGCGCCGGTGCCGATGGCGATCGGCGCGCGCGATGGGCATCTGCTGTGCGAGGTGAATGCCAGCTTCACGCAGATGACCGGCTATGCCTCGACCGAGATCATCGGCCGCCCGCTCGGCGAGGTCGAATTGTGGGAAAATTCCGCGATCCGCAAGGAGATCGAGGCGCTGATCGACGACGGCCACGCGCTGCGCGGTCATGAGGCGCGGATCCACGCCAAGGACGGCGCGGGGATCGACTGTCTGGTGTCGACCGAGGCGATCCGGCTGGGCGACGACGCCTGCGTGCTGTGGGCGTTCCAGGACATCACGCAGCGCAAGGCGACCGAGCTGGAGCTGGTCGAGGCGATCGAGGCGGTGATGAAGGACACCAGCTGGTTCAGCCGGTCGATCATGGACAAGCTCGCCCGGCTGCGCGCGCCCGAGCGGCAGGCGGACGGGCCGGGCCTGGACGATCTGACGCGGCGCGAACGCGACGTGCTGGCGCTGATCTGTCGCGGCTATGACGACAAGCGCATCGCGCGGGCGCTCGACGTGTCGGGCAACACCGTGCGCAATCATGTCGCGCGCATCTATGCCAAGATCGGCGTCAACCGGCGCATCGCCGCAGTCGCCTGGGCCCGCGCGCGTGGCTTCGACGGCGAGGGCGTCGTCATCGAGACGGAGGCGGCGGCATGAGCAAGACCCCGAAAGCCGATGCCGCGGCGCGCGCGACCAAGGGGTCCGTGCAGGAGGCGATCGGCAAGTTGATCGGCGACGATGCGGCGCGCGAGCGCGGTCGTGCCGAAAAGGACGCGGGCACCGCTGCGGCGACCCGCCGGGCCAAGGAATCCCGGGACTGATCCCGGACACGCATTTTTCCAACAGGAGTGATTATGGCTACCCATGCTTATACCGGCCCGGTGCCGGGCGATGACCTGCGCACGGCGAAGACGCCGACCCGATTGTCGTGGGGCGCGGTGTTCGCCGGTGTCGTCATCGCGGTGGCGGTGCAGCTGGTGCTGGGCATCCTGGGCGCGGGTATCGGCCTGACCATGGTCGATCCGGTCGAGGGCACGACGCCGGGCGCGGCGGGCTTTGGCATCGGGGCCGGTATCTTCTGGCTGATCACCACCGTCATCGCGCTGGGCGCGGGCGGCTATGCCGCGGCGCGCGTTGCGGGCGTGCATGACCGGTTCGACGCGCTGGTCCACGGCCTGGTCGTGTGGGGCGTCACGCTGATCCTGACCCTGTATCTGCTGACCTCGGTCGTCGGCGGCATCATCGGCGGCGCGTTCCGCACGGTGGGTGCGGTCGCCGGCGCGGCGGGCAGCACGGTGGGCGCGGCGGCACCGGCCGCAGCCTCGGTCGCCGGTATCGACAAGCAGGACGTGCGCAGCGAGGCCGCGGCCTATCTGTCGGACGCGCCGAACGATCCCGCGCAGATGACGCCCGAGCAGGCGCAGACCGCGATCGCCAAGGAATTGCCGGCGATGGCCCGCGGCGGTGCCGAAGGCCAGCAGGCGGAAGCCCGCGTCGTCGACATCGTCGCCGCGCAGCGCAAGATCAGCCGCGAACAGGCGCAGGCCCAGGTGACGCGCGCCAAGCAGCAGTTCGTCCAGGCCAAGGACAAGACGGTCGAAACCGCGAAGGTCGCGACCGACAAGGCGGCGGGCGCTGCCGCCGGCACCTCGTTCATGCTCGTGCTCGCGCTGCTGATCGGCGCAGGCGCTGCCGGTTTCGGTGCAACCGCGGCGACCCGCCGCCGGCTGCGCTGAGTGTGCGCGGCGGGCCGGCGTATTCGGGCCCGCCGCATCCCTTTACCGAATGTCTGGAAAGGACACGATGATGACCACCAAGACCATCGGCGCCGCGCTGGCGCTCGCCACCGTCCTGTCGCTGTCGGCGTGCAACACGGTCAACGGCGCAGGCAAGGACCTGAAGTCGGCCGGCTCCGCCATCTCCGACGCCTCGGGCGAAAAGAAGAAGTGACGCCGGGCGGGGCGGGCCGAAGGGTCCGCCCCGTTTCGCATCAGGGCGCGTCATGGCGCGGGAACCGCCGAGCGGATCGCGCGTTATGGGTCAAACGGGCGGGTATCATCCGATTGCGCCCGCCTCGTTTGACCTGCCGGACCTGCCCTGACCAACAGTCTCCCCATCGCGAGGCCCTTCGCACGGCCTGACCGGCGCCATCCGGACCGGATGCGCGGACGCGGGTCTTTCGTTTTCATGCGCCGCCCCGATGCCCTGCGCCCCTGCGTGCGCCGGACGTGTTCCGCGGCGTACCGACCGTCTCGATCGACCATGCAGAAAGGGGCCTGACGCCATGGAAAGCTATTATCGGGAGCAGGCGGCGTCCTGCGCGCGCGAGGCCGCGGCGACTCAGCTGTCGCAGGTGCGCGATCGCTTTCGTCGGTCGGAAGAGGCTTGGCTGGCGATGGCGGATCGTATCGCCCGCACCGCCGCGTTCAAGGCGACCAACGGCGCGTAACCAGTCCCCCGCTAAGTCACGGCGGATCAACGACATTATGGTTCGCCGCCAAGGCATTTGGCAGGCAATCCAATTATATCCGTTACGGCAGCGTCTCTTGTCCGGGCGTGTGCTTTAGCCTAGGACTGTTCCTGCTTTGGACCGACAGCCGCTGCCCCCCGTTCCGCACACGCCATTCGACGCGCCGCCGGCCGTGCGCGCGGCGATCGACGCGTTCCTGCGCGGGCTCGACCCGAGCGACCCGTTCCTGGCGGTGGTCCAGCATTCGATCACCGCGATCGTGGTCAGCGACCCGACTTTGCCCGATAATCCGCTCATCTATGTGAACGACGCGTTTACCGCGCTGACGGGTTTCGAGGCGGCGGAAGCGCTGGGCCGCAACTGCCGGTTCATGCAGGGGCCGCTGACCGATAATGCGGACGTCGAACGACTGCGCACCGCGATCCGACGGCGCGAGCGGATCGGGATCGACCTGCTCAATCATCGGCGCGACGGTACGCCCTTCTGGAACCGGCTGATGGTGGCGCCGGTGTTCGATGCGGCGGGCGAGCTGCGCTATTTCGTCGCCTCGCAGCTGGACGTGACGATCGAGCGGCATCGGCTGCAGGAATTGCAGCAGGATCGCGACACGCTGACCGCCGAACTGGAAAAGCGCGAAGCGCTGCTCGCCGAGCGCGAGGCGCGGCTGGCGATGGCGCTCAATGCCGGCGGCCTCGGTACCTGGACGCTCGCGCTGCCGAGCAACGTGCTGACCGCATCGGCGTCCTGCCTGGAGAATTTCGGGTTTCCGCCCGGCGCATATTTCGGTGAGCAGGACCTCGCCGAAAGCCTGCACCCCGACGATGCCGCGCGCGTCCTCGCCGCGATCAGGGATACGATCGCCAACGACGCGCCCTATGACATCGAATATCGCATCCTGACGCCGTCGGGCGAGCAGCGCTGGATCCATGCGCGCGGCGCGGTGCAGCGGCGTGCCGATGGGACGCCGCTGGAAATGTCGGGCTTCACCAGCAACATCACGGCGCGCAAATTCGCCGAGGAGCATCGCGCGGTGCTGGCGCGCGAGCTGACGCACCGGGTGAAGAACACGCTGGCGACCGTCGGCGCGGTGGTGAGCCAGACGTTGCGCGACGCGCCGTCGCTCGGCGAGGCGCGCGCAGCGGTGGCGGGGCGGATCGCGAGCCTGGGTGCGGCGCACGAGCTGCTGGTGCGCGACGAGGTGGAGGGCGCGGCGATCGGCGAGATCGTCGAGCGTGTGCTGGCGCCGTTCCTCGACAGCAACGGACGGCGCTTCACGATCGAAGGGCCGGACATCCGCCTCAGCCCCGAAATCACGCTGGCGCTGTCGATGGCGCTGCACGAACTGGCGACCAATGCGATCAAATATGGCGCGCTGTCGGTGCCCGAGGGGCAGGTCGCGATCCGCTGGGCGCTGGTCGGTGCGGTCGGCGAGCGGCGCTTCGCGTTCAGCTGGGCCGAACAGGGCGGCCCGCCGGTGACCGCGCCGATGCGCACCGGCTTCGGCACGCGGATGATCCAGCGCGTTTTCGCCCAGCATGTCGAGGGGCAGGCGGGCATTACCTATGCGCCCGATGGCGTGCGCTTCGCGATCGAGGCCCCGGTCTGAGCCAGCCGGCCCCGCCGGCGACACCGGACCTGCGCTATATCGTGGTGCGGGGGCGGTTGTGGCGGCGCGCCAACCCCGCGTTGGCAGAGCACGAGCGGCAACCTTTGGTATCGCAGCTGATGGCGGCGCGGCGGGCGGTCGCGGCGGCGAAACGGGCGGGTGACGCGGACGCGGAGGCGCGGGCGCATGCTGCGGTAGATGCGGCGAAGGTGGCGCTCGGCGAACGCGGGCCGGTGTGGTGGGACGACGGCGCGCCGGATCTCAACCGGCATATGGCGCGCAACACGGTGTACGCGGCGTGGTTTGCGGGGTTGGGGGCGTAGGGCGGCGGGGGTTTGGGGCTGGCCGGTGTTGGTTGGCTCGTGGGTGTTGGTTGGCGTGCCCGTTACGCCCGGTCGTCATCCCCGCGGAGGCGGGGATCCATAACCGCTACCGACTGCGATGGAGCCGCGACGGTAGCGCGTCTGGATTCCCGCCTTCGCGGGAATGACGGGTGGGGGGCATGGCGGCTGACGGGGCTGCTGGGTGCGGCGCGGCGGGCGCTTTGGTTGGTGCCCTTCTGTTCGTTATTCCCGTCCCTCGGTCATTTCGGCGCATGCCGGGATTCCTGGACGCGCGCGTGTCGAGGGTTGCCCGCCGATGCTGAGGACGTCGCCCTCCATGGATCCCGGCGTGCGCCGGGATGACGGGGCGAGAGGTGTTACCCCAGCGTCAGCGTGTCGTCGTCGAGGTCGACCTTGCCGGCCAGGCCGGGCACTTCGTCCAGCTGGCGTAGCGCGGTGAAGCCGCCGCGGTCTTCGCGGTAGCGGACGATTGCGAAGCCGTGGCCGGCGAGTGCGGGAACGGCGTTGAGCTCGTCCGCAGTGGCGGTGTTGACGTTGACGCTCACAGGTTCGCCTGCTCCTCTTTCGGCAGATCGGCATCGGGGCCGTAATACAGTCCGGCGCATTCGTCGGCCAAGCAGCCGCCTTCGATCTCGATATCGTCGCGATAGGCGTCGGCGATGAAGGCGAGCGTGTCGACGTGCTTCGCTTCGAAATACATCGGATGGACGTCGTCGCGGCCGGCGCCGAAGACGACGCGGCCGACCTTCGACCAGATCGAGGCCATCGTACACATGCCGCAGGGTTGCAGCGTCGAATAGAGCGTCGCCCCACGCAGCTCGAGTTCGCCGATCCCTTCACAGGCGCGACGGATCGCCATCATCTCGGCATGCGCGGTGGCGTCGGGCAGCTCGTGCGTCTGGTTGCGTTCGGCGGCGAGCACCTTGCCGTCGCGCACGATCACGCAGCCGAGCGGCGAGGTCGACGGATCGGACCCCTTCGATCGGGCGACGTCGATCGCCATCTGCATCCAATATTCGTCATCACCTGCGCACATATTCGCCCCGCTTTCGAGGGGCCTAACGCACGGGCGCGGCGAAAGACGCTTTAGGGATAGCTGACGGTGTTGGGCACCTGCGGGATGGGAATCCATTCCTTGTCGTCGCCGGGGACGAGCGGAAATTCGCCGGCGGTCCAGGCGCGGCGCGCCTCCTCGATCCGCTCGCGGCGCGACGAGACGAAGTTCCACCAGACGTGGCGCGGGGTCTTGAAGGCGTCGCCGCCCGCCAGCATCGCGCGGCCGCCGGTGTCGGAGCGCAGCGTGGCGGCGATACCGGGGCGCAGGACGTAGAGCTTCATCGGTTCCAGCGGCACGCCCTCCAGCGTTGCCTCACCGAAGGCGAGATACACGGCGCGCTCGTCCGCCGCGGCGTCGATCGGCACGGCGGCACCGGGATCGAGCACGATGTCGGCGTAGATCGTGCCGGCATAGGTGGTGGTCGGCGCACGCTGGCCCCACAATTCGCCCATGATGATCCGCGCGCGGGCGCCGTTCGCCTCCAGTGTCGGCAGCGCATCGCGGGCGACATGCTCGAAATCGGGCGCCATTTCCTCCTGTGCGTCGGGCAAGGCGAGCCAGGTCTGGATGCCCGACAGAACCGGGCCATGCGCGCGCTCATCGCCCGGCGAGCGTTCCGAATGGACGATGCCGTGGCCGGCGGTCATCAGGTTCACGGCGCCGGGTTCGATCCGGAGCTGCGTGCCGAGCGAGTCGCGATGATCGATCGCGCCGTCGAACAGATAGGTGACGGTGGCGAGGTTGATGTGCGGGTGCGGGCGCACGTCGATGCCGCCGCCCGCGGCGAGCTGTGCCGGACCCATCTGGTCGAAGAACAGGAACGGCCCCACCATCGTGCGGGCGCGGCCGGGCAGCGTGCGGTGGACCTTGAACCCGCCCAGGTCGTGGGTGACGGGCGTGATGGTCTGAAGGACGAAATCGTCAAGCACGGGCAGGCTCCGTTTCGCGAAGAAGCTGTTCGAGATCAGCAGGGTAGATGACTTCCGGCCAGTCGGCGAGTTCGGACAGTGCGAACCAGCGCGATCCCGCCAGCACACGCTGTTCGAGCGCGGTCAGCGCGCCGGCCTGCACGTCGTGACGATCGATATCGACGCGGAAATAGCGTTCGTCGGCGATCACCTCGACGCCTTCGAAGGTCAGGAATTCGCAGGTGCGCTGCGCGACTTCCAGGCCGCAGTCGATGTCCAGCCCCACCTCTTCCCACAATTCGCGGCGTGCCGCCTGCGGGTAGGTTTCGCCGGGATCGACCGCACCGCCGGGCGTGCACCACAGGGGCGGGCGGTCGCCGGGAGTGAAGCGCATCAGCAGCACGCGGCCGGCGCCATCGACCAGCAAGATGCGGGCGGCGGGGCGGGGGACGCGGGTTACGGGCGACGACATCGGGCTTACTTCCAATCCCCGTTCGGTTTCAGCCGGTCGAAGGCTGTATGCCATGGGCGTCAGCCGTGCGGGCACGGCTCCCGCCGACGCGGCTCAAGGTCAGCGGGCTTGGGCGTGTCTTACCGGTCCGGCGCGATCGCGACACCCCGCAATCCGGAAACGCTGCGGTTCAGTGCAGGCGCGATGCGCAGTCGAGTTCGGGATAGTGGCGGAAGATTCCCTCGGTCGTGAACGGCAGGCGTCGGTCGCTCTTCAGATAGGCGCGGATGCCGGGCAGGTCCGCCACCGCGTCACGCAGGCGGAGCAGCGCGGGATACCGCGATTCCAGCGCCGCCATTCGCTGCGGGAACATATAGCGCAGCCCCTCGACCAGCTGGAACAGCGAGGTGTCCGCATAGGTCCAGCGATGATCGACCAGCCATTCGGTCGGGCCATGCCGTGCCGCCGCCTCGAAATGGTCGAGATATTTGGGCAGGCGTTCCCTGCGGAACTGGTCGGCGGCGCGCGCCGCCTCGTCCTTCTGGTCGTCGTAATAGGCCATCATCGCGACGGGATGATGGACGCTGTGCACTTCGGCGATGCAGTCGGCGATGGTCAGTTGCAGTTGGTTGATCCACTGCCGGTCGGCAAGGTTCGACGGTGCCAGATCGTGCTGCTGGCCAAGGAATTGCAGGATGTTGGCGACCTGCGCCACGGCGTGATTGTCGAGCGCGAGATAGGGCGGGGCGAACGGACCGCGGCCGGCCTTCGTCCGCGTCTCCATATCGGCCATCATCGCCTCGACACCCTCCAGCCGGGCGCAGTCGACATAGTCGATACCCGCCGCCTCCAGCGCCAAGCGCACGAACTCGCCACGCCCCTGGATGGTGGGCCAATACCACAGGCGATAGGGCATCAGGCTCTCCCGTTCACTCACCCGGCGCGCGTGCCTTGATCGCGAGGGCATGGATGCGCGTCGACAACAGATCGGCGAGCGCTTTGTTCACGCGGCGCTGGCGTGCGACGCGGGTTTCGCCGGCGAACAGCGGGCTTTCGACGGACACGCTGAAATGCGACTCACCGGTGCCGTCGTCCCCCATATGGCCGGCATGATGATGGCTGTCGTTGACGACCTCAAGATGAGTCGGTTGCAGCGCGTCGCGCAGGCGCTCTGCGATGATGTCGGCGAGGGGACGGGCGGCGGTGGCGGTGTCGGTCATCGCGCCTATATAGCCAAGCTTGCGCAGATTAGGGAGCGTTCGTGGCGCGCGGAAGTGACAGGAAAGACCGGCCGCACACGCGGTTTCATGGCCGGGTGGAAGCGAATGGACGCATGTGCGCGGAGCCGGGCTGCGAAGAGCCGGGCGAGTTTCGCGCGCCGCCGCTGGAAGGCGCGAGCGATGGCGGCGGAGGGCCGGGCGCGTTCCGCTGGATGTGCCTGGAGCATGTCCGCGCGTTCAACAGCCGATACAATTACTTCGACGGAATGACGGCGGACGAGATCCACCGCGCACAGCGGCCGCTGGCGGGCTGGGAGAGCGAGACGCGGGCGTTCGCGCGCGCCGGCACAGGCGACCAGGGGCCGCGCTGGGCCGATTTTCGCGATCCGCTCGATGCGATCGGCGCACGCTATCGCCGCGAGGTTGCGCCCGAGCGCAGCGACGGCAAGCCGCTGTCAGGTCAGGACCGGGCGAGCCTGAAGGTGCTGGGCCTGGCCCCGGACGCCGATCGCACCGCGCTGCGCAAGCGCTATTCGGAACTCGTCCGCACCTATCATCCCGATCGCAACGGCGGCGATCGCAGCCACGAAGCCATGCTGCAAAAGGTGATTGCAGCCTATCAGCAACTGCGGCAGGCGCCGGCATTCCTGTGAGCCGGGGCGCCTGCACGCGGTGACCGCCGACGAGGTCCGCGCATAGAACCATAGCGCCATAAAGTCCGAAGCGGACCGTTTTGGGTTTTTGTTTACTTTTGTCCGGTACGGTTGCCGCATGAGGCTTCCGACCATCCTTCGCGCCTGTGCGCTTCGCCAGGCGCGCCGTGCGCGTGCGGCGACCTGCGGTGCGCCGCGGCTGGCTCGCGACACGCGGGGAGCGACGATCGTCGAATTCGCGATGGTCGCGGTGCCGTTCATCGCGCTGCTGCTGGCGGTGGCCGTCACCAGCCTCGCCTATTTCGTCCAGGAAGTGCTGGAAACCGGGGTCGAATCGGCCGCGCGCAATATCGTGACGGGCCGTACCCAGGCTGCCGACGATACGGGGTCACAGAGCGGGATGACGAAGGCGCAACTCGCCGAACGATTCCGGAAGGCCGGCTGCGCGTCTCTGCCCGCCTTCCTGCCGTGTTCGCGCCTGTACGTCGAGGTGAAGAGCACGGGCGACTGGGCGTCGATGGACAATAGCGCCCCGGCGGTGACGATCGGGTCGGACGGCAGGATCGCCAACACCTTCGCTTACGATCTGGGCAGCCAGGGATCGATCGTGCTGGTCCGGTTCATGTACCTCTGGCCCGTCCAGTCGGCGCCGCTGTTCGATTTCAGCAACATGGGGCCGGGGCGCCGCCTGCTGATGGCGACGTCGGTCGCCAAGTCGGAGACCTATTCATGATCGCCCGCCTGCGCCGCTGGCGGGATCTGGCGCGCGATACGCGTGGCGTGGCGCTGATCGAATTTGCGATGGTGCTGCCCATCCTGCTGATCCTGTACCTGGGCAGCGTGCAGTTGCAGGACGGCATCGCCTGCAAGCGCAAGGTGACGATCGCAACGCGCGCCACCGCCGATCTGATCGCCCAGAATGCCAGTGGCAGCACGACCAAGACGGATGTCGACAACAGCCTGGCCGCGGCGACGCAGGTGATGGCGCCCTATCGCTCGGACCGGGCGGTGATCCGGCTGACGCACATCACGATCGACAACATGATGCGGGTTCGGATCGACTGGAGCCGGGCCCGTAACGGGCTGCCCGATACGCCGGGAACGTTGTCGAACATTCCGCTCGCCATGCGCGTGCCGGGCGTGTCGTTCATCGTCGCCCACGTGACCTACAATTATCGCCCGCCGGCCAATTTCGGCTTCGTCAAGCCGATCGCGCTCGATGACTTCCTCGTGATGCTGCCGCGCAATTCGCAGACCATCACCTGTTCGGATTGCAACACGTGATGACCGCTTTCGCTGCCCGCCTGCGACGCCTGTTCCGCGATCGGCGGGGCAATGTGCTGATGATGTTCGGCTTCGCGCTGCTGCCGCTCACCTTCGCGGTGGGCATGGGCATCGATTATGCGCGCGCGATGACGGCGCAGACCAAGCTGAACGCGATCGCCGATGCCTCGGCCCTCGTCGCGGTCAGCAAGCTGGTGATGCCCTTTCCCGACGTGATGGCCGCCGAGAAGGCGACGATGATGTTCACGCTGCAATCGCAGCCGGTGCTGGGGACGGGATCGGTCAGGATCACCCGCCTCGTCGTGACGGCGGTGAAGGATGCCACCGGCCGGCGGACCGCGACGGTGACGTACAAGGCGACGTCGGACAACGTCTTCGCTCGGATCCTGGGGCTCAACGTCCTCAACATCGGCGGTACGTCGACCACGACCAATGCCATCGCACCCAACATCAACTTCTACGTCCTGCTCGACGTGTCCGGATCGATGGCCTTGCCCAGCACCTCCGCCGGGCTGCGCACGGTCGCCAACAGCAATTCGCGCGGGTGCAAGTTCGCCTGCCATTCGGTAAAAGACCAAACGGGGGCGGACAAGAACGGCAACCAGGTCAGCCTGTACGACGTCGCGCGGTCCTATGGCCTGACGCTGCGTATCGACGAGGAGGCGAGCTCGGTGAACAAGCTCGCCGACACCGCGATCAGCACGATGAGCCGCAACGGTGCGATGTATCAGATGGCGATTTCCACATTCCGCGGCAGTGGCGGTTTCGCGACGCCCATGCCGCTGACGCCGAAACTGACGATGGCCTATGCCGTCAGTCCGACGATCCAGCCGTCCACCTTCTACAAGAACGGCTGCCCGACGCAGGCCTGCCAGCGGAGCGAGGTCGGCTGGAACGACCAGGACAGTGCGCACAGCGACGCCTTCGACAATATGAACGCGATGATGGGGACACCCGGATCGGGCGTGAACGGCGACAACCCCAAGGGTGTGATGTTCATCGTCACCGACGGCATGCGCGATGAAAATCGTCCCGGGAGCAAGCCCGAGGCCGCGATCGACACCACGAAATGCGACGCGATCAAGGCCCGCGGCATCCGCATCGCGGTGCTCTATACCGAATATCTGCGCGAATCGCTCGACAACGACAGCTGGTCGCAGACCAATGTGGCGCCCAATTTGTACAAGGTCGAACCCGCGCTGCAAGCCTGCGCCTCGTCGGGCCTCTACACCAAGGTGTCCACCGACGGCGACATCAGCGCGGCGTTGAGCGCGCTGTTCCAGAACGCAGTGGCGACGGCGCGCATTTCGCAATGAGGGTGCGTGGCCGCGGCATATCGAGCGTAAATATATGCGAGTAGCTCGCATTAGCGTTGACGGTGATAATAACTCGCATTAACGGACGCCCCATAAAGGGGACCGTTTTTAATGACCAAACCACCGTTTCTGGCGCTGTCGTGCATCGGCTTCCTCGCGTCCGCGCCTGCCTTTGCCGCTGATCCGGTCGCGGCGACCGCCAAGACCGACGTTACGGCCGACCCGCAGGCGCAGGATGCCCGGCGCGAGGGCGAGCGCGACGACATCATCGTTAACGGCAAGGGGCAGGTCGCGCCTGCGGTGGTCGAAAGCCCGAAGGCGACGTCGGCGCTGATCGATACGCCGCAGACGATCACCGTCATTTCTGACCAGGTGCTGCGCAAGCAGAACCTCCAGACGCTGCGCGACGCCCTCCAGACGATCCCCGGCATTACCTTCGGTGCGGGCGAGGGCGGCGGCGGCTATGGCGACAGCATCAACCTGCGCGGCTATTCGGCCAACACCGACATCACGATCGACGGCATCCGCGACAGCGCGCAATACAGCCGCACCGATCCGTTCAATCTGCAGCAGATCGAAGTCTACAACGGCGCCAATTCGGTGTTCAACGGATCGGGCAGCGTCGGCGGCACGATCAACCTCGTCACCAAGGAGCCGCGGGCCGAAGACCTGACGATCGTGCAGGGATCGGTCGGCACCGACAATTACTGGCGGGGCACGGTGGATGCGAACCATCGCGTCGGCGACGATGTCGCGGTGCGCCTGAACGCGGTGTACCATCACAACGACGTGCCCGGCCGCGACGTCGAGAAGTACGAACGCTGGGGTGTCGCACCCGCCGTCACGATCGGGATCGGCGGGCCGACCAGCCTGACGCTCGCCTATGTCCATCAGCGCGACGACAATACGCCACTGTACGGTGTGCCCTATTTCAACAACGCGCTGGTCGGCGGCCTGATCACCGGCGCGGATCGCAGCGACTATTACGGCTACAGCAACCTCGATCGCCAGCAGATCACGGTCGATCGCTTCACCGCGACCTTCCGCCATCAGGCGGACGCGCATGTCTCGATCCGCAACCTGACGCGGTGGCAGCGCGTCGGCCAGTATAGCGTGACGAGCGCGCCGCAGGGCACCTTCTGCCTCGCCGGCACCGGTCGCCAGCCGGTGGCGACCAGTGCGACCGATCCGCAGGGCCTCGCCTGCCCGACGGGGTTGCAGCCGGGCCAATGGATCCCGTCCGGTCCCCGCGGGCTGGTGCGCGACCAGGAGAATCAGCTGCTCGCCAACCAGACCGACCTGCGGCTGGAGCATGGCGAGAAGGGTGGCCTGCGTAACGTCGCCAACATCGGCATGTCGGCGATCGTCGAGGATTACCGGATCACCAGCGGATCGCTGCTGCGCAATGCGGACGGATCGGCGGTGTCGCCGCTGCCGACGTTGTCGATCAGCAACCCGGACAGCGTCTATCGCGGGCCGATCAACTACGTCACCACGGCGCAGTCGCGGTCGACCCAGACCAACGTCGCGGTCTATGCCTTCGACACGCTGGAGCTGAACCGCTTCTTCGAACTGAACGGCGGCGTGCGCTGGGAAATGCAGCGCAGCGACTTCCGCGCACTGCCGCTCCGCACGCTCGCGCTGGGCGTCAGCCAGCCCGCCGCGGCGTTGCAGACGCCGCAGATCAACAACGAACGGCTGTTCTCGTACCGCGTCGGCGCAGTGTTCCATCCGGTGCGCGACGTCAGTGTCTATGCCGGCTACGGCAACGCGAAGACGCCCTCGTCGCCGAGCGTGCGGGCGGGCTGCGTCAGCGTCTCCAACAGCATCGTCACCAATACCTGCGGCGTTGCGCCCGAAACCGCGCGCAACTACGAAGCGGGCGTGAAGGCGGGGCTGTTCAACCGCCGGCTGGAGCTGACCGCGGCGGTGTTCCGCAACGAGCGCACCAATTATCGCGTACCCTCGAACGACCCCGCGCTGCCGACGGTGCAGGTGCTGGGCGGCAAGAGCCGCGTCGACGGGATCGCGCTGGGCGCATCGGGCAGCATCACCAAGGCGTGGACGATCTTCGCCAACTACACCTATCTCGATAGCAAGGTGGTGCAGTCGGTGTCCGATTTCTGCCTGCGCAATCCGGGTAGCACCGGGTGCGGCAATTCGGTCGCCAACCCCGACCCGCAGCGCGACAGCCCGCTGGTGCAGACGCCGACACATTCGGGCAGCCTGTTCACCACCTACAAGCTGCCGTTCGGGCTCGAGCTGGGCTATGGCCTAACCTATCAGGGGTCGTTCACCACCTATGTCCCGGTGCTGACCAACGGCGTGCAGCTGCGCGCGCCCGACTATCTGATCCACCGCGCCTATCTGGCCTACAGCTTCGGTGGTGGCTGGACCGCGCAGCTCAACATCCAGAACCTGACGGATGAGAAGTACCTGACCAACGTCCGCAACAACATCAACGCGACCAGCGGCGTCGTGACCGGCGGCTGGGCGATGCCCGGCGACCGGCGCCAGACGGTGCTCAGCCTGTTCCGCAGCTTCTGATCTTTGCTACTCTTCCCCGCCACATCAGCCCCCGGCGGGGAAGAGACCTGAGGAACCACCAGTTATGCTGATTGCCATCCCCGATATTCTGGATGCGGAGGGCGTGGCGCGGCTGCGGGGGCTGATCGACGCGGGCGAATGGGTGGACGGCAACGTCACCTCGGGCCCGCAGGCGGCGCTCGCCAAGCGCAACCGTCAGCTGGTCGAAGGGACGGAGGCGGCGCGGGCCGGCGCGGCGTTCGTGCTCGATGCGCTGGGGCGGTCGCCGCTGTTCTTCGCCGCCGCGCTGCCGCTCAAGGTGTTTCCGCCGCTGTTCAACCGATATGAGGGCGGCGAGGATTTCGGCCTGCACGTCGACAATGCGATCCGCCTGCAGCGCGGCACCGATTTCCGCATCCGGTCCGACCTATCGGCGACGCTGTTTCTCGACGATCCCGACAGCTACGATGGCGGCGAGCTGGTGATCGAGGATCGTTTCGGGCCGCAGACGGTGAAGTTACCCGCCGGGCATCTCGTCCTTTATCCCGCCTCCAGCCTGCATCGCGTGACGCCGGTGACGCGGGGCGTGCGCACCGCGAGCTTCCTGTGGCTGCAATCGATGGTGCGCGACGATGGCGAGCGGCGGACCCTGTTCGAGCTGGACGAGGCGATCCAGTCGGTCGCGGCCAGCAACGGCCAGGGCGATCCTGCCGTGGTGAAGCTGACCGGCATCTATCACAATCTGTTGCGGCGCTGGGCCGATGCCTGACATTGCGGCGCCCGCCTGCGGCTTCGTCGGGCCAGTGAAGCGGTCGATCACGATCGCCGGTCACCAGACGTCGATCAGCCTGGAGCCCGTGTTCTGGCGCGCGCTGGAAGAGGCGGCGCAGGGCTGCGGCCTGCCGCTGTCCGCGCTGGTTGCTGAGATCGACGTGCTGCGTATCGCCGCGGACGATCCGCCCAACCTTGCCAGTGCATTGAGAAGCTGGCTGTTTGCGCGGACGTTGACCTGACGCCCGCCGCCATGCGACCGCCGGGGCACAGTCGGGGATACATAGCGATGAACGCGGTCAAATGGCGAAAGACTTGGTTTCAGGTCCATAAATGGATCGGGCTGACGCTCGCCATCCTCATCATCCCTTTGTCGCTGTCGGGCGCGGCGCTGGTCTGGCGCGAGCCGCTGGACCGGCTGATCAATGCCGAGCGCTATTCCACCAGCGGCACCGCGTTGCTGGCCCCCGAAACCTATGTGGCGGCGGCGCAGCGCGTGCTGGCGCCGGGCGAGCGGATCAGCGACCTCGGCCTGCCGGAGGGGGACGGCCCCGTGACGGTCAGCGCCGTGGGCGCGCAGGCGCCGCGGCGCGGACCGCCGCCGCGCACCACCGTCTATCTCGACCCGCCCACCGCGCGCGTGCTGGCCGTGGCGCCGCGCAGCGGCGGCGTGATGCGCTTCCTGCATGTGCTGCACGGCAGCCTGCAGGTGCCGGGGATCGGTCGCACGATCGTGGGCTGGATCGGTGTCGCGATGCTGCTGTCGAGCATGACCGGCCTATGGCTGTGGTGGCCGAGCGTTGGGCGCTGGACGAAGGGCTTTCGCTGGCGCCGGCACCGCAACACCGACAGCAACCTGCATTACCAGATGGGCTTCTGGATCGCGCTGCCGCTGTTCGTGCTGTCGTTGACCGGCGTGTGGATCAGCTTTCCCAGCGTGTTCGGCGGACGGGAGGGCGGCGGGCGCCCCGCCTTCGCGCCGCCGGTGGCCGAGCCGGCGCAGTCCGTCGATACGGTCGTCGCGCGCGCCGCGGGGGTGGCGAAGGGGCCGCTGCGCAGCGTCGGTTGGCCGACCGAGCGGTCGGCGGACTGGACGGTCAGCCTGGCCGATGGGCGCCGGATCAAGGTGGCGGACGACGGCGGCGTCGCGGTCGCTGCGGCGGCGCGCAAGCCGGGCGGCGCGGCGCGCTGGATGCGGCGGATCCACGATGGCGACGATATGGGAATCGTCTGGCAGGTGGTGATTTTCCTGGGTGGGCTGCTGCCGGCCGGGCTAGCGGTGACGGGCGTGATCATGTGGTGGCGCGCCCGTGGCTGGCGCGCGAAGGTGGCGGCGCGGGGGTAGGGGGCTTTCCGGTTTTACCGTCGTCACCCCGGACTTGTTCCGGGGTCCACTGTGCGGCGGGGGGAACGGCTGGAGGCTCAACCGCCCCCTTGCGGCCCGGTGGACCCCGGAACAAGTCCGGGGTGACGGATGGGGTGGGGCTGGCCTCCCGCTCCCGAGGGCGCGGGAGGCCGAGTGGCTTACCGCCCCAGAAGCACCCGCGCCTGGCCGGCGATCTGCGCGAGCATGGCCGCATTGGGCTGCGCGGCATGGCGGGCGCGGTCGACCAGCGCCTTAAACTGCGCGACGCGCGCGCCGTTCGCGGCCAGCCAAGTCTGCACCGCGCTGCGCGGATCGCCTTCGCCGGTGCGGCCGAGGAACTCCAGTCGCTGCTGCTGGAAATCGCGCGCGAGGCCGGCGAGCAGCAGGCGCTCCCACGGATCGCCCGAGACGATGCGCGCCGCCGCCGCCTGCGCCCAGTCGAGGCCCAGGTCCTGCCCAAGGTGGGTATAGGCCCGCGTCAGCTCGATTTCGTCGATCCCGAGGCGCTGGCCCAGCGCGGCGAGGCCGACGACGCCGTCCATGTCGAACAGGCGGACGACGCGGCGCGCCAGCTCGGCGGGTGCGCCAGCGGCTTCCAGCTCGGCGGCGATGCGAGCGCTCTGCGCGCTCGCTTCCTCGAGCAGCAGCGACTGCGTCTGGCGTTCCAGCGCGGCGATGCCCTGGCCCAGCCGTTCGATCACTGCGCCCGGCAACGTGCCCGGTGCGTTGGCGCGCAGCAGGTCGGCGATGTGCGAGCGCGTCGCCACCGCCACCTCGTTGAACAGCGCGATGCGCGCGCCTTCGGCAATGTCGGCGCGCTCGATCTCCGCCCACAGGCTGTCGAGGCCGAAGACGCGCTCCGCCACCACGAACATCGCGGCGATGTCGGCGACCGCGGCGCCTTCCTCTTCCGCCAGTTCGAACGGGCGCAGCACGCCCAGCCGGTTGACGATGCGGTTGGCGAGCTTGGTCGCGACGATCTCGCCGCGCAGGCGATGCTCGTCGATCGCCTGCGCGAAGTCGCGCCGCATCGCCGGCGGGAAGGCGGCGTGCAGGTCCGGTGCCAGTTCGGGGGCGAGCGCCAGCGGTGCCTGCTCGATCCCGTCCTGCAACGACAGCTTGGCGGTGGCGAGCAGCACGGCGAGTTCGGGCCGGGTGAGGCCATGGCCTTCCTGCCCACGCCGCAGCAGGTCGTCGTTGCCAGCGAGCCCCTCGACCGCACGGTCCAATCGACCGGCGCCTTCGAAGATTTCGATGACGCGGACGTAGCTGGGGATGGCGCTTGCACCGTCCGCTTCGGCGATCGACAGCGCCAGCGTCTGGAGGCGATTGTCCTCCAGCACCAGATGCGCGACGTCGTCGGTCATGCTGGCGAGCAGCGCGTTGCGCTCCTCGAAGCCGAGGCGGCCTTCGTTCATTTCGCGGTTGAGCGCGATCTTGATGTTCACCTCGTTATCCGAACAATCGACGCCCGCCGAATTGTCGATGAAGTCGGTGTTGATCCGGCCGCCACGCTCTGAGAAGGCGATACGCGCCGCCTGGGTGACGCCCAGGTTCGCGCCTTCGCCGATCGCGGTAACGCGCAGTTGCTCGGCATCGACGCGCAGGCGGTCGTTGGCGGGATCGCCGACGGCGGCGTTATTCTCGCGCGCCGCCTTCACATAGGTGCCGATGCCGCCGAACCACAGCAGGTCCGCGGGCGCCTTCAAAATCGCGGAGATGAGCGACGCCGGATCCAGCTGCGTCGCGGTGATGCCGAGCGCGGCCTGCGCCTGCGGCGACAGCGGAATGACCTTCTCGCTGCGCGCCCACACGCCGCCGCCTTCGCTGATGAGGCCGGCGTCGTAATCGGCCCAGCTGGAGCGGGGGAGGGCAAACATGCGCGCGCGCTCGTCCCAGCTGGCGGCAGGATCGGGATTGGGGTCGATGAAGATGTGGCGGTGATCGAACGCCGCGACGATCTTCAGCGCCTTGCTGAGCAGCATGCCGTTGCCGAAGACGTCGCCCGACATGTCGCCGCAGCCGACGACGGTGATCGGCTGGGTCTGAACATCGACGCCGCGCTCGGCGAAGTGGCGCTGCACCGACACCCAGGCGCCCTTGGCAGTGATGCCCATCGCCTTGTGATCGTAGCCGACGCTGCCGCCGGACGCGAAGGCGTCGCCCAGCCAGAAGTCGCGCTCCAGCGCCAGCGCATTGGCGACGTCGCTGAACGTCGCGGTGCCCTTGTCGGCGGCGACGACGAAATAGGGGTCCTCACCATCGAGCACCGCGACGTCCGCCGGATGCACGACGCGGCCGTCGACGATATTGTCGGTGATCGACAGGAGCGAGCGGATGAAGATCCGGTAGCTTTCGGTGCCTTCCGCCAGCCATGCGTCGCGATCGACCGCGGGGGAGGGGAGCTGCTTGGGGTAGAAGCCGCCCTTCGCGCCGGTCGGCACGATCACCGCATTCTTGACGCGCTGCGCCTTCATCAGCCCGAGGATTTCGGTGCGGAAGTCGTCGCGCCGGTCCGACCAGCGCAGGCCCCCGCGTGCGACCGGGCCGGCGCGCAGGTGGATGCCCTCGACCCGCGGCGAATACACCCAGATCTCGCGCCACGGCACGGGGGCGGGCAGGCCGGGGATCAGGTGACTGTCGAGCTTGAACGCCAGCGCTTCGTTCGCCGCGGGGGCGAAGGCGTTGGTGCGCAGGCAGGCGCCGATCAGGTCGCGATAGGCGCGCAGGATGCGGTCGTCGTCGATCGCCGATACCGCGTCGAGGCCCCGCGCGATCGCTTCGTCGCTGGCGGTCAGGTCGCCACTGCCCTTGGGATCATGCGCGGCTGCGAAGCGCGCGATCAGCGCCTTGGTCAGCTTGGGCGCGCGGCGTAGGGCGTCGACGACGGTGGTCAGGCCATAGGGCAGGCCCGCCTGGCGGAGATAGCGGAACCAGGCCCGCAGCAGCACGACTGACTGCGGCGTGAGGCCGACGTCGATGATCAGGCGGTTGAACGCGTCGTTTTCCGCTGCCCCTTCCAGCACGGCGGCGATCGCGCCTTCCAGCACCGCGGCGTCATTGGCGTCGTCGGTCGCATCCGTCTCGACGACGAAGTCATGGACGAAGGTGTCCGCTTCGTCCTGGAGCCGCGTGGGCAGCTCGCCGATCACGCGGAAGCCGAAATTCTCCAGCACCGGCACCGCGTCCGACAGCGCAAGCGCGCCGTGCAGCTTGTAGATCTTGAGCTGGCGGTCCTCGCCCGCGACGACCGGGAAGATGCGCACCGAGCGGTCGCCGGCATTTTCCAGGCTCGATACGCGCAAAATGTCCTGCGCCGCTTCGGCGGGGCTGCTGACGTTGCGGTAATTGGCCGGGAAGGCGTTGGCCCAGCGCAGCGCCAGACGCGCGGCGCGCTGAGCGGGCACCTGTTCGACCAGCGCCGCCTCGACGTCCGACATCCAGCCGCGCACCATCTTGCGCAGGCGCTCGGCGAGCGGTTCGGTCTCGGGCATGCGGCCTGAGCCGCGCAGGTCGATCGTGTAGCGGAGCAGGGCGACGACGCCGTCGTCGAGGCTGATCGACCAGTTGAGCACGTTGCCGTTCGAGGCGTCGGCCAGCATCTGGCCGATCGCGACGCGGCGTGCGGTGGTGAGGTCGTCGCGCGGCAGCCAGGCGAAGGCGAACAGATGCCGCCCCAGCGCCGACTTCACCAGCACCAGCGCCGGCCGCGGCCGGTCGGCGAGGCTCATCGCAGTCAGCACCACCTCTTCCAGCGCATCGGCCGGGAAGGCGACGACGAGGTCGTGGGGCAAAGCGGTCAGCGCATGCGTCAGCGCCTTGCCGGTATGGCCCTTGGGATCGAAGCCGAACTTCGCCTCCAGCGCAGACAGGCGCGCCCGCAGCACGGGGATGTCGCGCGGCTTGGCGCTCAGCGCAGCGCTGGTCCACAGGCCGGCGTGGATCGACAGGCCGACGACCTCGCCCGCCTCCATCACCGGCACCAGCACCAGATCGAGCGGTACGGCGCGGTGGACGGTCGAGATCAGGCTGGATTTCAGCAGCAGCGGCGCGTCATTGCCCTCTTCGAACCAGCGGATCGCGAGCGCGCGGTTCGCCTCGGCAAGCACCGGCGTTTCGTGTGGATGGCGGACGATGCCGAGCGCCTCGCCCGCGCTGCCGTCGCGCCGCCAGATCTGGTGGCCGAGCAACGTGAACTGTCCGTCGAGGAACCATTGCAACAGCGCCGCGCCCTCGCCCTGCGGCAGCGCGGCCTCGTCGCGCGCCATCGCGCGCTGCAGCGCGGGCCAGTCGGTGACGGCGGCGCGCACATCGGCGAGTACCGCGGTCAGGTCTTCGACCAGGCCGCGCCGGTCGCGCGCGTCGGCGCGTTCCAGCTCGATGTAGATCATCGATTCGGGCGTGCCCGCGCCGCCGATGTCGGTGAGCGCGCCCGATGCATCGCGCGTCACGCGGACGACGGGGTGGATCAGGCGGTCGATGTCGAGATCCTGTTCGCCGATCGCGGCGGCGATCGAATCGACCAGGAAGGGCATGTCGTCGTTGACGATGGCGAGGCGCATGCGCCGCCGCACGTCGTCCGACGCGATCGGCTCGAGCCGGATCGCGGGCTTGCCGGGCTCACGACGCGCGGCGGTGTCCGCGACGAACGCCGCGGCGGCGGCCCGCTCGGCATCGCCGAAGCCGGTCAGCTCCCCCGGTAGCGCGCCCTTGGTCAGCCGGGCGGCAAGCGCCTCGGCCATGCTCTGGTTCTGGTCGGCCATGGCAGCCGCCTACGCCCGTCTCTTCCGGGCTTCAAGCTTTGCTGCAGTGCGAAAATTACGTGGTAGCGCAATAAAGTGATGCGCTGCTCGGGAGCCTTCCGTTCGTCGACGAGGCGCGCCTGCGTTCAGGCCGCGGCCTTGCGCAGCACGCTTTCCAGCAGCGCCTTGTCGTCAACGCATTTGATGACGTCGACCAGGCCATCCTCGCCGGCGCGCGCCAGCAGGACGATGAATTCGTCCGCCACCTCGGGCAAGGCGACGCGGCCCAGCACGGGCAGCGCCCGCAGTTCGGCGGCGGCGCGATCGAACAGGTCGACGCGCTCGTCGGGGCGACGCGTGGCGCGCTCGGCAGCGACCACCGCCTTGATGCCGCCCTGCGCGGTTTCCAGCACAGTGGTGAGGCCGCCCGCGGGCACCTCGGTGCGGCGGGCGTAGGCCAGCACCGCGGCATATTCGGCAAGGCGCGTCTTGTCGTAATCCGACCCGAACACGAGCTTGACGATCGCGGTCAGCGGCGCGCGTGGCTGTACCGTCAGCCCGGCCTGCGCCAGCAGCGCGGCATAGCCCTCGGCATCCCGCTCGCATGCCAGCGCGAAATCATGGGCGCGGCCCAGCGCGCGATACAGCGCAGCGCGCCCGCGTGCATCGGCGGCGCGCACCGCCGCGGCGCTTTCGCGGGCCATCGCCAGCCGGTCGCGCAGCGATGCGTCGGTCGCGGACTCGGCGATCGGTTCTTCCGCCATCTCGAATCCACCGCTCGGCCCGTCCGCCCAGACCGGCGTCGCGGCGAGCGCGCGCGGGGCGCTGCGCACCGCTGCGTCCAGCTCGGCGGCGAGCGTCGCCTGCGTGTCGGCGTCGGCCAGCTCCTTCCAGTTGATGACGCCGTAGATGAAGTCGATCGTGCTGTCGTCGGAGGTGAAGGGCATCAGGATGCCGCGATACAATGTCGTGCGACCGCGGATGCCGACGAACTCCGCCTCGAACCCGATCGGCGCGCGATTCGCGATGATCTGCAGATAATGGTCGGTCAGGCGCGACAGCAGCGACCGCCCCGGCACGTCCGCGACGCGCACGACATGCGCGTCCAGCCCGCATTCCTCGCGCAGCGTGCGCCCCAGATAGGCGATGGTCGGGTCGTCGATGCCGCGGGTGAAATCGATCAGCACGCTGTGCGGACCGAAGTCGGCGATATTGGCGGGATCGAGGTCGTCGATGCCGGGGCAGGGGCGGCCCTTCAGCAGCGAAACCCAGTGGTTATAGGCGCGCACGTGCATGCGCCGCTCGTCACCGCCGAGCGAGAAGGCGGCATCGTCCACGCCGCCACCGTCGATGTCGCCGCCATCGTCCGGCGGGCTCGCCAGCGCCGCGTCGAGCACGTCATGGCCGCCACCATCGGCGCGCATGCCCTCGCCATCCCCGACTCGCCCGTCATCGAAGCCGCGCGCCGTATCCATGCCCAAACCCTTCTCGCATCAGGACATGACGGTCCTGGTCCTAGGCTGCTTCTGCACCGTCCGTGGTAAACGGAGCGTAAAGCCGCGCGGCGAACAATTGGCATGTCCCGACACAAAGGCCGCTTGTCAGCCGCGATCCGACCTGATAGGCGCACCCCCGAACGGCCCCTCAGCGGGCCGGTCCACCCCGGGCCGCTTTAGCTCAGCTGGTAGAGCATCGCATTCGTAATGCGGGGGTCACAGGTTCGAGTCCTGTAAGCGGCACCATCACGTCCCCGGAAGATACCTGGAAACCGCCGAAATCTGCGGCGAAATGGCTCGCGGCGGTCCCACGAAACCTCACTTTGTTCCGCGGTGGCCCACTCAAAAAGTAGCCACGAATCATGGGGCCACGAACGGTGCAGAGGGCGTAGCCCCATGCTCACGGTTGAGCGGATTTGGGCGCTGAAACCGGCAGAGCGCCCCTATCAGGTGGCCGTTAATGACGGCGTGTATCTGCTGATGCAGCTATCCGGCGTCATGCTCGTGCTCACTCTCGTTGCTTACGTATTGTCACCTGTCCAAGCACCGTCGGACCTTCGAGATCCACAAGTCGGCATGGCGGGTCGCCCTGAAACGGCAACCGAATATGCCCACAATGCATGCGCTTGTGGCTTCCAGGTCGTAGTGCGGCGTTCAGTCATCCGATTTGGCTGCGAACGGGCCGCCTCTTGAGAGGTGGACGACGAGCAGAGGTCGGAAAACGCCGATGCCGTGCCGAATGACTTCTCGGTCTCGTTTGCATAGGAACCCTTGTGATCGTCCGCGCGCCATCAGCATCCTTCCGATCGGTTTAACCGACCGAAATTGCGGCTGAGTGCCGGACCGTAACGGCAGCTGGTCCGTTCAGCGCTCCTGACCTTGCACTGCTTGATGGATATCGCCGACCATGCCCGACCATTCCGCATCGCCCATATTCCAGCCAGTCCAGATCGGGGACTTGTCGCTCCGCAACCGCATCGTCATGGCGCCATTGACGCGCAGCCGTTCGAACGACGACGGGATCCCGCCCGCCTTCGCCGCCGACTATTATGCGCAGCGCGCTGACGCCGGGATCGTCATAAGCGAAGCGACCAACGTCTCTCCCCAGGCAGTCGGCTATGCGTTGACACCGGGCATCTGGAACGACCAGCAAATCGAGGCGTGGCGCCCGATCGTGCAGGCTGTCCATGATCGTGGCGGCGTCATGTTTCTTCAGTTGTGGCATACTGGGCGCATCTCGCATCCGGACCTACAAGGCGGAAAGCCGCCGGTCGCACCGTCGGCCATCAAGCCGGTCGGACAGGCGTTCACCAAGGATGGGATGAAGGACCACGTCACGCCGCGCGCGCTGGAAACGGACGAGATCCCTGGCATCGTCGAAGATTATCGTCGCGCCGCTATCAATGCCAAGGCAGCGGGATTCGATGGAGTCGAAGTTCATTCGGCGAACAATTATCTGCTTGAGCAGTTCGTCCGCGACAGCACCAACCGGCGAACCGATCGCTATGGCGGGTCGATCGAGAACCGTTTGCGCTTCCCCCTCGAGGTCGTCGACGCGGTCGTCGGCGTTTGGGGCGCGGCGCGTGTCGGTATCCGGTTGTCGCCGGCGACGACGATGCCCGGCGAAACCCCGCTCGACAGCACGGTGATGGAAACCTTCGGCGCCTATGTCGATGCGCTGTCAGAACGCGGCCTGTTGTATGTCCACGATATCGAGGGCGTGACGCAACAGACCCGCGACGCGGATGGCGTCGACTTCGCCGCGCTGCGCAAGCGTTTCAAAGGGGCTTACATCGCGAACAATCAATACACGCTCGAGCTGGCCGAGGAGGTTCTCGATCGTGGCGATGCCGACCTGTTCAGCATGGGGCGACCGTTCATCGCCAATCCCGATCTCGTCGATCGCTTGCGAACCGGCGCGCCGCTTGCGGAGGCGCCAAAGGAGTATTGGTACGGTGGCGGGTCGGTCGGCTATTCAGACTGGCCGACGATGTGCGGCGATCGGGATCGCGGCTGAGCCAACCGCATAGCGGAACCTGCCGTAGGATCGGACCTATACCGTGGATCGATCGATCGCGATGAGAATCTTGGGAGGCGGTGGCGGGGCCGCGGTATGGCGACCGTTGGCGCGATGGTGATGGCAAGACCATCCTCCGCGCTGACGGCGCCGACGTTCGCGCTGCTCAGCAAAAATTTTCCACGGAGAGGCTGCCGTGCGGTTCCGCGAAGAAAGATCCTACCGCACGGTCTTCGCTTCAAAGATTAGTCGGAAGTCCGCGGACGACACCTGAATGTCCGAACGTGGATCATCGCGGGCAACCGACGCCATCCTTCTCGAGCAGCCCCGAGCGAGCGGTGCGAAAATTCCGCCCATCGCGCTCGGCCGGCTGGACGCCGGAGCCCAGCCCCCGCCACAGCGCCGCGTTGAAGGCCGCGGTGTCGAGATGATCCTCGGTGCGGAAATCCTGCCCGCGCATCGCCTCCGCCCACCAGGTCGAGCTGGGGTGGTCGCACCGCCCGGTCGTTGCCGCGATCCGGGGGGCGAAGCGATCGGTGGGGATTGGGAGCTGCGTCGTACGAAGCACGTCGGCCGCGTCGGCGCGATACGTCCAGTGGGTCTGGGCGGGGTCGAACAGGTCAGCCATCGGCGCCGCCAGCCCGTCGTTGAGTCCTAGCGGCTTCAGCCCCAGCACCGCCTCGATCGTCCGCAGGACGTTGACCGTCGTGTAGCGGGTCGAAACGACCACGCCCTGCCGGACATAGGGCCCGGCCACGAACGCGACCGACCGCCGCGCATCGACATGGTCGGCACCATTCTGGGCATCGTCCTCGATGATGAAGACCAGCGTCGAGCCCGCGACACGGCTGTTGGCGATCGCCTCGACGACCATGCCGACCGCGTAATCATTGTCGGCCATTTCCGTCTCGACGGTGTTCACCCCGTCGATTGCCTCCTTGAAATCGCCGAAGTGGTCGTGGCTCAGTCGCAGCAGCGTCAGGGCAGGGACCTTGTTGGCGGCATCGGCGGCGTCGAACTCGCGCCGCCATTCGAGCATGCGCCAATAGTCTGGGAGTTTCTGGTCGAAGCCGCGGAAATAGGGATCGCTGCGCTTCGCGAGCAGCCGGTCGCCGGGCGTGTAGATGCGCGTGCCCGTCTTCCACGGTTCGCGGATCACCGGTATCGCGCTGGGGGCGCCGGCATCGTAGACCGATGCGTCGGAAAAGCCGTAGTTGCGCACCGAGAGGCCCGCGCGGATCGCCTGATCCCACAGGAAACCCTGGTTCCTGTCATCGTCGTCGTCACCTTCGGCGTCGGGCGCGGTCAGCAGGGCGGGGCCGGCGAGCAGGTCGGGATCCTTCGACAGCGCCGGGTTCGTCGCCTGACGCTCCGCCGGGGTCTGCTGTGCGTAGACGAAGCGGTCCGCCTCCTCCGCTTCATAGGCGAGGCCGCGCTGCGCATAGTTCACGGGTGCCGTCTTTTCGAGCAGGTCGGGCGTCCGCGCCGCGGTCGACCAGGTCCAGCCGGTGCTCGATTGCTCTCCCGAATCGTAGAAATTGTCGAGCGTTGCGAACTGGCGTGCGAGGCGGTGGTGGTTGGGGGACAGCGCCCGGCCGAGGATGGCGAGATGCGGATCGCCGTTGCCGACCTCCAGATCGCCGAGCACCTGATCGTAGGTGCGGTTCTCCTTGATAATGAAGACGACGTGGCTGACCCGCGCCCGGATCGCCGCCATGTTCGCCTCGGCGGCCGCGCGGGCGGCGGCTCCGGGCAGCCCGATATTGTCGGCGACCTGGAGCGTCGTTGCGGCGAGCGCCTTGTCGTCCGGCAGTGGGAACTCCAGCATCCCCGCTTTTTGCAGCTGGTAGATATACTGGTTCGCCGCACCACAGGCATCGGGCTGACCGCGATAGATGGCGAGCTTCGGCGCGCACCCCTGCGCGTTGGGGCCGGGCGGGCTCTTGCGGTTGACGACGAACACGCGCTTGCCATCGGCCGACGTCGCCACGGCGCTGGGATACCAGCCGGTCGGCACCAGACCGGTGACGGTCCCGCCGGTGGCGCTCGGCGCGACGATCGCGACGGCATTGATCCCGCCCAGCGTCACCAGCAATCGCCCGTCGTGCAACTGGGCCAGGCCATTGGGGTTGAGCCCCTTGCCGATCGCGGGGGCGGCCAGCGCGTCCGGCAACGTGAGGCGCGGCTCCGCAACCAAGCGCGCTTGGACGGTGTCGATCACTGCAAGCCGGTCGTCATTGTCCTCGGTGGCGAACAGCCGGTGGTTGCGGGTATCGGCCAGCAGGGCGGTGGGCTCGCCGATCGTCGCGATCCGGCCGGTGATCCGGATCCCCGACCGCGTCGGCGCGAGCGCGACGATCTGCCGGTCGCGGGGCGCCGACACCCAGGCATGGCCGGCATCGGTCCACGCGATCGCAAAGGGGAATTCGCCGCCCGGAATGCCGCTCTGCGCCGGGTCGATCTTTCCGGGACGCAGGTCCTGCTCGGCGATGACCGTACCGCGATCCAGATCGAGCAAACTGACTGAATCATTATAATAGTTGGCGACCAGCCCGTAATGCCCGTCGGGGCTGACCGCGACGCCCGCCGCCTGCGGCTTGACCCCGGCGCCGAGCCCGGCGGTGTGGCCTAGCTTGATCGTCGCCGTCTCGACATACTGCCCGCCCGACCGTCCGAAGACATGGACGGTGTCGTCGACGCCGCCACCGACGACGAACCCGCGCCCATCCGGGCGCCATGCGATGCCGCCATAGCTGTTGGGGACGGTCAGCGTCTGCACCCGCCGGCTGCCATGCCCGTCGATCGCATAGCGGAAGATGTACTGGACCGACTGCGCCGCGACGACCTTCCCGTCGGTCCCGTTGAAGCGGTTGAAGCCGCTGGTCAGCACCAGCATTTCGCGCCCGTCCGGACGGCGCGCGATCGCCGCCGCGCCATCGACGACATAGGCGGGGTCGGGACCGGTGCGGGCGACCAGCGGCTCGAACCGCGCGCCCGGCGCCGCGGTGGGGGTGAGGCGCTGTCCGGTCGGCAAGGGCTGCCCCGTCCGCTCCTGCGCAGCGAGCGCGGCGGACATCATGATCGCGAAGGCGGTTAAATATGGGCGCATGGTCATCTCCGAGATCGACGACCATAGGACTGGAATGTGACTTCTCGCCATTCACGCCGTGACGACAGACCTCCATCGCGTCGAAAAGCAGGAATGAACGGCAGAAATCGGAGAGGTGGCGCACGCCCGTGAGTGACTAGCTTTGCAGCGTTGAGACGGTGGCCAGGACGTCTATTTCCGCCCTATGATGAAGGGGGGGGGCGGCAGAGTTGCGCTCTGTGGCAAATGGCCGGTCTTGCCTCGCAACATAAACATAAATTTAGACAACCCTATTCCGTTGGTGGCGTTCAGCGTTCGCCTATCAACAGCCTGAGCCGGGCCCCCCTGGCTAAGACTATCGCCGAAGGAATACGAATGATGCGCTACGCTTCGCTCGCCGCGGTCGCGTGCCTTTTTGCCACGCCCGCTTTTGCCCAAAGTGGCGATACCCGGTCCGATAACGGGTTTCCCCAGAATAGCGTGTCCAGCCAGGTCCACGGCGGCCCGCAAGGCGATGCGCAACGCGCGTCGATCGCGGCACTGCAGCAGACGCTGATCGAGCTGCAACAGCTTCAGCTCCAGACCAAGCAGGCCCATTGGAACGTGTCGGGCACGCTCTTCTATCCGCTGCACGAATTGCTGCAGGACCACCATGACGGCGTCGCCAAATATGCCGATGAGGTGGCCGAGCGCTTGCTTGCGATCGGTGCGTCGGCGGACGGCCGTGCGAACACCATCGTTCGTACCAGCCGCGTGCCGGAGATGCCGGGCGGCTTCATCGACGATGCGCAGGTCATCACCTGGTTCGCGACCAATTACCGCGTGGTCAGTGACGAGGTCGGGCAAGGGATCAAGGCGAGCGAGGACGGCGATCCGACCACCTCGAACCTGCTGCAGGAGGTGCAACACGCCATCGACAAATATCAGTGGCAGATGCGCGCCATGATCCAGCCGACGCCGACGGACCCCAATACCGGGGCAGATCTCAATGGCGGACGCCCGGTGCCGCCGATGACACGGGCGGCTCCCGCTCGCTGATTGCACGGCAGAATATAGAAGTGGTACAGCATCGCGACGGAGCGCCTGAATAGGGCCGTTCCGTTGCGATGTTGGCTATGGCTTCTTGCGGGTCCGCCCGCGGACAGCTCGCCGTCGCCTGACCATGCGCTTACGGATGCGCTTAAGCTAATTGATCGCCCCGAGCAGCCGCTATGCCAGGAAGCGCACGCCGGCGATCAGCAGCGATCCGAAGATGATCGCAGCGGCGATCCAACGACCGGAGGCCAGGATGGCGTCGGCCTGTCCATTGTTTGGCGACGGTGTCGGGGGCGCGTCTTCAAGGCGACGTATCGCCGCGCGCAGCAAACGGGGCGCATCGTCGCCGATCTTGCCGAGTTCCCACGCGAGCGCCTGCAGCGTCGGCGTCCAATAGCCGGGCGCCAGCCGCGCCGCGAGTATCCGGAGCGAGGCGCGTTGCATCGCGGCCGACAGATCGAAGTCCGGCTCGATCCGTGCCAGCACGCCATCGACCGTGACCAGCGCCTTGAAGATGAGCAGGAGATCGGCGGGCATCGTCATGCCTTCCGCCCGCAACAGCGGAAAGAAGTCGGCCACCATCGCGCTCAACACCAGTCGCCCGCCGCCATGCCGGATGATGAGCCGCTCGGCCGCCGCTTGGATGCGCTCGCGCGGCGTGCCGCTGCCCGCAGACCACGTCGCGAGAACGTCCGCCAGTTGTGCGGGATCGCCGGCGTTCAGGGCCTGGACGAAGCTGATGAACTCTTCTCGGCGGCGTGGCGATACGTGGCCGATCATGCCCAGATCGAGGAGCGCGATCCGGTTGCCGGGCAGGCATAAGAGGTTGCCGGGATGGGGGTCGCCGTGGAACCGGCCGTTCACCAGAACCATGTCGAGGACCATATCGGCACCGAGCGCCGCGATCGCGGCGGGATCGATCCCCGCCGCGCGCAATTCCTCCCGATCGCGGGGCGGGACGCCGTCGATATAGTCCATCACCAACACTGTTTCGGACGTCCAGGCCCAGTGGATGTCGGGGACCACCACGCGTGGCTCGTTTGCGAAGTCCGCGCGGAGCCGATCGGCGTTCCGCCCCTCGGTCGTGAAGTCCAGTTCTTCCGATATGGCCTCGGCAAGCTGTCGCATCATCGCGGTCGGCGCGAACCGGCGCGCTTCCGCGCTGGCGCTCTCGGCAATCGTCGCCAGTTGCGCGATCAAGCGCAGGTCGGCTTCCATCCGCGGACGGATGCCGGGGCGCCGGATCTTGAGCACCACCTCGCGCCCATCCGTCAGGGTGGCACGGTGGACCTGTGCCATCGACGCGGCCGCGAGGGGCGCGGGATCGAAGCTGGCGAAGGCGGTTTCCGGCGGTTGGCCGAGCGCCTCTTCGACCGCGGGGCGCAAATGCTCGAACGCCACGGTCGGCGCGCGGCTGTGCAATTGCTCCAGCTCGGTGATCCATTCATCGGACAGCAGGTCGCCCCGCGTCGCCAGGATTTGCCCGAGTTTGACGAAGGTCGGCCCGAGTTCCTCGAGGGCAAGCCGCGTGCGTCGCGGCAGGGGCATCGCGTCCGCGTCGGGGCGATCGTCTCCGACATCCGCGGTCCTTTCGATCCCCAACCGCTGGAGAATGACGCCGAGCCCGAACCGGGAGGCGACGTGGAGGATTTCCCCGAGGCGGTTCCGGTCGCGACCGGCAACGAGCAGCGTCTTGATCATCCCGGATCGATAGCAGGACCGTGCCAGCCTGCCACGCCCGCGAGCGGGCGGATGGCGTATCGCGGCCCGACCGGCGCCTGTCCTTTCATGCGCCCGCGAGCGCGATGACGCCGACGATCAGCACGCCGCACCCCGCGAGGCGCCAAACCCCGACGGTTTCTCGCAAGATCGCCATCGCCAGCAGCGCGCCGATCATCATGGACATTTCGCGCATCGGTGCGACGAGACTGAGTGGTGCACCGTTTCGCAAGGCAGCGAGGACGAGGATGTAGGAGAGGGGAGACAGGAGCCCGACGCCGAACGCGCTCCACCAATGCCCCCTCATGCCGATCATGGCCCGACGCGGGTTTGTCGCCACGACAGGCGCCAACAGGACGAAGCGCAGCAGGTTTGAGAACCAATCGAGGATGACTGGCGTAATGCCGAGCGCCTTCACCGCATAGGAGTCCACGACGGTATAGGAGGCGATCAGCCCGCCGGTTGCCGTGCCCCATCGGATGCCGGCCTGTCCGCCGGGTCGCCGGAAAGCGGAAAGATCGCCGCGTGTCGCGATCAGTCCGATCCCGGCCACGACGAGGGCCAGGCCGGCGAGGCCTCGCCCGGTCGGCGCTTCACCGAGCAGCAGGATTGCCCCGATCGTGGACAGCATCGGTCCGGTGCCCCGCGCCACGGGGTAGACGACCGACAGCTCCGCAACCTGATAGCCGCGCTGGAGGCACAGGCTGTAGGCGAGGTGGATCAGACCGCTGAGCAGCACGACAGCACTGCCCTGCGCCGTCCAGACGACCGTCCCGCGCCACAACACGTATAGCACCCACGGCGCATATGCGACGCAGGCGACCAGATTATAGGCGAAGACGAACACCGGCCCCACCGCGGCCGCCCGTTTCGCGAGCAGATTCCACGTCGCGTGGATGATCGATGCAAGCACGATGAGACAAAGCGAGGCAAGCGTCACGAGACCCCCTTTGGTGCAGCCGCACCGGTTGATCTCGACGTCTCCTCCCCTGGGCTTCTATCCCTTGGGTGCAGCCGCGGAAATCCCGCGGTCTCTGCAACGCTCGGTCCAGCAACGCTGTGCGTCCGGAACCCTAGTTGCCACTCGGTCGATAAGACAACGCTATCCTGGTTCGATATCGCCGATCAAGGCGTGCGCTCACGATCCTCGATTCATCATCGTTTCAAGACAGGCGCGCGCTGGCGCCCACGAGGCGATATGTGCGTCATCGGCCTCGCCAGGGATTTGGATTCATGATCGGAATTGGGAAACGACGGCGAATGCCGTGATTGGCCGCATTTTGGGTGCCACCTCGACCGGTCCAATTAGCAGATCGCTTCTGCTCTGACCCATCCGGCATCGCGACCTCGATGTCGAGTTCTTACGGGACTTGGAAACGTGGATTGGGGCTGGCGATCAGCTCTGCGCACCAAGGCAGGCCAGACAGATGCCGCCGTCATGCCGATCAACTCCAACAGCTTGTCGGAGTTGATCGGCATGGTTCGGCGGCTTGTCGCTGCCACAGCTGAAGCTATGGCTTATCCATCATCTTGCTTCAAACCTCTTCGAGCTGATCATGCGCGACGTTCCTCCTTAGTTTTTAAAAGGGGCAGCGATCGCCATCGAATATCTGACGAGTGCAGGTCGGCGGGGTGATGCTAGTTGAACAAACAGCGGGCAAGGCGTCTGTTTTCAGAGGAGCGATTGAATGCCTTCGAATGACCGAAAATAGGTCCTTCACGCGAATGCTGCGGCGGTCCCTTTTTTAACTGATAACCGACGCTGATCCTACGGCTTTGCTGGCGCCGATTTCAATGGCGTCTCCAGCAGCATGGCCTGTAGAGCTGCCGGCGTATGGGGTAGCGCACCAAATCAGAAAGTTCGCGAAAGCCCGATTTCCGCGAATATGCGCCGATAATCGTAGATCGAGACGGTGGAGACGTTTCGTTCGAAACCCAGGCGAACGGTCGGCGAGAGACCGCGGATCGACCATTGCCGCAGGATGGCCCCGGTGCGCGCCGACACGAACCATTCGCGCCGCTTGTCGGTGAACAGGAAGTTACGTCCATCGCCGATAAGCCGCCGGCCTGCGGCGGACGCGAAAACGGTGCTACGGCCCCATTCCCGCCACGCGTAGAAGACTGGACCGAACGACCAGGAGGCATAGCTGGGATCAAGCGCGGCCTGCCGCGTCACGCCGCCGCCCACCGCGATTCCCGACCGCGCGGACAGCGCGTGTTCGACGCTGACGTTCGCGTCGTAAAGCGTTCCGTCCTGTAACGGGTTACGGTCGTACCGGATCGCGCTGCGGCTGATGTTCGCGGTGAGCTGCGTCGTCCGGCCCATCTGGTGAAGCCATTCGCCCGTCAGCGGATAGGTGTCGGCGAAGGCCTGTCCCCCGTACCAGCGTTTGCCGATGCCGTAGGTCACGCCCAGTTGATCGTGGGGCCCGCGCCATTCGGTGCCGAGCAGCGCTGTGGCGAGGATGTCGTTTGTGCTGCCGCCGCGGTAGAGGTCTGCCGAGCCCGTCACCCGCGCGATGAGCGACACCCGATCCGTGATGGATTGCTTGGCAAACCCCGATGCGCGCATCCGCAGGCCGATGCCCGATGTCTCCCGCGCATCGCGATCGAGCAGCAACGGAGCGATGACCGTATCCAGCGTACGCGCCTGCGTGCCGCGATTGATGTTAGTATCGGGCGCAAGCGTCAGTTCGAAGGAGCCGCCCAGCCGCTTTGGGCTGCGCAGGGCACGCGAGAATTGCGATACCTGCTCGGCGACATCAGCGGGTAAGCCTGCGGCCTGTGCCAGCCGCAGCTGGCGACGCGCGCCGATTTCGTCGCCGAGCCGGGCCAGCACCATCGCCAGTTCCAGCCGCACACGCGCCGCGTCCGGTTTGGCATCGAGCAGCCGGCGATAGGCCAGCGCCGCCTCGCGCCAGCGTTCGCGCGAAGCGAGCAATTGTCCCTTCCGGAACAGCGCCTCGCTGCGCACTTCGACGTCGGGATCGCGCGACAGGGCGTCATACAGCTTCAGCGCATCGGCATCGCGCCCGTCCGCGAACGCGCGGCCTGCCAGATCGAAGACGTCAATCGCGTTCAGGTGCTGCGGAGATCCAGCCCGCTGCCCGGATACCGCGCAGACAGGACAGGCGATCGCCGCCAGCAGTAGCGTTGCAATCGACCAAGATCGTATCGTCACTGCCCCTTGGTGACCATCGCCCCGTTGACGAGCGTTCCCGCCCCGAGACCATCGGGCACGCGCAGACGGAACACCCCCGCCGCTTCATTGGCGGACGGGCCATAGAAATTGACCAACATGGAGCCGATCGACGTCCCCGCATTGCCCTTGATATCGGCATTGCTAGACGATGCGTAGCTGTTCAGCTTGCCCGAAAAGCCGAACGCGCCATAGTCGATCTTCGTACCGCCGTTACTGCCTGCCAAGGCCAGATTGCCCGATACAGATTGTGCCCCGAAATCGACGGACATCTTCGCCGTACCAGTCACGTCATAGAACGTACCCTTCGCATCGGCCCCGGCGCCATAGGCGACGCCCGCGTAATTTGCGGTGCCAGTCCGGTTGGCGAACAGGCCGCTGGGCGTATTGAATCCGTAGACGAAGAAAACCCGGTTCGACTCCGCGTAGAAGGACACGCTGGCGTCGGTCGACGTCGAATATCTACCGAAGCTGGCGTAGGTGAGTGCCAGTTCACGATTGTCGCTGCCCGTCTTGTACAGTTGCAGCGTCGTGGACTGACCGGCGATCGTACGAGCGTAGCTGGTGAAATTGGGGTCCCCGGCGACGATCGATGTTACGGTATAATCCCCGCCGGCCATACCCGACGTGGGTGGGCTGAAGCTGACGTTGCCGCTCGTCTTGTCGGTGAACTGGCTCCGCGACACAGCAGGCCCGAGCAGGGCCGGATAATCGGATACGGTCGGCGTACCGCCGGTACGCGGCGTGCTAACCGTCAGGGTCGTCGCATCGGCGTAGAAGAGTTGCGATGTCACCAAGCGAGCGAACGACGTGTTGATCGCGGGCAGCGTGGTATCGCGCTGGCCGGTCAGGGCGCCATTGAAGGCGCTGCCGTCGCTGGCCGAGCCTGAGAAGCTGGCGCCGATCTCGTCGGCATTGGGGCCGTAGAAACGTCCATTCAGTTGCCCGCCGATTTGGCGACCGCTCGAGCTGTAGACGACATCGCCCGAGAACGCGCCGTTGCCAGCAGCAAGACGCCCCCCGCCGGTCAGGTCGAGCCCGCCACCGACCGTGCTTTTGCCCGAGATCAGGCCGGTGCGAGTGACCGATGTCGCCGTCGAAAACAGGCCGTTGACGAAATCGACGTCGAAGCGTCCCCTGCCTTGGAAGACGTCGGGTTCCGCCCCAGGGAAGGAAGCAAGGCCGAATACGTCGGTCGCAAACGTTCCTGCTCCAGTTCTAGGCACACCACTCGCCGGCGTATCAAGCCCGTAGGTAAACGTCGTAAAGGCGGTATCCTGCCGCTCGCCCGAGCGGGTATTGCGCTGCGCATACCCCATGCCGACGTAGCGATTGGATACGGTGCCATAATAGGGGGTCGTGACCAATGTTAGATAGCTGGAGACATCACCGGTGCGGCGCGCATACTTCGTCTCGCCGGTCACGCCGCTCGTCTGTCGGTCCGTCGGCCCGAACGTGTCGGTGACGCCGCCTCCAGTGATCGTATAGCTGCTGCTTGACGCATCATAGCTGACGGTCAGGGGCGTGCTTGCCGCCCGGCCTGAAATCGTGGAACTGGACGTCGTGTTGAACGACACATCGGTTCTTGCCGCGTCGTTTGCGAAGCTTTGGCTAGCGCGCAGATCGGTAATGGTCGCATTTGTCGGTGTCGGTGTCACAATCGGGGGCGGGGAGGAGGCGATTCCTCCACCGCCCCCGCCGCCACATCCATTGAGTGCGAAAGCCATCGCAATGGCGGACGTCGTCGCGCACTTGTTCATGATCTCATTCCCCCATTGCCCGGGCACGTATTAGTCGCCCGAAATTGATAAGGGAAGGTACACGATGCCTAGTAAATACGCCGCACAATGTCCGGTGACTGGTCAGGCGCGCATAGGCGAACGCGACAATAAACACGGATTTGACATCCCTCGTTTTTTATCCGCGCTGAGCAAGAGGTTTGCGGCGCTTGCAGCCATTCGGCAAGAGGTTAGGACATAAGGTAGTCGGAATACAGGGAAGAGCAGATTGCGTTCGCACTGAAGCAGCCGAAGACAGGTGCGATGGTAGCGAATTTACCCGTGGGATGGGTGTTTCGGAGCAAGACTTGTACGGCTAAAAAAAGGCGTATGGCGGGTCCGACGTCGACGATCTGAGGCGGGCGAAACAGTTTGGACTGAGAATCGCAAGCTTAAGCAGCTTGTCGCCGATCTCAGCCTCGACAAGCACATTCCGCAGGATATCCCCGCAAAAAAGGCTTTAGCGCCTGGGCAACGGCGCGGGATCGTCGCGCATATCCAGGCATGCCATGGCGTCGGCGAACCGCGCTTAGGGTCGGCCGCTCTTCGGCGCGCTTCGTGTCGCACAAGCCGGATCAAGCGCTGCTGCGGACGCGCCTCCACGATCTGGCTGTGGCGCGGGTGCGCTACGGCCATTTCCGGACCTGCTTCCTGCTGGCCGGGAAGGCCGGCTGGTGAACTAAAAGCGTCTATCGGCTCTATTGGGAAGATGGGCTGAGCCTCCGGCCCAAACGTCTACGTCGAAGGCATCGGCGATGCGAACCCAGAACGCCGACAGGCGGCGTCGGCGCCCAAAGAGATGTGGTCGATGGACTTCGTTTGGGCCGCATTGTTCTGTGGCCGAAGGTTGCGTGCGCTGACGGTGATTGACGCCTTCGCTCGCGAAGCGCTGACGATCGACGTCGATCAGGACATCAAGGGTGAGCAGGTGGTGGCTGCGAGGGCGCGGATCACGTCAGCGCGTGATGCACTCAAGCCATCAAGGTCGATGATGGTTCGATTTCATCTTGATTGCGCTCAACCGGCGGGCAGATGAATAACGGCGTTACGCTCGACTTCGAGGCGGCCTCCGCGACGACGCCTCAGCAGCCGGTGGTGCGGTAAGCGATGGCGGGCGCACGGATGCCGATCGACCGGCCGCCATCGGCGGCAGTGTATCGCGCGTCGTTCCTCCGTCATGGAGTGCGGTCACAGGCGAGCGATCGTCAACGCGTCTCCCGTTGCCCATCGCAAATCCGGCGTGAAGACCCGATCAGGACACGAGGAAGCCGCCGTCGACGGCCAGATGCTGACCGGTGATATAGGCGGAGGCGGGGCTCGCCAGAAACAGGATGGCGCGCGCCTGCTCGATCGGTTGCGATAGGCGCCGCAACGGCATGCGTCCGGGCTGGACCATCGGGCCCGTCGGCGGCAAATCCGTGGTCATGCGCGCCGCGCCATCGCTCGCCGTGCCGCCCGGCTGGACCGAATTGACCCGGATGCCATGTGGCGCGAATTCGATCGCGGCGGCGCGCGTCATCGCATCGACGCCCGCCTTGGCGGCATCATAATGCATGTTGTTGAAGATCGTCGGGCGCACCGCGCTGACCGACGACACGTTGACGATCGTTCCTCCATCGGCTTGCTCCCGCATCATCTGGATCGCGTGCCGCATCATCAGAAAGGTGCCGCGGGTCGTGACGCCTTGCATGACGTCCCATTCCGATGCCGGCATGGTCATGGTGTCAGCCTTGCGGCGATAGGCGGCAACGTTTGCCAGCACATCCAGACGACCGGCGAACGATGAGGCCGCCTGTCGATATAGCGCGGCGACCTGCGCTTCGTCGGCGATATCGCACACCGCCCATTCCGAGCCGGTGGCCAGAGCCGCCTCGCGAACCGCGGTCGCATCGATATCGGCGAACAGGACGCGGGCACCCACCTCGGCGAACAGCGTCGCGGCGGCACGCCCGATCCCCGATCCCGCGCCGGTCACGATCGCCGTCTTGCCGTCCAGCCGGAAAATCGCCTCCGGTGCAATCTGCGCCGCCATGTCAGACGTCCCACCGCAGATGGAGTGAATTCATGCCGTTGACCGATCCGGCATGGCTGACCGCCGGGCGATCGGGATCGAGCCGGAAATGCGGGATGGCTTTGAGCCATTCCTGGAGGAAGACATAGATTTCGACGCGGGCGAGTGGCGCGCCGACGCACTTGTGCGGTCCGTTGCCGAAGGTGTTGTGCGTCGGATTGCGATCGAAATCGATCTCGAAAGGGCGATCGTACAAGCGGTCGTCCAGCCCGGAAAGGCCGATCGGCACCAGGACCATGTCGTCCTTGCGGAACCGTGCGTCCTTATAGTCGAGGTCGCTGAGGATCAGCCTTCCCGTGCTGGACAGGCCGAAGCGGCGGAGGAACTCCTCGGTTGCCTGCGGGATGATCTCGGGTTCGTCGATCAGCCGGCGGCGATGGGCTTCGTTGGTGGCCAGATGGCGGACGATGAACGCCAGCATGTTGGCGACGGTGTCCAGACCGCCGAAGAAGATCAGGAGCGCCATGCCGATCGTCTCGTCTTCGCTGCGGAACCGCGGATTATCGCGCCAGCCGACGATCCGGCTGAGCAGATCGTTCCCTGGCTCGACCGCACGCTGGTCGAGCACGTTGGTGAGATACGCCTTGACGTTGGCGAGCGCGGTCAGCTTCTTCTCGGAATCGGTGGAGGTCATCCAGGTGAGCCCCCATTCGACGAACTTCTCGCGCTCGGCGACGGGCAGATCGACGATGCCGAGGAACATCGTGACCGGCATCACGCGTCCGAAATCGTTGACGAACTCGCATGCGCCGCGCGGCTTCAGCGTCTCGATGATCTCTCGCGTGAGCACCTCGGCCTTGTCCCGCATTTCGCGGACGCGGCTGGGGGTGAAGGACGGGTTGATCAGCGCACGATAGCGGGCGTGGTTGGGCGGATCGACGGTGAGCGGCGGCATGATGACCGGAGTCGCGCCGCGAGGGATCGTAAACGTTTCGTGGCTGAAGACCTGATAGGTTTCCTGGATGAACTTGATGTCTTCGGCACGTGTGACGATCCAATGGCCGCCGTTCCGCGGTGTCCACACGATGTCCGGGCCGCTTTGTAGTCGGCTTAGTGCGGTGTATACGTCATCCCCGTTTCCTATTCCGGCCGGATGCAGATAATCGTAGTCGACGACCAACTCGTCCGGTACGTGCGCCGGTTTTGGCGCGCTTGCGTATAGCGCACGATGCTGAGCATAGATGTCGGTCGCTTTCTGGTCGGCCATGGTGGGGCGCCTCTCAACTACGGGTGATGTCATCGTAAGCGTGCAGAATGGGTCTGGTGGTCGGGATGCACTTGCTAAAGGCGTCACGACGTTGCGCATCGTAGCGCTCGCCGCGCGCCGCAATCCTTGGGTCGAGGTCGCGAGCGACGCTGCCCTGCTGGGTTGACCCGTCGAACAGGGTGTCCGTCGCCGATCTGCTCATGCGACCAAAAATCCGCCGTCGACCGCGATCGACTGGCCGGTGATGTAGCGTCCGCCTTCCGATGCCAGCAACAGCGCGAGCGGAGCGACATCCTCCGGCGTGCCATAGCCGAGCGGCAGGCGCCGGGGATCCATGCCCGGGCCGGTCGGCGGCATCGGGCAATCCGGTGGAAAGGGATCGGAGCGGATCGCGCCGACCAGGATCGCGTTCGACGTGATGCTGCTGGCGGCGAAATCCAGGGCGAACTGGCGCACGAGCGCGTTCGTGCCGGCCCGCGACGAGCCATAGGCGTAGTTGCCGTTCAGCACCGGATGAACCGAGCCGATGGTGGATATCGTGATCAGCCGCCCGCCGCGGCCATGGCCGCACATGACGCGCGCCGCTTCGCGCATCAACAGAAACGCGCCTCGCACGTTGGTCGCGTGCACGCGATCCCACGCGTCCAGTTCGAGCCGATCGATCGGCCAGGCCCCTGCGCGGACCGACCCGTTCACCAAGATGTCGAGCTCACGGAGCGGTGAAAACGCCGTTTCGACCGCCTCTTCGTCGAGAGCGGGTTCGGCCGCATGAACGACCTGCGCACCCGCGTCGCGGAACAGCGTGACGATCGCGTGCGGGATCAGGCCATTGCCGGTGACCAGTGCAAGCTTCCCCTCAAGAGAAAACAGCTCGGGACCGTGGGAAGACAAGCACCCCTCCTGTTGACGTCGACCTCGACGGAGTCTGGATCCAGCGTCCGGCTCGCCTGCTCAATCTAAGACACGTGTCTTAAGAGGGCTATTCTTGACACGCAAGCGGCTTCGGTCGAGCGCGGGTGGCCGCCGCAGGGACCAGCTTGATGACCGAAACTGACGCACGGGTAGACGCCAGGGGGCGGGGCGACACGTCCGTTGCGCTGATCGAAGCGGCGGAGCGTCTGTTTGGCCAGCAAGGCATCGAGAATGTGTCATTGCGGCAAGTGCGCATCGAGGCCGGTGCTGCAAACAACTCGGCGATCGCCTACCATTTCAAAGATCGAGAAGATCTCGTGCGCGCGATCTGGGCGTATCGATTGCCGGTGCTGGATGTCGCCCGGCGCGCCATGATTGACGACGTGGTCAGCCGTAACGAAGCTCGCGTGGCTGCCGCGGTCCTGCGTACGATCGTCATCCCGAACTACGACTTGCGGGACTCGACCGGTGTTCACCGCTATGCGGCCTTCGTTCGCAACGCCATGCGATGGCGCCAGGGGGCTCTGATCCGCAACGCGCGCCTTACGGAAACCCCGGCCAGCGTGGAGGCATTGTCGCTATACCTCGCGCTCAGGCCAGATCTTCCGTCGGCGTTGATGTTGTACCGCCTGCGTCACGCATCCGGTCTTTTCTACGATATGGTCGTCGAACGGGACGCCGCGATCGCCGCGGGCGACGACGTGATCGGGGAAGATGATTTTCTGGCCGAAGCGATCGGCATGATGGAGGGGGCCTGTTTGGGCAGAAGGGACTTCATCGCCGCGTAGGATGTTCCTTGCGCAGCCCTTTGTTCATCTCTTGACGATGCGCCGGACGCCTCACTGGTGCGGTAGCACCCCGAGATTTAGGCGTGGGCATCACAAGCATGATACGGGGCGGGCGGAAACACGATGCACCCGGTTGGCGTGCGGGTCAGTCGCCTGGAGCGCAGGTACCAGCTGGGCGAGGTGCCGAATGCGCTTTCGAAGTAGAGAAACAGCGCGCGGATATCGCGAACGCAACATGATCCGCGTAGATCGGGTCGCGCACCGTCGCAGACGCCGGCGTGAGCGCATCGAGGCACGCCAGCAACCGTTCGTCGGCCAGTTCGGCCATCAGGATGTTTGCCATCAGGCCCGCCGAATGGGTGTCGATCGCCGGACCGCGCAGCATCGAATCTCGGGCAATCGTGAAAGATCACGCCGTCTTTGCCGTTGAATGAGCCCGCGCAGATCGCCCGTACGGCGGCTGACCTCGAAATCACTCTTCACGGATGGAATAGATGGGCGATCTTGATGCCGGAGCGATATCCGGGATGGTCGTGACATGACGTACGTACGGCGCTTCTTGCGTAGAGGGCCGCTTCCAAGGCGCGCAAAATGCCTTGGCCCGCATGGCCAAGGCATCACTGACGGCCTCGCGTCTCACGCTTTGGTAGCCCCTCCTGGTTCGATACCCGACACGACCCATGCGAGGGCTTCGTCGTATGACGTGGCGAAGCGGGTGAAGGGCTGGTTGAAGATGCGGCGGACTTGCAGGCGGGCGAGCGTGGCACCGGTGACGATGGCGAGGGCGCGTGCATTCCTCATCTTGGTCAGGTGATCGCCCATCGCGGCGATCGTGTCCTGCGCCTGCACCGGACAGCGTGAGACGTCGATGATCAGCGCGTAGCTGGGCAGCCGGGCGGCGGTGATCTGGGCGATCAGGTCGGCGACCAGCTGGTCGGCGTCCGCGCGGGTGAGCATGCCGTGCATGTCCAGCCTGATGAGAGCGTGGGTGCGGTCGACAACGATCTTGTACATGCGCGGTCCTCCAGCGCGTGTCACGATAGCGGCAAGTCGTTGATAAAGTGACTATCGGCTGGCCTGCGAGTGGGGGCGACAGTCCGCATGCCGGGCGCCTTCGGCATGCCACACACCTGTCACATCCGCGTGGCATCGCCGCGTCAGGAAGACCGTAGAAAATCCCATGCGCCTGCTGATCGTCGAGGACGATCCCGTCATCGCCGATCAGATCGCCCGCAGCCTGCGCGCCGTGGGGCATCAGCTGCGCGTGGCGGCGACGGGGGCGGCGGCGCTGCTGGCGCTGCGGCAGGACGATTGCGACGCGATCGTGCTGGACCGGATGCTGCCCGATCTCAACGGCCTGTCGGTGATCGACCAGATCCGCCGCGACGGCCTCGCGACGCCGATCCTGATGCTGAGCGCGCTGGGATCGGTGAAGGACCGGATCGAGGGGCTGGCGAGCGGTGCGGACGATTATCTCGCCAAGCCCTTCGACATGGACGAACTGGCGGCGCGCATCGCGGCGATCGCGCGGCGCGGCACCCCGGCGGGCGAGAGCGCGCGGCTGGAGGTGGGGCGGTTGCGGCTCGATCCCAGCGGCCATCAGGCGTGGTTCCGGGGGCAGGCGGTGACGCTCAACCGGCGGCAATATTCGCTCCTCGCCCACCTGATGCGCCATGCCGACCGGCTGGTGACGCGATCGATGCTGCTGGAGGCGGTGTGGGGCTATGCCTTCGCCCCCACCGCCAATATCGTCGAAAGCAATCTCAGCCGTTTGCGTACAGCCCTGATCGGCATCGACTGCGACCCGATCGAGACGCAGCGGGGCGCGGGCTACATCCTGCGCTCCGAACGATGCGCCTGATCATGCGGCTTGCCGGCTGGGGAGGGCGGGGGCGTCCGCATGGCCTGGGACGGCTGCCGATCCAGGTCGGGTTGACCTTTACCGTGATGATGGCGCTGGTCGGGGTGATCGGGTTCAGCGTCGCCGACGCGTGGATCGCGCGGCGGGTCGATAATTCGCTGCGCGCGCATGCCGCCAAATATCTGGGGCTGGGCCATGGCCAGCCGGTGACCGACGCCATCGTCGCCGCAAAGATCGTCGACTGGCAGCGTCGCAAAGTGTTGAGCCAGCGCACCTACGTCCTGTTCGGCTCAGATGGCAGGCGGATCGCCGGGAGGCTCGACATCGCGCCGCCGCGGCTCGGCTATTCCAACGTCCGCTTCCATGCGGGCGGACGCGGCACGCAAAAGGGCAGGGCGCTGGCGACGCGCCTGCCCAGTGGCAGCCTGCTCGTCATCGTCCAGCATAGCGAGGCGGGCGAATCGCTGCACGAACTGCTGCCATGGGTGGTGCTGGCCTTGTCCCTCGCCGCCGCGGTGACGGGCGTCGCAGTGACGTTGGTATTTGCGCGGCTGATCGCGGTGCGGCTCGCCGCGACGCAGGAGACGGCGGATGCGATCGCGGGCGGCGACCTCAGTCGCCGGGTGCCGACGCAGGGGCTGGACGGCGTGTTCGCGGGGCAGGCCGACAGCCTCAACCGGATGCTCGACCGGATGGACGATCTGGTCCGCAGCCAGCGACTGTTCGCGAGCAATCTGGCGCATGACCTGCGCACGCCGCTCACCCGGCTGCGCGGCATATTGCGCAATGGGGCGGAGGATTCCGCCGTGCTGGAGCGGGCGGAGCGCGAATGCGCCGCGATCATCCGCATTTTCGACGCACTGCTGCGGCTGGCGGAGATCGAGGGCGGGCGGCATCCGGCGGCGCTCGCCCCGCTCGATCTGGGCGCGTTGATCGAGGATGTCGCCGAGACGATGGAGCCGGTGCTGGCCGACCACGATGGCACGCTGACGTTCGGGGCTGGGGCGCGGCCGATGGTGGCGGGGGACGCCGATCTGCTGGGGCAGATGCTGGTCAACGTGCTCGACAATGTCGTGACGCATACGCCGCGCGGCACCCATGCGCGCCTGTCGCTGGCGTCGGACAACGCCTTTGCGCGCATCACGGTGGCGGACGATGGCCCCGGTCTGGCCGAGGCCGACCGCGCCCGCGTGGTGCAGGCGTTCGAGCGCGCGGCGCAGGCGGAAACGCGCGGCAGCGGGCTGGGGCTGGCGATCGTACAGGCGATCGTCCGCTTCCACGGCGGCACGCTGCGGCTGGACGACGCCCGGCCCGGGCTCGCCGTCCGGATCGCGCTGCCGCTTACGCCGCCTGCCGCTTGCGCCGGTTCCGCCGCCGGTTGAGCCACATCGTCAGATACATCCAGACGCCCGAGCCCGCGAAGAACAGCAGCGCGACACCGCCGCCGACGTTGAGCGCGATGCCGACCGGGCCCAGCGTCTCGCCCGAATGGATATGCTTGAACCAGCGGTTCCAGCTCTTCATCGCGCTTGGCGCCGCCGGCGCATCGGCGGATGCCGTCCTGGCCGGCGCGCGATCGAGCAGGCCGGTCGCCTGCGTCGCCAGCCCGGTCGCGGCGAGGAGCAGCAGCAGGAGCGCGAACCAGGGAGCAAGCAGGCGGTGCCAACGGCGCATCGACGCATATCCATCATGTGGGCAGGTGGCGTCGCCCTGACACACGCAATGTGACAGGCTGGCGATGCTTTCATTCTAAGTTTGCAATGTAGGCACGCTTTGCCCGCCCCGGCGCTCGATTGTCACGGATCGGTCACAGAGCGCACCTAGCGCGCCGCTCGACACGGTCGTGCCCCGGCGGGAGGGGGCCGCCGACCGGTCGGGGGATACCAGATGCACATCCGATACGGGATGCCGGTCGCGCTCGCGCTCGGCCTGCTCACGACCGCTGCGGTCGCCAAACATGACGGACGGCCCGAGGCTTCGCTACTCGATCCGGCTGCGTTCGCGGCGACCGCGATCATCGCGCCGCCGCCCGCGCCCGGCTCGGTCGTCGCGCGGCAGGAACTCGCCTTCCTGCGCGCGCTGCACCAGGCAGGGCCGGCGGAGCGCATCGCGCGTGCCGATGCCGACGGGCATGACAAGGGACCGCACGCCTTCAACGCGGTGACGGGGCGCGACCTGACGGCGCTGCCCGCCACCGCCGCGCTGCTCGCCCGCGTCGATGCCGAAACGGACGCGGTGGTCGATCGCGCTAAGGATCATTTCCGCCGCATCCGACCCTATCGCACCGACCCGACGCTGCCGCATTGCGGCAAGGGCAAGGGTGTCGATGACAGCTATCCGAGCGGCCATTCGGCCTTCGCCTGGTCGACCGGCTGGACGCTGGCGCAGCTGATGCCGGATCGCGCCGCCGCGATCCTCGACCGTGCGCGCGACTATGCCGAGGGGCGCGAGATCTGCGCAGTTCACTACCCCTCCGATGTCGAGGCGGGCCATGCGGTCGGCCAGCTGGTCGCCGACCGGCTGCTCCACGATCCGCGCCTTGCCGATCAGGTCGCGGCCGCCCGCGCCGAACTCGCCCGCCGCTGACCGCAATTCCCTTTCGTCCGAGGACCAGATGATGACCCATGTTCCGTTCCGCGCCGCGTTGCTGGCGGCTACCGCGCTGGCCCTGCCGACGCTGGCGCATGCCGATCCCGTCGCGGGCCCGGTGGCCGTGCCGGCGAGCGAGCCAATTACGGCGGCCGTGCCGCAGTCGACCAGCGCCGATCAGGCGGGGCAGGCCAATGACAAACAGTCGCTGACCACGTCGGACATCATCGTCACCGGATCGCGCACCGCACAGGCGGCGCCGCTTACCGCCTCCCTCACCACGACGCAGCCGCAATCGGCGGTCAGCCGCGACTTCATCGAGAACAGCGCCGCGACCGCCGACGTGAACGAGCTGATCGCGCTGACGCCGGGCGTGTCGATCTCGGGCGCGGGCAACGGCTATGGCCTGTCGGAGACGAAGGCGACGATCCGCGGCTTCCAGGACGGCGAATATAACGTCACCTACGATTCCATTCCCTTCGCCGACACCAACAACCCGACGCACCATTCGACCGCTTTCTTCCCGTCGAACACGATCGAGACAATCGTCGTCGATCGCGGCCCCGGCAATGCCAGCCAGCTCGGCCAGGCGAGCTATGGCGGCAACATCAACATGTATTCGCGCGCCGCGACCGCGGATGCGGAGCTGCGCGGCGAGGCGATCGTCGGCAATTGGAACACCTTCATCGGCCGCGCGCTGTTCGAAAGCGGCAGCATCGACAAGCTCGGCGGTACGCGCATCGTGCTGACCGGCCAGTATCTTCAGTCCGATGGCGCGCTGTCCTATTCGCCGGTCGGATCGAAGAATCTGTTCGGCAAAGCGGTGGTGCCGATCGGCACCGCCAACACGCTGACCGTCATGAGCAGCTGGAACCGCAATTTCTATTATCAGTCCGACGTGCTGAAGGGCGCGACCTGCGGCAGCGCGGCGACCGACGCCTATAACGCCGCCAACCCGAAGGCGACGATCACCACCGCGCTGGACGCCGATGGCCAGCCGCTGACCCAGCTGAGCGGGCGCGGCTGCGGCGCGACGTCGCAGGTCGGGCAATATGGCTTCAACTATGGTCTGGGCAACGATCCGACCCAGCACGATTATTGGGAATATAACCGCACCGATAAGACGACGGACTTTTCCTACCTGCGTCTGCAGAGCGATCTGGGGCACGGCCTGACGCTCGACAATCGCGCCTATATGTACGGCTATACGAACAACACGCTGTCGGGGAATGGCAGCTCGTCGTTCGGCGTCCCCAAGGGCGGGACGCTGCCGGTGTTCATGATCAAGTCGACCGGCGTCGTCACCGGCTTCACGGGCGCGGGCACCGCCGCGTCGCCTTATGTCGCGGTGTCGGGCGGCAACGACGTGCTGGGCTATGACAAGCTCAACAAATACCGCGTGTTCGGCTATATCGGCCAGGCGGACTACGACTTCGGCTTCGGCAAACTGCGGGTGGGCGGCTGGTATGAATATGCCGTCACCGACCGCCACAATTTCGATCTCGACCGCACGACCAACCAGCCGAGCTATAACGAGAAATTCAGCAGCGGGACCGCCGCGACCAGCACGCTGCCGCCGATTTCGCAGGCGAACATCAACTTCGCGCAGCATTCGACCTGGCACCAGTATCAGCTGTTCGGCGAGGTCGAACTCCGCCCGATCGACGGCGTGTCGATCACGCCGGGCGTCAAATACGTCCACTTCACGCGCGGCGTGGATGCGGTCCTGCAACAGAAAACCCGCACGCCGCTCGACCTCAGCGCGACCTGGACCAAGACGCTGCCGTTCCTGACCGCCAACTGGCTGGTGACGAACAGCTGGTCCTTCTACGGCCAATATGCGCAGGGCATGTACGTGCCCGACCTGTCGAGCTTCTATTCCGCATCGGGCCAGCTCGTCACCGCGCTCGACCAGCTGAAGCCGCAGACGACGACCAACTATCAGATCGGCACCGTCTGGCACGGGCACAGCGTCTCGCTCGACGTCGACGGCTATATCATCAACGTCGACAACAAGATCGGCAATTGCACGACCGCCAATTGCGACACGACGCTGCTCGTGAACCAGGGGCAGGTGCGCTACAAGGGCGTCGAGGGGCAGCTCAGCGTCATGCCGGTCCACGGCCTGACCCTGTTCGGCAATGCCAGCTACAACCAGGCGCGCAGCGTGCAGACCGATGCGCAGATCGGCAAGGCGCCCTTTGCCACCGCGGCGGCGGGCTTCATCTTCCGCAAGGACGGCTTCCGCGTCTCGTTCGACCAGAAATATACCGGCCCGCAATATGCCAACGACTATAACGGCAGCCCCGGTTTCCGGCTGTATCGCATCCGTCCGTACAGCATCGGCCAGTTCGCGATCAGCCAGAAGTTCGAGGGCGGATTGAAGCTGGGCGTGACCGTCAACAACGTCTTCAACAGTCGCGCGGTGACGCAGATCGCGACCAGCAGCACGGGTGCACCGACCACGACGATCAACGGCAAATCCTACCAGTCGGGCTATGGCCAGCTCGACCAGTTCAACTATTTGCCGCCGCGCTCCTTCCTGCTGACCGCGGGCATTTCCTTCCGGTAAGCGCACGGCGGACCCGGCGCTACGCGCCGGAGCAGCCCGACGGTGGCGGCATCAACGACGGGGGCGCCCGCCCGACGGCGGCAGACATGTGAGGGCATCGACGTGCCGGCTCTTGCGGCCGGCACGTCGATACTGAGCGTCAGGCCGTCGCGCCGCCATCGATGTTGAGCGTCGTGCCGGTAATGTAGCTCGCATCCGGTCCGGCCAGGAATGCGACAGCGCCTGCGATCTCCTCAACCTTGCCATAGCGGCCGAGCGGGATGGCTTGCAGCAGCTGTCCGGCGAAGTCGCTGTCGGCCGGGTTCATGTCGGTGTCGATCGGCCCCGGCTGCACGGTGTTGACCAGGATGTTGCGGGGGGCGAGGTCCTTGGCCCAGCCGCGCGCCAGTGCGGCCACCGCGGCCTTGGTCGCGCTGTAGACCGTGGTCGCGGGGAAGGCCATTTCGCCCGAGATGCTGCCGATCAGGATGATCCGACCACCGTCGCGAAGGTGCGGCAAGGCAGCGCGGGTGCCGACATGCAGACCCTTCACGTTGACGGCGAACTGGCGGTCGTACGTCTCGTCGCTGTCCTCGGTGACGGAAGCGAACTCGGCCACCCCGGCATTGTGGACCAGGATGTCGATCCCACCCAGAGCGGCGGCGGCCTGCTCGACGCCGGCGCGCTGCGAGGCGGGATCGGCGGCGTTGGCTTGGAAGGCGAAGGCGGCGCCGCCCGCACGCTCGATCGCTGCCACCGTGGCCTCTGCGGCGGCTTTGTTCCCGGCATAGGTGATCGCCACGGTCGCGCCATCCGCGGCGAGACGCTTGGCGATGGCGGCACCGATGCCGCGCGATCCACCCGTGACGAGCGCTGTCCTGCCCTGAATCGACATATGTAGTCTCCAAAAATGCTGGCCCGCGATCACGGCATCGTGCGCTGTCGGCAGGCGGGAGATGGGCGGCCGTTGCAATAGTTCAATAATGCCGAACTATTAAATTTACTGTGATGTCCTATATTGGTGGCATGGCCCGCTTCACGCATCCCCGGCTGGAAGACGTTCCGCTCGATCTGGCGCTCCACGCGCTGGCCGATCCCAATCGGCTGGCCATGGTGGCGCGGCTTGCCGCGACCGAGCGGCTGAGCTGCACCGATGCCGCGCCGTGCGAGTCCATTCCGAAGAGCACGCTGTCCAACCACCTGAAGCTGCTCCGCGCGGCCGGGCTGATCGAGACGACGCAGGCCGGGCGCGAAATGATCAACACGCTGCGCCGGGACGAATTCGACCGGCGCTTTCCGGGCCTGCTCGACGTGGTGCTCGCCAACCGGCCCGGCTGATTATCGGCCGATCACGTCGAGTTATGCTACGGCCACGTCGGACGGCATCGGTCCGCGACGACCGCCCCCGGTCTGATCGCGTCTAGACCGAGGGTTCCGATGACCGTTGCAGCAGACCGGCGGCTGCGGCGACGACCCGTCCGGCGGCCACCGGCTTTTCAATGCGCACGACGTCCGCGAACGCGTCGGGGATCGTCTCGGCATCGTAACCGGTCACGAACACGAAGGGGATGTTCTGCCCGACAAGCTCATGCGGCACGGCGAAGGACGGCCCGGCACCGAGATTCACGTCGACGAACGCACAGTCCAGCGTTCCCTCGGCGAGTGCTGCCTGCGCCTCCTCTTCCTCCCCGAACGGCCCGACGATCAGGGCACCGGCCGCCTCCAGCGCGTCCTGCAGATCGGTTGCGAGGAGATAATCATCCTCGAGGATCAATATCCGCGCGCCATGAAGGCCGATACGCTTGACGGTCATCGGACAACTCCGTTCGTCTGGAGGATGCTGTCCCCCGGTTGCAGCGGAAATTCGATCCGACTGTGCAGCCCCCCCGGTCTGAAGGAAATCTGCCCGTCGCCCTTCAGTTCATAGGGGATGCGGCGCGTGATCAGCGCCGACCCGAAGCCGTGCCGCCGGGGCGCTGCATCGACGATCGGCACACCGCGCTCGGTCCATTGCAGGATCAGCCATCGGCTATCCTCACGCGCCTCGATCGCCCAATCGACCACGACATGGCCGCCGATCCGGGAAAAGGCACCATATTTGGTGGCATTGGTCGCAAGCTCGTGAATCGCGAGCGTCAGCACTTCCGCCGCCTTTGGCGACAATTCGACATCGGGGCCAGACAGCGAGAATTGCTCGTCGATCGCCACCTGCGCCAGCAGTTCGTCGCGGATCATGTCTTCGAGATCGACAGAGGCACCGGCCCGGCGGGTGAGCAGGACTTGCGTGCGGGCGAGGGCGGAGATTCGGCCCTGCAGATGCTGAACATACTCCTCCGTCGACCGCTCGCCATCGTTCGAACGGCTGATGATCGAGCGGATCACGGCCAGAATATTGCGAACGCGGTGCTGCAGCTCGGCGAGCAGGATCTGCTGGTGGTCCGCAGCCTCGCGACGCTCGGTCGTGTCGCGCTGTGCGCCGATCATCCGAACCGGGATACCCGCGGCGTCGTAGAAGAACCGCCCCCGCGCGGCATGCCAACGCACCGTTCCATCGGGGTATAAGCAGCGAAACTCCCGAACATATTCCGTGTGCGTGTCGCGTGCGGTTACCAGCGCGGCCTCGGTGGCGGCACGATCGTCGGGATGGATACTGGCCGCCCAGGCTTCATAGGTCGGCGTAACCTCTCCCACCGCAAAGCCAGACATGCGGAAATGTTCATCCGACCAGCTGATCGTGTCGGTGCGCATGTCCCAATCCCACAGGCCGATCTTCGCGACCTCGACCGCGCTGCGCAGCCGCTCCTCGCTCGTCGTCAGGCGCTCCGCGGCGCGTTTGCGCGCGGTGATGTCGGTGAACAGCACCGCCACGCGATGACGATCGGGATCGAGCGCGAAGATGTTGAGGTCGAAGACCCGGCCGAGCGAAGGCTCGGCCTCTTCGATGCGGAGCGGCTCGCCGGAATCCAGCGCCTGGCCATATAAAGCGGTCCAGCGCGGGTTTGGCGCCCCGAGCAGGTCGGTCGCCGTCCGGCCGACCGGCCATGGCATGCCGGTGTGCGTCAGGAACGCCGGATTGGCATCGACGAAGCGGAAATCGACCCAGCGGCCGGCATCGTCCTTCAGGACGTCGACGACGGCATAGGCCTCGTCCATCGACGTGAACAGCGCACGGTAGCGTTTCTCGCTGTCGTGCAGGGCATCGGCGGCGCGCTTGCGATCAGTGATGTCTCGCCAGAACACCGCAATCGCGCCATCGTCGGTGGGGTATACGCGCGTTTCGAGCCACAGCGAACGCCCGCCGCTCCACGTATAGCAGTGGTCGAGCACGGCGGGCTCGCGCGTTGCCATCGCCGTCTTCAGCATATGGCCGACGTCAGAGTGTTCGGTACCGGGAAAGGCAGCCCAATGCGTCAGACCGACGATGGCGTCCCGCGGCCGGCCGTCCATGCGCAGCGCTTCGCGATTGTATTCGAGCACCGTAAAATCCGGCCCGATGATGCCGAACCCTTCGTCCATGCCGTCCAGCACGCCGCGCAACAGCCGTTCGCGATCCCGCAGTGCCGCTTCGGCCCGCGCGCGCTCGATCGCACTCCAGGTGCGCTCCGCCGTCTCGCGCGTCAGGGCGAGGTCATTGGCGCTCCAGGCGCGGGGTTCGCGCTGATTGACGACAAGCAACGCGGCAAATCGCCCATTGGCGACGAGCGGTACGCCGATCGCGGCACGCGCGCCGAACACCGCATAGGCCGCCCGCTCATCGTCGTTGAGCCCGGGATCGGTCAGGCTGTCCGACACGCTCGACATCCGGCCCGATCGCCATTGGGCGAGCCGCGCCTCCTGAAAGCCGGTCAGCGGATAACGGCCGGCATTGCTGGGCACGCCGTCGGCGTAATCGTGGATGACGCTCCATGTCGTGCCGCCCGGGTCGATCGTCGCGTAGAACACGCGGGTGGCGCCAAGCTTACGTCCGAGCAACGCCGCCGCGGTTCGCTCGATATCGGCTGCGTCGGATAGCGGGCGGAGCACGTCGCTGAGTTCGAGAAGGAAGGCCTGCCGTTCTTCGCTTTCCCGCAACGCGTCTTCAGCACGTTTGCGGGCATCGATGTCGATATTGATGCCGACCCATTTCTGGATTTCGCCCGCCGCATCGAACAGCGGCGCGGCGCGGACGTTGGTCCAGCGCCATCCGCCGCCGGGCGCGCGCAGGCGAAATTCGGCATCGACCAGAGTGCGCGCTTGCGTCGCATCGCGCCACTGGCGTTCGGCATAAGCGCGATCGTCGGCATGGACCGCGTTGAGCCAGCCATATCCCAGAAACTCCTCCGACGTCTGCCCGGTATAGGCCCGCCAGGTCGAACTGTCGTTGACGACGACCCCCGCCGCGTCCGTCTCCCAGACCGCCTGAGCCCAGCTTTCGGTCACCAACCGATAACGCGCCTCTATGTCCCCCGTCGCGGGGCCCGCATCGACCTGTCCGTCCAACCATGACGGCGGCCTGGGGCCTGCCGGATCGGGATCAGAGGGGGCATCGCGCTGGTCCATGCCCAAGTAGCGCACGATCGCCGGGTAAGGGAAATAATCTGCGTCAGGCCGGAAATGGTAACGCTCTGAAACACGGTAGGAATGCCGTGATTTCTGCCGCCGAAAGCCCGCGGCGGTGTTCGCGTTCCCGATCGGTCTGGCCGCGATCGCCCCCAGCAGCGCGCGGCGCTGGAGAGCGGGGTAGGGGCAGCATCGGTGCGTCGCGGCGCATGGGGCCATGCCAGATGGGCCGCGTGACGCGGCCATGACGCGTGTCATGCGATCGTCTTGTCACCGTCACACAGGCGACGCGCTCCCGTCATAGCAGCCGCATCAACGATCGCCGTCAGCGGCGGCGCGTCCTCCCTCCCGAACGGGGTATCGTCATGCTCGCCATCGCTCTGCTGCTCGCCTCGACGAACGCCGTTCCGCCCGCCAGCAATTCGGCAGAGGGGCAGACCCGCAGCGACGGCGCAACGGTTGCATCCCAGGCGAGCAGCGAACAGCGCGCTGGCGACGACATCGTCGTCTATGGCGAAGGGCGGGTCCGCCAGGAACAGACGGTCGGCCGCAAGGCGATGGCGATCCTGCCGCCGGGCAGCTCGCCGTTAAAGGCGGTCGCGCGCCTGCCGGGTGTCGCGCTGCAAAGCTCCGACCCGTTCGGTAGCTACGAACTCGGCACGCGGCTGTCGGTGCGTGGCTTCAACCAGAGCCAGATGGGCTACACGCTCGACGGCGTGCCGCTCGGCGACATGTTCTACAACAACCACAACGGCCTTCACATCAGCCGGGCGATCGCGACCGAGAACATCGCCCGCGTCGATGTGTCGCAGGGCGCCGGCTCGCTCGGCATCGCCTCGACCAGCAATCTTGGCGGCAATCTGGAATTCGTGTCCCGCGCGCCGTCGGACACGCTCGGCGGCGAGGTCGCCATGACCTATGGCATGTATCATACGGCGCATCTCTACGGCCGGATCGACAGCGGCCTGCTGCCGACGGGGACGCTGCTGTCTGTGTCGGGCGTCATTCATGACGCGGGCAAGTGGAAGGGCTTCGGCAGCCAGTCGGACAACAAGGTCAATGCCAAGATCGTCCAGCGGATCGGGAACGCGACGCTGACCGGCTGGCTGAACTATTCCCTGCACAAGGAACGCAATTACGCCGATCTGTCCCCGGCGACGCTGGCGAGGATCGGCTACGACCTCGATTTCCTCAATCCCGATTTCGCGACCGCGGTGCTGCTGTCGCAGGTCAGCGCCAACCAGACCGCGCGCGCCGCGGGACGAACGCTGCCGTTTCCGACGGCCGGCGTCACCTTCCCCGCACCCTATACCACCGTCAACGACACCTATTACGATAGCGGGGGCATCCGGCGCGATTGGCTGGGCGCAGTGACGCTGGCGGCCCCGCTGGCGGCGTGGCTGGATGCCGAGGCGACCTATTACCATCATTATGACAAGGGGTCGGGCGGCATCTACACGCCAGCGGTGTTCTCGCCAGCAACGGCCGTGGCGGCGGCCTTCCCGCTGTCGGTGCGGACCACCGAATATGGCATCAATCGCGACGGCGGCCTGCTGCGCGCGACCGCGACGCTGGGCGATCACACGCTGCGGCTGGGGTATTGGCACGAGGACAACGATGCCAGCACCGACCGCAATTATTATGCGGTCGGCCAGGACAATCGCCCCGACGTCACCAGCTTCCTGCGCAATCCGTTCCGCAGCGATTTCCTGACCGATCTGACCACGGTCACCAACCAGTATTTCGTCAGCGATACGTGGAAACTGGACGACGCGCTGACGATCGCGGGCGGGTTCAAGGGCGCGCGGGTGTCGAACGGCATCGTTACGACGTTCGGCACGCCGTTCATCAATGGCCGCATCGCCGCGCGGGACTGGTTCCAGCCGCAGATCGGCGCCACCTACCGCGCCGGTCGCCAGGAGTTCTTCGCCAATTACGCCGAGAACATGCGCGCCTTCATCAGCTCGTTCCGCGGCCCGTTCGGCACGACGCAGGCGGGGTTCGAAGCGATCCGCGGCACGCTGAAGCCGGAGACGTCGCGGACCGTCGAGGCGGGGTGGCGGTTCGACCTTGGCGCGCTGCGCGGCGTCGTCGCGGTGTACGACGTCAAGTTCCGCAACCGCCTGCTCGCGGCGTTCAGCGGCGCCAACATCCTGGGCAATCCCAGCGTGCTGCAGAACGTCGGCAGCGTGACGAGCCGCGGTGTCGAGATCGCCGCGACCTATCGCGTCAGCCGCCCGCTGTCGCTGATCGCCTCCTATTCGTACAACGACAGCACCTACGACGATAACACCGTCAACGGCACCGCGCTGGTCGCCACGCGCGGCGTGCGCACCGTCGATACGCCGGCGAACCTCGCCAAGGCGGAAGTCAATTACGACGACGGCGCACTGTTCGGCAATCTGGCCGGCGGCTACACCTCTCGCCGCAACGTCACCTATACCGGCGACGTGACGGTGCCCGGCTACACGCTGATCGATGCGGCGCTCGGCTATCGTTTCCCGATCGGCAGCGCGCTCGCGGGGCTCGAGGTGCAGCTGAACGCGGTAAACCTGCTCGACAAGCGCTATATCGCGGCGCTCGGATCCGGTCAGTTCTTCAACACCGCCGCCTCGCTCAACAATACGCTTCAGGCCGGGTCGCCGCGCCAGGTGTTCGGGACCCTGCGACGTCGGTTCTGACGCGCGGCCTCGGAGAGCCTTGTCGGCGCGTGCGCATGACGGCGTATGGGAGAGGCGCGCGCCGTCGTTGATGAGTCAGCGGGTTACGCAGCGAAACCCGATGTGGGTCGTCGCGGAATCGATGGGCTGCGCATGGCGGGCAGCAGGGCGATAGCGCTGGCAATAGCTTTCGGCGCACAGATGGGATCCGCCTTTCAGCACCTTGCGCGGAATGCGCGCGGCTTCTCCCGGGTCAAAGCTGTCCTGTCGCCGCGCGCCGCGCGGGTTGGCGATCGCGCAGCATTTGGGGCCGGTCTTTCCGCGTAGGACGGATGGCGTCGCGTACCAGTCCGCGGTCCATTCCCAGACGTTGCCGATCAGGTCGTACACGCCATAGCCGTTGGCAGGATAGGTGCCGACCGGCGACGTCCGCTCGAAGCCGTCGAGCATCTGGTTGGCGAACGGGAAGCGCCCCTGCCAGTAATTCGCCAGCATCGCGCCGCCCGGCGCCAGCTCGTTTCCCCAGGCGTAATCCGCGTCCTCCAGGCCGCCACGCGCCGCGAACTCCCACTCCGCCTCGGTCGGTAGTGCCTTCCCGGCCCACTGCGCGAAGGCCTCGGCATCGGCGTGGGTGACATGCACGACCGGGTGATCGCCCAGATCGTCGACACTGCTGCCGGGACCCAGCGGATGGCGCCAATGCGCCCCCAGGCGAAAATGCCACCACTGGCTGACGTCGGTCATGTCGACGGGGCCGGCGGTCTTTTCGAACACCAGCGAACCCGGCTGGGCGAGCGCGGGGTCCATACCCGGATAGTCTTTCGGGTCGGGCGCGCGTTCCGCCATCGTCACATAACTAGTGGCGGCGACGAACGCGGCGAATGCGCTGTTCGTCACGGGGGCGGCGTCGATCGCGAACGGATCCACGCGCACGCGCCGGACGGGGGCTTCCTCCGGGTAGAAGCGGGTGGACCCCATCGAGAAGGTGCCGCCGGGCAGGCGGACCATATCGCCGTATCGCATGTCCGCCGCTCCTTTCGTCACAAGGGCTTATCCTAGCACGGATCGCCGCCGTCGCCCCGATAGCCCGAAGGCATGACCGCTATACCGTCGTCAGACGCCGCTGCGGGCGATAGCCCAGCGGTAAAGGGAGAGGATCGGATGAAACGGATCACAGCCGGAATGTCGGCATTCGCCTGTGCGGTCGCGCTGACGGCGGGGGTGGCGGCAGCGCAGGGGGACAAGCCCGTCGACGGGTTCCTCGCCAAGACCACGCGCCCGGCGCCCAACCGCGAACCGGTGATCGACCTGCCCCAAGATCGCGCGGCGGCCGCCGCGGCATTGGGGCGGGCGCGGGCGCGGTTCGGGCGCGCACCCAATATCGTCATGATCCTGATGGACGATGTCGGCTGGAGCGACATCGGCGTGTTCGGCGGCGGCGCGGCGGTGGGCAGCCCGACGCCCAATCTCGACCGGCTCGCCGCCGGTGGCCTGCGCCTCACCTCCGCCTATTCGCAGCCGTCGTGCACGCCGACGCGCGCCGCGCTGCTCACCGGGCGGCTGCCGGTGCGCAGCGGCCTGCTACGCCCCTATCTGCCGGGTGAGAACAATGCGGCGACCGGCCTCAATGGCGAGGTCACGCTCGCCGAACTGCTGAAGAAGGCCGGCTATGCCACGCAGGCGATCGGCAAATGGCACCTCGGCGGCGCCGAGCAGGCGCAACCGCAGAACGTCGGCTTCGACGATTATTACGGCATCCTCACCTCGTCCGACGATTATACCGCGTGGCGCGAACCCTGGCGCAATCCCGATCTCGTCAACGATCCCGATCGCCGCGCCTGGGCCGAGAAGGGCGAGACGATGGGCATCGTCGCGGGCAAGACGGGGGCGGCGGCGACGCTCGCCTATCCGATCGACCGCGACACGATCCGCTTCGTCGATGAAAAGCTGACCGACCGGGCGACGCAGTTCATCGCCTCGCGCAAGAACGAGAAAAACCCCTTCTTCCTGTATGTCGGCACGCGCGGCGCGCATTTCGACAATTACCCGCACCCCCAATTCGCCGGCAAATCGCCCGGCCGCTATCCGTACAAGGACGTGATCGTCGAGCTCGACCACCGCGTCGGCCAAGTCGTCGAGGCGCTGAAGGCCTCCGGACAGCTCGACAACACGATCGTCATGATCGCGTCCGACAACGGCCCGATGCTCGAAACCTTCCCCGACACGGGCACCACGCCGTTCCGATCGGGCAAGGGGTCGATCTACGAAGGCGGCGTGCGCACGCCGATGATCGTGTCCTGGCCCGGCGTCATCGCGCCCGGCCGCGTGTCGGACGGCCTGTTCGACCTGATGGACGTGTTCGCGACCAGCCTGTCGCTCGCCGGCCGGGCCGATCTCGTGCCCACCGACCGCTATATCGACAGCATCGACCAGACCGGCTTCTTCCTCGCGCCGCAGGGGCAGAGCGCGCGCCGCGTCGAATATTACTGGGTAAACAACATCTTCATGGGCGCACGCGTCGCCGAGTTCAAATATCTGATGCACGACCAGATCACCGAAAGCGACGACAGCTGGCCGCGCTCCAGCCCGTTTTCGGCGGCCTATACGACCTCGGTCTACGGCGGAAAGATGTTCGATCTCTACATCGATCCCAAGGAGGAGCACGCGCTCGCGCCCCTGAAACAGCCGCAGATCCCGGTCGTCGCCGCGGCCGTGCAGGCGCAGCTCGCGACGTTCAAGGCCTATCCCCCCAAGGTTCCGATCCGTTAGTCTGGTCGCCGGCCCGCACGGGCGATAGGGTGCCACGATGGAATTGCGGCACCTGGAACAGATCGTCGCCGTCGTGAAGGCGGGGGGCTTCAACGGCGCCGCGCGGTTGCTCGGCGTCGCGCAGCCGACGCTGAGCAAAAGCATCGCGCGTCTCGAAGGCCAGCTCGGCCTGCAATTGTTCGACCGCTCGACCGAGGGAACGCGGCCGACGCCGCACGGCGATTATCTCGCCCGCCGCGCCGAGCCGTTGCTGCACGAGGTCGCGGCGCTGATGCGCGAGGTCGAACAGCGCAGCCGTGGCGACCTCGGCGTGCTCACCATAGCGGCCGGGGCGGCCACGCATCTCAACCCGCTGCCCATGGTGATCCGGCGGTCGGCCACCGAATTTCCCAACCTGCAGCTCGTCGTCCGCCGTGTCGCGAGCGAGGGGCTGGCCCGCGGCGTGCACGAAGGGGCGTTCGACATCTCGTTCAGCCGCCGCGAGAATGCCGAGGCCTATCCCGACCTGGTGCGCATCAAATTGTTCGACACCGATACGATCTTCGTCGTGCGCCCCGGTCACCCACTGCTGGCGCGCGCGCCGGTCGGCCCCGCCGACGTGCTCACCTATCCGATGGCGAACATGCTGGTCAGCGATGCGCTGCTCGAATGGCTGGGGCCCATCGCCCCCGATCAGAACCGGCGGCTGCGCGGCTTGGTGTCCGACGATCCCGACATGATCCGCCACTATCCGCAAGGCACGGACCGGATCGCGCGCGGCCCGCGCTTCGTGTTCGATCGCGAACTGGCCGACGGCACGTTGGTCGAGCTGCCATCGACCGAGACATTCCCGTTCGAATGCTGGATGCTGACCACCAAGGGCCTGTGGAGCGTGCCGCTGGTGCGCCGCATCGCGCAGATCGCCAAGGGTGCCCCGTAAGATCGCTGATAGCCTGAAGGCATAACGGCGCTACATTTTTCGACCGACGTCATGGCGCATCCACTGCGCTACCCCTTCGCCCAAGAGACCGAAGCGTCTCGCAGGATTGGGAGAGGGCTATGCGCGCGACGTTGCTGGGCAGCACCATATGGGTTTCCGTCTCGCTGCTGGCGGGGCAGGCGCAGGCACAGACGGGGGAAGCGCCGGCTGCGGCGGTGCCCGTTCAGGCCGATGCGCCCGCCGACCAGCCCGACATCGTCGTCACCGGATCGCTGATCCGCGGATCGCGCGAGGATGCGCCGGCGCCGGTCGACGTCATCGGCGCGCAGGACCTCGCGCGACAAGGAAGCCCGTCGGTCGTCGAACTGATGAAGGCCTTGCCGACGTCCAGCGGCGTGCTGGGCGATTCGAACCAGTTCGATTCCCGCTCGCAGGGCAGCGAAGGCATCGCCACGGTCAATCTGCGCGGCCTCACCCCCGAACGGACGCTGGTGCTGCTCAACAGCAAACGGCTCGTCCCCGTCGGCACCGGCGCGCCCGCGGTGGACATCAATCTCATCCCGCTCGCCGCCATCGGCCGGGTCGAGGTGCTGAAGGACGGGGCTGCCGCGACCTACGGCTCCGATGCGATCGCCGGCGTCGTCAATTTCATCACGCGCACCGATCAGAAGGGGTTTCGCGCAGCGGGCAGCTACAAGCATGTGCCCGGCAGCGACGGCGACATCGATGCCTCGATCAGCTTCGGCCATGATGCGAACGGCCTGCGCTTCCTCGTCGCCGCCGGCGTGCAGACGCGCGGGCAATTGCTCGCGACGAAGCGCGACTTCGCGCTGCGTGATTATGCCACCAACCCCCAGGGCGGCTGGAATCCGGCGAGCAACCCCGGCAGCTTCGTCCCTATCGGCGCGACCGGGGCGCCGCTGGGGGCGGTACGCACTGATGTCGCCTGCGCGCCGCTCGGCGGCTACGTCACCACGCAGAACCGTTGCATCGGCAACACCACGCAATTCGACGCGCTCGCCGAACAGGAACGCCGCGGGCAGGTGTTCGTCGACGTCGGCATCGACCTGCCACATGGCATGGAGGTGCAGGCGACCGCCCTTTACGGCGCGTCGGAAAACCCGCACGTCCTCACCTCGCCGTCCTATCTGCCCTCGCAGCCGCCCTCGATCGTCGCGCTCGGCGGCGTCAACCGCAGCAGCGTGTCGGGCTTCTACGTGCCGGCGAGCAACCCCGGTTTCCAGGCCTATGCGCAGCAGAACGGCGGGCTCGCCAATGCCGCGGGCGTCGTCTTTCCGACGCTGCTGTTCCGTCCCTATCTGCTCGGCGGCAATCCGCTGACGCTGGGCGAGGCCGACTATCCGGGGTCGCTGACCGGCAGCCGCCGGTCGGAGACCGCCCGCTTCACGCTGGCGCTGCGCGGGCCGCTGACGCAAGGCGTGGATTTCGAGATCGCCGGCACGTACCAGCATTATTACCGCTATGTCGAAAGCAACGACATCTTCGGCGATCGCATCCAGCTCGCGCTGCGCGGGCTCGGCGGGGCAGGGTGCAACGTCGCGGCGAATACGCCCGGCCAGAACGGCTGCCAGTATCTCAATCCCTTCGGCAATGCGATCGCCGCCAATCCGGTGACGGGCGCGGCCAATCCCGGTTATGTCGCGGGCGTCGCCAACACCGCCAGCCTGGCGAGCTGGCTGTTCGTGCCCAGCGTCACGCGCACCAACACGCAGCTCTTCGTCGCCGATGCGACCGTGTCGGGCGGCACGGGAATTTCGCTGCCCGGCGGCGAGCTGAAATTCGCGCTCGGCGGTCAGTATCGCCGCTCGTCGTTCCGCACCGCGCTCGGCGCCGCGAACGACCTTGCCGTAACGCCGTGTCGTGAAACGCCGCTCAACGGCAATCTCGGGGCGTGCGCGCCCAGCACGGTTGGCGGTCCGGCCGCGCAGGCGACCGGCGCGTTCGGTTTCCTCGGCAGCACCCGCGCCGCGCAGGCCAGCAGCGACGTACGGGCGGTCTTTGCCGAATTGCAGCTGCCGATCCTGTCCTCGCTCAACGGCCAGCTGTCCGCGCGGTACGAAGATTACGGCGGTCAGATCGGATCGACCTTCAATCCGCAGGCGCGGCTGCGCTTCCAGGCGACCGACTGGCTGGCGTTCCGCGGCGGCATCGGCACCACCTTCCGCGGGCCGCCGGTCCAGTATCTGACGCCCAATTCCTTCACCGGGCTGCAACTGGTCGGCAGCGCGTTCAAGCCCGTCGAAATTCTCGGGCGGCCGGGGTTGCAGCCCGAAACCTCGACGAACCTGTCGGGCGGCGTGCTGTTCAACGCGGGTGGCCTGCGCGCAAGCGTCGACTATTTCCGCTACCAGATCCGCGACACGATCGTCGCCGATCCGCTGGGCGGCATGGTCGCGACGCTGTTTGCCGGCAGCAACTGCACCAACGCCGCTTATGCGGCGCTGCGCCAGCGGTTCTTCTTTAACGACGGCGGTGGCGTGGCAGGGGCGGGGACGTGCAGCGCGGCGAACGTGTCGCGTGTCGTCACCACCTACCAGAACGGCGCGCGGGTGCGGGACGCCGGGCTCGACTTCAATCTGGATTACGATGCCGATGTCGGTGCGGTGCGCGTCAGCATGGGCGGCTCGGCGACCTACAACCTCGAATATAAGACGGGCGCGCAGTCGGTGGCGGGCGTCGTCGTTCAGCCGGCGTTCGATGCCGCCGGCAAGCTCAACTACCAGACCACGGCCTATCCCGTACCGCGCTGGAAGGGGCAGGCCTATGTCCAGGCGCGCTATGCCGGCCTGAATGCGCGTGTCACCTTCAACTATGTCGGCGGCATGTACGACCAGCGCGCCGACGACCCCGCCGGCATCTTCGGTCCCAGCACGCTGCTGCCCGGATCGCCGACCTTGTCGCAAGGCGCGCGCATCGCGCCGTTCCGCACCGCGGACGTCAGCCTGCAATATCAGATCGTGCCCGATACCAATCTGACGCTGACCGTCCTCAACGTCACCGATCGCGATCCGCCGTTTGCGCGGCTAAACTACAATTACGATCCCTTCACCGCGAGCGCGCTTGGCCGACAGGTCAAGCTCGGCGTGTCCACCGCCTTCTGACCCCAAGGAACCCCGGACGATGGCCATGGCTGCCCCTTCCCCTCACGCTCCCGCGGCGTCGCCTCCCGACGGCATGTCGGCCGGGGAATGGGCGGTGCGCGTCGATCTTGCCGCCGCCTATCGCCTGGTGGCGCATTACGGATGGGACGATCTGATCTTCACCCATCTGTCGGTCCGTGTGCCGGGGCCCGACCATCACTTTCTGATCAATCCCTATGACAGGATGTTCGAAGAGATTACGGCCTCGTCGCTCGTGAAGATCGACGTCGACGGCCATCCGGTCGATGCCGGTACGCACCCCGTCAACCCGGCGGGCTTCACGATCCATTCCGCAATCCACATGGGGCGGGAGGATGCGCAGGCGGTGATGCACGTCCACACGCCTTATGGTCAGGCGGTCAGCGCGATGGCGTTCGGCCTTCTGCCGCATACGCAGACCGCGATGATCGCCGGTGCGGACGTCGCCTATCACGACTATGAAGGGATCGCGACCGACCTCGACGAACGCGAACGGCTCGTGGCCGATCTGGGTGCGCGCCATGCGATGATCTTGCGCAACCACGGAACGCTGACGATCGGCGACAGCGTCGCGGCCTGTTTCCTGCGTCTCTACTTCCTCGAACGCGCGTGTGAGGCGCAGGTGCATATGCTCGCCGCCGGCCGCGACAATCTCAACCCGCCGCCCGATGGCGTCGAGGACAAGGTCGCGCGCCAGTCGGCTCCGGCGGGAATGGGATTGCTGGCGCAGCGGCTCGCCTGGCCGGCGCTGCTACGCAAGCTCGACCGTATCGATCCGGGGTTCCGGGCATGAGGGGGCGGGTGTTGCGTCACGCAGCGATGGCGATGGTCGCGGTCGCCGCTCCTGCTGCGAGCGCGCTGGCGCAGGCCGATCCGCCCTCCGCCAGCACGCGCGCGGCGCATGCGGCGGCTGTGGCGGAGATGGCCGGGCGGTCGGACGAGGATCGCGATTTCGCATCGCGCGGGTATCTCGGCACGCTGGCCGATCCGGTGATCCGCACCGATGCGGGCACCGTCGTCTGGGATTTCCGTCGCTTCGCGTTCCTCGACCAGTCGCAGGCTGCCGACACCGTCAACCCCAGCCTGTGGCGGCACGCCCAGCTGCTCGCGAAACACGGCCTGTTCCGCGTGACCGACCGTATCTATCAGGTGCGCGGCTTCGACCTCGCCAATCTGACGGTCGTGCGCGGCGATACCGGCTGGATCGTCATCGACACGCTGTCGTGTACCGAAACCGCGCGTGCCGCGATGCGTCTCGTCGCCGAAAAACTGGGCGATCGCCCGATCTCCGCCGTCGTCCTTACGCATTCCCACTCCGACCACTTCGGCGGCATCGGCGGCGTGCTGACCGCCGAGCAGCGCGCGGCTGGGACCATTCCGGTCATCGCGCCCGCGGGCTTCTTCGACGAAGCGGTCAGCGAAAATCTGGTCGCGGGGCCGGCGATGAACCGGCGCGCCGGCTATCAGTTTGGCCTGGCGCTGCCGATTGGCCCGACGGGGGCGGTCAACTCGGGGATCGGTCCGGCGACGGCGCTTGGTACGCGGTCGCTGCCGCGCCCCACGCGGGAAATCACGCAGGACGGGACTGAGCTGGTCATCGATGGCGTGCGGCTGCGCTTCCAATTGACGCCTGGGACGGAGGCGCCGGCCGAAATGAACATCGCGTTTCCGGACTGGAACGTAATCGATCTGGCGGAAAACGCCAACGTCACCCAGCATAACATCCTGACGCCTCGCGGGGCGAAGGTTCGCGATACGCGGCTGTGGGTGGCGGGTCTGACGCAGGCGATCGAACGCAACCCCGACGCGACGGTCATGATCACCAGCCACGGCTGGCCGCGCTTCGGTCGCGACCGCATCCGCGACTTCCTGACCAAGCAGCGCGATGCCTATGCGTTCCTGCACGATCAGACGGTGCGGTTGATGAATGCGGGCCTCACCGCCGACGCGATCGCCGCGCAATTGAAACTACCCGACGCACTCGCACGCGAATGGTATAATCGCCCTTATTATGGCTCCATCTCCTTCAACGCACGAGCCATCTATCAATTCTACCTAGGCTGGTACGACGCCAACCCCGCCCACCTCGCCGCCCGGTCCCCCATCGACGCTGGTCGACGCTACGTCTCCGCCATGGGCGGCACGGCCAAAGTCATGTCGTTGGCGCAGGCCGCTTATGGCACGGGCGACTATGCATGGGCGGCGGAGTTGCTGAACCACGTCGTCATGGGCGAGGGCGCACCGCCAGACGCGCGTACGCTGCTGGCGCGCTGCTATGACCAACTCGCGTGGCAAAGCGAGAACGCGTTGTGGCGTAACATGTATCTGAGCGCCGCCGCCGATTTGCGCGGACCGGCTGCGACACGCCCGTCCGCCAGTCAGTCGGGCTTGGTCAACGGCTTGTCGCTCGCGCAGGCGGTGGACCTGATTGCGATTCGCCTGGATCCGGCCAAGGCACGGGATCTCGCGATCACATTGAAGGCGACCGATACCAATGAGGTGGTGAGCGTGCAGGTGGAAAATGGCGTACTGATAGCGGGCAAGCCCTCACCGGGCCGATCGTACGTCACGGTCGCGGCGCCGCGTGCGGAGCTCTTGTCTATGTTATTGGCACCACCAAAAGCCAATCCGGCGGGCAGTGATGGTCCCGATGCCATTAGATCCTTGCGCGAGATGCTGGATAAGCCAAGCTCCTCATTCGCGATCGTCCTACCTCCCCCTTCAGGCGGGTGATAGGGTGTGGCCCCGGCATCTGGTGGATCGAATTAAGGATGGAACCGGTGTGATAGCGCTGGCGTAACGGGGAGGCATGTACCCCCGCCGCAAACAAGCTTCCTAGTTTTGCTGAGTACGTTCGTGATTGAGGGTCACCGGATCGTCATGCTGCTGAACGTGCGTACCCGACCGTTATAAAGAAGCCTTGAAGCATACGTAGACGGCGGTAAGTTCCGGTTTCCGCGAGCTGGCGACCAAATTCCCTAAGCCGGATCCCAATTTTAACAGCATGCCGCGGGTAGGGAAGACCGCGCCGAATGCGATTGACACCATGTAAGATCGAAAACATCGGCTCAGGCATCGCCGTAAATGCCGTAATGCGGTCACCTACCAAGTGTCGGGTGTGACACGCAATGGCGTGTACGAATCGCCAATGCGTGATTCAAGATGGTCATTTCGAGCCATCACAACCCGATCGAGCCGTATATGAGTTGCTGTCGCCAATTACACCATACTCGCAAGAAGCGCATGTTCTGCCGCTTTTGCTACGGTGCTGGTGACCCCTACGGGAATCGAACCCGTGTTTCAGCCGTGAAAGGGCCGCGTCCTAACCGCTAGACGAAGGGGCCGTGAAGGCGTTGGGGGCGGTTAGGGGAGGCGGGGCTGTCGGTCAAGCCTCTTTTCATCAATCCGCCCAGGCAGCGTCTTCGAGATGCAGTTCGGCGGCGGGGCGGCTGCCCCAATCGTCGATCTTGGCGCGACCGGCGAGCCACAGGCGACGGTGTGGGGCGGCGGCGAGGAGCGCTTGCCCCAGCGCGCTGTCGGCCGCGCGGAAGGCGACCGCCTTGAAGCTGCGGCCGTCGTCGCCCGCGACGATGGCGCGGATATGGCCGTTGCCGACCACGTCCGCCTTGATGATGCGAACCGGGCCGGCGGCGATGCGCGGGGCGGGCCAGCCCATGCCATAGGGGCCGCCGACATCGAGCGAATCGACCAGCGCCGGATTGACGCCGCCGGGGGCGAGCACGGCGTCGACCAGTAGCGCGCGTTCGCCGATGGCGCGGGTGACGGCGGCGGCGAGGCGGTCTTCTAGGAAATCGGCAAAGGCGGCGAGCTGGTCGGCGGCGATGGTGAGGCCCGCAGCCATCGCATGGCCCCCGCCGGCGACGAGTAGGCCGCGCTCCTTGGCGGCGAGCACCGCGGCGCCCAAGTCCACGCCGGCGATCGACCGGCCCGATCCCTTGCCAACGCCGTGTTCGTCGATCGCGATGACGATCGCGGGGCGGCCGAGCTTTTCCTTCAATCGCCCGGCGACGATGCCGATGACGCCGGGGTGCCAGCCCTGGCCGGCGACGACGGCGACTGCGCGGTCGCTCGCGATCATCGCGTCGGCGGCCTCCTGCACGCCGCTTTCGATCAGGCGGCGCTCGTCATTGAGGCGGTCGAGCTCCTCGGCGATGGTGCGGGCTTCGGTGGGGTCTTGCGTGGTGAGCAGACGTACGCCGAGGTCGGCCCGGCCGACGCGGCCACCCGCGTTGATGCGTGGACCCAATGCGAAGCCGAGGTCGCTGCACGTCGGCGCGCGAGTGAGGCGCGACGCCTGGATTAGCGCGTCGAGGCCGATGTTGCGGCGCTGCGCCATGACCTTGAGCCCTTGAGCGACGAAGGCGCGATTGAGGCCGCGCAATTGTGCGACGTCGGCGACGGTGCCGAGCGCGACGATGTCGAGGTGATCGATCAGCCGCGGTTCGGGGCGGCTGGCGAAGAACCCGCGGCGGCGCAGTTCGCGGATCAGCGCCGCGGCGAGCAGGAAGCAGACGCCGACCGCGGCCAAATGGCCGTGCGCTGCGCCTTCGTCCTCGTCGAGCCGGTTGGGATTGACCAGCGCATGCGCGCGGGGGAGCGCGGCGGCGCATTTGTGGTGGTCGACGACGACGACGTCGACCGGGTGGGCGTGCGCCATGGCGAGCGCATCGAACGCCTGCGCTCCGCAATCGACGGTGACGATCAGCGAGGCGCCTTCGTGCGCCAGGCGGACGAGCGCGTCGCCTGACGGGCCATAGCCTTCGAGCAGGCGGTCGGGGATGTAGGGGCGCGCCTCAATCCCCAGGTCGCGCAGGACGAGGATGAGAAGCGCGGCGGAGGTGGCGCCGTCGACGTCATAATCGCCGAAGACGGCGATGCACTCACGGGCTTCGACCGCGTCGGCGAGGCGGATTGCAGCGCGGTCCATGTCGCGGAAGACCGAGGGGTCGGGCATGAACGCGCGGATCGAGGGTGCGCGGTGCTGCTCCAGCGCCTCGCGTGGGGCGCCGCGGGCGAGCAACAGCTGCGTGACGAGATCATCGGTGCCGAAGCCATCGCGCCCGTCGGCGGCAAGGCTGCGCCAATGCCAGGGCTGGCCGAGAATCGAGTGGGTAACGCCGAGGACGGGGGACATGCGAGCAGGCGTTCCGTAAAGTGGTCGGTCGCGGAGCGCGGCCATCGGTAAATATGAGAGCACGCGGGCGCGGACCAAAGTCCGATGGCGGATGCGCGCGCTATTTGTCCACAGGCATACGATGTCGGAACCACCGATACCAGAGGATTGCGAGCGCAGCCGCCACTCCCGCCGTGCGCGGCAGCCGCGCATCCGCCATCCAAGCGGGCGTTTCGCCGCTCATGCGCGCGATCGCATAACCGATTGCCAGCATGAATGCCCCGAACCGGGCCGGAGCGTTCGGTGCGAACCGGTGAATCGCCCAGTGACCGATTCCCGCCAGCAGTAGCGTCGACAGGAAGGCGTTGAGCAAGTGAGAGGCAAGCGACATGGCGCCAGTCTAGGCCGTGGTATAAATGTGCACCAGCGTCCGCCCTTCGACTTCAACCGCACGCGCTCCTATAGAAGCAGGCGATGGCCGATTCCTTTGACCTTGGCGAACCGCCCCAGCCTGCCGACCAGCCTGCGAAGGCGAATCCCTATCGCGTGCTGGCGCGCAAATATCGTCCGCAGACCTTTTCCGAACTGATCGGGCAGGATGCGATGGTGACGACGCTGGGCAATGCGATCAAGCGCGACCGGCTGGCGCATGCCTTCCTGATGACGGGCGTGCGCGGGGTGGGCAAGACGTCGACCGCGCGGCTGATCGCCAAGGCGCTCAACTGCGTCGGGCCGGACGGGCAGGGCGGGCCGACGATCGATCCGTGCGGGGTCTGTGAGCCGTGCCGCGCCATTGCGGAAGGGCGCCATATCGACGTGATCGAGATGGACGCCGCCAGCCACACCGGTGTCGACGACGTGCGCGAGATCATCGACGCGGCGCGCTATGCGGCGGTCAGCGCGCGTTACAAGATCTACATCGTGGACGAGGTCCACATGCTGTCGAAGAACGCGTTCAACGCGCTGCTGAAGACGCTGGAAGAGCCGCCCGCGCACGTCAAATTCCTGTTCGCCACGACCGAGGTGAATAAGGTGCCGATAACCGTGCTGTCGCGCTGCCAGCGGTTCGACCTGCGGCGCATTTCGGCAGAGCAACTGGCCGAGCATTTCGCCTTCGTCTGCCGTGAAGAGGGCGTCGAGGCGGAGCCGGAAGCGCTGATGCTGATCGCACGTGCGGCGGAGGGCTCGGCGCGTGACGGCCTGTCGATCCTCGACCAGGCGATCGCGCATGCGGGGCTGGAGGGCGGCGGCGTCAGTGCCGCGGCAGTGCGGCAGATGCTGGGCCTGTCCGATCGTGGCGCGGTGCGCGACCTGATGGCGTTGCTGCTGGCCGGCGATGCGAGCGGCGCACTCGCCAGCCTGCGGCGGCAATACGACTATGGCGTCGATCCGCAGTCGGTGCTGAGGTCGCTGCTCGAGACGGTGCACGGCATCACGCTAGCCAAGGTCGGCACGGCGGAGGACCCCGCCCAGCCGGTCGAGGAGCGGCAGGCGCGCAGCGAATGGGCGGCGAGCCTGTCCTTCCCGGCGCTGCACCGGCTGTGGCAGCTGATGCTGAAGGGGCATGACGAGGTCGCCAAGGCGGTGCTGCCGATCGAGGCGGCGGAGATGGCGCTGCTGCGCGTCATTCATGCGTCCAGCCTGCCTGATCCGGGCGAACTGGCGAAGCAGATCGCGAGCGGCAAGATCGGTGGCGCTGCGCCAGCGTCCGCCCCGACGGCACCCCCAGCGTCCGCACCGGTTGCGGTCATCGACGACAAGCCAGCCATGCCGGCGGACTTCGAGGCGCTGGTAGCGATGCTGGAGGACAAGGGGCATCACGCCGTTGCCGCCCAATTGGGCTATGGTGCGCGCGTCGTGCGGTACGAACCGCCCGAGGTGATCCTCAGCGGATCGCGGCCGATGTCTGCGGATACGCTGCGCGATGCGGCCGATGCGCTGAAGCGCGCGACGGGGCAGGTGTGGAAGATAGCCTTGGAGGATGCGCCCGGCGCGCCTACCTTGCGCGAGAAGGACAAGGCCGAGGAAGAGGCGACGCGGCAGGCGATCCTCGCGACCCCGCTGGTACAGGCGGCGTTGGCGGCGTTTCCCGACGCGGAGCTGGAAACCTGGCCCGGTAAACGGAGTGTGGCATGAAGAACCTCGATGAAATCCTCGCGATGGCGCAGAACGTCCAAAGCGAGCTGCAAAAGGCGCAGGACCAGCTCGACACGATCGAGGTCGAGGGCGTGTCGGGCGGCGGTCTGGTGAAGGTGAAGGCGACCGCCAAGGGCCGGATCATCGGCATCGCGATCGACGATTCGCTGATCGAGGTGAGCGAGAAGCAGATGCTGGAAGACCTGCTCGCCGCCGCGTTCAACGATGCGCGGGCCAAGGCCGATGCGGCGTCGGGCGCCGAAATGTCGAAGATGACGAGCGGGCTCCCGTTGCCGCCGGGCTTCAAGCTGCCGTTCTGATGGACGGTCCGCTGGGATCGGTCGCGCGTGCGGCACCGGCAATCGCGATGCTGGGGTGCTTCGCCTGCCTGATCGGCGGCGGGGCGCTGCTGGCGCGGGGCGGCGACCGGAAGAAGGCCGTGCTGTTGTTGGTGATGTCTGCCGTGCTGCTGGGGAATGTGCTGATCTGGCAGATGTGAGGCGGGTGCTCGGTCTTGACGCCTGGTTCAAGCGCTTCGTCACCCCGGACGTGTTCCGGGGCCCACCCGTCCACGCAGGTAGCGGCAGGAGCGTCTAGCCTTTCGCTCGCTGCACGGTGGACCCCTGAACACGTCCGGGGCGACGGAAGGCCAAAGATTGGTGCCGCAATGTAAAGCGGCATGGCGAAGCCCATGCCGTCAGACGGAGCTCTGCTCCGCTGGCCGCGCTGGCCGCGCTGGCGGCAGCGCATTAGCGTGCCGCTATTCCGCTGCCGCCAGCGTCACCGGATCGGCGAGTTCGGGTCCAGCCGCATATCCAGATAATTGTCGACCGAGCGCATCAGTTCGGGCGTCTCGTTCTCGAAGAAGTGGTTCGCCTTCGGGATCGTGTCGTGGTGGATGGTGATGTGCTTCTGCGTACGCAGCTTGTCGACCAGCTTCTGTGTCGCGCCGGGCGTCGCCACTTCGTCCGCCTCGCCCTGGATGATGATGCCCGACGAGGGGCAGGGGGCGAGGAAGCTAAAGTCGTACATGTTCGCAGGCGGCGCGACCGAGATGAAGCCGCGGATTTCGGGGCGGCGCATCAGCAGCTGCATGCCGATCCACGCGCCGAAGCTGACGCCCGCGATCCAGGTGGTCGATGCTTCGGGGTGGAAGCTCTGTACCCAGTCGAGCGCGCTCGCCGCGTCGCTGAGTTCGCCGACGCCATTGTCGAACGTGCCCTGGCTCTTGCCGACGCCGCGGAAGTTGAAGCGCAGCGTTGCGAAACCACGGCGCTGGAACGTCTTGTAGAGCTCCTGCACCAGCCGGTTGTTCATCGTGCCGCCCGCGCTGGGATGCGGGTGCAGGATCATCGCGACTGGTGCGCGGGGGCGGGGAGCGGGGGCGAAACGCCCTTCGAGGCGGCCTTCGGGGCCGGGAAAGATGACTTCGGGCATGGGTCTCGCCACAGATAAGGGGCGCGCGGGTATGCGCAGAATGTTGCGCGCTATATAGGCCGCACACCCGTTTTCGCAATTGGAACGAATCCTGCCCGACCGTCTCTACCTGGATCATGCCGCGACGACGCCGATGACCGCCGCGGCGCGGGCCGCTGTGGCGAAGGGATTCGATCTATGGGCCAATCCGTCGTCGCCGCATCGCGAAGGCCGGGCGGCGCGCGCAGCGCTGGAAGAGGCGCGACGCGCCATCGCGGCGGCGCATGGCTGGCGGGGGGAGACGATCCTGACCAGCGGGGCGAGCGAGTCGCTCGGTATCGCACTGGGGCGGACGACGGCGTCGCGGCGGCTGATGACGGCGGTGGAGCATGATGCCGCCCTGAGGGCCGGGGGAGATGCGGGCGTGGTGCCGGTGGGCGGCGACGGGCTGGTCAATCTCGTCGCGCTGGAGACGATGCTGGCGGCGGGGCCGGCGTTGGTCTGCGTGCAATGGGCGAACAGCGAGACGGGGGTACGCCAGCCGTTGGCGGCGATCGCGGAGCGCGTCCACGCGGCGGGGGGATGGTTGCTCGTCGATGCGGCGCAGATGCCGGCATCGGAGGAATTGGCGGACCTTGCCGACATGGTCGCGCTGTCGGCGCACAAGCGCGGTGGGCCGCCGGGAGTGGGGGCGTTGCTGGTGCGTGATCTGACGCTGCTCCACCCGAGTGGTGGGCAGGAGCGGGGCTATCGGCCGGGCACCGAGAACCTGCCGGGCGTGCTAGGCTATGCCGCGGCGCTGGCCGAGCCGGAGCCGGATCACGGCGCGCTGCGTGCCAAGCTGGACGACGCGATCCGGCGTTCGGGGGGCGAAACGGTCGCTGATGGCGCGCCGCGGCATCCGGCGATCGGATCCTATCGGCTGCGGGGATCGGCGGCGGCGGCGCAGCTGATCCTGCTCGACAGCGCCGGCTTCGCGGTCTCGGCTGGCAGCGCGTGCTCGAGCGGTAGCATGAAGCCTAGCCATGTGCTCGCCGCGATGGGTTGGAGCGCAGAGGCGGGGCGCGAGGTGATCCGGGTGAGCTTTGGCCGCACGACGACTGAGGCGGAGGTCGATGCGTTCATCGCCGCCTGGCGCACCATGGCGAAGCAGATGCGGCGGGCGCCGTGATCTACCTCGATTATCAGGCGACGACGCCGCTGGCCCCCGAAGCGCTGGCGGCGATGCTGCCCTGGCTGGCGGATCAGCACGCCAATCCGCATTCGCCGCATCGTCCCGGCCGAGCCGCCAAGGCCGCCGTCGAGGTCGCACGGGCTCAGGTTGCGGCGCTACTGCCGCCGGGCGGTCGCGTGGTGTTCACCAGCGGTGCGACCGAAGCGCTCAACTGGGCGATCAAAGGAACGCAGGGGCCGGTCGTCACGCTGGCGACGGAACATGCCGCGGTGCTCGATACGGTGCGAGCGTCGGGGCGGTCGGAATCGGTATTGGGGGTCGGCGGGGACGGACTGGTCGCCGCGACGGACGTGTCGGTCGAGGGTGGGCTGGTCGCAGCGATGCTCGTCAACAACGAGATCGGGGTGGTGCAACCGATCTCGGAACTCGCCGCGCGAGCGCATGCCGGGTCTGCGCTGATGCTGTGCGATGCGGTGCAGGGCTATGGCCGCGTTGCGATTCCGGAGCATGTCGATCTGGTCGCGGTGTCGGCGCACAAGATTTACGGGCCGAAGGGGATCGGCGCGCTTTGGATCCGCGATGGCGTCACGCTGGCACCGCTGCTGCACGGTGGTGACCAGGAGGGCGGGCGATCGGGGACGCTCTCGCCCGCGCTTTGCGCCGGCTTCGGGGTTGCGGCGCGACTGATGGCGGAGCGGTGGGACGATGATGCGGCGCATGTCGAACGATTGTGGGCCAGAGCGGTCGAACGGCTGGGTGGGTGGACGATCAACGGCGCGGTCGAGCCGCGCTATCGCGGTAACCTCAATGTGCGTCGCGACGGGCTGGATGTGGCGCGACTGATGTCGGATTGTCGCGACATCGCCTTTTCGGCGGGGTCTGCGTGCGCGAGCGGATCGGGGCGGTCGAGCCATGTGCTGCGCGCTCTGGGTTTCAGCGAATCGCAGGCGCGGTCGAGTATCCGGCTGGGTTGGGGGCGCTATACGACCGAGGACGAATTGGCGCAGGCGCTGGAGGCGATCTCCGCGGCGGCGCGGGCGCAGGGGGTAGTGTGATCCGGGTGCGGTTCATCGGGGCGGACGGCTGCGTACGCGAGGCGAAGGGCGTCGAGGGCGCGCGGCTGCTCGACGCGGCGCAGGCGGATGGGCAGCCGCTGGAAGGCACGTGCGATGGCGATATGGCCTGCGCGACCTGCCATGTGATCGTTGCGGTCGAGGATGCCGACCGCCTGCCTCCGCCGCGGGAGGAGGAGGAAGACCTGCTCGACATGGTGCCGCAGGCGACGCGGACCAGCCGGCTGGCATGTCAGATCCGGTTGAGTGCGGCACTGGACGGGCTGACGGTGCGGGTGCCGGGGTAGGGATTATACCCGTAACCCCGGCCTTGAGCTGGGGTCACGCATCTGTTCGCCGGCCCAAAAAACGGGACCCGGATCAAATTCGGGGTGACGGGTAACGGCGACGTGGCGCATCTGGTCGATGATCCCACCAAAAAGCCCCGTACTTTCCTGACGGTTGGACAACGACGGGTTCAGGGATCGTGCATCGCGGATCGGCGATTGTACGCTCATGCCCGCTTCGGCGGGTTCATGAGAGGGAGTGTTCGATCATGAAGCTTGTCGCTCTATTTGGTGCCGCCGCGCTCGCCGCCGGCACTGTCGTTGTCGCCGCACCGGCTGCGGCCGCCCCCGGCCCGCATGGCTGGCATGGCCCGCGCGGTGGTGGCCCTGGTTGGGATCGCGGCCGCGGCTGGGATCGGGGTCCGGGTTGGGACCGTGGCCCGGGCCGGCATCGTGGCTGGGACCGTCCCGGTTGGGATCGCGGCCAGGGCTGGGGTCGTCCCGGCTATGGTTATGGCGGCTATGGCCGCACCCGCGTCGTCTGCCGGCTGCAGCCGGGCTATTACGGGCCGGTGCGTCGCTGCTTCCGCGTATGGCGCTGATCTGACCACTTGATCCTGCCGCCCGACCCCGCCATATGCGCGGCGGGAGTCGGGCGGACGTGGTCGTCGCCAACCCGGTCAGGTCCGGAAGGAAGCAGCCGCAACGATTTCGCCGCGGGTCGTCCCGGCTCCCACCGCAGCATGCGAGGCATGCTGCGCGGCCGGCGGTGCAGAGCACCGTCCGACGTCATGGCTTCGCCATGACGCTTTTTGTTATATAGCCTTTTGTCGCGGCTTCTTCTTCTGCGCGCCCCGCCTATCCGTGCGCGCGGAAGAAGCGGGGCCCCGGATCAAGGCCGGGGTGACGGAGCATGGGGCAAAGTGCCCGACCGGCCCAAACTTTACCCCCGCTTGAGCCACGATCCTTCGCGGAACCACTTGGTCACGATATATTTCGTGCCCTCCACCACATCCATGCCCTCGTGCAGCGTCAGCGTGTTGGGCGTGCCATCCGGGTTCATGTTGTTCCAGGCGAGCAGCAGCCCGCGGCGGGGCGCGATCTTGAAGCCGGCCTGGGGGAACCAGGTTTCGCCGCCTTCGGCAACGTCGTTGAGGTAGATCATCGCGGTCCACGTCCGCTGCCCGCCCGACGCCTGGATCTGTGGCCAATAGCTTTCGGTGTCGTGAAAATAATCGTGGTGTGCGCGGAAGTGCTGGCCGGGAGCGTAGCGCTGGCCCTGCATCGTCTCGCCCTTCTCGCGCGGCAGGCCAAGCAGGTCGGCGATCGATTCGTCGATCGGCTGCACCTCTGGCGCATAGCGGTTCATGTCGCAGCTTTCGCTGGTGCGAAAATCCGATTCAGGGCGGTCGGATAGCAGCGACGATGGCCGGCGATCCGCGTCGATCATCGCGATCAACGTGTCGCATTGCGCCGCATCAAGGAAATCGAGCTGGTAGAACAATTCGACCCCCGCCACCTCGGCCGCCGTCACCTGCGGATTGGCGGCAAGGCGGTTGGCGACCGCGCGACCCGTGTCGCGGCGTGCGGGCGAGGGGGCGGCGGCTTTCTTGCGGAAGAACATGGCGTGGCGAAAATGCCGTCGGGATAGGGACAAGACAAGAGGCCCGATGTCGCCACCGGGCCTCCCGTCATCCTGCCGATCGATCAGTAGAAGATGCCGTAGACCGCATCGACCACCAGCCCGCTGCGTACGTCGACGAGCAAGGCGTCGTCGTAATAGCGCACCCAGCGGTAGGGGCCGTAGGCTTCGGGCAGGCGATAGACGAAGGGATCGTCGATCCAGTAGCTCTGCGAGAAGAGCAGCGGCGCCAGCGAGATGCCGACCGAGAAGCGGCGGTAGCCATAGCCCCAGCCCGACGGCGCGTAATAGCGCGGCAGGCGGAAGACACCGCGGTTGGCCGCACGCTCGCGCGCCCAGTCGTAGCGCCGGTCGTTGCGCCAGCCCCGATCCCAGTCGTTGCGGCGATCGAACCGGCCGCGCTGGTTCCAGCCCTGATCCCAGCCACGCTGTTCGGTCCAGCGACGGTCGACGTCCTGACGCCGCTGCCAGTCGCGCTGTTCGCGGTCGCGACGCTGCCAATCCTGGCGTTCGCGGTCGCGGCGGTCCTGATCGGCGCGATCCGGTCCAGGGCGGTTCCAGTCGGGGCGGTTCCAGTCGCGATTGGGACCAGGGCCGCGCGGGTCGATGCCCGGGGCGGGCTGGCCGGGACTCTGCCAGTCGGGACGGCGTTCCATACCGGGATCAGGACGATCCGGCCGATCGGGCCGCTGCCAGTCGGGGCGTTGCCCATCGGGGCCAGGGCGCCGCTCCGGGCCGGGCGCGGGGCGTGGGCCGTCCGGGCCATCGGGCCGGTCGCGCCGCCACTGTCCGTCGTTAGGGCCGCCGGGGCGCTCGCCGCGCCATTGTGGGCGCTCCGCCCGGATCTGGGCGTCGACGCCGACCTCGGCCGATAGTGGAGGGCGACCGCCATCGGGGCGTGGGCCACCCGGCGCCTGCCAGTCGCCGCGACGGCCGGGGCCGCCCGGGCCGCGCTCACCCGCCTCCTGCGCCTGCACCGCAACCGGCATCAGCATCGATGCGGCGAGCAACGCCTTGATCACGCTTTTCATGACGAACATTCGTCCTTCCACTGCCGGCGCACGAGCCGGCCCCGATGATGACGCCTGAATGACACACGGGCGCTGTGCCGAAGCTGAATTGGTTCGTCAGCGTTGCGAAAGCTTATGCCCGCAGCGGACCCGTTGGCTTAGCGTGCGGGCGGCGGCACCAGCGCGGGGACGACACGCGCGGCGTCGGCGGGATCGATGCCGGGACGGGCGCCGGCGGGGATCGTTTCCTCGCCCCGCGCGGCACGGGCGGCGCGCTGGATCGCCTCGACCATCCGCGGATAGATGCCGCAGCGGCACAGGTTGCGGATCGCGGTCTTGATCGCCGCTTCGTCGGGGTCGGTATCGCGCTTGAGTAGCACGGACGCTGCCATGATGATGCCGGGAATGCAAAAGCCGCATTGCGGCACATTGGCGGCGATGAAGGCGAGTTGCAGCGGGTGGTTGCGCTCGCGCGACAGACCCTCGATCGTGGTGACGTAGCTGCCCTCGATCGACCCGATCGGCACTTGGCAGGCGAGCGCGGTACGGCCGTCGATATCGACGGTACAAGCACCGCAATGGCCGGTGCCGCAGCCATATTTGGTGCCCGTCAGGTTCGATGCGTCGCGCAGCGCCCACAGCAGCGGCGTTGCAGGGTCGAGCCGATATTCGACCGGCTGGTTGTTGACCGTGAGGCGCGACATGGAAGCTCCATAAGCGAAACGCGGCGTTTCGATCCACAGCGATTGCGGACGGGGCGGCGTGCGGCGATCTTGGCGGCATGACGCTCCCGACGCTTTTCGTGCCGCACGGTGGTGGCCCATGCTTCTTCATGGATCCGAACGGCGGCCCTCCCGACCCGATGTGGCGGCCGATGCAGGCCTATCTCGCCGGGCTGATCGCATCGCTGCCCGAGCGGCCGCGCGCGATCCTGATGGTATCCGGTCATTGGGGGACATTCGATCTGACCGTGCATGTCGGCGAGCGGCCCGGGCTGCTGTTCGACTATTACGGCTTTCCCGAGCACACCTATCGCCTGCGCTGGGATGCGCCCGGCGCGGTCGACGTGGCACGCGCGGCGGCAGACCTGCTCCGCGCCGCCGGGCATGCCGTCGGCGAAGAGGCTCAGCGCGGCTGGGACCATGGCGTGTTCATCCCGATGATGGTCGCCGATCCGGCCGCGGACATCTCGCTCGCCCAACTTTCGCTGCGGGCCGATCTGGACCCCGCCGCGCATATCGCGATCGGTCGGGCGCTGGCGCCGCTGCGCGATGCTGGCGTGCTGATCGTCGGATCAGGGATGAGCTTCCATAATCTGCGCGCGCGGGGGCCTGCGGTGACGCCGATCGCGCGCGAATGGGACGATGCGCTAGTCGCCGCTGTGACCGATCCCGATCCGGCGCGGCGCGCGGCGCGGGTGGCAGCATGGGAGACGCTGCCACATGCCCGCTTCGCGCACCCGGAAGCGGAGCATCTGTTGCCGCTGATGGTCGCGCTGGGGGCGGGCGGGGACGATGCTGCGGTCTGCGACTATCGCGACGTGGTGATGGGCTGGGCCGTATCGGGGTTTCGATTCGGGTGACGGGTATGCCGGGGGACGGCGGTGCGGCTTGCCAGCGACGGCGGCGGGCGCCTATGCGCTGACGATCATAATCTTCCCCCAGGAGAGGCTGCCAGTCCCATGGCCATGCATGTCGACACAACCCAAGCCGCGGCCCGCGGCGATGCCGCGCACGGCTATGACGCGCCCGATCTGCGCATCTTCGTCATCGCGCTGTTCTTCATCTTCGGCGGTATCACCAGCCTCAACGACATCATCATCCCGAAGCTGAAGGAGCTTTTCACGCTCGATCACGCGACGTCGATGCTCGTCCAGTCGGCGTTCTTCCTGGCCTACGCGCTGTTCTCGCTGCCCGCGGCGGCGATCGTCCGCAAGGCGGGCTATATGCGTACCGCGTCGATCGGCCTCGTCACGATGATGGTCGGCTGCCTGCTCTTCATCCCGGCGGCGCAGAGCGCGACCTTCGCGATGTTCCTGGTCGCGCTGTTCGTGCTGGGCGCGGGCATCACGATCGTGCAGGTCGTCGCCAACCCGCTCATTTCGTTGCTCGGCAAGCCCGAGACGGCGTCGAGCCGCCTCACCTTCGCGCAGGCGTTCAATTCGCTCGGCACCACGATCTTCCCGCGCGTTGGCTCGTCGCTGATCCTCGGCGGGCTCGCCAGCGTCAGCGCGGCGTCGCTGAGCGGCGCAGCGCTGGTGACGTACCGGCAGGAAGCATCGCAGGCGATCGTCCACACCTATCTGGGCCTCGCCGTTGCATTGCTGGTGATCGCCGCCGTCGTGTGGACGCGCCGCAACCGCCTGAAGGAAGAGCAGGACCAGACGGGCAGCATCTTCCACGCCTTCACGCTGCTGAAGCGCCCGCGCTTTGCGATGGGGGCGGCGTGCATCTTCCTGTACGTGGGCGCGGAAGTCGCGATCGGATCGGTCATCGTGCTGTATCTGATGCAGGCGTCGGTGTTCGGCATCGGCGATCAGGCCGCCGGCAATTACGTGCCCTATTATTGGGGCGGTGCGCTGGTCGGCCGCTTCATCGGATCGTGGGTGCTGACGCGCGTTGCGCCGGGTAAGGTGCTCGCTGCCGTGGCGACGGGCGCGATCGCGCTGATCCTGATTTCGGCGAACACCACCGGCGCGCTGTCGGGCTATGCGCTGCTGGCGATCGGCCTGATGAATTCGATCATGTTCCCGACGATCTTCAGCCTCGCCAGCGAAGGCCTGGGCAAGCGGGCCGCGGAAGGATCGGGCGTCATCGCCACCGCGATCGTCGGCGGCGCGATCATCCCGCCGCTGACCGGCAAGATCGCCGACGTTACCGGATCGATGCAGTTTTCGCTGACGCTGCCGGCGATCTGCTACGCGATCATCCTCGCCTACGGCCTGTACGCGCGCCGTTCGGCGGTGACGGCCTGAACTACAGGCCGAGGCTTGCGATCTCGGCGGGCGTGAAGCCGAGATCGGCGAGCGTTGCAGCATCGGTCCGCTCGCTCGCCAGCGCGGGCGCCACGGTGGCGCTCGCCGAATAGCGCGGGGCGGGGGCGGGCTGGAGCACGCCGCCCGTCTCGATCAGCGTCTCCCGCGCGACATTATGCGGGTGGGCGGCGGCTTCGTCGAAGTCGAGGACCGGTGCGACGCACGCCTCACTCCCGGCGAAGGCTTCCACCCAGGCGTCACGCGGCCGGGTGTGGAACAGCGCGGCGAGGCCATCGCGCATCGCGGGCCAGGCGGCTGGATCGAACTGACGCTCCCAGAGCGGATCGCTGAGGCCCAGCACGCGGCGGAGCGCGGCGTAGAAGGCGGGCTCGATGGCGCCGACCGCGATCCACTTCCCATCCTGCGTCTCGTACGTGTCGTAGAAGGGCGCGCCGCCATCGAGCAGATTGGTGCCGCGCGTGTCGCTCCACCGCCCCATGCCGCGGAAGCCCCAAATCATGCTCATCAGCAGCGCCGATCCGTCGGTCATCGCGGCGTCGACGACCTGTCCTTCGCCGCTGCGTTGCGCGTGGAGCAGCGCGGCGAGCATGCCAAACGCCAGCATCATGCCGCCGCCGCCGAAATCGCCGACCATGTTGATCGGCGCCGTCGGCTTGTGGCCGGCGCGTCCGAAGGCATGGAGCGCACCCGAGATGGCGATATAGTCGATGTCGTGGCCGGGATCGGTGGCGAGCGGGCCGGTCTGTCCCCAGCCGGTCATTCGTCCGTAGACGAGGCGCGGATTGTCGGCGAGCAGGACGTCGGGGCCGAGGCCCAGCCGCTCCATCACGCCGGGACGGAAGCCTTCGATGAGGCCATCGGCGCTCGCGACGATGCGGCGGACCGCGGCGATGCCCTGGGGCGTCTTGAGGTCGATCGCCACCGATCGGCGCGAGCGCAGCAGCGGATCCTTGGTCGGATCGCTGAACCCCGGCTGATGCCCGCGATCGATGCGGATCACCTCCGCGCCATGGTCTGCGAGCATCATGCCGCAGAACGGGCCGGGGCCGATCCCCGCCATCTCAACGATGCGCAGCCCGGTGAGCGGTGGTGGCGCCATGGATCCTCTCCCTGTGTTTCGGGGGGAGGGTAAGCGGCGCGGCGGACGAGCACAACAAATGTTATGCTGGTGGCGGTGGTTGGGTCGCCTTACCCATGTGGCGCCTCTCTCCCGTCACCCCGGACTTGATCCGGGGTCCCGCTACTCGGGTGCGGTCTAAGAAGCGGGATCCCAGCTCAAGGCCGGCGTGACGATGGAATGCGGTGACGCCGAATGTCGCTCAGCCTCGTCGTCCTTGCGAGCAGCGCGGCAATCTAGGGCTAAACTTCCCGGCTCTATATTGCTTCCCCGGATCGAGTCCGGGGTCACGATGACGGGTGGCGTCTCTCAGAACGCCGCGATGCCGGTGATCGCGCGGCCCAGGATCAGCGCGTGGACGTCGTGTGCGCCTTCGTAGGTGTTGACCGTCTCCAGGTTCATCGCGTGGCGCATCACCTGGTATTCGCCACTGATGCCGTTGCCCCCGTGCATGTCGCGCGCCATCCGGGCGATATCGAGCGCCTTGCCGACGTTGTTGCGCTTGACGATCGAGACCATCTCGGGCGCGAACCGCCCTTCGTCCATCAGGCGGCCGACACGCAGGGAGGCTTGCAGCCCGAGGGCGATCTCGGTTTCCATATCGGCGAGCTTTTTCTGGTAGAGCTGACGCCCGGCGAGGGGCGTGCCGAACTGCTTGCGGTCGAGGCCATATTGGCGGGCGGCGTGGAAGCAGAATTCCGCCGCGCCCAACGCGCCCCAACTGATGCCGTAGCGCGCACGGTTAAGGCAGCCGAACGGGCCCTTCAGCCCCTCGACGTTGGGCAGCAGCGCATCCTCGCCGACCTCGACTTCCTCCATCACGATGCCGCCGGTGATCGAGGCGCGCAAGCTGAGCTTGCCCTCGATCTTGGGGGCGGACAGGCCCTTCAATCCCTTGGTCAGAATGAAGCCGCGGATTGCACCGCCGTGTGCGTCGCTCTTCGCCCAGACGACGAAGACGTCGGCGATCGGGCTGTTCGAAATCCAGGTCTTGGCGCCGCTCAGGACATAGCCGCCGTCGACCTTGCGCGCGCGCGTCGTCATGCCGCCGGGGTCGGAGCCGGCGTCGGGTTCGGTCAGGCCGAAGCAGCCGATATATTCGCCGCTCGCAAGCTTGGGCAGGAAGGCGTGGCGCTGGTCCTCCGAACCGTAGGCGTAGATCGGGTACATGACGAGCGACGACTGAACGCTCATCATCGAGCGATAGCCGGAGTCGATCCGCTCGACCTCGCGCGCGACGAGGCCATAGGCGACGTAGCTGGCGCCGACGCCGCCATATTCCTCCGGGACGGTCGGGCCGAGCAGCCCCAGTTCGCCCATTTCGCGGAAGATCGCGGCATCGGTATGTTCGTGCTGGAACGCCTCGACGATGCGCGGGGCGAGGCGATCCTGGGCGTACGCGCGCGCAGTGTCGCGGATCATCCGCTCGTCTTCGCTCAATTGCTCGTCGAGCAGGAAGGGATCCGCCCAGTCGAACTTGCCCATGCCGGCCATCGTCATCTCTCCTTTTCGACGGTGCGGTACGGGAGTGGGCGACGGTAGGCAAGCTCCTCCCCGGTACGGGGAGGGGGACCGCGCCGCAGGCGTGGTGGAGGGGGCCTTCCACAAACGACAGCGCCTGTGGGGCGCCCCCTCCACCAGCTTCGCTGGTCCCCCTCCCCGGCACGGGGAGGAATTTTTAGAGCCCGAACCGCAGGGTCACGCGGATGTCGCGGCCGGCGAGGGGGGCGAAGTCCTTCAGGAAGCTTGAGTGGCGGCGGGCGACCACGTCGAAGATGTTGTTCGCCGACAGCAGCAGGCTGGTCTTGCTGTCGGCCCCGAACGGACGAATCGAGGCGCTGGCGTTGACCATTGTGTAGCCGGGGGTGCGGGTTTCGAATGCGGCTAGGCGATTTTGCGGGAAGACGTGTTCTGCCTCGATTCGGGCGCCCAGGCGGTCGCTTTGTGCTTCGATGCCGCCGAGGACACGGGCCGGGGGGATGCGGGGCACGGGGCCGACGTCGACGATATTGGCGTGGACGTAATCGCCCAGCAGATCGGCGTTGATCGTGTAGCTGCCGATGCGCGCAAGGCGGACCGAGGCGTCGGCCTCGAACCCGTAATAGCGCGCGTCGCCCTGCTGATATTGGAAGCAGGGCAGGCCCGACAGGTCGTCGGTGCGGGTGAGGCAGACGGCGGGGTCGACGCGGTTTTCCGAAATGTAGTTGGTGAACCAGTTGTAATAGGCCGAGGCATCGAGGCTGAAGCCATCGCCGTGCGCGTGCAGCGTTGCCTCGAGGCCCCAGCTCTTTTCGAGGCTGAAGTTCGGGTTGCCGAGCTCATAGGCCTGGGTGCCGGCGTGCGGGCCGTTGGCCAGCAATTCCTCCGCCGAGGGCGCACGCTCGGTGTGCGACCCGTTGAGGCCGATGCGCACCCCGTCGGCGATCGCATAGGACGCGCCGATCGAGCCGGACAGCGCCTCGAAATGGCGCTTGCCTCCAAAGAAGCGATCGTTGCCTACCGGCACACGGCCGGCGACGTCGGTCAGCTCGTAGCGCAGGCCGCCCTCGGCGCGGAACGGGCCGTTGGCATATTGCTGCAGCGTGAAGAAGCCGGTCTGGTTGGTTTCGTTCTTGGGCAGGAAAGCTTCATCGCCCACGACGTTGAAGATGCGGTTGAAATATTGAACGCCGCTGGCGCCCTGCCAGCCGCCGCGATTGGCCTGGACCAGCTCGAGGCGCCCTTCGAGGCCCTTGTTGTAGAAGGCGGTGCCGACGCTGCCGTCCTCTTCGAGTTCGAAGTGGCGGTAGTTCGCCTGGCCGGCGCGGATGCGAACCTTGTCGAGGACGCCGCCGCCGGTCTGCACCTCGCCGCGCAGGTCGACGCGGTTCTGAACGACGGAGAGGCGCGGCGCTTCCTGTTCCTGACCCACCGCGGTCGCGTAGCGGATGGGGACGCCGTACAGGCTGTCATAATGGCTGTACGACACGCCCAAATTGCCGGTGTCGGTGATGATCGACGCGCCGGCGCCTGCGGTCCACGTCTCCGACGCCGAATTGGGCAGGCGGTTCCGCAGTGCGGCGGATGCGGCGAAGTCGATCGGTTCGTCGGTATCCTGCGGTAGACCAACCTGGCTGAGCGCGGCGGCACGGGCGGCGGGGGAGAGGATGTAGCCGCGGCCCGTGCGCAAGTCGTTCGACTTGAGGTACGATCCGTCGGCGTGCAGCACGATGTTCTTCGTGACCGCGACATCGCCCGCGGCGCCACCCGACCGCTCGGTCGCCGCGGAGCCGTAGGCGGCGATGCCGTTCAGGCGATAGCCGTTGTCGGGCACGGTGCGCGGAATGCGCGTGTCGATGACGTTGACGACGCCGCCGACCGCGGACGAGCCGAACAGCAAAGCGGACGGGCCGCGCAGCACCTCGACGCGCTCGGCAAGCAGCGGATCGATGATGACGGCATGGTCGACGCTGGTATTGCTGACGTCGATCGCGCCGATACCGTCGGTCAGCACGCGGATACGGTCGCCCTGGAAGCCGCGCAGGATCGGGCGCGAGGCGCTGGGGCCGAACGAGGTCGCGGACACGCCGGGCTGGCGGGCGAGCGTTTCGCCGATCGTCGGGCGCAGTTCGCGAGTCAGCTGCTCGCCCGACAGGACGGTGGTGCCCTGCAACACGTCGCGCTCGCTCTGCGGCACGGCGGCGGTGACGATGATGTCCTTGCCCTGCGGTGCGGCTTCGGGGGTGCCGGTCTGGGCGAAGGCGGGGCTGGCGAGCAGGCTGGCGCCGGCGAGCAGGAAGGTGCGCATGGATACTCCGCGTAAGAACAGGCCCGGACCCCGGGCGTTGTGCAAGTGCGAAGCGTCTGTGCGACGTGATACGTTATATCAAGATGAAATCGGTGTGACGGTGCGGTTACGTCAGCACTGTGGCCGCGATGCTACAGGCTGGTGCGGACGTTGAGCAGTTCGGGAAAGAAGCGCTGCTCCACCACGCGCGCGAGATAGGGGACGCCCGCGGTGCCACCGGTGCCGGTCTTGAAGCCGATGACGCGCTCCACCGTCTTCAAATGGCCGAACCGCCACAGCTGCACATGATATTCGAGGTCCACCAGCTTTTCGGCGAGCGCGTACAAATCCCAATGGTCGTTGGGATGGCCATAGACCGTCGCCCAGCACGCCTCCACGTCGCGCGACGGGGGGACGCTTTGGGCAAAATCCCGCTCCAGCCGGTCGGCGGGGATCGGCAGGCCGCGGCGCGCGAGCAGGCGCAACGCCTCGTCATACAGGCTGGGGCGGGCGAGTTCGTCCGACAGGCGGGCACGCACGTCGCTCTCGTCGAACACATCGACCATCGCCGGATTGCGATTGCCCATCACGAATTCGAGGCTGCGATATTGATCAGACTGGAAGCCCGAACTCGACCCCAGTTTGCCCCGCATCGCCGCGTAATCGGCGGGGGTCATCGTCGCCAGCACCTCCCAAGACTGGATCAGCTGTGCCTGGATGCGGCTGACCCGTGCCATCATCTTGAGCGCCGGCGCGACGTCATCCGCAGCGATCCGTCGCCGCGCCTCGCCCAATTCGTGCAGGCACAATTTCATCCAGAGCTCGGACGCTTGATGGATGGTGATGAACAGCAGTTCGTCGTGGACGCCGCTCAACGGGCTCTGCACGTCGAGCAGCTCGGGCAGGCGCAGATAGCTGCGATAGGTGATCGTCATGGGATGGTGGTAGCGTGCCACCGATCAGGCTTCCAGCAGCACCAGCAGTTCGAGCCGCATGGCGTCCGCGTCGCGTCGCAGCGCGAGGTCGGCAACGAGGCGACCGGGCGCAGACAACTCTTCCTCCGGCAAGGCGGCGAACCAAGCGGTGGCGTTGCCATCGACCTTGACGGTCGTCGTCAGGCGATAGCCATTGAAGGTAGCGCTGGACCAGGGCGTTTCCGAAAAGTCACTAAAAGTCGCACCGACGCCATAATTTTGCGCACTGTGTTCCAAGGATTTCAACAGCCTGGCATGCGGGTCATGGGTGCGGGTCACGCGGGGCGCTCCGCCATGAAGCATTCGATGCGATGTTCCAGATCCGGCCCGACGATCCGGCCGCGCATCATGTCGGTCACCAGCCGCGGATCGTTGACCGTCAGCCGCCCGAACTCGCTGCGCGACATCTTGGTACGGCGCAGAAAGCGATCGATCTTCAACAGCAGGCACATGCATCTCCCTCCGAGTCCGCGAATCATGTTCCTCATATGTTCTCATGGTTTCAGCTTGTCTAGGAAAAATCCTACGCTAAGGTCGTGCCTGTGGAGCAGGACGATTCAAGGGGGCGGCTGAAGGCCTTGGCCGACGCGCGGGGCGACAGCCTAGCGGCGCTGTCGGCGATGATCGGGCGCAACGCGGCCTATCTGCAGCAGTTCGTGACGCGTGGATCGCCGCGACGGCTGGCGGAGGACGATCGTCGTCGGCTGGCGGACTATTTCGGGGTCGACGAGGCGGCGTTGGGTGGGCCGCAGCAGCGGCGGGCGTTCACCGTGCCGAGGCTGGACGTGGCGGCGTCGGCGGGGCCGGGTGCGCTGGTCGACAGCGAGATCGTGCTGGGGGCCGAGGCGCTGGATCCGGCGCTCGCCGCGAGGCTGGGCCTGCGTGAGGGACTGACGGGAATCGTGCGGGTGCGTGGCGATTCGATGGAGCCGGGGCTGATCGATGGCGACCTGATCGTGGTCGACCGGGCGCGGCGGTCACCGGATGCGACGGGGGCGGTGTTCGTGCTGCGCGTCGACGATGCGGTGATGGTGAAGCGCGTGGCGCGCGGGCGGGGCGGGCTGACGATCAGCAGCGACAACCCATCCGCGCCGCCGGTGCCCGAGGGGACGGTCGAGGTGATCGGCCGCGTCGTCTGGCTGATGCGCGCGCCGCGTTAGCGTTGCCGGTCGCGCAGCCAGACCGCGACCGCACCGGCGGCGCCGATCGCCAGTCCCGCCAGGAAGCCGATCGTCACCTGTCCCTGCATCAGCCCGATGACGGTGCCGCCGATCGAGCAGAGGGCGATCAGGATGCCGCCCGCGGCGGAAGGAGGAGTGTCGGCCATGGCCGAGCCCTGCCACGTCCCGCGCCGGGACGCCAGCGTCCCCGCTCGGGACAGGCGGGACGGCACGCCGCGCGGGCATTTACCATCGAACGCGGCGGGTGTGCGCCGATCCACCCTAGTTGGCACGGCGATTGTAGATACGACCGGTGCCGCGTTCGCTTGAGGAGTTTTTCGCTTATGGTCGCTTTGTATGTCGCCGATGCGCAACAGGTCGCCGAGGCGGCCGAGCTGATCGCGACGTTCGGCGATCATGCACCGGTGGAGGCGGCGATCCGCGCGGGGCATATGCGCGACATCGGCAATCACGTGCATTTCTGCCGCTGGCGCCAAACCGAGCGATTGGTGGAGCTGCTGGCGTCGGACGAGGTGGTCGGTACGGTCCACTGAGGGCCGGGGCGCAGAATTCGCGCTGCCGGCGCATGACGTCATCCGCCCGACAGTGTTTTGTCATGTGGGCGCTGCGATCCTCCGCAGATGGAGCAGCGCAAGGACAGGTGGCGGACGCCGTTGAGCTTGGGGAGCGCCGCCGTAGGTTTCGCCATCGCGCGGCTGGCGTTCAATAACGTCTGCCTCATCAAGCGACATGACCTTATCCTGTTGGCGGCCGTGACGGCGCCGTCGATTGTGCTCGATGTCTATCGGCTGGTACGCCAGCGCTGGCCCGTAACCGCCAAATAGCATCGCCGGCGTGTGGGCGGGGTACGTGCGAACGCAGGAGCACAAGCCCGGGCAAAACGTCGACACATGGGATGCGCGGCTCTGGGCCTCGGCGTCTGCATGCGTCCGGCCGGTCCGTCGCCGCGTCCGGTCGATCGGGATTTGCGCCGGTGTGGGACTTTTGCGCCGAAGCGCCGCGCGCTAGGACAGGCGCATGGTGTCGCGTTGGGGGTGGTTCGGGCTAGGCGCGACTGCCGCGTTCCTTGTTGCCGGATCGGCTGCGGCGCAGACCTCGCCCGCGGGCGATGCCGCGCGTCCACAGACGCTGCCCGCCACGGATGGCGTGTCGCTCGATCCCAATGCGCCGCTCGCGGCATTGCCCGATATCGGCGTGGCGTGGCCCGAACTGAAGCCCGATGCAACCGAGGCGGCCGCGACGCAGGCGACCGATGCGGCGGGCGAACGGCGCTATGGCTGGCGGATCGAGGGGATCGATACCGCTGCGACGCCGCTGCTGCGCCGCCGGTTCGAGGAATTGTCGACGCTGGCGGAGAATGACGGCAGCGCCGCCAATGCCGCGCAGCTCGACCGGCGTGCGCGCGAGGATGGCGACCTGCTGCGCACGTTGCTGCGCGGCGAGGGCTATTACGATGCGCGCGTCACGACGCGGATCGAGCCGGGCGTCAAGCCGCAGGTGGTGCTCGCGGCAGAACCGGGAACGCTCTATCGCTTCACCGCCGTGACACTGGGCGGCGTCGGCGCGGCGGGGGACAAGGCGCCGGTGCTCGACAAGGCCTTCGGGGTGAAGGCGGACGACCCGGTCAACGCCGACGCCATCGTTGCGGGCACGACGCAGCTGCGCGCGAAGGCAGGGCAGGCGGGCTTTCCCTTCGCCGACATCGGTGAGCCGCAGATCGTGGTGGATCATGCGACCAAGACCGCGACGCTCGACCTCGCCGTCGCGACCGGCAACGCCCGGCGGTTCGGGCGAATCGTCGCGCTGCCCGGCAATCGGGTGTTCGACGCGGATCACGTGCAGGAGATCGCGCGTTTCCAGCCCGGGGATGCGTATAATGCCGCGTCGCTCGACGATCTGAAGCGTGCGCTGATCCAGACCGGCCTCGTGTCGTCGGTCGAGGTGAAGCCGATCGCGGATGCCGATCCGGGCACGGTGGATATCGGCGTGAAGCTGGAGCCCGCGCCACCGCGCACGATCGCGGGCGAACTGGGCTATGGCACGGGCGAAGGCGCGCGCGCGGAAATCAGCTGGACGCACCGCAACCTGTTCCCGCCCGAGGGTGCGCTGACGCTGCGCAGCGTGCTGGGCACGCAGGAGCAATTGGGCAACATCGTCTTTCGCCGCAGCAATGTCGGCGGGCGCGACCGGGTGCTGACGCTGCAGGCCGCCGCCGCCCACACGGTGCGTGACGCCTATGACGCGAAGACGTTCACGCTGGCGGGCAGCCTGGAACGGCAGACCACGATCTTCTTCCAGAAGGCGTGGACATGGTCGTTGGGCGGCGAGCTGATCGCGTCGGACGAGCGCGACGTGATCGCGGCGACGGGCGAGCCGCGGCGGCGCACCTTCTTCATCGGCGCGGTGCCGACCAGCCTCAATTACGACGGATCGGACGATCTGCTCAATCCGACGCGCGGCTTTCGCATCGGCGGGCGGTTCAGCCCGGAAGTGTCGCTGCAGGGCAATGTCTTCGGCTATGCGCGGATGCAGCTGGATGCGAGCGCCTACCAGCCCGTCCATAGCGGCGTGGTGCTGGCGGAGCGCATTCGGCTGGGATCCATTTTAGGCGCGCCGCGCGACCAGATCGCGCCGTCGCGGCGCTTTTATGCGGGTGGCGGCGCGTCGGTGCGCGGATACGGCTTTCAGGCGATCGGGCCGCGCGACGTCAACAACGACCCGATTGGCGGGCGGAGCCTGGCGGAGTTCTCGATCGAGACGCGGGTCAAGACGTTCGGGAATTTCGGCATCGTGCCGTTCCTCGACGGCGGCACGGTCTACACCACCGCTTTCTCGGGGTTGGGCGATTTCCAGTACGGCGCGGGTGTCGGGGTGCGCTATTATTCGAACTTCGGGCCGATCCGCCTCGACGTCGGCACGCCGCTGAACCCCAAGCCGGGCGATAGCCGCATCGCCGTCTACGTATCGCTGGGGCAGGCGTTTTGAGGCGCGGCTTACGCTGGCTGGGGCTGGGCATCGCCGCGCTGGTGGCGGTGTTCGTCGCCGCGCTGGCGCTGGTCGACACCGGCATCGGCCATCGCTGGGTCACGGAGCGGATCGCGACGGTGCACACCGCCAACGGGCTGCGTTTTGCGATCGGGCGGATCGACGGATCGCTGTACGGCAAGGCGCGGCTGACCGATGTGCGCGTCTACGATCTCGACGGACTTCTGCTGCAGGCGCCGTCGGTCGATCTCGATTGGCGGCCGTGGGCATGGCTGAGGCACCGACTGGTGATCAAGCGGCTGGCGGTGGGACAGGCGGTGCTGTTCCACGCGCCGCATACGCGGGCAAACCCGCAACGCGGACCGATCCTACCCGACTTCGATATCGCGATCGACGATCTGCGCGTCGACCGGCTGGTGCTCGCGAAACCGGTGCTCGGCACGCCGCGGGTCGGGCGGATCGCGGGCCGGGCCGATATCCGCGACGGACGCGCCCTCGTGCGGCTCGGCGCCCTGGTCGCGGGGACTGACCGGCTGGCGGTGCGGATCGATGCCGCGCCGGACCGCGACCGGTTCGATATCGACGTGCGCGCAGGCGGTGCCGCGAACGGCGTGCTGGCGCGGAGCATCGGCGTGCGGCGTGCGGTGCGGCTGGACGTCGACGGCAAGGGCAGCTGGACGCACTGGCGTGGGCGCGCCGTCGGGCGGATCGGTACGGCACGGGCGGTCGACCTCGCGCTGGCGGCGGATGCTGGCCGCTATATGCTGGGGGGCGAGGTGGCGACGGCGGGGTGGACGAGCGCGGTCGTCCAGCGGCTGACCAGCCCACGCGTGCGTATCGCGGGCTCGGCGACCTTCGCCGACCGCCGGCTCGACGGCACGCTGGCGCTGCGCAGCACGGCGCTGGCGATGACGACGACCGGGGTGATCGACCTCGGCACATCGGCCTGGCGCAACGTGCGGATCGAGGCGCGGCTATTGCGGCCCGCCGCCGTGATCCCGACGATGAGCGGCAGCGGCGTCGTGTTGCGCGCGGTCCTGGATGGCGGGTTCCGGACCGCGCTGTTCGACTATCGCCTGCGCGCCGACCGGCTGGCGATCGACCGTACCGGCATGAGCGGGGTTCGGCTGGCGGGCAGCGGGCGGCTGGGCGGCCGAGTTCTGACGATGCCGACCCGATTCGTCGCGGCGGAGGTGACGGGCGTGGGCGACGTCGCGGGCGGCATCCTGCGCAACCTCAGCCTCGACGGGCCGGTGCGGCTGACGGGATCGCTGCTGACCGCGGACGCGCTGCGGCTGCGATCGGACAAGCTCGACGGGCGGATCATGGTGTCGCTGGACCTCGCCACCGGGCGGTACGAGGCGGGGCTGAACGGGACGCTGGGGCGGCTGTACATCAAGGGGCTGGGCGTCGTGGACGTCCGATCCGACCTGCGCGTCGTACCGGGGCCGGGCGGCAAGGGCACGCGGATCGTGGGGCGCGGGATCGCGCAGGTCGTACGGCTCGACAATGGCTTCCTGCGCACGCTGACCGGCGGTTTGCCGCGCGTCGTCGCATCGCTGGAGCGCGCGCCCGACGGGACGATCCGCTTCGCCGATCTGGTGCTGACGTCGCCGCTGCTGACGTTGCGGGGCAGCGGCTATCGCCGCAACGACGAGACGTTCCATATCGACGCGACCGGGCGTCATGCACGCTACGGCCCGGTGACGATGATGCGGCTGGACGGGAAGATCGACCGGCCGACGCTCGATATCGTCTTCGCCGCGCCCAATGCGACGCTGGGGCTGAGCCAGGTTCGGCTGGACCTCGACCCGACGCCGACCGGCTTCAACGTCCAGGCGCAAGGTGGGTCGCGGTTGGGGCCGTTCGCGGGGACGGGGCGTATCTTGTTGCTGCCGCCGGGCGTCGACGACGTGCTGTTCGTCGACCGGCTGGCGGTGAGCGGCACCGTGGCATCGGGCCGGCTCGCGATGCCGCCGGGTGGGTTCGAGGGCAGTTTGAACGTGGCGGGCGGCGGCCTGTCGGGCGCGTTGCGCTTCCACCCGGTGGGGACGGTGCAGCAGATCGTCATGAGCCTGGATGCGGCCAATGCGCAGCTGGCGGCCGCGACGCTGCGGCGCGGGCATCTGGAGGCGACGCTGCTGCTCGATCCGGCGGGAGCGTCGATCGACGCGACCGCATCGGGGCATGGGCTGCGCCAGGGACGGCTGAGCCTCGCGCGCTTTGCCGGTAACGCCAAGCTGCGCGGCGGGACGGGCGAGATTCGTGCGTCGATCGCCGGATCCCGCGGCCGGGCGTTCGACGTGCAGACCGTGATCGCGGTGGCGCCGGATCGCTATACCGTGTCGGCGCAGGGCACGCTCGATCGCCGGCCGTTGAAACTGCTCGAACCCGCGATCGTCACGCGCGATGGCGACGGGTGGCAGCTGGCGCCGACGAAGCTCGCCTTCGCGGGTGGTGAGGGCAGCCTGGCGGGGCGGTTCGCCGACAACGCGCTAGCCGTGGATGCCAGCCTGACGCGCATGCCGCTCGCGATCCTCGACATCGGTTTCCCGCGGCTGGGACTGGGCGGCACCGCGTCGGGGCGGATTGTGTACGCCAGCCGGGCGGGCGAGGCACCGACCGGGCGGATCGACCTGACGCTGCGCGGGCTGAGCCGTGCGGGCCTCGTCCTCGCCTCGCGGCCGATCGACGTGGGACTGGCGGGCGTGCTCTCCGCCGACCGGCTGGGCGTGCGCGCGGTGATGGCGTCGGGCGGGCGAACGATCGGGCGGGCGCAGGCGCTGCTCAAGCCGCTGGGGGCGGGCGATCTCGCCAGCCGTATCGCCGCTGCGCCGCTGATCGCGCAGCTGCGCTATCAGGGGCCGGCGGATACCCTGTGGCGACTGACCGGCGTCGAGCTGTTCGACCTGTCCGGCCCCGTCGCAATCGGCGCGGACGTCAGCGGGCGGATCGACGCGCCGGTGATCCGGGGCGTGTTGCAGGCCAATGGCGCACGAATCGAAAGTGCCGCGACCGGCACCGTGCTGACCAACGTCGTCGCCAGCGGCAAGTTCGGCGGATCGCAATTGCAGATCGACCGCTTCGCCGCCGATGCGGGCAAGGGCGGCCGCGTGACCGGGGTCGGTACGTTCGATTTCGGCGCGGCCCGCGGCGTGGGGGTCGACGTGCGGTTGCAGGCGGATCACGCAGTGATGATCAACCGCGACGATTTCGGCGCGACCGTCACCGGGCCGTTGACCTTCACCTCCAAAGGCGTCGGTGGGCAGATCGCGGGCAATGTCCTGCTCGATCGCAGCCGCTATCGGCTGGGTCAGGCAAGCGCCGCCACCGCCGTGCCGCGCCTCAACATCCGCGAGATCAACCTGCCCGACGGCGGCGAGGAGGACGAGGCACCGCCATCGCCGTGGACGCTGGCGATCAAGGCGAAGGCGCCGGACAAGATGATCGTCAGCGGCCTGGGCCTGTCGAGCGAATGGTCCGCCGATCTGTCGATCGCGGGCGAGCCGGGCAATCCGGCAATCACCGGACAGGCGACGCTGGTGCGCGGCGATTACGAATTTGCGGGCCGCAAGTTCGAACTGCGTCGCGGCATCATCCGCTTCGGGGGCGAGGTGCCGGCCAATCCGGCGCTGGATATCGAGGCGAATGCCGACAGCACCGGCCTCAGCGCGTCGATCCGCGTTACCGGCACGGCGCTGAAGCCCGAGATCAGCTTCACCAGTGTACCGGCGCTGCCGCAGGACGAATTGCTGTCGCGCCTGCTGTTCGGCACGTCGATCACCAAGCTGTCCGCGCCTGAAGCGTTGCAGCTCGCCGCGGCGGTGGCGGCATTGCAGGATGGCGGCAATGGCCTCAACCCGATCAACGCGGTGCGGCGCGCGGCGGGACTCGACCGGTTGCGCATCCTGCCCGCCGATCCGCAGACGGGACAGGGCACGTCGATCGCCGCGGGCAAGTTCGTGACGCGGCGGCTGTATGCGGAGATCGTCACCGATGGGCAGGGCTATTCGGCGACGCGGCTGGAATATCAGGTCACGCGCTGGCTCTCGCTGCTGTCCAGCATCTCGACCCTGGGGCGGCAAAGCGCGAACGTGCGTGTGTCGAAGGATTATTAAGGCGCCGGTGGCGGTTCCGCTGAGCGCCGCCGTCGGCTAGGGCCGGTCCATGTCCGACGCATCTGCCCCGTCGCCGCGTTCCCGCCGCTGGACGCTCTACCGCCTGCGCGCGCTGCTGCGATCGCGTGGGCCGACCAGCGTGCGTTTCCGGCGGCGGATCGCGGTGATCACCGGTGCGATCCTGATCGGCATCGTCGCGGTGCTGTTCGCCGAGGCGGCCGATTATACGGGGCTGGTGTTCAGCGCCTATGCGCGCACGTGGCATTGGTTGCCGCTCGTCACCACGCCGCTGGGCTTCATGGCGCTCGTCTGGCTGACGCGGCGGTTCGTGCCGCTGGCGCGCGGTTCGGGCATCCCGCAGGTCATGGCCGCGCAGACCGACCCGACCGCGGCGATGGGCGGGCTGATCGCGGTGAAGACGGTGCTGGGCAAGGTCGTGCTGACGATGGCGGCGATCCTGTGCGGCGCGAGCGTTGGGCGCGAGGGGCCGACGGTGCAGATCGCCGCGGCGGTGATGGGGGTCAGCCACCGCGTGCTGCGCGTGCCGTTGAAGGGCGCGGTGGTGATTGCGGGCGGTGCGGCGGGCGTGGCGGCGGCGTTCAACACGCCGCTGGCAGGCGTGATGTTCGCGATCGAGGAACTCGCCGCCGCCTATGAGCAGAAGGTGACGCTGCTGGTGCTGTCGGCGATCGTTATCGCCGGCCTCGTCGCCCAAAGCCTGGCGGGCGACTATATCTATTTCGGCGCGATCGGCGCGCATATGCCGACTGCGAGCGCGCTGATCGTCGTGCCGGTCGCGGGCGTCTTCGGCGGACTGGCGGGTGGGCTGTTCTCGCGCGTTTTGCTGGGGCTGGCCAGCGGGCCGGGCCGCGTGACGCGCTGGACGAAGGCGAACCCGGTGCTGTTCGCCGGCATTTGCGGCGTCGTCGTCGCGGTACTGGGCGTGTTCTCCGCGGGGCTGACCTGGGGCACCGGTTATTCCGCGGCGCGGGCGATGATCATCGGCGTCGATGCACCCTTGTGGTTCGGACCGGCGAAGGCGCTGGCGACGACGGCGACCGCGGTCGCCGGGCTGCCCGGCGGCATCTTCGCGCCCAGCCTGGCGGTGGGGGCGGGCGTCGGCAATCTGCTGCATGCAGTCTTCCCGAACGATCCCGCGGGCGCGGTCGTGATCCTCGGCATGGTCGCCTATTTCGCGGGGGTCGTGCGCGCGCCGCTGACCGCGGTGATCATCCTGTCCGAAACGACGGTGAGCCGTGGGCTGCTGCTGCCGATGTTCGCCACCGCCTTCATCGCCGACTGGGCGAGCCAACTGGTGTGCCGCGAGAAGCTGTATCACGGGCTGTCGCAGACGTTTCGGTAAGGCGCGCGACGACAAGCCCCTAATCGTCATTCCCGCGCAGGCGGGAATCCAGACGCGCTACCGTTTCGGCTCGCTCGATGGGGTTAGAGGTTATGGAGTTCCGCCGCCGCGGGAATGACGTGGGGTGGCTCTAGCGCAGCGCGCGCACCTCAGGCGTGTCGAGGCAGCGCATCATGTCGGCCGACTGCATCGCGCGGCCCGTCTGCGGCGCGGCATAGACGGGCACCTCGAACGGCTTGCCGAGCCCTTCCGCCGTGAAGCCGCTGCCCCCCGTGCAGCGCATCGCCGCCGCCAGCATCCTGGGCGGGGTGTCATAGCCTTCATAGGACAGGCGGAACGTGCCCCAATGGATCGCCATCGATCGCGCGGCGCCCAGGCGCTGGTGGATGAGCGCCGCCTCCGCCGGACCGACATGGCTGCCCGACGACATTTGGCCGGGCGCGAAGCGGAAGGCTCCGATCGGGATCATCGCGAAGCGGATCGGGCCGTAGGTCGCGGCCTCCGCCGGCCACAGGCCGTCGCCGAAGCCGGTGTCGCCGGCGAAGAAGATGTTGCCGCCGCTGGGCAGCGCGACGACGAAGCTGGACCAGAGCGCGCGGTTGCGATCGGTGAACCAGCGGCTGCCCCAATGGTGGTTGCGCGTCACGAACACGCGCGCGCGGTCGCCGGGGCACCAGCTGTCGGGATCGCAGCGGATGTCGCTGCTCGTGTCCTGGATGCCGGCGGGCGTCAGCGTCGCGCTGCCGCCCCAGTCGAGCGCGGTCGCCTTCGCGCCGGTCTGGCCGATGACGCTGTCGTTGCCCAGGCTGGTGACGATCGCGGGGTGATCGCGATCCCACAGCCGCTTCAGCGTCGCCTGATCGAGGTGATCGTAATGGTTGTGGCTGACCAGCACGAGGTCGATCTTGGGCAGATCGTCGAACCGGATACCGGGCGCCGCAACCCGCTGCGGACCGAAGCCGAACGGGCCGGCGCGCTCCGCATAGATGGGGTCGGTCAGGATGTTGAGGCCATGGGTCTGGATGAGGACGCTGGCGTGGCCGATCCACGTCACGACCATGCGCTCGCCTTCGACCCGCGCGGCGGGGCGCGACGGTGTGACCGCCACGCTCTTCGGCCATTCGGGACGCCCGTCGTTTCCGGTCAGGTAGCGCCAGAAGAAGCCGGTGCGGCTGCCGCCCGCCGGCATGCGCATCGTGTCCTGATCGCCATCGGGGTTGAAGAAGCGCTGCCCGTCGTAATGGTCGCTTTCGTCGCCTTCGTAATAGACGCGGTCGAGAAACCGCGGGACGATCGTCACGGTGAGGCCGAATGCGATGACGAGCGCCAAGACGATGCCGCCGATGATCTTCAGTACCAGCGCCACGGCAGCCCCTTTGGAGATTGATGCGGGTGAACGCCGCGGAGGTGCCGCGGGTTCAATAGCACGTCAATCGCGGGCGGGCGTGGGGAGGGGACTTGTGCGGGCCGTGCGCTCGGCTAGCATCCTGCCGCAAAGGGGATGGATATGCGTCGGATTGCGTTGGGTTTTCTGCTGGCCAGTGCCGTGCTTGCAACGCCGGCTGTCGCGCGTCGGGTCACGGTCGAAGAAGTACCGCTGGAGCAGGTGCAGGCGCTGATGACCACGGGCAAGGCGACGAGCGTCGAGGTAACACGCGCCTATCTCGATCGGATCGCCGCGCTGGACCGCAAGGGGCCGGCATTGCGCAGCGTGATCGCGATCAATCCCGACGCGCTTGCGCAGGCGAAGGCGCTGGATGCCGAACGCAAGGCGGGGCGCATCCGGGGGCCGCTGCATGGCGTGCCGGTACTGATCAAGGACAATGTCGAAACCGCCGACCGGATGGCGACGACGGCGGGCAGCCTGGCGCTGAAGGACAATGTCACCGGCCGCGACGCGCCGGTGGTGGCTCGGCTGCGCGCGGCAGGGGCGGTGATCCTGGGCAAGACGAACTTGAGCGAATGGGCGAACATCCGCTCGACGCATGCGATGAGTGGGTGGAGCGCGGTCGGCGGACTGGTGAAGAACCCCTATGCGCTGGACCGTACCGCGTGTGGATCGTCATCCGGCTCGGGCGCGGCGGTGGCGGCGAGTTTTGCCGCGGCGGCGGTGGGAACGGAGACCGACGGCTCGGTCGTGTGTCCGTCGTCGATCAACGGCCTTGTCGGGTTGAAGCCCTCGATCGGCCTCGTCAGTCGCACGCATGTCGTGCCGATCAGTCATTCGCAGGACACGCCCGGGCCGATGGCGCGTAGCGTGCGCGACGTTGCGGCGCTGTTTTCGGCGATGGTCGGCCCCGATCCCGCCGATCCGGTGACGGCGGGCGCGGTTCCGCGCGACTATGCGGCGGGGCTGTCGGTCAGCGCGCTGTCGGGAATGCGCGTCGGCGTGATCCGGCCGAAGGATATGCCGGCGGACCTCGCTGCGCGCTACGACGCGGCGCTGTCCGTGCTGACCGCGGCGGGTGCGGTGCTGGTGCCGGTGACGCCGCCCAAGCTCGATGGGGTGGGCGATGCCGAATTCATGGTGTTGAAGACCGAATTGAAGGCCGACCTCAACGCGTATCTCGCGACGACGCCGGCGGCGGTGACGGCGCGCGACCTCGACCAGCTGATCGCCTTCAATCGCGATCATGCGACGCAGGAGATGCCGTTCTTCGGTCAGGAGATTTTCGAGATGGCGGCGCAGACCAAAGGGCTGCGCGATCCCGACTATGTGGCGGCGCGGGCCAAATCGTTGAAGGCGGCGAGTGGTGCGATCGACGGCATGCTGGCGGCGGCGGGCGCACAGATATTGGTCGAGCCAACCTATGCCGAGGCGTGGTTGAGCGATCCCGTATATGGCGACCAATATAACGGGCCGTCCTCGTCGGAGCTGCCCGCGATCGCCGGTTATCCCAATTTGACCGTGCCGATGGGGCTGGCGAGAGGACTGCCGGTCGGGCTGTCGTTTATCGCGACGAAGAACGGCGAGGCGACGGTGCTGGGCGCAGGTTATGCCTATGAGCAGCGGGCGAAGGCGCGCGTGGCGCCGCGGTATCTTGCGCAGGCGGACGTGGGGGCTGGGCTAGAGGTGACTCGCTGATCCTAATGGAACGTCATCCCGGCGAAGGCTGGGATGACGTTTCAGGCGGAGAAATCGAAGCCGCGAACGGGTGAGGGTGAATTAGGAGCGAAGACGCTTTTCCAGACGCCACTGCCACAGCATCAGCAACGGCACCGCGCCAAGCTCCATCGCGAAACCGAACAGATGCCCCGCGGACGGTGCGCCGACCGCCACCAGCGATACGATCCGGCTGAGGCCGCCCGCGACCACCAGCGCACCCAGCAGGCGGAAGCGGGGGCCCTTTCGCTCAATCCCGGGGATGCACGTCGCAAACGCGATACCGACGGCGAAGAAGATGCCGGAGATGTAGCGGAAATGGCTGTCGAGATCGGTCGGGATCACCGGCGGATGGCCGAGGAAGTCGGGCCCCCGCGCCACGCTCCAGCCGCCGACGGATAGCGGCACCAGGCAGGCGAGCGCCACCACCACCTGCAGCGCGCGGCGTTCCACCGCGGGGCTCACGACAGGATCTCCTTCCGCACATGGATGGCGCGGAGCGACACGCGCACCTCCCACATGAAGGCCGCGAGGCAACAGGTGAGCAGCGTCACCGCGACGATGAAGCAAAAGGCGATGCCGGTGCCGATGTGCAGCCGCGCGATATTGGCGACGAACAGCATCGCGATGACGATGCATGCCATCACCGCGCTCAGCACTGCCAGGAACAGCGCCGCGTTGATGATCGACATGCGCTCGTCGAGCAATTTCAGTTCCCAGATGTCGCGCTGCTGATCGCGGCCGCTTTCGGCGATGACCCGTTCCTCCAGCACGCGGGCGCGATCGATGACGCGGGCGAGGCGGCCGGCGAGCACGTTGAGGATCTGGCCGATCGCCGCCAGCATGAAGACGGGCGCGAGCGACAGCTGGATCGTCTGCGCGATCGTGGACACCTGGAGCAACGTGGGCATGGCGCCATCATATCCGGGACGGCGCCGCGGGAAAGGGCCGATCCGTGTCGGGTGGGCAGTTTGTCGATCGCGGGGCCGCGATCGACAGTTTTTCGTTGCCCGCCGCCGATCGAGCGATAGACCCGCGGACGTGCGGCTGCCGATGCGCCTTTCGACGTTCGAACGTCTGCCTCCCACCGCGCGCGCGCGGATCGACGATGGCCTGTCCGTGGCGATCGACGCGGTGGCGACGCGAGCGGCGCCGACGCACGGCTTCCTGCGCTATGGATGGTATGCTGCGGCGCTGGATGCCTATGGCGGCAGGGCCCGGACGCTGGTGGTCGAAGAAGAGGGGCGGCCCGCGCTGGCGCTGCCGTTCGTCGGTATCGGGCCGAGGTTCGCGCGCGCTGCGGCGGTGCCTGGCAGCTATTGGCCGTTTCGCAGCTTTCCGCTCGCCGCCGACGCGGGGGAGGCGGTGTTGCGGGTGGCGCTGGCAGCGCTGGCACGGGCAGTCACAATGCTGCGGATCGGGCCGGTGTATGACGACGATGCCGCGGTGATGCCGCTGATCGCCGCAGCGCGGGGGCAGGGGTGGGCGGTGCTCGACCGGTTCGTCGCGGACAGCTGGCTGCTCGACATGGCGGCGCGACAGCAGGAGGGGGCGTGGCCGCGCGGATCGACGCTGCGCAAGAATCGCTTCCACGAAAAGCATCTGGCGAGCCATGGCGTGCCCGACTGGCGCTTCCTGTCGGGGGCGGACTGGCCGGCGGCATTCGACGATCTGGCGGCGGTGGAGCAGGCGAGCTGGATCGCATCGCGCACGGATGGCAGCGATGCCAAATTCACGCGCGAAGGCCATGGTGCCTTCTGGCGAGCGGCGGCGCGGGACCCGGTGCTGGCGCAGATGATGCGCGCGGCTTTGCTGACCATCGACGGAAAGCCTGCGGCCTTTTCGTTCGATCTCGACGCGGGGGCGCTGACGTACGCGATCGCGAACAGCTACGACCCCGCCTATGCCAAGCATTCGCCGGGCAAGCTGCTCTATTACCGCAATCTCGTGCAGGCATTGGCGCGGGGGATCACGCGGGTTGACTGGGGGGCGGGCGACAGCGGCTACAAGCAGGTGATCGGTGCCGATCGAGGGCCGGCGATCCGCGACTGGTTGCTGGTACGTCCGGGCGTGCCTGCGCTGGTCGGCCGGCTCGCGGCAGGAGCATGGCGGCGATCGGGGCAGTAGACGGGACCCGGGCCCAGCGCGTAGGCGTTGAGGCATCATGTTCGTCTTCCTCGATTTCGAAGCCTCGTCGCTCGCCAAGAAAAGCTATCCGATCGAGGTCGCCTGGGTGTTCGAGGACGGCACCGAGGAAAGCCATCTGATCCGTCCGCCGCTGCAATGGTCGGATTGGGACGAGGAGGCCGAGGCGATCCACCATATCACGCGCGCCGAGATCGAGGCGAACGGCACGCCGCATGACGTGGTCGCGCAACGGATGATCGATGTGCTGAGTGGCCATGCCCTGTTCGCGAGCGCGCCGTCGTGGGACGGCAAATGGCTGAGCGCGCTGCTGCGTGCGGCGAAGCAGCCGCGCCACGCGCTGCGGTTGCGCGATAGCGAAGAGGCGCAGCGCGAGACGGCGACCGCGATCCTGCGCGGGGTGGTGCCGGATGTCGAACTGGGGCGGGCGGTGGCCGATGCCGTCGTGCTGGGGGAGGTGCGCGATCATGACGTGCCGGCGCACCGGGCACTGGCCGATGCGCGCGACGAATGGCGCCGCTGGGGGCTGGTGAAGCGCGCCGCGGAAGAGCGGGCGGGGCGCTGATGGGCGAGGTGGTCAACTTCCGCCGTGCCCGCAAGGCACGGGATCGGGCCGCGGCGGGCAGGCTCGCCGACGCAAACCGCGCGAAGTTTGGGCGCACCAAGGCGGAGCGTGAGGCCGCAGGAGCTGACAAGGCGCGGGTCGAACGGATACTCGACGGAGCGAAACTGGAGGATTGAGCGCGAGGGCGAAACCCTGGCGACTCACACCCGGCGCCGCACCCGCCACGCCATAACCGCGACCAGCGCGGCCAGTCCGAACCATGTCAGCGCATACACCAGATGGCTGTTGCGGAACCGCACCACGGTCAGCCCGCCGCGCGGCCACCCGCTCTTGGGTTCGCTCGCATCGATGAAATAGGGGGCGACCCCGCCAATGCCCCGGCGCGCCGCGATCGCGGCGATGTCGCGCGAATACCAGCGGTCCGCCGCCGGATCGTTCGTGCGCAGGAAGGCGCCGCCGGGTTCGCTCAGCCGCAACAGGCCATGGATCGATTGCACGGCGGGGGAGGGGGCGATGCCGGTTCGCCGGTCGGCGGGGACGAAGCCGCGGTTGACCAACAGGGTGAAGCCGCGGTCGGTATCGAAGGGCGTCATCACCCAGAAGCCGCCGCCCAGCTCCGTCACCGCCTGCACCAGCGTGTCAGCGTTGGTGCGATAGTGCCCACGCACGACGACGGGGCGGTAGACGTCGTCCTTGCCGATGATGGACCAGCGATCCGGTCCGGGGGCAGGCACGGGCGGCTGCGCCAACATCGCCTCGGTATGCGCGATCAGCGCCAGTTTCCACGTCCGGCGTTCGAGCTGCCAGACGCCGAGTCCGATCAGCGCGGCGATCACGAACAGCAGCAGGCCGGTCGTGATCGCGCGCCGGCGATTCATGAGGCTACATCGCCCCCATGTCGCCGCCGGTCATGCCCGGCATCATGTTGGCGTTCATGTGATACATGACCCACATCGAACCGGCGAGGCAGATCGCCACGATGATGACGGTGAAGATCAACGCCATCAGCGTCCACCCATTCTCCGACTTGGAGTTCATGTGGAGGAAATAGATCATGTGGACGACGATCTGGACCAGCGCGAACGCCATGCAGATGCCCGCCGTGATCCGCGCGTCGGCGATCACGCCGCTCATCACCAGCCCGAACGGAATGGCGGTGAGGATCACCGACAGGACGAAGCCGATCACATAATCGCGGCGGGTGCCATGCGCTTCGCCCGAGGAATGGCCATGGCCATGAGCATTGTCGTGCGCATGATCATGCGTGTCATGGGCGCTCATCGCAGCACTCCCAGCAGATAGACGAAGGTGAAGACGCCGATCCAGATGACGTCGAGGAAGTGCCAGAACAGCGACAGGCACTGCAGGCGACGCTGGTTGGCGGCGATCAGGCCCTTCCGGCCGACCTGAACCATCAGCGTCACCAACCAGATGATGCCGAAGGTGACGTGCAGGCCGTGCGTGCCGACGAGCGTGAAGAACGACGACAGGAACGCGCTACGCTGCGGGCCGGCACCCTCGGCGATCAGGTTCGAAAATTCGTACAGCTCGATCCCCAGGAAGGCGAGGCCGAACAGGCCGGTGATCGCCAGCCAGCCCTGGGTGGCCTTCACGTTGCCGTCGTTCATCGACAGCATCGCAAAGCCATAGGTGATCGACGACAGCAGCAGCATCGAGGTGTTGAGCGCCACCAGCGGCAGCTCGAAGATCTCGTGTGGCTGCGGGCCGCCGGCGTAGCTGCTGCCGAACACGCCATAGGCTGCGAACAGCATGGCGAAGATCAGGCAGTCGCTCATCAGGTACAGCCAGAAGCCCAGCATGGTGCTGCCACCGGCGTCGTGATGATGTTCGTCGGTCTCGTAGAAGACCGGGGCCTGGGTGCCCGGGGGGATGGTCGCTTCGCTCATGGCTCCTCAGGCCCCCATTGCCGGGGTTTGGGCAGGCTGCTGTGCCGCGCGGGCGGCGAGCTGCTGCGTGCGCAGGTCTTCGCACGCCGTTACCTCTTCCGCGGGGATGTAATAGTCGCGGTCGTAGTTGAAGGTGTGGCCAATGCTGACCGCGACGATCCCGACGAAGGACAGGATGGCGAGCCACCACATGTACCAGATCATCGCGAGGCCGAAGACCACCGCCAGACCGGCCAGAATGACCCCCGTACCGGTGTTGCGCGGCATATGGATGTCGCGGAAGCCGGTGGTCGGGCGCACGGCATTGTTCGCCTTCATGTCGTACCAGGCGTCGACGTCGCGGACGACGGGCGTGAACGCGAAATTATACGCCGGCGGCGGCGACGAGGTCGCCCATTCCAGGCTGCGGCCCTGCCACGGGTCGCCGGTCTCGTCGCGCAAGCTGTCGCGATTCTTGATGCTGACGAAGATCTGCATCAGGAAGGCGCCGATCCCCACCGCGATCAACACCGCGCCGATCGCCGCGACGATGAACCAGATCTGCAACGACGGATCCTCGAAGTGGCGCAGGCGGCGCGTCACGCCCATCAGGCCGAGCACGTAGAGCGGCATGAACGCGACATAGAAGCCGACGACCCAGAACCAGAAGCTGATCGTGCCCCAGAACTTGTCGAGCTTGAAGCCGAACGCCTTCGGGAACCAGAAGTTGATGCCGGCGAACATGCCGAACAGCACGCCGCCGATGATCACGTTGTGGAAGTGCGCGATCAGGAACAGCGAATTGTGCAGGACGAAGTCGGCCGGCGGCACGGCGAGCAGCACGCCGGTCATGCCACCGATCACGAAGGTAATCATGAACGCGACCGTCCACATCATCGGCAGTTCGAAGCGGATGCGCCCCTTGTACATGGTGAACAGCCAGTTGAAGATCTTCGCGCCCGTCGGGATCGAGATGATCATCGTGGTGATGCCGAAGAACGAGTTGACGCTCGCCCCCGACCCCATGGTGAAGAAGTGGTGCAGCCAGACGAGGTACGCCAAGATGGTGATGACCAGCAGCGCGTAGACCATCGACGTATAGCCGAACAGTCGCTTGCCACAGAACGCACTGGTGACTTCGCTGAACACGCCGAACGCCGGCAGGATCAGGATGTACACTTCCGGGTGACCCCAGATCCAGATCATGTTCACGTACATCATGGGGTTGCCGCCCATGGTGTTGGTGAAGAAGTGCGTGCCGAGATAGCGATCGAGGCTGAGCAGCGCGAGCACCGCGGTCAGGATCGGGAAGGCGGCGACGATCAGCGTGTTCGTGGCGAGCGCGGACCAGGTGAAGATCGGCATCTTCATCAGCGTCATGCCCGGCGCGCGCATCTTCACGATGGTCGCGAGCAGGTTGACGCCGGATAGCAAGGTGCCGACGCCGGCGACCTGCAACCCCCAGATGTAGTAATCGACGCCGACATCGGGTGAGTAATCGAGCCCCGACAGGGGTGCCATCGCCAGCCAGCCGGTGCGGGCGAACTCACCCACGAACAGGCTGACCATGACGATCGCCGCACCTGCCGCCGTCATCCAGAAGCTGAAGTTGTTGAGGAACGGGAACGACACGTCGCGCGCGCCGATCTGCAACGGCACGACATAGTTCATCAGGCCTGTGACGAACGGCATCGCCACGAAGAAGATCATGATGACGCCGTGCGCGGTGAACACCTGGTCGTAATGGTGCGCGGGCAGGAAGCCTTCGTTGGCGCCGAACGCCATCGCCTGCTGGGCGCGCATCATCAGCGCGTCGGCAAAGCCACGCAGCAGCATGATGATGCCGAGCACCATGTACATCACGCCGATCTTCTTGTGATCGACGCTGGTGAACCATTCCTTCCACAGATAGCCCCACACCTTGAAGTAGGTGAGGGCACCCAGCACCGCCGCACCGCCGATCGCGACCATGATGAAGGTCGCGACCAGGATCGGCTCGTGGATCGGGAAGCTGTCGAGCGTCAGGCGCCCGAAGATGGTCTTGAGAAAGCTATCGGACATCATGTCGGTCCTACGAACGGGCCACGGCGGAAACGCCGGGAAGGGGCAGCGGATCGATCGCGGTCATGCTGCGATTGGCTTCGCTGCCGGGCTGGCTGCTGCCGGGGGCTTGCTGGCGGGGGGCATTGCGGTGCGGGCTGCTGCCCTTTTCCTCGGGCTCCTTCTGCAGCGCGCCCTTCGAATCGCTGCCGCGCATGTGGCCGGTGTCGTTGACGGGGGGGGCATGGCCCATGTCCATCCCACCATCCTTCATCATCGTCGCCTGCATGCAGGTTTCGCCGGGCTTGGTGCACATGCCGAGGATGCGATCGAACAGGCCAGGCGCGAAGCCGGCGTAGCGGATCGCAGGTACCTTTTCGCTCGGACGCTCCAGCTTCAGATAGGTCGCGTTGTCGAGCTTGCCCTGCGCGCTGCGCGTTTCCGACACCCACTTGGCGAAGCCGGCATCGTCGAAACCGTCGACGGTGAAGCGCATGTCGGAGAAGCCGGCGCCGCTATAGTTCGCCGAAATGCCCTCGAATCGGCCGGGCTTGTTCAGAACGGCGTGCAGCTGCGTCTCCATGCCCGGCATCGTGTAGATCATGCCGGCCATGGTGGGGACGTAGAAGGTGTTCATCACCGACGACGAGGTCATCCGGAACACGACCTGACGGTTCACGGGCAGGACCAGCTCGTTGACGGTCGCGATTCCCTGTTCGGGGTAGATGAACAGCCACTTCCAGTCGAGCGAGACGACCTGGATTTCCAGCGGCTTCGCGTTCTTGGCCACCGGCTGGCCCGGCGCAATGCGTGCGAGCGGGCGATAGGGGTCGAGGCTGTGCGTGCTGATCCAGGTCAGCGCGCCGAGCGCGATGACGATCAGCAGCGGCGCCGACCAGATGATCAGTTCGAGACCCGTCGAATGGTCCCAGTTCGGGCGGTATTCGGCGTCTTCGTTCGTGTGGCGGTATTTCCACGCGAACAGGACAGTCAGTGCGATTACGGGCACGATGATCAGCAGCATCAGGCCAGTCGACCACAGGATCAGATGGGCCTGCTGCCGCGCGACATCGCCGGCCGGGTTCATCACTACCAGGTCGCACCCACCCAAAAGGGCCGGCGCGAGGAGCGCGAGGGCGGCAGTGCGCATGCGCGCCGCGCGGAAGGACGGAAGGGTTCGCATCGTCATTCGCGCTAGTCCCGTTCGCTGCACCGCAAAATAGGACATTTTGTCCTATCCCGCCCCCGCCGTTCGCGCGCTAGAAGGTCGTGCGCGCGCTGCGTCCGAAAGGGCGCGACGTGCGTTGACGACCGGTGGCCGAAGGGCCGTGAGACGACAGGACTGCGATACATGTCAGTGGCTTCCGCCCATTCCGCACCGCTTGAACGCGATGCCCGTGCCGTCAACACGCGGGGCGACCATGAGGTCCGTCCAGGTGAGATCGCGATCGGCGTTATCATCGGCCGTACGTCCGAATTCTTCGACTTCTTCTGTTATGCCATCGCTTCGGTCATCGTCTTCCCGGCGTTGGTGTTTCCCTATGTCGACCGGTTGACCGGGACGCTTTGGTCGTTCGCGTTATTCCCGCTGGCGTTCATCGCGCGGCCGATCGGTACGCAGATTTTCATGTGGGTCGACCGCACCTACGGCCGCGGCACGAAGCTGACGATCGCGCTGTTCCTGCTCGGTACGTCGACCGTTTCGCTCGCTTTTCTGCCCGGTTATGCCGAAGTCGGCGTCTGGTCGGCGATCCTGCTGTCGCTGTTCCGCATCGGTCAGGGGCTTGCGCTGGGCGGGGCGTGGGACGGCCTCGCGTCGCTGCTCGCGCTCAATGCGCCGGCCGAAAAGCGCGGCTGGTATGCGATGGTGCCGCAGCTCGGCGCGCCGCTTGGCCTGATCGTGGCGAGCGCGTTGTTCGCATTTTTTCTCGCTAACATGGATATGGTCGATTTTCTGTCGTGGGGCTGGCGCTATCCGTTCTTCGTCGCCTTTGCGCTGAATGTCGTCGCGCTGTTCGCGCGGCTGCGCATCGTCGTGACGCCGGAATACACGCAGCTGTTCAAGACGCGCGAGCTGACCCCCAGCCGCGTGACCGCGACGGTGAAGGCGCAGTGGCGCAACATCATCATCGGCGCCTTCGCACCGCTCGCCAGCTTCGCGCTGTTCCACATGGTGACGGTGTTCCCGCTGTCCTGGGTGGCGCTGTTCACCAAGGAAGACATCGCGCGCTTTCTGGGTATCGAGATCGTCGGCGCCTTCTTCGGGCTCGGCGCGGTCGTCATCTCGGGCCTGCTTGCCGATCGGATCGGGCGGCGTTCGGTGCTCGGCTATACCGCGGCGGCGATCGCGGTGTTCAGCGGCTTCGCACCGCAGCTGCTGGGTGCGGGCAGCTCGGGTGAGCTCGCGTTCATGATTGGCGGCTTCATCCTGCTCGGCCTCGCCTTCGGCCAGTCGTCGGGCGCGGTGACCAACAATTTTCCCAAGGGCGCGCGCTACACCGGTGCGGCGTTGACGTCGGACCTTGCGTGGCTCTTCGGTGCGGGCTTCGCGCCGCTTGCCGCGCTGGTGCTGGCCAGCGAGTTCGGGCTGATCGCCGCGGGCGGTTATCTGCTGTCGGGTGCGATCGGTACGCTGGTGGCGCTGGGCCTCAACAAGGAACTGGCACGCCGTCTCGACTGATCGACGTTGCCATACGAATCACGCGAGCGCGCGTCGGCTTATGGTCGGCGCGCGCTTTGCGTTTTGGGGCAGGCGGTTGGACCGACCGTGATCCCGGCGAAGGCGGCGATCCCCCGTGATAGCACGGGGCAAGCCACAGGGCGCCCTAGCCTGAGCTGAGGCGACGATGCCTTTGCGCAGGTGTGCCGGGCGGCCGTGTCAGTCGATCGCGCGTACCGCCAGCACCTCGATCGCGTCGTCGCGGCCGCCGAAGGGCAGGACATCGCCAGGCTCGGCCCCCATGAGTGCGCGCGCGAGCGGGGACTGGAACGACAGCCGGTCGGCCTGCGGTTCCGATTCGTCATCCCCGACGATGCCGATCTCGCGCGTGCGGCCGCCCATCCGGATCGTTACGATCGTGCCGAAACCGGCGCTGCCGTCGGCAGGCGCCGGCGTCTCGACCGCAGTCGTGCGCCGTGTCTGCCAATAGCGCAGGTCGCGCCGGATCGCCTCCGCCTGTTCGGTATCGGCGTCGGCCAGTCTGGCTTCCAGGTCGGTTATCTGGCGCTCGATCAATACCTTGCCCGCCGCCGTTACCCAGTTGGGGCCGGCTGGCAGGGGACGTTCGAACTTGGGTTCCAGATGCTCTTCGTCGCTCTCGCGGCGGAAGGCGACGCTCATCTCATCCTCTCCATCACTGTCCCACCATCGGACAGGCGGGGCTTAACCACCTTTGCCGCTGGTCCAAATCGTAAACGCGGCGTTAACACCTTTGCCATGACCAGACGCCTCGTCCTCACCAACGAATCCGCCCGGCATCCTTTCCGTCGCGCGTTGCCGCCGCCGAAGGTAGTCGATCCGCGCAAGAGCGACGACAGCGACTGGAAGCTGTTCCTGCTCAGCTTCGCCGCCTTCTTCACCTGCTTTTATACGTTCCTGTTCTGAACGCCCCGCGCCTGCCTCAGTCGCAGGCGAGATGCAGCCTCTGCGCAATCCATGCGGAGACGAGGCACATGGCGGCGACCAGGAACAGCATGTCGACCGCCTGAACGCCGGCGACGTTGATCCCGATCGCCGCGATCGATCCCAGCGTCATCGCGCCCGAGTTGACGACGTTGTTCGCCGCCACGGTGCGGGCGGTCTGGTCCTTCTCCACGGTCGTCGTCAGGAAGGCGTAGAGCGGCACGACGAACATCCCGCCCGTGGTTGCGATGGCGAGCAGGGATAGCATGATCGGGATGGCCCGCGGCTGAGCGACGAATTGCGCCCAATCGTAGAAATGGCCCGGCGCCGCGGGCGTCCAGCCGCGGCACAGGAACGAGAACAACACGACGAACGCGCCCATCGCAATCACCGATACCGGCGAATAGCGCGCGCTGATCCGCCCCTTCAGCATCGTGTTGATGACCACGGATCCGATTGCGACGCCGACCGAGAAGATCGCGATCGCGCCGCTGGCGACGCGTTCGTCGGCGGTCAGCACATTCTTCACCAGCGGTGGGAAGATGATGATGAGCACCGACCCGATCGTCCAGAAGAAGCTGATCGCACAGATCGCCAGGAACAGCCGCGGGATGTGCATCGTCGTCCGGATCAGGCGGAACGAGGCGGTGAAGGGGTTGTAGTTGAGCTTCAATCGCGGCCCCTCGCGCGGCGCGGGCGGCACCGCGCGGGCGGTGACCCAGCCAATGCCGGCGATGACGAGGACCAGGATCGCGGCGCCCTCGATCGGCACCCAGCCCGCCATGATCGTGCCCATCAGGATGGCGAGATAGGTCCCAGCCTCGACCAGGCCGGTGCCGCCGAGGACGTCGTGTGCCTTTAGATGCTGCGGCAGGATCGCGTATTTGATCGGGCCGAAGAAGGTCGAATGGACGCCCAGGAACAGCACCGCGCCCAGCATCAGCCCGATGCCGACATGCGGATAGCCGGCGCGTGCGACCATCAGGCCGCCCGCGCCGAGCAGCATGATGCCGATTTCGGCGGTCTTCACGATGCGGATGATCCGCGCTTTATCGTGGCTGTCGGCAAGCTGACCCGCCAGCGCGGAGAGCAGGAAGAAGGGCAGGATCGCGATGCCGGTGGCGACCGCGTTGAAGATCGTTTCCACCTTCGGATCGTTGAAGATCGCATAGGTCGCGAACAGCACCATCGACGTCTTGAAAAGATTGTCGTTGAAGGCGCCCAGGAACTGCGTCGTGAAGAGGGGCAGGAAGCGGCGCTGCTTCAGCAACCCCAAAGCATTGATCATGCGAAACACGGCCTTCGATCGTGGCAGGATTGCGGCGGGCATAGCCCAGTGGCGGCGCGCCGCCAACCGGGGTTGGGTCGGCGCGGGCTTCTCCGGGTAGGCCGTCATTCCCGCGCAGGCGGGAATCCAGAACCTGTGACGCTGTGGCTCCGTCGATATGGTAGCGCGTCCGGATTCCCGCCTGCGAAGGAATGACGGTTGAGGAGGGCGCTCGCACATGTTTCGCAGCTGAATGCAAAACATCATTACTTCCCGGCCCGCAGCGGGTTAGGAGAGACCCACGATGCTGACCTTGCCCAATCTTCTGACGCTGTCGCGGATCGTCGCGGTGCCGTTGCTCGTCGCCTTTCTGTGGTGGCCGCGGTGGGAGGCGGGGTTCGCCATCGCCTTCGCGCTCTACTGCCTGATGGGCATCACCGACTATTTCGACGGCTATCTCGCGCGGGCGCAAGGCGCGGTGTCGAAGCTGGGCGTCTTCCTCGATCCGATCGCGGACAAGATCATGGTGGCGGCGGTCATCCTGATGCTGGTCGGGACGCGGCACGACGACAGCGCGCTGATCACCGGCGTCCATCTGATCGCGGCGCTGATCATCCTGCTGCGTGAGATCGCCGTATCCGGGCTGCGGGAGTTCCTGGCCGGGCTGCAGGTCTCGCTGCCGGTGTCGAAGCTCGCCAAGTGGAAGACGACGCTGCAGCTCGTCGCCTTCGGCGCGCTGATCCTGGCGGGGGCCTTGCCGGCGCAGGTGTGGATCAAGGTCGCCGGTCTCGGCTGTTTGTGGGGCGCGGCGGTGCTGACGCTGGTGACGGGCTGGGACTACCTGCGCGTCGGCCTGAAGCACATGGACTGAGCGCGATGCGGATCGAGATGCTGTATTTCGCCTGGGTCCGTGAGGGCATGGGCCGGGCGAGCGAGACCGTGGACGCGCCGGACACGCTGGCGAGCGTTGCCGATCTGGTCGACTGGCTGGCGGCGCGCGACGATGCGTCCGGCGCGGCGCTGACCGATCGGGCGCGGTTGCGAGCGGCGGTGGATCAGGCGTTCGTGACGCTCGACGCGCCGATCGCCGGCGCGCGCGAGGTGGCACTATTCCCGCCGGTGACCGGCGGATGATCCGCGTCCACGTGTCGCCCGCGCCGATCGATCTGGCGGCGGAGATGGACGGGGTCGAACGCGCTGACGGCGCCGGGGCGGTCGCGACCTTCACCGGCCTCGTCCGCAGCGACGACGGCGTGGGGACGCTGGAGCTGGAACATTATCCCGGCGCGACCGAGGCGGCGCTGACGCGGCTGGCGGAGGAAGCTACGGCCCGCTGGGCGCTGGGCGCGGCGACGATCGTTCACCGCGTCGGGCCGATGGCGCCGGGCGAGCGGATCGTGTTCGTGGCGGCGGCCGCGCCGCACCGGGGGGCGGCGCTGGAGGCGTGTGCCTATCTGATCGACCGGCTGAAGACCGATGCGCCGTTCTGGAAGCGCGAGACCCGCGGCGGTGAGGCGCGCTGGGTGGAGGCGCGCGATAGTGACGCCGACGCGGCGGCGCGGTGGGGCAAGCGTTAGAGCCGCTCTGTCATTCCCGCGGAGGCGGGGATTCATAAGCTCCAACGTTTCGAGCTGAGCCGTGACGGTAGCGCGTCTGGATTCCCGCCTTCGCGGGAATGACGGAGTGGGTGGCGCAGGAAGCTTACGGCAGCCGCGGCACCAGCACGCCGTTGACGACGTGGATCACGCCGTTCGCCTGCGCGACATCCGCGGCCTCGACATAGCTGCGATTGCCGCTGGCGCTGGTCAACGTGATGACGTCGCCGGTCATCGTCGCGGTCAGCGGCTGGCCGCCAAGCGTCGTCAGTGTCGCACGCCCGCCGCCTGCTGCAATGCGCGCCTCCAGCTGCTCCGTGGTCATGGTGCCGGGGACGATGTGGTAGCGGAGAAGCGCGACGAGCGTCGGCCGGTTCTCCGGCGCAAGCAGATCGCCTGCGATGCCGGGCGCCAGGCGGGTGAAGGCCATGTCGGTGGGGGCGAACAGCGTGTAGGGGCCGTTGCCCGCCAGCAGCGGATCGAGCTCGGCGACACGCAACTCACGCGCGAGCGTGGTGAGGCCGGGCGTCGTCGCGACCGACTGGGCAATCGTCGCCTCCGATTCCATCCGGCTGGGGTCGACGGCCACCGGTGCCGGGGCGGATACGACGGGCGGTGGTGCGACCACCGGCGCGGTGGCGGGCGGCACGCAGCCGGCAAGGCTGGCGAGCAGGACGGACGGGCCGAGCCGGCGGATCGATCGGGCGTTGGGTCGGGTCACGCGCACTCCTGTATTTCTCGGCCCTTACCGGGCTTCGGCCAGTGCCTCGGCAAGCAGCTGGAAATCCTTTTCGCGCGGGGACGCGCGACGCCAGACCAATGCGATACGCCGCACCGCATTGTCGGCGTCCAGCGGTTTGGCGACGATATTGGTGTGATCGAGGATGCCCGCCTTCAGCGCCATTTCGGGCAGCATCGTCATGCCCAGGCCGTTGTCGACCATCTGGACGATCGTGTGCAGCGAGGTGCCGAGCATCGTCGCTTCCGCGCGCAATTCCGGGCGGTTGCATGCCGAGAGGGCATGGTCCTTCAGGCAATGGCCGTCTTCGAGCAGCAGCAGCCGGGTCTCGTCGATCAGCGCGGCGGGCACGGCGGGCGGGTCCGACGGCATGTCCTGCGGCTGATAGGCGACGAACAGCCGGTCGTCGAACAGGGGTTGGCTGGCGACGTCGCCGCACGCGAAGGGCAGGGCGAGCAGCACGCAATCGGTGCGACCATTGTGCAAGCCCTCGCATGCGGCGCCTGATGGCTCTTCGCGCAGGAACAGCTTGAGGTCGGGATAATCGCGACGCAAGCGGGGCAGGATGTGGGGCAGCATGAAGGGCGCGATCGTCGGGATCACGCTCATCCGCATCTCGCCTGACAGGGGGCGGCCGGCGGCGCGAGCGATATCCCCCAATTCCTCCGCTTCGCGCAGCACACGGCGCGCCTTGTCGGCGATCCGGTCGCCCAGCGGCGTGAAGCGGACGACACGGCGGGTGCGTTCGACGAGGGTGACGCCGATCAGCGTTTCGAGTTCACGCAGGCCCGCCGACAGCGTGGACTGGGTGACGAAGCACGCTTCGGCCGCGCGGCCGAAATGACCATGGTCCTTCAGTGCGACGAGATATTGCAGCTGTTTCAGCGTAGGAAGGTAGGTCGCCGCCATGGCCGTGCGAGATAGTGGGGCGGGAAGGGGGATGCCAGTCCTAAGTCCTGCGGACTAGCCGGACTGTCGGTTGGCGCGGCGGCTGCCCAACACCAACCGTCACCCCGGAACGAGTCCGGGGTGACGGGTTTTACTGGGCGATCGTTTCGCTCCGGAATTACTCCGCCGCTTCTTCCCAGTCGCGCGTCTCTTCCACCGGCATCCGAATCAGGTGATCGAACGCCGACAGCGCCGCCTTCGAACCCTCGCCCATCGCGATCACGATCTGTTTGTACGGCACGGTCGTCACGTCGCCCGCGGCGAAGATGCCGGGCTGCGAGGTGTGGCCGCGGTGGTCGATTTCGATCTCGCCGCGCGGCGACAGCGCGATGGTTCCTGCCAGCCATTCGGTGTTCGGGACGAGGCCGATCTGCACGAAGATACCGGCAAGATCGACCCGATGCACGGCCTCGCTATTCCGGTCGCGGTAGGACAGGGCGACGACCTTGTCGCCATCGCCATGGACTTCCGTCGTCAGCGCGGAGGTGAGGACGGTCACGTTGGCGAGGCTACGCAGCTTGCGCTGGAGCACCGCGTCGGCGCGCAATTCGCTGTCATATTCGATCAGCGTGACGTGCGCGACGATGCCGGCAAGGTCGATCGCCGCTTCGACGCCCGAATTGCCGCCGCCGATCACCGCAACGTGCTTGCCCTTGAAGAGCGGGCCGTCGCAATGCGGGCAATAGGCGACGCCCTTGTTGCGGTATTCCGCCTCGCCCGGCACGTTCATCGTGCGCCAGCGCGCGCCGGTCGACAGGATGACGGTGCGGGCCTTGAGCGACGCGCCGTTTTCCAGCACGATTTCGTGAAGGCCATCGGCGCCCGCCGGCACCAGCTTTTCCGCGCGCTGCAGGTTCATGATGTCGACGTCATAGTCGCGCACGTGACGTTCCAGCTCGGCGGCGAGCTTCGGGCCTTCGGTGTGCGGCGCCGAGATGAAATTCTCGATCCCCATCGTGTCGAGCACCTGCCCGCCGAAGCGTTCCGCCGCGATGCCGGTACGGATGCCCTTGCGCGCGGTATAGATCGCCGCGGCGGCGCCGGCGGGGCCGCCACCGACGACGAGGACGTCGAACGGGTCTTTGGCGCCGATCTTTTCGGCCGCGCGTGCGGAGGCGCCGGTGTCGAGCTTTGCGACGATCTGTTCCAGCTCCATCCGGCCCTGACCGAAGGGTTCGCCGTTCAGGAATACGGTCGGCACCGCCATCACCTTGCGGCTGGCCACCTCGTCCTGGAACAGCGCGCCGTCGATCGCAGTGTGCGTCACGCGGGGGTTGAGGACCGCCATCAGGTTCAGCGCCTGCACGACGTCGGGGCAATTGGCGCAGGACAGCGAGAAATAGGTTTCGAAATGATAATCGCCGTCGAGCGCGACGACCTGCTCGATTAGGTCCTGCGCCGCCTTCGACGGGTGGCCGCCGACCTGGAGCAGCGCGAGCACTAGCGAGGTGAATTCGTGGCCCATCGGCAGGCCGGCGAAGCGGACGCCGATGTCCGTGCCAGCACGTCTGATCAGGAAGCTGGGGGTACGGTCGTCATCGCCAGTGGTGACGCTGACCTTGTCCGACAGCGCGGCGATCTCGTCGAGCAGCTCGCGCATCTGCTGCGACTTGGCGTCCTGCCCCAGGCTCGCGACCAGCTCCACGGGGAAGCGAACGTGAACCAGATAGGCTTTGAGCTGCTGCGTCAGATTGGCGTCGAGCATGGGAGGCTCCCGAAAGGAATGAGTCTACGAAAAAAGCGAACGGCCCGAGGCGGATGGTCCGCCCCGGGCCGCGCGTGCCGTGGCCCCGGGGGGGGGCAGCCGGCTTAGATCTTGCCGACGAGGTCCAGGCTGGGAGCGAGCGTCTCTTCGCCCTCTTCCCACTTCGCCGGGCAGACTTCGCCCGGATGCGCCGCAATATACTGCGCGGCCTTGATCTTGCGCAGCAGTTCGGCGGCGTTGCGGCCGACGCCTTCCGACGTCACTTCGATCAGCTGGATCACGCCTTCGGGATCGATCACGAACGTGCCGCGGTCGGCCAGGCCCTGGCCTTCACGCAGGATCTCGAAGTTGTTGCTGATCACGTGGTTCTGGTCGCCCAGCATGTAATAGTTGATCTTGCCGATCGCGGGCGAGCTGTCGTGCCACGCCTTGTGGCTGAAGTGGGTGTCGGTCGACACGCTGTACACCTCGACGCCCATCTTCTGGAGCGTGGGATAGACGTCGGCGAGGTCTTCTAGTTCGGTCGGGCAGACGAACGTGAAGTCGGCCGGGTAAAAGAAGAACACCGCCCACTTGCCGAGCACGTCGGTGTCGCTGACCGACACGAACTTGCCTTCCTTGTAGGCCTGCGTGGTGAAGGGCTTCAGCTTGCTGCCGATGAGGGCCATGGGTCGTCTCCGTTGAATGGTGTGGAGCCGATATAGGCGTTCATGCTGCGATGCAAAATTGATCTGTTTGCGCCGCATGATCGATATGATCGATTAGTACGGGGGCTCTGGCTGTTTCCTACCGCAAACGCGAGTGCATCACTTTGCAAGTGCGGAATAAATCGACCAGGCGCTGGTGAGGGTCAGCAGCACGCCGACTAGGGCCATCAGGTGGCGGGTGGGTACACGCTTGGCGAGAATGCCGCCGAACGGGGCCGCGACGAGGCCCCCGATGAGGATGCCGAGCGTGTGCAACGTGAAGGCGGACCAGCCTAGCGCGGCGAAAAAGGTGACCGAGGCGGTGGCGGTGAGGAAAAATTCCGCCGTGTTGACCGTGCCGATCGTATGGCGCGGCGTCGCGCCCTGGATCAGCAGGTTGGAGGTGACGACAGGACCCCAGCCGCCGCCGCCGGCGGCATCGAGGAAGCCGCCGACGAGGCCGAGCGGCGCGACGACGCGAGGCTTGCGCGGCTTGATCTCGCCGCGGACCGCACGGAACAGCAGATACAGGCCGATGCACGCGAGATAGGCCATGACGAACGGCTTGGCGACCGACGCGTCGATCATGCTGAGCAATTTTGCACCGGCCGCAGCGCCGATCATGCCGGGGATGACGAGCCGCCGGAACAGCTTCCAGTCGACGTTGCGGTGTACGACGTGGCTGACGCCCGATGCTGCGGTGGTGAACGTTTCGACCGCATGGACGCTGGCGGAGGCGACCGCGGGGGGAACGCCCATCACCGTCACCAACAAGGTCGAGTTGATGACGCCGAACGCCATACCAAGCGCGCCGTCGATGACCTGCGCCGCAAAGCCGATCGCGATGAACGGCAGCACCTGGGACCAGTCGATCGCAGTCAGAAAATCAGGCATCGAAGGCGGTAACTCCCGGCGCCCGGCAAAGACGCATTGGCAGCATCGTGCCCGCTATGGCCAATTCCGACAACATAGCTGGGCTTTGCCGCCCCCAAGCCACGGGGCCTCTGCCAACGGGCATGCGGTGGAACCATGGAAATTACGCCGCCGAAGCGTTACATGCGTCGGATGACGAGCCGGAAGGGCAAGGGGAAGTAACGGATGTTCGGACGGCTTGCCGCCTATCTCGATTCGATCCGGGCGCGTGATCCGGCGCCGCATTCGCGTGCCGAAATCCTGTTGTATCCGGGCGTTTGGGCGCTGGGCCTACACCGCGTCGCGCACGCTTTGTACCGGCGTCGGCTGTTCTTTCTGGCGCGTGCCGTCAACCACTTCGCGCGGGCATGGACCGCGATCGACATCCATCCGGGCGCGACGATCGGTCGCAATTTCTTCATCGACCATGGCTTCGTCGTGATCGGCGAGACGGCGGAGATCGGCGACGACGTCACCATCTATCAGTGCGTGACGCTGGGCGGGACCAGCCCCGACAACGGCGTCGCGGGCAAGCGCCACCCGACGCTGGCCGATGGCGTCATCATCGGATCGGGCGCGCAGGTGTTGGGGCCGATCCTAGTCGGTCCGCGTGCGCGCGTCGGTGCCAATGCGGTGGTGACCCGCGACGTGCCAGCCGGTGCGGTGATGGTTGGCATCCCGGCGCGGCCGACCATGGTGGAGGGCGGCGCGGCCGAAACGCCGTCGCGCTTCGTGCCCTATGGCACGCCGTGCAGCGAGATGTTCGACCCGGCGACGCAGAAGATCGAGATGATGCGCTGCGAGCTGGAATCGATGCGCAAACGGCTGGACGCGCTGCTCGCCGAACGGGCGGATGATGCCGCGCCCCATGCGGAGCGTGACAGAGCGTGACGGGCGGGGCCTGATGGGGATCGTCACGCCGTTTCCGCTGGGACGCGAGCCGGGGCAGGTCGGGTTCGAACGCGTCGAATTGAACCGCATTCTCGATCTGTACGGCCGCATGGTCGCGGCCGGGCATTGGAAGGATTATGCGATGGAGCTGGGCAAGGATGCCGCAGTCTTCGCCGCCTTTCGTCGTACCGCCGAACGTCCCGAATTCCGTATCGAGAAACGCCCGGCGCTGCGTGCGCGGCAGGGGATGTGGGCCCTCATCGGCGAGCAGGGCATGGTCCTGAAGCGGGGCCAGGAACTCGGCCCGGTCCTGGCGCCGATCGAGCGGCGGCTGATGAAGCTGGTCGACTGACGGGGGCCGAGGGACCGGGGGGTCGCCCATTGGCCGTCATCCCAGCGAAGGCTGGGATCTCCGTGTTACAGCGAGCAGCGGAAGTCGCGAGAGACATCAGATTTCGCCGGGGTGACGGCAGCTCGGATCAGAGGACGACGGGGAAGGCGGCGCCTCCCCCAGTCTCATCAAGCGTATTGCACCGGTGGCAGCCGGCGGCGGAGCGATTGCGACAGCGCCGTCACAACGGCGCGGCGCATCGGCTGCCAGAAAGCGGACAGGCTCAGCAGCGCCGATCCGATGACGAAGGCGGTGAGCGCCGCGCCCAGTTCGATGGCGCCGGCGCTGCGGAACAGCGCGTAGAGCGCGGCCAGCACATAGGCGAGTCCCGACACCAGGAGCGCACGCCGGTCGACCGCCAGCGCGATGGCGGCGAAGCAGACGTATAGCGCCAGCACCACCACGGCCATCCCTGCACCGATATCGCCGCGGAACACGCCCAGCATCTGGAAGATCGAATGCGCGATCATCGGTGCAGCGGCGAGGTGCAGCCAGAAGGCGACATCGGACCGACGCGTCTTACGTTCGGTATCGCTCATGTCCCAGCGCATCGCCGCGGCAAAGACGCCAAGGCCGCCGACCAGCAGCAGCGGCCAGACCGCATCCTTCACGTCGGGGATGGCGGCGAGGATCAGGCCGATCGCGGTTGCGACCAATGCGGCCGCTCCGGCGGCGACGGTGATCGGCACCATGAAGCGACGCCAGTGCAGCCAGGCCGCGCCGGCGGTGGCCAAGCCGATGCCCGCGATCGCCAGCGCCCCCGCGCGATCGCCGAGGTTCGGCGCGACGGCCTGCACGCCCTCGAACAGACCGCCAGCGACACCGCCGACGAAGGCGATCAGCAGCAGGATGCTGGGCAGCGCCATTCGGCGTTTGGCGGTGAAATATTCGGCCAGCATCCAGGCCATTCCTGCGACGAACACGCCGCCCAGTGGCCGGGCAAGTGCGGTGCCGATCTGCCCCACCGCGACGAGCAGCAGCACGATCGCGATCGAGACGAAGATGTCGTTGAAGCCGGTGAGCAGACGGAAATGCTCTTCGTCCACCGCCGGCGCTGCATGCGCCGCGGCGATGTGCGCGCGCAGCGCCGCCGCGGCGTCGGCGGAGATCGCCCCCGCCGCCACCGCGCCATCGATGTCGCTTTCGCTATACATGGCGATCCTTCCCCAAGTTGCCGATCGGGGCAGGCTAACAGCAGTGTGTTATTTGTTCAACACACTAATATCGTATGCGTTTGGGCGCTTAGCGTATGCGGGATTTCCTCGATCCGTCACTGCGACCACCAGGGACGCGATGACGGTGGGGTTCCGGTGGGTGTGACGGGCGACTCGCCTGAGCGACGATGTGCCGCGCCGTCACCCACGCGGGATTAGCGCTTGCCGACGCGGGCCTTGCGGGCGGCGTAGCGGGCATCGCGGGCGGCCTTCATTTCCGCTTCCGTCGGGATGCGGGGCTTGGCCTTGGCGGCAGCTTCCTCGGCAGCGATGCGCGCGGCTTCGGCCGCGGCCTTCTTCTCGGCGATCGCCTGTTCGCGGGCGGCCTTCTTTTCGGCGCTCGCCTGGGCGCGCGCAGCTTCCTTGGCTTCGGCGGCGGCGATACGCTCGGCGAGTATCGCTTCGTCGACTTGCGGACGGTTGCGCAGCTTCTCCAGCGCGGCCTCTTTGGCCTTGGCGGACAGCGCGGCGCGCTCCTGGAACGTCTGGGGTTTGTAGGCGGCCATGTGGTGAACGGTATTCCTTATTGTCGGGCTGACGGGTCGACGTAGCGACCTCGGCGGCGTGCCGTTACAGCAAAACGCGTCATTCTCCAAAACGCTGCGCGCCGATCATGCTCGCCGCGTCGCAGCCGAGCGTGTAGGGCGGCGCCTTTCGCCGCAACGAAGGACGCGATCGATGACCCCGCGCGAGCTACTGGGAACCGCCGAGGTGCCGGGCGGCGAGCCGCTGCGCCTGTTCCGCCGCGGTGGCGACTTCATGATCGTGCTGGAGCGCAACGAGCTGATGAACAGCCGGATGAGCGGGTCGGAAGAGGCGCTCGCCGTCATGACGATCGAACGGCTGGCGTCTCGGGCCCCGCATCTGCTGATCGGCGGATACGGCATGGGATTTACTTTGCGCGCGGCCTTGGCGGCACTGGGGCGGGATGCACGTGTCACCGTGGCCGAGCTGGTGCCGGAGATCATCGCATGGGCGCGTGGGCCGATGGCGCAATTGACCGCGGGCGGGCTGGACGATGCCCGCGTGACGGTGCGGATGGGCGATGTCGCCGACGCGATCGGGGCGGGGACGTATGATGCGATCCTGCTCGACGTCGACAACGGCCCCGACGGACTGGTGCGGGCCGAGAACAACCGGCTCTATTCGAATCGCGGGCTGGCGGCGGCGCGGGTGGCGCTGGCGCCGGGGGGCATATTGGCGGTGTGGTCCGCGGGGAAGGACGCGGCCTTTACCCGACGGCTGCGCGACGCCGGGTTCGACGTCGACGAGGTCAGCGTCCGCGCGCGGAGCAACGGCAAGGGCGCGATGCACACGATCTGGTTCGCGCGGAAGCGGTAGGCCTGCCCCCAAGGCCCGTCATCCCCGCCTTCGCGGGGATGACGGACGTTCAGTTGGTTATGCCGGCTCGCCGACGATCGTCTTCAGCTCCATGAAGTCGGCGATGCCGTATTTGCCGCCCTCGCGGCCGTTGCCCGATTGCTTGAAGCCGCCGAACGGCGTGCCCACCGGGCCGCTCCAGCCGTTAATCGTGACGAGGCCGGCGCGCAGCCGCGGCGCAACCTTGGCCGCTTCCGCCGGATCGCCGGAGATCGCCGCGGACAGGCCGTATTCGGTGGCATTGGCAAGGCGCACGGCCTCGTCGCGGTCGGTGTAGCGGGTGATCGTCGCGACCGGGCCGAACGTCTCCTCGCGCGCGATGCGCATGTCGGGCGTCACATCGGCGAAGACGGTCGGGCGGACGTAATAGCCCGCGTTGCGGCCGTCGGGACGGCCGGGGCCGCCGGTGACGAGCTTCGCGCCTTCATCGATCGCCGACTGGATCAGCGCCTGAATCTTGTCGAATTGCGCCTTGTTGACGACCGGGCCGATATGCGCGCCCATCTCGGCCGGGTCGCCGACGGGCACGGATTCGAAGATCGCCTTGGCGACCTGCGCCGCTTCCTCGGCCTGGCTGTCGTGGACGAGCAGGCGGGTGGGTGCGATGCAGCTCTGGCCCGAATTGGCGAGCACGCCCTGCAGCGTGGGCGGCAGGACGGCGGCGAGGTCGGCGCCCTCCAGCACCAAATTGGGGGCCTTGCCGCCCAATTCCTGATGGACGCGCTTGACGGTCGCCGCCGCAGCCTGCGCCACCGCGATGCCCGCGCGGGTCGATCCGGTGAAGCTCACCATGTCGACGCCCGGGTGGGTCGACAGCGCTGCACCGACCGTGGGGCCGTCGCCGTTGACGAGGTTGAAGACACCCGCCGGTACGCCCGCTTCGTGCAGGATTTCCGCAAGGATCCGCGCGCAGCTCGGCGCTTCCTCGGACGGTTTGAGGATCATCGTGTTGCCGGCGGCAAGCGCGGGCGCAACCTTGGCGCAAATCTGGTTGAGCGGCCAGTTCCAGGGCGTGATCATCGCGACGACGCCGATCGGTTCGTGGACGACGCGCGCCTTGCCGACCTGTTCGGAGAAGGTGAATTCGCGCAACGCCTTCACCGTGCCCATCAGGTAACCAAGGCCCGCGGGCGCCTGCGCCGCCTGCGCGAAGCCCACCGGCGCGCCCATTTCCTGGCTGACCGCCTTGGCAAGATCGGGGATGCGGCTCTTGTACACCTCGATCACGCGGTCGAGCAGGTCGGCGCGTTCGTCCGGCGTGGTCTGCGAGAACGTCTCGAACGCGCGAGCGGCGGCGGCGACCGCCTTGTCGACGTCGGCCTGCGTGCCGAGCGTGATCGTCGTTACTGGCTGTTCGGTCGAAGGATCGATCACGTCATAGGGGCGGCCGCCCTCGCTCGCCACCCAGGCGCCGTCGATGTAGAAGGTGAGGGGATCAGTCATCGCATCGCTCTCCATCGGATTTCCATCGATAGTGCGATGTGCCGGGATCGGTTGCAACCCGAAACGCGTATCGCGGGTTGGGGCGGGGCACGAGAAGGACGGACGGCATATGAGCGAACGCGTCGCACGCATCACCCGCACCGGCGGGCCGGAGGTGATCGAATGGGTCGACGTCGACCTGCCGCCACCCGGCCCGGGCGAGGTTCGGATGCGCCATCATGCGGTCGGCCTGAATTACATCGACACCTATCATCGCAGCGGCGTCTATCCGGTCGACCTGCCGGCGGGCCTCGGCAGCGAGGCGGCGGGTGTGGTCGAGGCGGTGGGCGAGGGCGTCGACGGACTGAAGGTCGGCGATCGGGTCGGCACGTTCGGGCCGTCGCGTGGCGCCTACGCCACGGCACGCAACGTCGCCGCGAACCAGCTTTTCCGACTGCCCGACGATGTCGACGATCGCACCGCCGCCGCGATGCTGCTGAAGGGGTGTACGGTGGAGGCCCTGGTGGACCGCTGCGCGCGCGTGCAGGCGGGGCAGACGGTGCTGGTTTGGGCGGCGGCGGGCGGTGTCGGGCAGTTGATGACCGGCTGGCTGAAGGCGATCGGCGCGACGGTGATCGGGACGGCCGGCACGCATGAGAAGGCGGAGCATGCGCGGACGGCTGGTGCGGATCACGTCCTGCTCCACCGCGACGAGGATGTCGTGGCGCGCGTCAAGGACATTACCGACGGCGCGGGCGTCGCGGTGGTGTTCGACGGCGTCGGCATGGCGAGCTGGGAGCGCACGTTGGCCGTAACCGCGCGGCGCGGCCTGATCGTCAGTTACGGCAATGCCGGTGGCGCGGTGACGGGCGTCAACCTGGGCGTGCTGGCGGCCAAGGGGTCGCTGTTCGTCACCCGTCCGACGCTGTTCGATTATTATGTCACGCCCGATGAGCGGCAGGCGGGGATCGAGCGGCTCTATGCGATGCTGCGATCGGGCGCGATCCGGCCCGAGATCGGCCAGACCTTTGCGCTAGAGGATGCGGCGGACGCGCACCGGGCACTGGAGGCAGGCGAGACGCGGGGCAGCACGATCCTGACCGTTTAGGCATCGGATCGCGGGGTGAAGAGAAAAGGGGCAGTCTCCCTGTCGGGGTGGCACAAGTCGTTCGAGGGCATCGTGCTGTAAAGAACGGGTAATGGGCGCACGCATTTGGACCGACGAAGCAATAGGCGTCGTCTGCATGAACGGTTTGTCATTCTGATGTCTTGATCGTGCCATCGATCGTCGGGCATGGCGGGCGCCGGAGTGTCGCCAATGTCCCAGAATTCGGTTTTCTACGATGCCAGCGGTCGGCGTAAACGGCGGTTTACGCTGGCGGTCGTCGCGTTCGTCCTGTTGCTCGTGCTGTCGGTCGCGATGTTCGCGGTGTCGATCGGCGCGGTGCCGGTCGCGCCGCTGCTGCCCGTAGAGGTCGAACGGCCACCGCTCCAGCGGCTGGCGGCGCCGCATGGCGTGTTGCGGCGTGCGCGGCGCAGCATCGCTTATTATGAGAACAAGCTGTTCGGCACCGCGGCGCGCAAGCCCGCGGCATCGGGCAATCCGACGCTGGCCATCGCATTCCACACGCCCTGGGATCCGTCGAGCGCCGCGAGCCTTCGCCGTCATGTCGAGCAACTGGACTGGGTGATCCCCGGCTGGGTCTCCGTGACGGGCCCCAATCACCAGATCACCGTGTTCCGCGACACCGCCGGCCGCACCATCCTGAACAAGGCGATCCACCGTCCGGTGGTGTTGCCGATGATCCAGAATGCGCTGAACGGCAATTGGGACGGCAAGGGCACTGCCGCACTGATGGCCGATCCGAAGGCGCGCGCGGCCTTCCTCGACAAGCTGGTGCCCTGGCTTGCCAACAATCGTGCGGGCGGCGCCTTCTTCGACTTCGAAAATCTGCCCGCCAGTGCGCAGGCCGATTACCGCGCGTTCCTGGCGGATGCGCAGCGCCGCTTCGCCCCCCGCGGCTGGGTGGTCGCGATCGCCGCGCCGGTCGGCAATCCGGAATGGAACCTGCCCGCCTACGCCAAGGTCACCGACAAGATCTTCCTGATGGCGTATGACGAGCATGAAACGTCGGGCGAGCCGGGGCCGATCGCGTCGCAGCACTGGTTCGTCGAACAGGTCGCCAATGCCTCGCGCGGGATCCCGCCGCAGAAGCTGGTCGTGGCGATCGGCTCCTATGCCTACAATTGGTCGCCCGCCGGCAACGACGCGATGAGCGTCGAGGAAGCGTGGCAGGCCGCACGCGATTCGGGCACGGTTCCGACTTTTGACCCGGTCAGCGGCAACAGCAGCTTCGCCTATAAAGAGGGCGACGAGAGCCATGTCGTCTGGCTGCTCGATGCGGCGTCCGCCTATAACGAGATGACCTTCCTGCAGCGCGCGGGCATCGGCAGCATCGCGCTGTGGCGCCTGGGTGCCGAAGACCCCAGCGTGTGGAAGCTGTTCGGCCGCGATCATCGCACGCTGCCGCCGGCCGGTGTCATCGATACGATCCCGGCGGGCACCGACGTCGATATCGAAGGACCGGGGGAAATCCTGAAGGTCGCCGGCACGCCCGTCACCGGCCAGCGGTCCGTGGTCACCGGCCCCAATGGCGCGATCACCGACGTGCGCTTCGATCGCCTGCCGGCGCCGCTGGAGGTGGATCGTACCGGCTATCGCAAGAAGCTGCTCGCGCTGACCTTCGACGATGGACCGGACCCCAAGTGGACACCGCAGATTCTCGACGTTCTGAAGCGTGAACATGCCCCCGGCACCTTCTTCATCGTCGGCGAGAATGCCCTGACGCAGCGGCCGTTGTTGCAGCGGATGATCATGGAAGGCCATGAGATCGGCAGCCACACCTATACCCACCCCAATCTCGCGACCTCGTCGCCGGGGCAGGTGCTGTTCGAGCTGAATGCCAATCAGCGCCTGTTCCAGGCCTTCACCGGCCGATCGCTACGCCTGTTTCGGGCCCCCTATTTCGGTGATGCCGAGCCGAGCACCGCGGACGAACTGGGGCCGGTGCTCCAGGCGCAGAACCGCGGCTATGTCTCGGTGGGTCTGCACGTCGATCCGGACGACTGGAAGCGACCAGGCGTGCAGGCGATCATCGACCGGACGATCGCGCGCGTCACCGATGGCCCCGCCAATTGCACCAACGATTCGCCCGTCGACTGCAGCCGCAACGTCGTCCTGCTGCACGATGCCGGGGGTAACCGTGCCGAGACGGTGGCGGCGCTGCCGGTGATCATCGATCGGCTGCGCGCGATGGGCTATCACTTCGTGCCGGTCTCGACACTCGCCGGCCTGTCGCGCAACGCATCGATGCCGCCGATCAGCGCAAGCGACCAGCTCGCCGCGCGCGTCGACCTCGGGCTATTCAGCGCATTGGGCTTCATCGTCGTCGCGCTGCACTGGATGTTCGCGATCGCAATCACCGTCGGCATCCTGCGTGCGCTCGCGCTGTCGGCGCTGGCGCTCATCCAGGCGCGGCGCGAGGGGCGTGAGGTGTTCCCGGCGATCGACCCCACGCGCTTCGTGACGGTGATGATCCCGGCGTATAACGAAGAGCGCGTGATCGAACGCGCGGTGCGCGGCGTGCTCGCCTCCACCGATGTCGCGATCGAGGTGATCGTGATCGACGACGGGTCGAAGGATCGCACCTCCGCCGTCGTGGCGGAGGCATTCGGCGACGATCCGCGCGTCCGCCTGCTGACGCTGGAGAACGGCGGCAAGGCGCGTGCGCTCAATACGGCGCTGGCGCAGGCGAAGGGCGAGATCGTGATCGCGCTCGACGCCGACACGCAGTTCGAACCGACGACGATCGCGCGCCTCGCCCGCTGGTTCGACGATCCGAAGCTGGGCGCGGTCGCGGGTAACGCCAAGGTGGGCAACCGCGTGAACCTCGTCACCAAGTGGCAGGCGCTGGAGTACATCACCGCGCAGAACCTGGAGCGGCGGGCGTTCGCCCGCCTCAATGCGATCACCGTGGTGCCGGGCGCGGTGGGCGCGTGGCGGCTGGCGGCGATCCAGCAGGTCGGCGGCTATCCGCACGATACGCTGGCAGAGGATCAGGACCTCACCATCGCGATCCAGCGCGCTGGCTGGGCCGTCCGCTACGATCAATATGCAGTGGCGTGGACCGAGGCGCCCGAGACGTTCCGCGCACTCGCCAAGCAGCGGTTCCGCTGGGCGTTCGGCACGCTGCAATGCCTGTGGAAGCATCGCTCGGCGATCGGCAGCAGCCATCCGCGCGGACTCGGTTGGATCGGCCTGCCGCAGGCGATCGTGTTCCAGATCCTGCTCGCCGCGATCAGCCCGATCATCGACCTGGCGCTGCTGGTCAGCTTCGTCGTCACCTATCTGGACGTGCAGGCGCACGGCTGGGCGCAGACGAGCCACGACGTCTATACGATGCTGACCTTCTGGGCGGTGTTTACGACGATCGACCTGTTGGCGGCAACGGTCGCCTTCGCATTGGAACGGCGCGAGAAGTGGAGCCTGTTGTGGCTGCTGATCCCGCAGCGCGTCGGCTATCGCCAGATCATGTATTACGTTGTGCTGAAGGCGATCACGCAGGCGATGCGCGGGCCGATGGTCGGCTGGGGCAAATTGCAACGCACCGGCCGCGTGCAGGCGGGGTGAGGGAGAGCGCGCTGTGTTCCGAACACGCGTAAAGGTGTGTTGCATCGCGTCACGGGCCGAGGCGGATATGGCGACAGCCGCCGGGGCGGATGCTTTGGGCCTGGTGGCGCGTATGCCATCGGGTCCCGGGCCGATCCCCGATGATCGGATTGCCGACATCACCGCGGCCGCCATGCCGCCCGTCGCCACGTTCCTGCTGACGTCGGAAACCACGGCCGATGCGATTGCAGCGCACGTGTCGCGAACGCAGCCGACGACGGTGCAAATCGTATCGCACATCGATGTCGCGGAATCTCGCAACCTTGCGGAATGCCTCCCCCACGTCCGTCGGGTACAGGTGATCCATGTGGAGGGCCGCGAAGCACTCGACATGATTTCTCTGTATTCGCCGTACGTTCACGCATTCCTACTCGATTCCGGCCGACCGAATGCGGCGATCGCCGAATTGGGTGGCACGGGCAGGGCGCATGACTGGGCGATCAGCGCCGACTTCGTTCGCACCAGCACGCGTCCGGTGTTTCTGGCCGGCGGCCTGTCCGCGAGCAACGTCGGCGAGGCGATCCGCCAGGTAAGGCCATATGGGCTCGACCTGTGCTCCGGTGTGCGGACGGACGGCCATCTCGACGCCGTCAAGCTCGCCGCATTCATGCATGCCGTGCGCGCTGCTGACATGGCGATGTTGGTTTAGGCTGCCGCGCCGTTAGCCGGTAAACATTGGCAGAATGGCATCGCCTTCCCCGCGCGCTAGGTTTACGAACGGCTGCACGCGTTTAGGGAGCCTGCATGATCCGTCCGTTGCTGTTTTTGGCGTCGCTGCTCGCCGCCGCCCCGGCGATCGCGCAGGCTAAGCCGCCGCTGGTGCTGGCGGCGGCCAGTCTGCAGGAATCGATGACCGCCGCGGCAGACGCCTGGGCGAAGCGAGGCCACCCGCGGCCCGTCATCTCCTTTGCGGCATCGTCTGCTCTGGCGCGGCAGGTAGAGGCGGGGGGTGATGCCGATCTGTTCGTGTCGGCGGACCAGCAGTGGATGGATGCGCTCGCCGCGAAGCGACTGATCGTGCCGGCCAGCCGCGTCACCTTCCTCGGCAACCAGCTGGTGGTGGTCGCGGCGAGGGACAATCCCGTGCGCATCCCGGTGCGTCCGCCCGCCGCGCTGGCGCGGGTGCTGGGTGCGGGGCCGCTCGCCATGGCGGATGCGCCGGTCCCGGCCGGCCAATATGGCGAGGCGGCGCTGAAATCGCTTGGCGTGTGGAGTGCGGTCGCGCCCAAAGTGGTGCGCGGCGACAGCGTCCGCGCGGCGCTGACATTGGTCGAACGCGGCGCAGCGCCGCTCGGGATCGTCTATGCCACCGATGCTAAGGCGTCGGCCAAGGTGCGGATCGCAGGCGTGTTTCCGGCGACCAGCCATCCGCCCGTCACCTATCCGATCGCACGCCTTGCCCGATCGACGAACCCCGAAGGCGAGAGGTTCCGCCGCTTCCTGATCAGCGCGCCGGGTAAGGCGATCTTCTGGCGATACGGGTTCTTGCCCCGCTGATGCTATCGGCGGAGGAATGGGGGATCGTCGGGCTGAGCCTGCGCGTCGGTGGGGTGGCGGTGGCGGCGATGCTGCCGGTCGCCTTCGCACTGGCGTGGGCTTTGGCGCGCGGGCGGTTTCCGGGCAAGTTGCTGCTCGACGCGATCGTCCACCTGCCGCTGGTGGTGCCGCCGGTGGTGACGGGGTGGCTGCTGCTCATCGCCTTCGGCCCGAACGGCCCCGCCGGCGCGCTACTCGAACGCTGGTTCGGGGTCAGCGTGCTGTTTCGCTGGACCGGCGCGGCGATCGCGGCGGGGATCATGGCGATGCCGCTGATGGTGCGCGCGATGCGGTTGTCGATCGAGGCGGTCGACCCGCGGCTGGAAAGCGCCGCGCGCACGCTGGGGGCGGGGCCAGCCCGCGTGTTCTGGACGCTGACGCTGCCGCTTAGCCTGCCCGGCGTGCTGGCGGGTGCAGTGCTGGGCTTCGCGCGATCGATCGGCGAATTCGGCGCGACGATCACCTTCGTCTCCAACGTGCCGGGGCAGACGCAGACGCTGCCGCTCGCCATCTATTCGGCACTTCAACAGCCGGGGGCGGAGGCGAGCGTGTGGCGGCTGTCGGGAATCGCGGTGGTGCTGAGCCTGATCGCGCTGCTCGCGTCCGAACTGCTGACCCGGCGCGTGCGACGGGGGCTGCATGTCCTTTGACGTGCGCGTCACCAAGACGCTGGGCGACACGCGCGTCGCGATCGATCTGGAGGCAGGCGAGGGGCTGACGGTGCTGTTCGGCCCGTCCGGCATCGGCAAGACGAGCGTGCTCAACATGGTTGCCGGCCTGCTGCGCCCAGACGCGGGCCGGATCGTGGTCGGCGATACGGTGGTGTTCGACGCGGCGGCCGGCATCGACCTGCCGCCCGAGCGTCGGCGGGCGGGCTATGTCTTTCAGGACCCGCGCCTGTTCCCGCACCGCCGGGTGCGCGCGAACTTGCTGTACGGGGCGAAGGACGACAGCGCCCTCGACGCTGCCGTCGCGATGCTGGGCATCGGCCATCTGCTGGGGCGCTGGCCGGGCACATTGTCGGGTGGCGAGGCGCGGCGGGTGGCGATCGGCCGGGCACTGCTCAGCGATCCTGCCTTCCTGCTGCTCGACGAACCCTTGTCGTCGCTCGACCGGGCGCGGCGGGGCGAGATCATGGACGCGATCCTGCGCGTTCGCGACGAGGTCCGCCTGCCGATCCTGATGGTGACGCACGACCCCGAAGAAGCGGAGCGTCTAGGCACACGTATCGTCCGGCTCTGACCAATCTTTCACCGCAATTGTCTGCCAAAAGTCGGGTCGGTCGGGAGCATCGCGACCGGGCTTGGGGGGAAGCGGTCATGCATGGCGCGCGTCTTGGCTGTCTGCGCGTTTTCGTGGGCGCTGCGGTTCTGGTTCCGGGGGTCGCCGCAGCACAGGCGGACGAGACGAAGACGGGCGACATCGTCATCACCGGCAAGCGACCGCGTGGATCGGCGATCGGCGACGTGGAGCCGGTGGCGGTGCTCGACGCCGGGCAATTGCGGACGCTCGGCACCAACATCGACGATATCCTGCGGCAGTTGAAGCCGTTGACCACCTCGGCGAGCGGCGCCGATCCCGTGTTCCTGCTCAACGGGCGCCGCATTTCCGGCTATCAGGAGGTGCAGACGCTACCGCCAGAGGCGATCGAACGGACCGAGGTGCTGCCCGAGACGGAGGCGTCGCGCTTCGGCTTTCCGCCGACCGCACGGCTCGTCAATTTCATTACGAAGCCGCATTTCCGGGCACTGGCCGTCGAGCAAAGCGCGTCGACCACGACCGATGGCGGCGGCAGCGCCGCGACACTGTCGCTGAGTCCGACGCGGATCGATCGCGACCGGCGTTTCGTAGCGACGATTGAGTATCTTCGCCAAGATCCGCTGCCCTATTCCCGGCGTCCTACCTTTGCCGATCCCGACAGCCTGTTCGATCCGACCGGCAACGTCACCGGGATCGGCGGCACCAGCCTGTCGCCGACCCTCGATGCGCTGGCGGGGCAGCGCGTGACGGTGGCGCCGGTGCCGCTCGATCCGGCCCAGCGTGGTCTGTTGTCGGCCTATGCCGTGGCGGCGAACGTGCCGCGTCGGTTCGACATGGCGCCTTACGGGGCGCTGCAGTCGAACGACGAGATCAAGATCAACGCGACGCAGGCCGTACCGATCGGTAAGACGGTGACGGCATCGCTCAACGTGTCGATGGACGCCAAGGGCGGCGCGCGGCCGGGTGGCCTTGCCACGGCGGTGCTGCGCGTGCCGGGCAGCAATCCGTATTCTCCCTTCGGCACCGATGTGCTGTTGTACCGAAATCTGCCCGAGGCCGGCGTCTTGCGCCAGTCGGGCGGGGGGTTGCAATTGCACGCGGGCGGCACGGTGCAGGGGAGCGTGAAGCGCTGGCTGTGGACCGTCACGGGCAATTACGATCGGGCGCTCACCCGCTTCATGCTCGACCAGGGGGTGGACCTGACACGCGTGCAGGCGGCGATCACGGCCAGCGCCGATCCGTTTCGCGGCTTTGCGGCACAGGACGTCGCGACACGGCTGACCAACCGCAGCCGATCCGTTGCCGAGACGCTGTCGAGCAACGCGACGGCGACGGGGCCCGTCGTGACGCTTCCCGCGGGAGAGGCGCGGATGACGCTGACCGCGGATTATGCGCGCACCGGCAGCAATGGCGCCTTGGCCGGGAGCGACGGGACCGCGCGGAGCCTGACGCGGGCAGTGCGGAGCGCGAGTGCCAATGTCGATTTGCCGATCGCGTCGCGGGAACGCGGCGTGCTGGGCGCGATCGGCACGCTGTCGGCCAATGCGACGCTCGGCGTATCGTCGGTGTCGAATTACGGCAGCCTACTGTCGCGTTATCTGGGGCTGACCTGGACCCCGGTTGCGCCGGTTCAGGTCACCGCGTCGCTGAACGTGACGCAGAACGCGCCGGACATCGCGCAACTGACCCAGCCGGTCGTCACGATCGCCAACGTCGCCTTCTTCGACTTTGCGACCGGCACCAATGCGCTCGTCACCCTGACGAGCGGCGGCAATGCCGATCTGGCGCCCGAGCGGCGGCGCGTCAGCACGGTGGGTGCAACGTGGAAGCCGATGAAGGCACGCGAGTTGCGGCTGGCGCTGAATTATATCGAGACCCGGATCGACGATCAGACGGTCAACATCGTCCGGGGCAGCCCGGCGCTGCTCGCGGCGTTTCCGGAGCGGTTCCGCCGCGATGCCAATGGCCAGTTGCTGACGGCGGACCTGCGGCCGATCAACGTCGCCTTCGAACGGGAGCGCAAGCTGGAGGGGCGGATCAATCTGTGGACGCCGCTGGGCGCCGTGTCCAAGCCGCCTGCCGCGCCGGCCGGCAGCACCGCTCCGCCGCCGCCGCCGCCGCGGCAACGGCCGTCGCTGTACAGCTTCGTCACCGCGACGCTGCGGCTGGACGATCAGGTGATGCTGCGACCGGGACAGCCGGTGTTCGATGCGCTGTCCGGCGATGGGGTGAGCAGCGTGCAGGAGCGGTCGCGGTTCGAGGCACAGGGTGCCATTGGCGGTTCGGTGGGGGCGGTGCAGGGCGGCATCTTCGGCCTGTGGAAGGCGCCGACCCGGATCCGCAGCGACATTCCGAGCGCCGACCTGCGCTTTTCGCCGAGGATGTTCTTTTCGCTCTATTCGACGTTCGATGCCGCCAAGCTGGCGCCGAAGGCCGACTGGGCGAAGCGGATGACGCTGCAATTCACGGTCCAGAACCTGCTCAACAACCGGGTGCAGGTTCGGGACCGGACCGGGGCGACGCCCTATGCCTTCCAGCCGTCGTTTCTGGACTGGTATGGGCGGATCGTGAAGCTGTCGGTGCGTAAGCTGTTTTGATGGCAACGAAAAAGGCGGTCCGTTGCCGGGCCGCCTTTTCGTTTTTGGCTTCGGGCCGCGCCGTCACGGAGCAAGTCCGTGACGTCAGACGAAGGCAGCGATGCCGCCGTCGATGGCCGCCGTGGCGAGCCTTTGGATTGCCGAAACAATCCAAAGCCGCCCGCGGATTAACGCTTCGAGAACTGGAAGCTGCGACGCGCCTTGGCGCGGCCGTACTTCTTACGCTCGACCGTACGGCTGTCGCGGGTCAGGAAGCCAGCGGCCTTGACCGGCGAGCGCAGGATCGGCTCGTACTTCGTCAGCGCCTGGCTGATGCCGTGCTTGACCGCGCCGGCCTGGCCCGAGAGGCCACCGCCCTTGACGGTGCAGATCACGTCATACTGACCTTCGCGCTCGGTGATGCCGAACACCTGGTTGATGACGAGGCGCAGCGTCGGACGCGCGAAATAGACTTCCTGATCGCGACCGTTGATCGTGATCTTGCCCGAACCCGGCTTCAGCCAGACGCGTGCGACGGCGTCCTTACGACGGCCGGTCGCGTAGGCGCGGCCGAACTTGTCGAGTTCCTGCTGACGCAGCGGCGTGGTCGGCTGGGTCTGCACCGGCGCGGCGGTTTCGCCTTCGGCACCGTTGGTCGCCGGAGCGGCGGCGGGAGCCTGGGCCGCCTGCTGGGTCAGCGAGGCGAGGTCGGAAAGGGACTGGCGATTGTCGGTCATTACGCGCCCACCTTGTTCTTGCGGTTCATGCCCGCGATATCGAGAACCTCAGGGTTCTGGGCTTCGTGCGGATGCTCCGAACCCTTGAAGATGCGCAGGTTGCGCATCTGCTCGCGGCCGAGCGGACCGCGCGGGATCATACGCTCGACGGCCTTTTCAAGAACGCGCTCCGGGAAGCGGCCTTCGAGGACCTTGGCGGCGGTGATGCCCTTGATGCCGCCGGCATAGCCGGTGTGCTTGTAATAGACCTTCTTCGCCGCCTTGTTCGACGTGAAGCGGATCTTGTCGGCGTTGATGACGATCACATTGTCACCGCAGTCGACGTGCGGGGTGAACGACGTCTTGTGCTTGCCGCGCAGGATGTTGGCGATGATCGACGCGGTGCGGCCGACGACGAGGTCGGTGGCGTCGATGATGTGCCACTTCTTTTCCACCTCATGCGGCTTGGCCGACTTGGTGGTCTTCATGAGCGCCTTCATGGGCGAGACCTTTCGGTTTGAAACGAGACACGCCGCCTGTTTCCAAGCGGCGTGGTTGAGGGTGCCAATGCGGGAGGGCCCCGCGAAAGTCAAGCAAACAGCGGGTTTGCTGACGGGTAAAATAATACCACAGGCCGCCGCCGCTTAGCTAAAACGTCGGTCGCGGCCCCCGATCGCATGCGCGGCAAAGACGGTGGCGATCAGCAGCAGTGCGGCATTGCCCTGATGCGCGACGGCGATGTCGATCTGCACGCCGCTCATCAGCGTGGCGATGCCGAGCACGATCTGCAGCGTCACGAGCAATACGACCCACAGCCCCGCCTTCGATCCGCTGCGCGTCGCACGGATCGCGAGCCAGACCAAAGCGGCGGCGGTGGCGAATGCCCACCAGCGGTGGAAGAACTGGACGACGACGGGATTGTCGACCGCGTTGCGCCACGCCGGGTCGACCATGGGCACGCCCGCGGGGAACAGCGCGTCCCCCATCAGCGGCCAGCTGGCGAAGGCATAGCCGGCATCGAGCCCGGCGGTGAACGCGCCGTAGACGAGCTGCACGACCAGCGCCGCGAGCGCGAGCACCGCGGTGCGCGTCAGCCGTGCGGGCGGGGCCGAAGGATCGCGGTGCAGCGCCATCAGGTCGAGCGCGGTCCAGACGATGCCGGCGAGGATGGTCAGCGCGGTGAGCAGATGGACGGCGAGGCGGATATGGCTGACGTCGGTGCGCACCGACAGTCCAGAGGCGACCATCCACCAGCCGATCGCGCCCTGAAAGCCGCCGAGCGCCAGCAGCGCGCCGAGGCGCCAGCCGTAGCCCGCCGGAATCTGCCGCCGGACCGCGAACCACAGCAGCGGCAGGGCGAAAGCGACGCCGATCAGCCGGCCCCACAGGCGGTGCAGATATTCCCAGAAGAAGATGTGCTTGAACCCGGCGAGCGTCATGTCGCGGTTGAAGGCGGCATATTCGGGGATGCGTTTGTAATTGTCGAATTCGGCCTGCCACTGCGCCTGATTGAGCGGCGGGATGGTGCCGCTGATCGGTTTCCATTGTGTGATCGACAGGCCGGATTCGGTCAGGCGGGTGATGCCGCCGATCACGACCATCGCGACGATCAGGCCGGCGACGACGAACAGCCATCGCGCCACGCTGCGAGGGCGGGCACGGGAAAGGAAAGCGGCGCTGGGTTGAAGCATGGCGTGGCTCATACGCCTGTTCCCGACCGCCGACCAGCGGCGTGTAAACCGCCAAAACGAGCGTGGAAGTGGACGAAGTGGACGATACGGTGTGTCCCGAAGCCCTCCCATGCGAAGGGGCGGATCGACCGGAGCGGCGAGGGACGTCCTACGACGGAACAGGATGCCGGCAACGGATCGTGCCGGACCGAATCAGTCATGTGTCGACTGTCCACGCTTTTTTCCGAATAGGACAGCGATAATTTCCGCCAATATAGGTCATGCACGTTCCCGTAACCAAATCGCGATAGACCATGTCCAGGATTGGGCGGGAGTTTTCGATGTTTAACGTGACGGTAGACATCGAACGCGGCTGTTTCGAAAGTACAATCTTCGGCTTTTGGACGCTCGACACCATCGGCGAATTCCATCGCGCTGTTACGGAAGCGGGGCGCCGTATCCAGGCCACCGGGCGGGCGCCGATCAGCCTGTGCGACTATACCGGCGCGATGACGCAGAGCCAGGAGGTCATCGCCGCGTTGACCAAGATCATGGAGAATCCGATCGTCCGATCGCGGCGGGTCGCCATGTACACGGGCGACGTCATGCCGCGGATGCAAGCGGTCCGCGCAACGCGCAACCGCCCGGAGTTCCGGTTCTTCACCGACAAGGACGAGGCGCGTATGTGGCTGTTCGCAGACGAGGCGGGCGGGCCGTCCGTGGTGGCTGACGCGCAGGCCGGGTGAGGCCGGGGGCGGTACGCAATCTCGTCACCCGCCAGGGGGAGGTCGCGCCGCCGAAGGCGGTGACGGAGGGGGCGGATAGGAACGTCCCCGATAACGAGACACTGTCCTGACTCCGCTCCGTCATGCCCAGCCGCATACTGTCGTAGCAGGGGAGGAATGATGGGACGGCATCGGGTGCCGATCATGGGTTTGACGCCCGAGTCCCACCTCCCACTGGACAAGGCCTCTGACCGCACCTAACGCATGATATATTATATCATGGAGGTAATGATGCACGAAGACGTGCGGGTGCCGGTCGCGCTGGCGTCCGGGCCGATGGGGGCTGCACGGTGATGCTGGTCCCGTATCTGCTGGGGATCACCGCCGTCGGATCGACCTATGCCGGCGGGCGACTCGCCATGCGTTTCGGGCGGCGGCAGGACCTGTTGTTCGGTCTGACCGGCGGGATGGTCGTGGGGCTGGCGTTGCTCGACCTGCTGCCCGAGGCGGTGGAGGGCGGCGGAGCCGCGAGCGAGCTGGTGTTCGGCGCGGTCGCGATCGGCATGGCGCTGTATATTCTGCTGCACCGCCTGCCGGGAGGCGCGATGGTCGGGCGCGTCAGCCTGGTGTTGCATAGTCTGATGGACGGGCTGGGCATCGGTCTTGCCTTCCAGGTGTCGCAGTCGACCGGGTGGCTGGTGGCGGCGGCCGTGCTGGCGCACGACATGGCGGACGGCGCCAATATGATCGGCCTATCGTCCACCTCGTGCCGGCCGGAGCGGGCGCACCGCTGGTTGGTCGCCAATGCTGCCGCGCCGCTGGCGGGCGTCGCGATCGGGCAGGCGATCCGGATCGACGCGCATCACCTGTCGCTGCTGCTCGCGCTGTTCGCCGGCGGCTTTCTGTATATCGGCGCGTCCGAATTGCTGCCGCGTAGCCGCGGCGGGGCGCGCGGCTATGGCGCGGGGCTGGCGAGCATGGCGGGGATCGGCGTGATGGCCTGCGTCACCTATGCGGCGGGGTGACGCCGCCGTGCGGCTTCATCGCCTGTACAGCCGGGGCGGATAGCATCGCGCCATATCACAGGAAGGACGATGGCATGACGCATATGGTCGGACGTGGATGGGCCTTGACGCTGCTGGTGGCGGCCGCAAGCGTGCCCGCGCCGTTGCTAGCCCGGCCGCTGGCGAACGGCGCGTCCGCCCCGTCGACGTTCATCGTATCGTGCGATTGCGCGACGCCTGCAAAGCGGGCGAGGGTGCAGCGCAGGATCGAGCGCGCGGGCGGCAGGATCCTATATCCCTATGCGAGCATCGGTGGATTTGCGGTGACGGCCCGGCGACCGCAGGACGGCGCGGCGTTGCGGCGACGGCTGACGCATATTCCGGGAATCCAGTCGGTGCATCCCGATACGGCGATCCGGCTCGCCCCGCCCGGCGCGCCGCAGTGACGGCGTCGCTCCTCGCAGTAAAATTCGGAGATGTAATGTTGTAACGCAGCGCGGGTGCGCCTAGATGGTCGGCTCGGATGGACCATAGGACTCACTCCCATACGACCTCGGTCGTGCGCAGCTTCGGCTGGGCGGGGCTCGATCGCGCGGCGATCGCGTTGTCGGGGCTGTGCGTCGTCCATTGCATCGCGAGTGCGGTGCTGCTCGCCATGCTGTCCGCGGCGGGCGGGCTGCTGCTCAATCCGCTGTTCCACGAGATCGGTCTCAGCATCGCGATCCTGCTCGGCGCGGTGGCGCTGGGGCGCGGGGTGATGGAGCATGGCTATATCATGCCCGCCGCAATGGGATCGTTCGGTCTGGGGATCATGGCGGGCGCGATGAGCCTGCCGCACGAGGGCGGCCATGGCGCGGAGACGCTGTGGACCGTGATCGGCGTCGGCCTGCTCGCCTTCGGGCACGACCTGAACCGCCGCGCCGGGCACTGACGCCGCTTGCCGCCGGGCCGGCCGCGCCTTATTTCAGCATCATGGCCAGCCACGCGCATCACGATCACCACGAGCCGCAAGGCGACGACCTGATGAAGGCCGCGCAGACGACGCTGGAAAAAGCGGGCGAGCAATGGACGCCGATGCGTGCCAGCGTGTTCGCGGCGCTGGCGGCGTTCGACAAGCCGGCCAGCGCCTATGACATCGCCGATGCGCTATCGCAGCGCGAGGGGCGGCGGGTGGCCGCCAACAGCATCTATCGCATCCTCGACGTGTTCGTTGCCGCGAACCTGTCGCGCAAGGTCGAAAGCTCCAACGCATACGTCGCCAACGCGCACCCGGATTGCCTGCACGACTGCATCTTTCTGGTGTGCGATTCCTGTGGACGAACCGTGCATCTGGACGATGACAGCGTCACTCGCGGGGTGCGATCTGCCGCGCAAGCTGCTGGATTTACACCAGTTCGTCCCGTGATCGAGGTGCGGGGGCGCTGCGCCGACTGCGACTGAGGCTGGTTCGCGCTGCCAATCGACAGCCGATGGCGAAGCGCGTAGACGGGTCGGATGGCCGAACTCCCTGAGACTCCGCTGCTCGATACCGTCAACACCCCGGAAGAGCTGCGAAAATTGAAGCCCGAGCAGCTGCGCCAACTGGCGGACGAGCTGCGGCAGGAGACGATCTCCGCGGTCGGGACGACCGGCGGCCACCTCGGCTCCGGACTGGGCGTGGTCGAGCTGACCACCGCGATCCACTATGTCTTCGATACGCCGCGCGACCGGCTGGTCTGGGACGTCGGGCACCAATGCTATCCGCACAAGATCCTGACCGGGCGCCGCGATCGTATCCCCACGCTGCGTCAGGGGGGCGGCCTCAGCGGCTTCACCAAGCGCAGCGAGAGCGAGTACGATCCGTTCGGTGCGGCGCATTCGTCGACCTCGATCTCCGCGGCGCTGGGCTTTGCGGTGGCGAACAAGCTGGCCGGCACGCCCGGGCGCGGCATCGCGGTGATCGGCGACGGGTCGATGTCTGCGGGCATGGCTTATGAGGCGATGAACAACGCCGAACAGGCAGGCAACCGGCTGGTCGTGATCCTGAACGACAATGACATGTCGATCGCGCCGCCGGTGGGAGGGCTGTCGGCATATCTGTCGCGCATCGTGTCGAGCCGCGAATTCCTGGGCGTGCGCGATATTCTGAAGCGCTTCGCCCGCCGCCTGCCGCGGCCGTTCCACCAGGCGGCGCGCAAGACCGACGAATTCGCGCGCGGCATGACGATGGGCGGCACGCTGTTTGAGGAGCTGGGCTTCTATTACGTCGGGCCGATCGACGGGCATAACCTCGACCATCTGATCCCGGTGCTCGAGAACGTGCGCGATGCCGAGGAAGGCCCGATCCTGGTCCATGTCGTGACCAAGAAGGGCAAGGGCTATGCCCCCGCCGAGGCCGCGGCGGACAAGTATCACGGCGTGCAAAAGTTCGACGTCATCACCGGTGCGCAGGCCAAGGCGCCGCCGGGGCCGCCGCAATATCAGAACGTGTTCGGCGACCAGCTGGTCAAGGAAGGGCAGCGCGACCCGACGATCGTCGCGATCACGGCGGCGATGCCATCGGGCACCGGCGTCGACCGCTTCGCCAAGGCATTCCCGGATCGCGCGTTCGACGTGGGAATCGCGGAACAGCATGCCGTCACCTTTGCGGCGGGCCTCGCCGCACAGGGGATGCGGCCGTTCTGCGCGATCTATTCGACCTTCCTGCAGCGCGCCTACGACCAGGTGGTGCATGACGTGGCGATCCAGAATCTGCCCGTCCGCTTCGCGATCGATCGCGCGGGGCTGGTCGGTGCGGATGGCGCGACGCATGCCGGATCGTTCGACGTCACCTATCTGGCGACGCTGCCCAATTTCGTCGTGATGGCCGCGGCGGACGAGGCGGAGCTGGTGCATATGACGCACACCGCCGCCTGCCACGACAGCGGGCCGATCGCGGTGCGCTATCCACGTGGCGCGGGCGTCGGCGTGGATCTGCCGGAGGTGCCGCAGCGGCTGGAGATCGGCAAGGGCCGCGTCGTGCGTGAGGGCAAGACGGTGGCGATCCTGTCGCTCGGCACGCGGCTGGAGGAAGCGCTGAAGGCCGCCGACACGCTGGAGGCAAAGGGGCTGTCGACCACGGTCGCCGACCTGCGCTTCGCCAAGCCGCTGGACGAGGCGCTGATCCGCCGGTTGCTGACGACCCATGAGGTCGCAGTGACGATCGAGGAGAATGCGGTCGGCGGCTTCGGCGCACATGTGCTGACGCTGGCGAGCGATGAAGGGCTCATCGACGGCGGGCTGAAGCTGCGCACGATGCGCCTGCCCGACACGTTCCAGGATCAGGACAAGCCCGAGAAGCAATATGCCGAGGCGGGCCTCGACGCCGATCATATCGTCAGCACGGTGCTGACCGCGCTGCGCCACAACAGCACGGGCGTGCACGAGGGCGCGCGCGCGTGAGCGGACCGCTGAAGGCCGCGATCATCATCGGCCTGGCGGTCGTGATGCTGATCGCGGTCAACGTGCGCATGTACCGGGCGATGAAGGCGGCGACGGCGAAGGGCCGGGCGCTGGAGGCGGAGCCGCGCGAGGACCGCGGTGTCTGAGCCGGACCGCTTCGCCTCGCTGACGGAGGCGGAGCGGCAGATTCTGGCGCTGCTCGCGGCGGGGCATACCGCGAAGACGGCGGCGGCGGCGCTGGGCCTCAGCGTCCACGGGGTGAACGAGCGGCTGCGCGAGGCGCGGCGCAAGACGGGCGCGGGCAGCAGCCGTGATCTCGCCCGCGCGCTGGCCGCCCAAGAAAATTGTGACGCAAAAATCGGGGTGGCCCCCGCCGCCGCCGTGCCGCCAGAGGCCGTGCCGGACCTGCCGCAGCGTGCGGCGTGCACGACACGGAAAGGGGTGCGTCCGATGGTATTGGGACTCGGCATAGCGGCGGCGGCAGTGCTGCTGGGCGGCATCGGCTGGCAGCAGGAACGGGGGCAGGCGGCCGATCCGTTGCTCGGCTCTCTGGTGGTGGACAAGCCCCATGACGCGGCGGCACTGCATGCGCGGGTACGCCGGGAAGCGCGTGACGCCGGCTGGGCCGCGCCGGCGGAAACGCGGCTGATGAACCGGTTCGGCAGGGTCGACGGGGTTACCAGTCTGCGGGTCCTGTGCGCGACGGATCTGTGCGAAGTGGCCGGGCGGATCACACCGGGCGGCACCGCCAATGCGGCGTTGCTGGAGGTACAGCAGGTCGCCTTCTCCGGCGTGCGGACGCTGGGGTTCACTGATGAATCGAGCTTTTCGGTCGGCGGGGACGACACCGGCCAGGGCGCGGCGTTCGTCGCCTATCTGTACCGGCGCGCCGCCGACGTGCCCTATGTGGAGACGACGACGCCGGCGATGCACGCGACGATCCCGCCGGGGCCGTTCACGCTCGGCGTCACCTTCGATCGACCGATGCAGCCGGGGGACTTTTCCTTCGTAAAGTCCGATCGCGGCGCCTATCCCGAATGCGACGGCACGCCGCGCCGGTCGGTGGATGGGCGCAGCTTTACGATGCAATGTACTGCGGTGGCTGGGCAGGCCTATGCAGTGGGCTTCAACAGCGCACAATATGGCAACTTCAAGAGCCTGGACGGGGTGCCGGCGGAGCCGTCTTTGCTGACGTTCGACGCGAAGCGCTGACGGCGGAGGCCCACGGCCGGCCGCTCGCACGGCGGCCGGTTTCGTGGTATGCGACGGGCCATGAAGCTCGAGAAGACCGCCGATGGTTATGTGGTGCAGGTGCCCGACGATGTCGTCGCGGCGCTGGGGCTGCACGAGGGCGACCAGGTAAAGGTCGCCAAATCCAATCCGATCACCATTCCGGTGACGGAGGAACAGCGGCGGTGGGCGATGGACACGATCCGGGAGTTGCGCAGCACCAACCCGCTCCCCCCCGGATATAAGTTCGATCGGGAGGAAGCGAACGCGCGGTGACCCGCGCGTTCTTCGATACGAATGTGCTCGTCTACACCTTCGACGAGGACGCGCGGGGTGCCGCCGCCTCGCGACTGCTGGACGATGGTGGCGTGATCAGCGTCCAGTCGCTGAACGAACTGGCCAATGTTCTGCTGCGCAAACGGCGGTGGACCTGGGAGCAGGTCACCCGTGCGACGCAGGCCGTGACGTTTCGCTGCCCGGAGATCATCACGCTGACGCCAGACCTCCATCGCCTCGGGCTGCGCTTCGCCGAACGCTATCGCCTGTCCGTCTACGATGCGATGATTGCCGCGGCGGCGCTGACGGCGGAGTGCGACACGCTGTATTCCGAGGATATGCACGACGGCCTGTTGATCGACGGGCGCGTTCGGATCGTGAACCCGTTTGCGCCCGTCGCGGGATAGCTATCGGCCGAGATAGTGTGTCTGCGCGGCGTCGGTCGCGTTGATCGCCAGGATCGAGCGGGCGTCGCCGGGGGAGCGGGCATGGCCGTGCCCGTCGGTGCCGGCGGCGATCACGCGGTCGAGCAACTCCTGCCCTTCGCGCCACCAGCCGACTCCGCTGGCGGCGTTGAGGTGGCCCTGGGGACCGGCATCGACGAAATGACTGCCCCATTGCGCCGCGAGGCTGTGCGCGCGGTCGATCGTGATCCACGGATCGTCACTCGACGCGACGACGATCGAGGGGAAGGGCAGGGGCGTCTTTGGCGTCGGCGCGAAGCCGCGCAGTTCGTCGGGTGCGTTCGGGCGATCGACGTCCGCGGGCGCGACGAGCAGCGCGCCGGCCACCGGCCAGCCATAGGGTTGCGGGGACAGTTCCGCCCACCACGCCACCGCAAGGCAGCCGAGGCTGTGCGCGGCGAGGATCACAGGAGCTTCCGCGCGGGCGATCGCCTGGTCGAGCTTCGTCACCCAGGCGTTGCGATGCGGCGTATGCCACATGCCGAGTTCGACGCGGACGGTGTCGGGCCGCGCCTCCTCCCACAGGGTCTGCCAGTGCGAAGGCCCGGAGCCGCCGAGGCCGGGCACGGTCAGGATGGTCGGCAAGGTTGCGTCGTAATGGGAAAATCCGGTCATGCTGCATCTCCCTCCATGGGGGACAGCGGGGCCGGCCGGCGTGTCGGGACACGCCGTACGGTCATGCTTCCCGATGTGGAAGATAATCCTACTATTCCGATCGGCAATAGAGTCGCGGCTGATGGAGGGTGGGATGCGACGGGTGGAGCGGGAGGGGGCCAAGAGCCGCCAATCTCGCGGAGGCGGGACTGCATAACCTCTGGCGCTTGCGATGGAATCGCGGCGGTAGCGCGTCTGGATTCCCGCCTTCGCGGGAATGACGTTGGGGGCGGGGGGCGGTCCTCGCAAAGCAGGGGGCGTGACGCCGGCCGGTGCCCTCGCTACGGAGCCCTGATGGCGAAGATCCGTGCCGACCAGCTGCTCGTGGACCGCGGCCTTGCCGAATCGAAGACGCGTGCGCAGGCGCTGATCATGGCGGGGCTGGTGTTTTCGGACACGCGCAAGATCGACAAGCCGGGCTTGGCGCTGCCCGACGACGCGGCGATCGACGTGCGCGGGCGCGATCATCCCTGGGTGTCGCGCGGCGGGATCAAGCTGGCGCATGGCCTAGACCATGTCGGCTGGGACGTGACCGATGCGGTGGCGATCGACGTGGGATCGTCGACGGGGGGCTTTACCGACGTGCTGCTGACCCGTGGCGCGGCGCGCGTCTATGCGGTCGACAGCGGCACCAACCAGCTCGCGTGGAAGCTGCGCCAGGACCCGCGCGTGATCGTCCACGAACAGACCAGCGCGCGCATCCTGACGGAGGCGCATATTCCTGAGCCCGTCGACCTGATCGTCTGCGACGCGAGCTTCATCGGCCTGTCAAAGGTGCTGGAACGGCCGATGACCTTTGCAAAAGCCGGCGCCCGCCTGCTCGCCCTCATCAAGCCGCAGTTCGAGGCGGGGCGCGAGGAAGTGGGGAAGGGCGGCGTAGTGCGCGATCCTGCCGTGCATGCGCGGGTGTGCGACGAAGTGGTCGCGTGGCTGGAGGCGAGCGGCTGGAGCGTCGCGGGCGTCACCGAAAGTCCGATCACGGGGCCCGAAGGGAATGTCGAATTTCTGGTCGCGGCATCCCGAAACGGGCCATGACGGAACGATAATCGTAACGGACGCTTTACGAACCGGTCGCCACGCGACAAGGGGCGCGAAAGACATGCGGAGGAAGCGTCGGTGAGCGGGATTGCGTCCAAGGGTCAGCTGCGAATGTCGTTCCTGCGCTGGGCGATCGTGACCGTGCCGTTGATCCTGCTGCTGGGCTTCGCATCGGGTCGCGCGGTGCCGGCGGGATCGGAGAATGGCTGGTATGTCGCGCTGCAAAAGCCCGAGCTGACGCCGCCGGGCTGGGTGTTTCCGGTCGCCTGGACGTCGCTGTACATCCTGTTGGGCCTTGCCGTCGCGGTGATCCTGCATGCGCGCGGCGCACGCGGGCGGGGGTTGGCGCTGGCCGTGTTTGCGGTGCAGTTCGCGCTGAACCTCGCGTGGACGCCGCTGTTCTTCGGGGCGCATCGTATCGGCGCGGCGCTGGTCGTGATCGTCGCGATGCTGCTGCTGTCGATCGTCACGACGGTGCTGTTTGGGCGGATTCGCACCGCTGCGGCGTGGCTGATGGTGCCGTATATGGTGTGGATCAGCTTTGCGGGCGTGCTGACCTGGCGGATCGGCCAGCTCAACCCCGGTGCGGAAACCCTTGTGCCAGGGGCGCACACGTCCCAGATGCTGTGACGATACGCACGCTTATGTGCCGGGAACCGATGATATGCAGTCCGACAACCGCCTGTTCGATGATTTCGTGAAGCTGATGAACGGCGCCGCCGGCACGCTGGCCGGTGTGGGGCGCGAGGCGGAATCCGGCGCGCGCACGCGGATGCGCGAATGGATCGGCGGCCTCGACTTCGTCAGCCGCGACGAGTTCGAGGTGGTGAAGGCGATGGCTGTCGCCGCCCGCGACGAGAATGACGCGCTCAAGGCCCGGATCAACGCGCTGGAGGCGAAGCTCGCCACCGCACCGGCGCCGGTTGCCTGATTGGGGCGCCTGACCCACTTTTCCACAGCTTTATCGACAGGCTTGTCCACGACGGGGTTGCACGGGGCTTTTTGCCTCGGCAGCCTCGTCGTGCGATAAGGGGCACGATAATGCTCGATTCCGCTGAACACGATACCGATCCCGCCGCCCCCATCGACATGCTCGAGGCCTATTATGCCGCGCATGGCTGGGAGCATGAGCGGCATGACGACGAGATCGTCGCGACGGTCAAGGGCAGCTGGACCACCTATGAATTGCGCGCGCTGTGGCGTGAGGACGACAGCGTCCTGCAATTCCTCGCCTTCCCCGACATCAAGGTGACCGACGACCGGCGCGGCGGCGTCTATGAGGCGATCGGGCTGGTCAACGAACAATTATGGATCGGCCATTTCGAGCTTTGGTCCTCCTCCGGCGTGCTGCTGTATCGGCATGCGGCGATGATCGACGGCGAGGACGAGGGCACGATGTCGCTGGGCGCGGCCGAGCTGCTGGTCGAATCGGCGATCGAGGAGTGCGAGCGCTTCTACCCGGTGTTCCAGTTCGTCCTGTGGGGCGGCAAGACGCCGCGCGAGGCGCTGGCCGCGGCGCTGATCGAGACGCAGGGCGAGGCCTGAGGCCGTGAAGCTGCTCATGATCGGCGCCGGCAATATGGGCGGCGCGATGCTGCGGCGCTGGCTGGCGGCGGGAATGGCGGCGCGCGACGTCACCGTCGTCAGCCCCAGCGGCCGTGCGATGCCCGAGGGCGTCCGCGTCGTGCCGGCGGTGCCGGCGGCGGAGGACGGGGCGTATGACGTCATCCTGCTCGGGCTGAAACCGCAGCAGCTGCGCAGCCTGTCGGGCGGTGCGATCGCGGGCCATGCGCCGCGGCTGCTCGTGTCGATCCTGGCGGGAGTGGAGGAGGCGACGCTGGCGCCGCTCTGCCGCGCCGGGGCGGTGGTGCGGGCAATGCCGAACCTGCCCGTCGCGATCGGCAAGGGCGTGGTGGCGCTTTATTCCTCCACCGCGGACGACGCCGTGCGCGACGAGGTGACCGCCTGGATGCGGCCGCTGGGCCATGTCGAATGGATCGCGGACGAGGCGCGGTTCGACGACGTGACCGCGCTGGCTGGCTGTGGGCCGGGCTTCGTGTTCCGCTTCGCCGATGCGCTGGCGCAGGCGGGGGCGGCGCTGGGGTTGCCGGCGGATCAGGCGGCGCGGCTGGCGCTCGCGACACTGGAGGGCGCGGCGGTCATGGCGGCCGACGCCGACGGCCCGCCCGCGACGCTCGCCGATCGCGTGGCGAGCCCGGGCGGATCGACGCGGCAGGGGCTAAACGTGCTCGACCGTGCCGACGGGCTGGTCGCGCTGCTGACCGATACATTGGCCGCCTCCGCGCGCCGGAACCGCGAGATGGCGGCCGAAACGCGCTGAACGGCCGCCGGGCGGCCGAACGGCGAAGGCGTGCGGGTTAGAGCCCCAGCTTTTGCACGTGGGCGCGTTCGGCCTCGGGGATCATGCCCTCCAGCACCGCCCAATAGCCCGATACCGCCTCCTGGCCGGCGGCCTGATAGGCCTGCGCCATCTTGACGCGCACCGCCTCGAACAGGTCGCTTTCAAGTTCGGCACCCTCCGTGGTCAGGCGCAGCAGCCGCTGGCGGCGGTCGCGTTCGCCAGGCCGGGCGGTGACGAGCTTGCGGTCGCTCAGCTCGTTGAGTACGCGACCCAGCGATTGCTTGGTGATCGCCAGCATCGCCAGCAGCTCGCTGACCGTCAGATCGGGCTTGCGGGCGATGAAATACAAGGCACGGTGGTGCGCGCGGCCCAATCCCTGGGCAGCAAGCCCCTGGTCGACGGAGCGGGTGAGATGGCTATGGCCAAAATACAGCAGTTCCATGCCTCGACGGAGTTCGGGTTCGCGCAGGAATTGGGCGGATGCGGAAGAAGCTGGGGCAGCCATGTTGACCGGTTTAGACACCGTCCCTACGCGTCTGCAACCCCTGATGTCTGAGAGAAATCAAATGAATGCGCCTTCGACGGCCGGGTCGGCCGCTTTTCGCTTCGATCCCAGCACCACGCCGGTGGCCGCCAACGAGCGGGCGGCGCGGCTGGTCGATCCGGGGTTCGGCCGCGTCTTTACCGACCATATGGCGGTGATCCGCTATACCGAGGGGCAGGGCTGGCACGATGCGGTGATCACTGCCCGTGCGCCCGTGACGGTCGATCCGTCGACCGCGGTTCTGCATTACGCGCAGGAGATTTTCGAAGGGCTGAAGGCCTATCGCCTTGATGACGGCGGCATGGCGCTGTTCCGTCCGGACGCGAACGCGCGCCGCTTCAACAACAGCGCGCGCCGGTTGGCGATGCCCGAACTGCCCGAGGAGCTGTTCCTCGAATCGTGCCGCCAATTGGTCCGTACCGAGCGCGACTGGTTTCCCCAGATCGACGGCGGCGCGCTGTACTTGCGGCCCTTCATGTATGCGAGCGAGGCGTTCCTGGGCGTGAAGCCCTCCGCCGAATATCTCTACATGGTCATCGCATCCTCGGTCGGCGCCTATTGGAAGGGCGGCGCGCGTGCGGTGTCGATCTGGGTCAGCCAGAATTACACGCGCGCCGCGCCGGGTGGCACGGGCGAGGCGAAGTGCGGCGGCAATTACGCCGCCAGCCTCGCCGCGCAGTCGGAGGCGATCGCGCAAGGGTGCGACCAGGTCGTGTTCCTCGACGCGGTCGAGCGCCGCTGGGTCGAGGAACTGGGCGGCATGAACGTCTTCTTCGTGTTCGACGACGGATCGATGGTCACCCCGCCGCTGACCGGCACGATCCTGCCCGGCATCACCCGCGATTCGATCATCCGTATCGCCCGCGACCAGGGCCTGACGGTGCGCGAAGAGCCCTATGGCATCGACCAGTGGCGCGCCGACGCCGCGAGCGGCCGCCTGACCGAAGCCTTCGCCTGCGGCACCGCGGCGGTCGTCACCCCGATCGGCCAGGTGGTCGAGGCAACAGGCCGCTTCACCATCGGCAGCGGCGGCACCGGCCAGCTGACGCAGCGCATGCTCGACGCGCTCTCCGCGATCCAGCGCGGCCGCGCCGCCGACCCGCACGGCTGGCTCGAACGCCTGGATTGAGGGCGCGGGGCCGGGTTTTCGTGGCTGCCACGCGAAAACCCGGCGTGTTGGGGCTTTTCACACGCCGCCCGCCGGCTATAAGGCGCGCCTCCCGGTGGGGCGTCGCCAAGCGGTAAGGCAACGGTTTTTGGTACCGTCATACGCAGGTTCGAATCCTGCCGCCCCAGCCATCTGCCTGAAATCCCAGCCAATTGGCTGCTAAGTGTTCGAAGACGCTGGCTGACTATCAGGGTCGGCGGTTGGCACCTGCACAATTGTGCATCAGATTGTGCCAATGCGCTGGCCGGGAAGGCTGCGGTTTTGGACTGTCTTCAGCATGTATATCGGCGCGGGCACATTTCCTGGGGGCGCCGAATTCCACCGCTAATTGGATAATGGCACCCTAGATGTCCGGCTGTCGCTGCGGACCACCGACCGGAAGGCCGCGCGCAACATGGGGGCGGCGCTCACGGCGGTGACGCCGAGGGTGCTGGAGATGCTCGACAGGCGGGCCAGGCAGAAGACCGATATCACCGAGCAGGAGCTCCAGGCGATCGCCAAGGCGATGTACGAGGAGCGGTTGGCCGAGGTCTGCACCCTGCAGCGATCGACGCCATACGATGTCGAGCACCACTCGGCCGCCAATCTGGCCTTCATTGATTATTTCGAGCACCTAAAGAACCAGGGGGGCCATATGTCCTTCCTGCCGGGCGACGAGCGCAAATTGGAGGCGGAGGGCTGGAGCGCGCAACGGATCGCCGATCTGCGCTCCATCATCGCGATGCGCGAGGAGCGCGGCGTTAGCCCGATCCGGCCAGACGAGATCGATCGCCATCTCGCCGCTGCTGGTTTCGCAGTCGATGACCGGCTGCGTTGGAGGCTGGAACTAGCCCTCTACCCGGCGTACCGCGACGTCTATGCCGCCGCAGAGGCGCAGCTTCGAGGTGCGGCCACGCCCGGGACGGTGCCACCTAACAGTTCGGCCACGCCTGCACCGGCGCAGCCATCGCCTTCGCCGGTCGCTAGTTCTCATTCTGCGCCGGTCGGTGTTGATCCGGCGGTGCCAGAGGACTGGCTGCATTGCACCCCCGTCGAGGCAGCGGAGCGGATGATCGCAACGACGCCCCGCCTTCTGGAGCATCGCAAAGGCGGCAAGCGCGAGAAGGACAGCGTCGGCGAACAGACGCTCCGCCAGATCCGCTGGGCCGCCGTGCTGTTGCAGAAGTCGTTGCCGCCCGGCACGCCGATGTGGCGGGTTGCCTAAGCGGACATCGTCAAGCTCGACAAATGGTTCGATCAGCTCTCCGTCAACTATGGCAAGGCGGCTAGCGACCACGACCTCGGGCAGAGCCTGGAACAGGCGGCGGCCGTGTCCGCCGATCGGGTCGAGAATGGCGACGTGCCGATGGATCAGATCGGCTTGTCCACCGGCACCGCCAACAAGCATTTCAACAAGTTGGGCCAGATCCACAGCTTCACCCGCAAGGCGGTGCCCATCGCAGAGCCGATCGACTTCGGCGAGTTCACGGCCCCGATTGACAAGGACGAACGCGAGGCGCGGCTTCGCTATACGCGGGAGCAAGGCGAAGCGATCTTCCGCCTGCCGCCCTGGACGGGCTGCGTCGGCACCGAGGAGCGACTGAAGCCCGGTCCCAAGGTCATCCACGATGGCCTGTTCTATCTGCTCCTGCTCGTCTGGTACACCGGTGCGCGGCGCGAGGAACTGGCCAAGCTGATGCTCGACGATGTCGAGGAGCGGCACGGCATCGAGTATCTGCTGATCCGCCCCACCATCACCGGGCGGATCAAGAACAAGTCCGCGCGGCGCGTGATCGTCATCGCCGATGAGCTGATCCGGTTGGGCTTCCTGCGTTATGTCGAGGCGATGCGCCAAGCTGGCGAGACGCTGCTGTTTCCCGAGTTCGTGCCCGGCGGTGATACCAAGCGGAAGCTCGGCGACGTCTTCTACAAGCTGTGGTGGATCTATATCGCGCCGAGCGTGCCCGACCGGAAGCGCGGTCAGGCGATGCACTCCGCCCGCCATACCGTCTCGGACGAGTTGAAGGACCAGGAGGTCTTCATCGAGTTCCGCAACGACCTGCTCGGCCACAAGGGTACAGGTGGCGAAGCATGACGCGCTATCCCGGGCGGGCCTCGCTCGAGAAGCTCAAGGCCACGGTGGCGAAGATCCCGATCGTGACTGGACATCTGGCGGACCAGCGGACCATCTGCCTCCTGCCGCAGAAACTGCGGCAGGCGCGCCCGACGCGCGCGAAGGGGGACCGCGCATGACGTGCTCCAAGCGGCTCCGGTGGGCTGGGCAGAACAGAAGAACGAGGGTGCGCACCCAGGTGAGAAGGAGCATGCGCTCCGGCTCTCGCCTGCGCGCTGAAGAGGGAGGAAATAGGGTAGCAGGATGGGTGGTGTATGACACCACCGGCTGCGCAGCGGGGCCTGCTCCGCGCCGAAGGCTTGTCGCAGGAGAAACGGCGTGAGCCAGAATGACGCGGGCCGAGCTCCTCGGAAGGCGCGCGGCAAGCGTCCGCCGAGGAAGGATTCCGGCAACCGCATCGTCTTCCGGGTGACTGCCGAGGAGCGGCAGCGCTTGGTCAGCGAGGCCGGCGAAGTGGGAATTTCCACCTACGTTCGCGCCCGTCTGTTCGGTGGCGGCGTGCGCAATCGTGATGCCCTGCGCAAGATCGCCGCGCTGCACGTCGGGGGTCGCCGCATCCAGCAGCTGGCCGAGACGCACGATGTCGACGAGTTCGTGATCGCCACGACGCTCGGCGACGTGTGCACCGCGATCCTGGGGTTGGTCGACGAATTGGACGATGTGGTGGATGGCGATGAAAAGGCCGACACCCCGTGATCGTGAAACGCATCCCGGCGCGCCCGGCCGGGCGCAATGCGACCACCGAGCGGGCGAGGCATGCCCGCAACCTTGTCGACTATCTCCGGCAGCCCGAGAAGCAGAGCGAGGAGAAGGATTATCAGGTCGCCTATATGCTGCGCGAGAAGCTCGGCGGCACGAAAGGCGAGCGCCTGTTCCATATCGGTGGTCGCAACTTCGTCAGCACCGCCATCGAGGGGCAACGCGCCGAGATGATCGCCGTCGCGCAGGCGGCGACCCGCAGCCCCAATCCGATCGACCACTGGCTGCTGAGTTGGCGTGAGGGCGAGTTGCCGACACCCGCCGAGATCGACGAAGCGGTCGGCATGTTCCTCGGGCATCTCGGCGTCAGCGACCAGCCGTGCATCTATGCTTGCCATGGCGACACCGACAATCGTCACGTCCATATCGCGCTCAACCGCTATGATCCGCTTGCCCGGCGGATGATCGAGATCAACGACGGCTTCACGCTCGAGGCAGCGCATCAGGCGGTTGCCCTGATCGTCGATCGGTTTGGCTGGCAGGCCGAAGCCGATGCTCGCTATCAGGTGTTCGATGGTCGGGTGGTGATGAGTGCCGGGGCAGCGACGCGCGTCGATGCGGATCGGAAACCGATCTCCCTGAAGGCCGCGGCGTTCGAAACCCGGACGGGCTATCGTTCCGCGCAACGCATCGCCCAGGAGGAAGCCGTGCCCCTGATCCGGGCAGCGCGATCGTGGGGCACGTTGCATCGCTCGCTCGCCGAGGTTGGTATCAGCTATGACGCCATCGGGACGAACGGCGTCATCCTGTCGGTTGGAAACGAGAAGGTACGAGCATCGGCCGTTGATCGGTCGATCACCCGCGTGCGCTTGGAAAAGCGCCTTGGGGACTTCGTCCCGCGGGCGGCAGCTGTGGAAATGGTGGCCCGTGACGCGAAGGGGGATCGGCTAGAGAAGGCCTTCCGGGCTGATGAATATCGCGGCGAGCTCGAGCGGTGGAAGAGGTGGCAGAAAGCCAAGCGCGACGCCGCATCGTCAGAGCATGCCACCGATCGTGCACGCGCGGCTGCCCTCGCCAGGCAAAAGGTGCCCAAACGGCCCGCTCCAAATCTGGAAAGCTGGTATTATGAGCAAGGGGAAGGTGCCTTTGCCGAAGCGTGGCGTCATCGCCATAACGCAAGGGCGTTCCCCAGTTTCGGAGTGGGGAGCGGCAAGCGCTCGGCCGACCTGCCGTCGATCGATGGATTTCATGCCTATCCCTGCTCGGACGGCGTCCGCTACGCCCGGAAAGCCGATGGTCCCACAGCCTTCCTCGACAGGGGTGAGGCAATCGACGTGATCACACGGGACGAGGCGGCCATGCTGGCAGCGCTTCGTCTTGCCGTTCGAAAATCGGCTCGCCGGGTGATTGTGGCGGGCGATCCCGAATTTCGCGAACGGACCTTCGCCATGGCCGTCAAATATGGCCTCGCCGATGCGCTGGCGGACGCTGACCTAGCGCAGCGGTGGCGCGCGCTTCAGCCGTCGCTCCCGCAACCGGATAAGGCTCTCGCTGAGCGCCTTTCTCCGCCGCCCGCTGCTGCCGTTGGGCCGTCGCTTTCGCCCCTCCCGCCGGCGCGACCGGCCCAAGGTGCGAATGACGATATGCCTGCAAGCCCGGGCCAGACTGTTCCGGCCGCCTCACCATCGGCGAACGTGATCAAACGACCGATCCCCGTCGCGAAACGAACGGCGATGCCCGAGCGCGTGCCGCAAGCAAACGTGCTTCCACCGGCATCAACCAAGCCTAAGTCAGCGGTGGCAGTCGTGGACCAAAGTAAGCGCGGCGAAAGGCGTAATGCGAACCCGCCCCGCCTGAGCAAAGGGCCGAGCGATATAGATTTTCCCCCCGGTTTCTCGCCTCATGGGCGAGGGGCCGGGCGCCAGGCGAGCGCCGGAACCAGGAGAAAAGCAGGAGTGTGCCTTGGCGGCTGTACCGTCAGGGTGAAAAGAAGGCGACGCGTGTGCAGCCCACGCCGCCGGAGTGACAAAGACAATGAAGACCAAGAATGCGGCTGTCGTACCGTGGCACAGCCCGGCCGAGGTCATGGACATGATCTATGACGTGCGCGAACCCGGCTGTGAGGCCGTCGGCTATGCGCTGCTGCGCCCGCGATCCCGGCAGAGCGTCAACCACGTCATGGCAGTGTTCGGCAGCAAGCTGGCGCCGTTCAAACCGGAAGCCGATGCGCCGCGGACATCGTGCGGCTTGCCCGTCACGGCTCGCGACCATCGACTGATCCTGGCGCAGGGGGCGCCCGATACCCCGCTGTGGCGGCTGTTGGAGGATTATGATTCGAACGTTCGGCCGCATCAGCGGCTGCTCGCCGCGATCCTGACCATCAAAGGCGAGTATAACATGCCTTCGCATGACCTGCTCGACATGGCGTCGGCCTATGCGGCTGTTCATCTGGCGGGCGGTCGTCCCCTGTCGACGATGGCAGTGCTGCACGTGCCCGGTGACGGACTGAGCACCGCCCGGCAGCATGTCCACCTCTGCGTGTTGGCGCGGCAGCACCTGCCGAGCGGATGGGCCGGTGAGCACCCCGATCTCGTCGACACGGCCCATCAACTCTGGGCGGACGAGATCAGCGCCTTCCGCACGGGATGGACCAGGATCACGGCGGCGGCCTGAGCGGCACGGGGCGGCATAGGCCGCCCCGTATGCCCCAGGTTCAGCGATCGCCCATCACGTTCGCCCAACTCAGATCGAAGCGCGCCAGATATTTGCGCAGGCGATCCGCGTCGTTGGTCGAGGTGCGCTGACGGCGGGATGCGGCGAACAGGGTGCGGCCGGCTTCGGACAGCGAGCGGCTCTCGCGACAGGTCTCCACCACATGGGCCAACTGGACCCGATCGAACGGGTCCAGCGCGTCCAACTGCTCGGGTGACAGCAGATCGGCGAGTGCATCGGGCGCGTCCGCCCCGCCCGTCCAAAGGCGCTTGAGCCGCGCGATCTCGGCGGTGACGCAGTCGACGTTGATCCGTCCCGACGGACTGAAGGTCGCCATGCGGGTGACGCTGGCGGCAAGGTCGCGGAAGTTGCCCGGCCAGCGCGCCTCGGCACTGGTCGCGAAGCCGAGATAACGGTCGCGGGCTTCCTTGTTGAAGGTGATGCGGTCGCCCTCGCGCTCGGCATGGCGGTCGAGTTCATAGTCGAGGTTGGGCGCAATATCCTCGCGGCGCTCGGCAAGGCCGGGCAGCGCGAAGGTCCAGAGGTTCAGCCGCGCATACAGATCGTCGCGGAACGTCCCCGCCGCCACGCAGGCGGCAAGATCGCGATTGGTACCGGCAATCAGTTGGAAGTCGCTGTCGACTTCGCGGTCGGCGCCCACCGGCAGGAACCGTTTGTCCTCGATCGCACGCAGGATCATCGCCTGTTCGTCGAGGCCGAGTTCGCCGATCTCGTCGAGGAATAGCACGCCGGTGTCGGCGGTGCGCAGCAGCCCGGCGCGGTCCGCGGCGGCGCCGGTGAAGGCGCCCTTGCGATGGCCGAACAGGGCCGACATCGCGCTGTCACCCTTCAGCGTCGCGCAGTTCACCTCGACCAGCGGCCCCTTCACCTGCCGCTTGACCCGCTTCAGTTCGTAGATGCGCCGGGCGAGCTGGCTCTTGCCCGCGCCGGTGGGCCCCATCAGCAGCAAGGGCGCGCGGCTGCGGACCGCGACCTGCTCGATCTCGTCGATCATCGCATTGAAGGCCGCGTTGCGCGTGTCGATGCCGGATTTCAGGAAGCTGGTGCTCTCGGCGCTGTCGGCGGCGAAGCGTGTGGCGATGCTGTCGTAGCGCGACAGGTCGAGGTCGATGATGTTCCACGTCCCCGCCGCGCCGCCAGACCCACGGGCAGGCTGTGTCTGAAGCAGGCGACCCGGCAGATAATGCGCCTCGGTCAGCAGGAAGAGGCAGATCTGTGCGACGTGCGTACCGGTCGTGATGTGGACGAGATAGTCTTCCGCATCCGGATCGAACGGATAGGCTCGCGCGAAGTCGAGCAGCTTTCCATAGACCTCCTCGAAGTCCCATGGGTCGGCGAAGTCCATCACCTGCATCTCGACCCGCGTTTCCGGCGACACGGAGGCGATGTCGAGCGCCACGAACGCGGCAAGGCGCGCATGCTGGGTCCCGTGGATCAGAACGAGCCGGTCGACCCGCAGGTCCTCGTGCATCGTGAGGCCGACCGTCGGCCGCCATCGGCTCCACCGCCCGGCGTCGAACTTAGCGGCATCGAGCGTCGAGCCAAGAAAACCGATAGCGACAGTGGGCTTCATGGCGATATGATAGGATAAACTACGATCCATGTCGATCGTAACCGCTTGAGGTGTAGGTTGACCCGCTCATGATCGAAGTGCGGGGAAAATTCCCAATTACGAAGTAGATAGGCAAGATTTTCGACTGTTGCGCGGCATTTGGCACGCTCCTCGCAAAGCCTTGCTCGTCGGATCACATGGCATTGAATGGTTCGACACGCGGCAGAGGCGGCCGGAATAGGCCGGCCGCCTCAAAGGTAAGTCCGAGGAGTTAGACGATGACCGCCACCGCTTACGAATACACCGACGTCCCCGGCGGGGTGCCGATCAAGGCGTGGACGCGTGGCGTGCCGGTCGAGGACGGCGCGCGGGCGCAATTGGCGCGGGCGGCGCAGATGCCGTTCATCTTCAAGCATGTCGCCGCCATGCCCGACGTCCATATCGGCATCGGCGCGACCGTGGGGTCGGTGATCCCGACCAAGGGCGCGGTCATTCCGGCGGCGGTCGGGGTCGATATCGGCTGCGGCATGATGGCGGCGCGCACCTCGCTAATGGCGAGCGACCTTCCCGATCATCTCGAGGGTGTCCGCTCGGCGATCGAGCAGGCGGTGCCGCACGGTCGCAGCGTCGGCCGGGGCAAGCGCGACAATGGCAGTTGGGGCAGCCCGCCGCCTGCGATCGTCTCGGCCTGGGCGACGCTCGTCCAGCGGTTCGACCGGATTTGCGAGAAGCACCCGCGGCTAAAGAACACGAACAACCTCGTGCATCTGGGGACGCTGGGCACCGGCAACCACTTTATCGAGCTGTGCCTCGACGAAGAGGCGCGGGTGTGGGTGATGCTGCACTCGGGGTCGCGTGGCGTCGGCAATGCGATTGGCAGTTTCTTCATCGAGCTGGCCAAGCAGGACATGCGCAAATGGCACCTGAACCTGCCCGATGAGGACCTCGCCTATTTCCCGGAGGGGACCGACCATTTCGACGATTATGTCGAGGCGGTCGGTTGGGCGCAGGATTATGCGGCGCTCAACCGGCGGATGATGATGACCAACGTCATCGCCGCGATGCGCAAGGTCATCGCCAAGCCGTTCGAGGCGGAGTTGGAGGCGGTCAACTGCCACCACAATTACGTCACGCGCGAAAACCACTTCGGCGAGAACGTGCTGGTGACCCGCAAAGGCGCGGTGCGCGCGGCCAAGGGCGTGATGGGGATCATCCCCGGATCGATGGGCGCCAAGTCGTTCATCGTCCGTGGGCTCGGTAACCCGGACTCGTTCGATAGCTGCAGCCATGGCGCGGGCCGGGTGATGAGCCGGACGGCGGCCAAGAAGCTGGTGACGCTCGACGAGCATATCGCCGACACCGCCGGCGTCGAATGCCGCAAGGACGAGGGCGTGATCGACGAGACGCCCAAGGCCTATAAGCCGATCGAAGCTGTGATGGCCGCCCAGGCCGATCTGGTTGAGATCGTCCACACGTTGAAACAGGTGGTGTGCGTCAAAGGGTGAAGCGGGAGATAGCGACAGGCCGGGGGCCTGTTGCCCCGCTTCACCGGCCGCCAAGGCGGCCGTGGACGACGCACACCATTGGTCAGAGTGAATATCATGATCGAGATTGATGGCAGCGAGGGCGAAGGCGGCGGACAGGTCGTACGCAATGCGTGCGCGCTGTCGCTTGTTACCGGGGAGCCGGTCCGTATCACCAACGTCCGCGCCAAGCGATCGAAGCCGGGACTGATGCGTCAGCATGTCACCGCGATCGAGGCGGCGTGCGCGATCGGCAGCGCGACGTGCGAGGGGCTGGTCGTCGGATCGTCCGACCTGACCTTTCGTCCCGGCCGGGTGACGGCCGGCGACTATCGTTTTTCGGTCGGAACGGCGGGATCGACGGGTCTGGTGTTGCAGACGGTGCTGATGCCGCTGCTGCTCGCCGACGGTCCGTCGCGGCTGGTGCTGGAGGGTGGGACCCACAACATGTTGGCCCCGCCGTTCGAGTTCATCCAGCGCAGCTTCTTGCCGATCGTCCTGCGGATGGGCGGGCAGGTGGAAGCGCGGCTGGTCCGGCATGGCTTCTACCCGCGTGGCGGCGGGCGGATCGAGGTGGACATCGCCCCAGGCCCGCTTAGGCCGATCGAATGCCTGACGCGCGGCGAGGCGGTCGGCGTCTCGGCTTGCGCCTTGTTCGCCGGATTGCCCATGTCGATCGCCGAACGCGAGATCGCCATAGTCCGCAAGGCGTTCGACTGGTCAGAGCGCGAATGCTTCATGCGCGAACTGCCGGTCGAACAGGGGCCGGGCAACATCCTGTTGCTGGAAGCACAGTTCGAGCATGTCACCGAGATTGTGAGCGGCTTCGCGCAACTGGGCGTGACGGCGGAGCGGGTCGCGAAGACGGCGGTGGGGCGGATGCGCGGCTATATAGGGTGCGAGGCCTTTGCCGGGCCGTATCTCGCCGACCAGTTGCTGTTGCCGATGGCTCTAGCAGGCGGCGGCGTGTTCACCACGGTGAAGCCGAGCGAGCATGCCCGCACAGCGGCGACGGTGATCGAGCGCTTCACCGGGCGACGCACCCGGTTCGAGCAGCAGGCGCGAGGGGCGAATGCCGTGACGATCGGCTGACGGATTGCGAGCGTAACGACTTTCTGCTATCAACCCTGTCAGCCCGCACCAACTGGCGGGCCGTACGGAGACATGCTGTGTTCGACCTTGCCGCCCATTGCGGTGCACGGGTCGGCGGTCTCCGGCCTTTCGCGTAAACGTCCCACGACGTTGGCGGCGGGCCGGCATCCGCCCCTGCCGCACCTCACCTATTCGACAGGAAACACGTCGACGCGCGCGCTTGCGCCGTCGGCCTGAGAGACGCGTGGATACGACATGGACGAACTGGATATCGTCCGGGGCCTGATGCTCCGGACGGCGGGCGCGTTGCCCGCCACGGCACCGCTCGCCAAGGCGCTGCTGGAATGGGCGGAGCCGCATCGGCCCTGGCTGCTGCCCGACATAGAAGGCGAATGGAACTGGGAAGGCTTACTCGCCGGTCTGTCTGCTCCGCGTGGGGAACCGGTGCGGGCGGAGGCGCTCGAACTCGCGGGTACGCTGGCGCGGTTGCTGGGATTGTCGCCGATCGATGCGGCGCTGCTGCGCCTGATGGTCGCGTGCGACCGACTGCCGCGCGTTGGTGCCTTGGCGCGATTGCTCAGCCGTCACGGGCATGACCTGCCGCAACTCCTCGGCGAGATGGCCGGGGCGGGTGCGGAGGACGCGGACCGCGCGGCGCGGCGGGGTGCGGTCACGCGGCTGGGCCTGGCCTGCTTCACAGCAACCCGTGAGGGTGAGGCGGATGTCGAGATCCGCTGGACCTTGCAACGTCTGCTCGACCGGGCTCCAGCGAGCGAGGAGGCGATGCTCGACACGCTGGTCGGTCGGCGGCAAGCGGCCACGCTGGGGCTCGACGCCTTTGCGCATGTCGAACCGATCGACTTTCTTATCCGCCTGCTGCGCGGTGCGCTGGGCGAGTCGGCGGCGGGGGTCAACATCCTGATCTACGGCCCGCCTGGCACCGGCAAGACCGAGCTCGCGCGTACGTTGGCGGCAGCAGCAGGCGCGGTGTTGCACGGTGTGGGTGAGGCGGACGAGGACGGCGAGGAACCCCGCCGTTGGGAACGCGTCGCGGCGCTGGCCTTGGCACAACGTCTGCTCGGCGGGCGGGGACCAGCGGTGCTGCTGTTCGACGAGATGGAGGACCTGATCGGCGATGCCAGTCCGTCCGCGGGCGGCGACTGGTTCAGTCGGCGCGAGGGCAGCAAGGTCTTCGTCAACCGGCTGCTGGAGGCCAACCCGGTGCCGGTGATCTGGACGACCAACGCGATCGGCAATGTCGATGCGGCGATCCTGCGGCGGATGAGCTTTGTGCTGCGGCTCGACCTGCCGTCGCGCGCGGCAGCGGCGGCGATGCTCGACCGGGTGGCGCGAGAGGAGAATGTAACGCCCGGTCCTGCCTTCGCCACGTTGCTCGACGCCGCACCAGAGGCAGCGACGGTTCTGCGGATGGCGGCGCGTGCGGGTAAACTGGCCGGTGAAGAAGATGGCGGCATCGTCGCGGCCGAAGCGCTGGTCCGGGCACTGCGGGGTGGCACGCTGCCACCGCCCGGCCCGGCGGCGTTCGACCTCGACCTGTTTGAAACCGATCGGCCGGTCGATCGCCTATTCGCGGCCATGGCAGATGGTGGCGGGGCAGGCGACGTGTCGCTGCTACTGACGGGTCCGCCGGGCACCGGCAAGACCGCCTTCGCGCATCATCTGGCACGGGCGCTCGACCGGCCGCTGCTGGTCAAGCGCGCATCCGACCTGCTGTCCAAATGGGTCGGTGAGACGGAGGCGCAGATCGCCGATGCCTTCGCCGAGGCGCGGCGGCGTGAGGCGGTGCTGTTGTTCGACGAGGCGGACTCGCTGCTGTTCGACCGCAGTACGGCGCGAACGAGTTGGGAAGTGGGACAGGTCAATGAACTGCTGACGTGGCTCGACCTGCATCCGTTGCCGGTCGTCGCGGCGACGAACCATGAGGCGGGGCTGGACCCGGCGACATTGCGGCGGTTCGTCTTCAAACTTCGGCTGAAACCGCTCGGTGCCGAACGGGCTGCCGCGGCCTTCCAGCGTTTTTTCGGAGAGCCCGCCCCGGCCTGTCTGCGCGCCGTGGAAGGACTGACACCCGGCGACTTCGCTGTGGTGGCGCGGCAGTTGCGGTTTTGGCCCGCCGCCGATGCGGCGGATCTCGTAACGCGATTGAGGGCCGAGGTGGCAGCGCGGCCCAGCATGTCTGTCCGGCTGGGCTTTTGACCGGTCGACGCGTGGCCGCCGCCAGCGGCCACGTGTAGGTCCGCGCGGTGCCTTCTCACGCGACGGGTGCGTGGTCCTCCTAATTAAAGCGCTTTGGATGATCCGACGTGAAATTACATGCAAAAACATGGTGTGTGTTGGCGTCAGGGTTCAGCCGTTTAGGCGATGGGACGCTTGCCTGAAGACTGGCCCATGCGGCATACTGTTCTGTGGTGAAACGGTTCGAGCTGCTCTGGGACAAGGGCTGACCTTTGTCGTTGTGCCTGATTAGCTCAAGCTAGAGTTCAACCTCTCCGCTTCCCGTCAGCACGCGCGGTAGGCCAACGCTCGGTCATGCGGCCGAGCGCTCAGCCTCGGACGACTGCGAGTGGGCGAGACGTCTCCTCACGCCCGCATCAGGCGACGTTCCATGGCGTGTCCAGGTGATCGGCGGTTCGCGCGTCCTGTATGGCGCCTGGTGTTCGGGAGAAGCGTGGGGCTGGCGCGGTGTGTGTGATGCCGTCGTAATCGACGAACGTGCCGCGCGCCTGGAGATGGGGGTCGTGGACCGCCTCTTGCGTGGTGAGGACGGGATAGACGCAGGCGTCGGTTCCGCGGAACAGGGCTGTCCAGTAGGCGCGAGGCTGGCTGGCGAATGCGTCTTCGAGCAGCCGTGTGGTTTCGGGCCATGCCGCCTCGCGTTGCAGGTCCGATGGGCGTTCGCAGGCAATGCCCAGCGTCGCGAGCAGCCGGGCCCAGAATTGCGGTTCGATCGCGCCGACGGCGATCTGACGGCCATCGGCGCAGACGTAGGTGCGGTAATAGGGGGCGGCGCCGGCGAGGGGGTTTCGGTCGCGGTGCAGCGAGATGCGTCCGGATGGCGTCAGGCCGGTGAACATGGTCATGAGGTTGCTGACGCCGTCGACGATCGCCGCGTCGACCACCTGCCCGCGGCCGGAGTGTTCGCGCTCCCACAAGGCGGCCATGATGCCGAAGGCGAGGAACATGGAGCCGCCGCCGAAGTCACCGACCAGGTTGAGCGGCGGGGGCGACCGTTCGCCGGCATGGCCCATCGCGGCGAGCGCGCCTGTCATGGCGATATAGGTGATGTCGTGGCCGGCCGTTTGGGCGAGCGGGCCATCCTGCCCCCACCCCGTCATCCGGCCGTAGACGAGCCGGTCGTTCCGCCCGCACAGGACGTCGGGCCCGAGGCCGAGGCGCTCCATGACGCCGGGGCGGAAGCCTTCGATCAGCACATCGGCCTTGTCGCAGAGGGCGAGCGCCTGCTCGCGCCCTTCGTCGCCACGGATGTCGAGCGTCATGACCGTACGGCCGCGATCCATGATCGGATTGGGCCAGCCGTTGCCGCCGGGGCGATCGATCCGCACGACGTCCGCGCCCTGATCGGAGAGCAGCATCGCGCAATGCGGGCCGGGACCGATGCTGACGAACTCCACCACGCGAAGGCCGACGAGTGGCCCGGATGCTTCGGCCATGGCTAATCCTCCGGGGCGATGCGGACGCGGAGGGCCGCGTCGGCATTCGTCAGGATCAGTTGGCACGAAAGGCGGGAGCGCGCGTGGCGATGATCGCTGCTGTCGAGCAGATCGTCCTCGTCCGGGCTGATCGGTGGCAGCGTGTCGTCGCCGTCTTCGACATAGACATGGCAGGTGGCGCAGGAGCAACATCCGCCGCACATCGCGAGAAGTTCGTCGATGCCGGCGTCGCGGATCGCCTCCATGACGCTCATGCCTGCCGTGGCTTCGACCTGGCGCATGGTGCCGTCGCGCAGGATGACGGTGATCGCGGTCATGCGGCCATCTCCTGCGGCGCGACGATGCAGTTCGTCAGGCGCGACGCGATGATCCATTCGGCGTCGCGCACGATGCGCGCGACAAGGTCGCGGCAGGTCGGAATGTCGTGGATGAGGCCCTGGATCTGGCCGGCCCAGATCAGACCCGCGTCGATGTTGCCCGTGTCGAGCGCAATCCGCCCGTTCGCGCCGGATACCAGCGGGCGGATGTCCTCGAACGTCGTTTCGGGGTGGTTCGACAGATCGACGACGCGATCGGAGACGCTGGTCTTGGCGACGCGGCCGGTGTTGTGGAAGCGGCGGAAGATCAGGTTGGTCGCGCGCTCGTCATTGGCGACGATGAACTGCTTCACGGCGTCGTGGATCGGCGCTTCGACCGTCGCGCAGAAGCGTGTGCCCATGTTGATGCCATCGGCACCGAGCGCGAGCGCGGCGGCGAGGCCACGGCCATCGCCGAAACCGCCGCTCGCCAGCATCGGTACGCGCACCCTGTCGGCGGCAGCGGGGATCAGGACGAGGCCGGGAATATCGTCCTCCCCGGGGTGGCCGGCGCATTCGAAGCCGTCGATCGAAATGGCATCGACGCCCATCCGCTCGGCCGACAACGCGTGGCGGACGGCAGTGCATTTGTGGATGACGGTGATGCCGTGGGCCTTGAAATGCTCGACATGCTCCTGCGGCCGATGGCCGGCGGTTTCGACGATGGTGACACCCATGTCGATGATCGCTTGGCGATAGTCGGCATAGGGCGGCGGGGATACCGAGGGGAGGATGGTGAGGTTCACCCCGAATGGCTTGTCGGTCATCGTCCGGCAGCGTTCGATCTCGCGGCGCAGATCGTCGGGCGTCGGCTGGGTGAGGGCGGTGAGGATGCCGAGGCCGCCGGCGTTGGACACCGCCGCGGCCAGTTCGGCGCGGCCGACCCACATCATGCCGCCCTGCACGACCGGATGTTCGACACCGAGCAGGTCGGTGATGCGTGTGCGCAGCGCCATCAGAGCGCCTCGACGATGGTGACGTTGGCGATGCCACCACCTTCGCACATGGTCTGGAGGCCATAGCGCTTGCCGCGCGCGCGCAGCGCGTGGATCAGCGTGGTCATCAGCTTCGTCCCGCTCGCGCCCAGCGGGTGGCCGAGTGCGATCGCGCCGCCGTTGACGTTCAGCCTGTCGGGATCGGCGCCGACATGCTTCGCCCAGGCGAGCGGCACCGGGGCGAACGCCTCGTTCACCTCGTACAGATCGATATCGTCGATCGAAAGGCCGGCCTTGCGCAGCGCCTTGTCGGTCGCGAACAAGGGTTCTTCCAGCATGATGACGGGATCGCCCGCGGTGACGGTCAGATCGACGATGCGGGCGATCGGCGTCAGGCCGTGCGCGTTCAGTGCGCGTTCGTTGACGACCAGCACAGCACTGGCGCCGTCGCAAATCTGGCTGGCATTCGCGGCCGTGATGACACCGCCTTCGCGTAAGGGCTTCACCGAGGCGATCGCTTCGAGCGTGGTGTCCATGCGGATGCCCTCGTCGCGCCAATGCGGTTCGTCGTCGACCATGATCGGCACGATCTCCGCGTTGAATGCGCCCGCTTCGGTGGCAGCGGCGGCGCGGCGATGGCTTTCCAGCGCGTAGCGGTCGAGCGTCTCGCGATCGAAGCCGTATTTGCGGGCGATCGCTTCCGCGCCGTCGAACTGGCTGAATTCGGCGACGCCGAAGCGCGCGGCGATGCTGTCGCTGACCGGGCCAATCCCGATGCCTTCCTTCTTGTGAAGCGACATGTTGGAAAACATCGGCACGCGGCTCATGCTTTCGGCGCCGGCCGCGATAACGATATCCTGCGTGCCCGACATGACCGCCTGCGCGGCGAACTGGATCGCCTGTTGCGACGAGCCGCACTGGCGGTCGATCGTCACCGCGGGCACGCTGTCGAGCAGTTTCGAGGCGAAGACGGCGTTGCGACCGAAGGCGAAGGACTGTTCGCCCGCCTGGGTGACGCAGCCCATGATGACATCCTCGATCGCAGCAGGATCGATGCCGGTGGAATCGATGAGGGCGTCGAGGACGCTGGCCGCGAGGTCGGCCGGATGGATGGTCGACAACCGGCCGTTGCGACGGCCTCCGGGAAGGCGGACCGCGTTGACGATATAGGCATCGGCCATGATCAGGCTCCTGGAAAAACGGGTTTGCGGCGGGTGAGGAAGGCTGCGACCCCTTCGCGGGATTCGGGATGCGCGCCGGCGGCGGCAATGGTCGCGGCTTCCGCGTCGAGGTGATTGCGCAACGTGCCGGTCGCGCCCTCGAGCAACAGGTTTCGCGCGGCCGCGATCGCGGCGGTGGGGGCGGCGACCAGCGCCTGCGCGGTGCGCTGCGCTTCGTCCGCCAGATCGGCGTCGGCAACGGTGCGGGTGACGAGGCCGATGCGCTCCGCCTCCTCTGCGCCGATGCGAGCGTTGGTGAGGATCATCGCCTGGGCGCGTCGCAGGCCGATGAGGCGGGGCAGCAGCCAGCTCATCCCGCCGTCGGGGGTGAGCCCTATGCCGATATAGGCCGCGGTGAAATGCGCCGAGCGCGACGCAATCACGACGTCCCCCAACAGCGCGAGGCTGAGGCCGGCGCCGGCGGCGGGACCGTTGACCGCGACGACGAGTGGCTTGGCCATCGTCGCCATCGTCACGACCGCGCCGTGCAGCGTATCGGCTAGGTCGCGCAGGAAGCGCGGCGCATCCTCGCCCGCTGCCGCCATGCCGCCGACATTGCCGCCCGCGCAGAACAGCCGTCCGGTGCCGGTGAGCAAGACGCAGCGGACGGCAGGATCTGCGGCGACGTCCGTCGCGGCACTGGCGAGGTCTTCGGCCAGCGTCGGGTCGATCGCGTTGCCGGCGTCTGGTCGGTTGAGCGTGAGATGCGCGATGCCGCCGTCGCGGCGCAGCAGGATGGTGCTCATCGGCAACTCTCCATGGCCTGGCGGGCCAGACGGGCGAGGCGGGGGAAGGCCGCGGCGCGCTCGCGGGCGTGAGCGGAGGCGGCGGTGCCGCGGATCACGCGGCCCTTGATGCCGTGGAAGATCGCAGCGAGGCGGAAGATGTTGAAGGCGACGTAATAATCATAGTCGGGAATGGCGGCGCGGCCCGTGCGTGCGCAATAGGCGGCGATGTAATCCCGCTCGCTGGGAATACCGAGCGCGGCGATGTCCGCGCCGGCCAGCCCGGCGACGATGTCGGGCGGCATCCGGTACATCATTGCATGATAGGCGAAATCGGCGAGCGGATGGCCAAGCGTGGAGAGTTCCCAGTCGAGTACCGCCAGGATGCGCGGTTCGGTGGGGTGGAAAATCATGTTGTCGCAGCGGAAATCGCCGTGGACGATTCGCGTCTCGTCATCCGCAGGGATGTTGGCGGGCAGCCATGCGACCAGGGCATCCATGTCCGCATCGCGGCCGGCGTCGGCATCTTCCTGATATTGTTTCGACCAGCGGGCGATCTGCCGCGCGAAGTAATTGCCGGGCCGCCCGTAATCGCCGAGGCCGACGGCGGCATAGTCGACGCTGTGCAGGGCCGCGAGCGTCGCGTTCATCGCGTCAAAATAGGCGGCGCGGTCTTCGCGCGGCACGTCGGGGAAGGTCGCATCCCAGACGATCCGCCCCTCGATCAGCCCCATCACGAAGAACGGCGTGCCGATGACGCCCTCGTCGGCGCAGATGCCGCGGACCGGCGCGACGTGCACGTCGGTGTTCGCCAGCGCGGTGAGTATGCGCGCTTCGCGCAACACATCGTGTGCGCCCTTCAACAGCGGTCCCGGCGGTTTACGGCGCACGACATAAGCGGCGCCGGGCGTCGTCAGGCGATAGGTCGGGTTGGACTGGCCGCCCTTGAACTGATCGACGATCAGCGGCCCGGCGAAGCCATCGACGTGTTCGGTCATCCAGCGGGCGAGCGCGGCCTCGTCGAAACGGTGGGCGTCACGGACCGCGGTGGTGCCTGCGTTGGCGGTCTGGCTGAGCGCTTCGGTCATCGCCCGGTCCAGACGGGCGCGCGCCTGGCGGCGAAGGCATCGAACGCGGCCAGTGCGTCATGCGCTTCGGCGTTCAGCGCAGTGTTCGCTTCGAGCCGGGGAAGCGTCAACTGCGCTTCGCGCGCGATCCGGATGTCGCGGTGCGTCATGCCTGCGCCGCCTTCCAGTCGCGCTTGATCTTCTTGGCGAGGCTCCATTTGTGGACTTCGGTCGGGCCGTCATAGATGCGGAAGGCACGGATTTCGCGAAACACCTGTTCGACGATCGTATCGCCGGTGACGCCGGTGCCGCCCATCACCTGCACGCATCGGTCGGCGACGCGCATCAGCGCTTCGGACACGGCGACCTTGGTCATCGAGCTTTCCGGACCGCCGTTGGCACCGCCGTCCAGCGCGTCGGCGCACCAGTCGATCATCAATTCGGCCTGTTTCAGGTCGATGAGATTTTCGGCGAGCATGAAGCCGACGCCTTCGTGATCGATCAGCACCTTGCCGAAGGCGTGCCGGCGATTGGCGTAATCGGTCGCGATCTCATGCGCGCGGACGCACGCGCCGAGCCAGCGCATGCAGTGCGACAGCCGGGCAGGGGCGAGGCGGATCTGGGCATATTTGAACCCTTCGCCGCTGTGCCCCAGCATCTGGTCGGCGGGGATGCGCAGATTGTCGATCCGCACCACGGCATGGCCACCGGGCATTGAGCTGTCGATCGTGTCGAGCACGCGTTCGATGGTGATCGCCGGGTCGGGCAGATCGACCAGGAACATGCAGGCGCCCCCGGTGCCGTCGGTGGCATCCGACTTCGCCATGACGATGCCGACCTTCGCGCCCTCGGCGCCGGTGATGAACGCCTTGCGACCGTTGACCACCCAGTGATTGCCGTCGAGCGTCGCGGTGGTCTGCATCATCGACGGATCCGAACCGGCGCCGCCGTCTGCCGCCGGTTCGGTCATGAAGAACGCCGAACGCGCGTCGCCGCGCACCAGCGGATCGAGGAAGCGGCGCTTCTGATCGTCGCTGCCGACCTTGCCGAGGAGGTACATGTTACCCTCGTCCGGCGCGGCGGTGTTGACCGCGATCGGGCCGAGCGGGGACAGGCCGGACCGGCGCAGGACATAGGCGGTCTCGCGCTGGGTCAGATGCGTGCCATCGGGCAGGATGTGGGGGGTGAGCACGCCCGCCGCGCGCGCTTTGTCGCGCAATTCGCCGACCAGTGCGTCGCTTGGCCCGTGTGCGTCGCGGCGCGGGTCGCTTTCGTAGGGTGCGACGATATCGCGGACGAAGGCCTCGACCGCCGCGCCGATCGTACGCGCCCGTTCGGTGGGCGCGGTCATCGTGGCGCCATCCGGATCGCGCCGTCGAGGCGGATCGTCTCGCCGTTAAGCATCGGGTTGGTCACGATCGATTCGACCAGTCGCGCATATTCGTCCGGCTGGCCGAGGCGGCTGGGGAAGGGCACCTGCGCACCCAGGCTGTCCTGCGCCTCTTGCGGCAGCGTCGCGAGCAGCGGCGTCCAAAAGATACCGGGCGCGATCGTCATCACCCGGATGCCGTAGCGGGCCAGTTCCCGCGCGATCGGCAGCGTCATGCCGACCACGCCGCCCTTGGATGCGGCATAGGCAGCCTGCCCGATCTGACCGTCATAGGCGGCGACGGAGGCGGTGTTGATGACGACGCCGCGTTCCTCGCCGATCGGCGCCGCGGTGTGGAGCGCTGCCGCAAATTTTGACAGGACGTTGAACGTGCCGATCAAATTGATCGTCACGATTTTCGAGAAGGACGCGAGCGGCAGCGCGTTGCCGTCGCGGTCGATCACCTTCGCGGGCGGGCCGATGCCGGCGCAGTTCACCAGGATGCGTGCCTTGCCGTTGATGCCCTCCGCTTGCCCGATGGCATCGGCGACCGCCTGTTCGTCGGTCACGTCGACGCGAACGAAATGCCCGCCGATCTCCTGCGCCAGCGCCGTGCCGAGATCGGCGTTGAGATCGAAGATCGTGACCTTGGCACCCTGTGCCGCAAGCCGTCTGGCGGTGCCGCCGCCGAGGCCGGAGGCCCCGCCCGTCACGATCGCCGCAATGCCGTCGATGTTCATCCTGTCGTCTCTCCGGGTTGGTGGGTTTGGGAGGGCGCCATCACAGGGCGCGGGCGATCACCATACGCTGAATGTCCGACGTGCCTTCGTAGATCTGGCAGACGCGGACGTCGCGATAGATGCGGGCGAGGCCGAATTCCTCGAGATAGCCGTAGCCGCCAAGCGTCTGGATCGCGCCGGACACGATCCTTTCGGCTGCCTCCGACGCGAACAGCTTCGCCATCGATGCGGCGGTCAGTGCAGGCTCGCCCGCGTCCTTCAGCGCTGCGGCGTGCAGCACGAGTTGTCGCGCCGCTTCCAATTGCGTCGCGAGGTCGGCGAGGCGGAAGCCGACCGCCTGATGGTCGATGATCGGCTTGCCGAAGCTGCGGCGATCACGGGCATAGGCGACGGCGATGTCGAGCGCGGCCTGGGCCATGCCGACCGACTGGGCGGCGATGCCGATGCGTCCCGCCTCCAGATTGGCGAGCGCGATGGCATAGCCGCGGCCCTCTTCGCCCAGCAGCGCATCGGCCGGGACGTCGCAGTCGACGAACCGCAGCGCGCAGGTGTCGGAGGCGGACTGGCCGAGCTTATGTTCGACCTTGTCGACGATATAGCCGGGCGTGTCGGTGGGGATGAGGAAGGCGGACATGCCCTTGCGCCCCGCGGCGGGATCGGTGACGGCGATCACCATCGCCACCCCGGCGATCCTGCCCGACGTGATGAATTGCTTGGCGCCGTTCAGGCGCCATCCGCCATCGATGCGCGTTGCACTGGTACGGATCGCCGCGGCATCCGAGCCCGCATCGCTCTCGGTCAACGCGAAGGCGCCGATCGCGTCGCCGGATACCAGTCGCGGCAGCCAGTGTGCCTGTTGTGCCTCGCTGCCGTCCTTGAGCAGGCCCGAAACCATGATCGAATTCTGGATCGACACGATCGTCGACAGTGCGCCGTCGGCCGCAGCGAGCTCGATCAGGGCAAGGGCGTAAGAGACGTAATCGGTGCCGGCCCCGCCGGCGGCGGCGGGCGCGGTCATGCCCATCAGGCCAAGGTCACCGAGCTGCCGGAACAGATTCGGCGGGTAGCCGCCCGCAGCTTCGAAACCGGCGCTTGCCGGGCGAAGACGATCTTGCGCGAAGGCACGTACCATGTCGCGGATGGCGATCTGGTCTTCGGTCAGGATCACGTCTGCCTCTCCAATAGCGCCCGGTTGTCGGGTCGCCGTACCTGCCGGGATAGCGGACGGGAGGCGTTTGGGCTTTGCCCGGCACTCGCGCCGCTTTTCACATTTCTTGCGCTGCGATTGCGGGGCGATGCTGCGCTGTGGTTCGACCTGGTCATAACGATAAGGGAGAGGTGCGATGCATCCGGCAGACCATGCCGTCCATCATCCGCAAGAGGCCGCGATCGTGCTGGCGACGTCGGGCGAGCGAATCAGCTTCGCCGCGCTGGATGCGCAGTCCAATGCCAGCGCGTGGCAGTTGCGGGCTTTGGGCCTGACCCGTGGCGATGTCGTCGCAACCGTGTTCGCCAATGCGCCCGAGGTGTTCGTGTTCGGCTGGGCGGCGCAGCGGTCCGGGCTGTACCAGACCGCGATCTCGAACAAGCTGAGCGCGCGCGACATCGCCTATATCCTGCGCGATTGCGGGGCGAAGCTGCTGGTCGTCTCGCCAGCCTATGCCGAACTGGCGCGGGCGGCTTTGGCAGAGGCGCCGGATGTGCCGGCCTATTGCTGGACGGGCGCGTGCGACGGGCTGGCGGACTGGTCCGCGGCAGTGGCGGCGCGGCCGATCACCCCGATCCCGGACGAAAGCGCGGGGACCGATCTGCTCTATTCCTCCGGGACCACCGGGCGGCCGAAGGGGGTGAAGGCGGCGCTGCCGACCGGGCCGATCGGTGCGGACACGCCGCTGACGCGGATGGGCAGTGGCCTGTACGGCATGGGTTCGGACAGCATCTATCTGTCGACGTCACCGCTCTATCACGCGGCGCCGCTGCGCTGGGCGATGGCGGTGCAGCAGCTGGGCGGGACCGTGATCGTCATGGAGCGGTTCGACGCGGAGGACGCGCTGCGCCTGATCGAGCAGCATCGGGTGACGCAGGCGACGTTCGTGCCGACGCATTTCGTGCGTATGCTAAAGCTGCCCGATGCGGTGCGCCGCCGCTATGACGTATCGTCGTTGCGCGCAGTGGTGCATGCGGCGGCGCCGTGCCCCGTGCCGGTCAAGCGCGCGATGATCGAATGGCTGGGGCCGATCGTTCACGAATATTATTCGGGCACCGAAAGCTGCGGGATCACCGCGTTGTCGAGCGAGGAATGGCTGCGCAAGCCGGGGTCGGTCGGGCGCGCGGTGCTGGGCAATATCCACATCGTCGACGATGCGGGCGTCGAGCTGCCGCCCGGCGAAACGGGCAATGTCTTTTTCGGCGAAGGGCCGCGCTTCGAATATCTCAACGATCCGGTGAAGACGGCGGAGGCCCATAATGGTTCAGGCTGGGCGACGCTGGGCGACATCGGGCATGTCGATGCGGACGGCTATCTGTTTCTGTCCGACCGCAAGAGCTTCATGATCATTTCGGGCGGGGTGAACGTCTATCCGCAGGAAATCGAAAATCTGCTGGTGACGCATCCCGCGGTCGCCGATGTCGCGGTGATCGGCGTACCGTGCGACGAGATGGGAGAAAGCGTGCTCGCGATCGTGCAGCCGGCCGCAAACGTGCAGGCGGACGATGCGCTGGCGGAGGAGCTGCGCAGCTTTGCCCGGCGCGAATTGGGCGGGGTGAAGACGCCAAAGTGCGTGGTGTTCCAGGCCGAATTGCCGCGCGAGCCAACGGGCAAGTTGCTGAAGCGCATCCTGCGCGATCAATACTGCCGCTGATCGCGCTACGTCAGCTGCTCGTCAGCGTTTTCAGCGCTGTCGTAGCATCGTCGAGCGCGTTGCGAATCGTTGCCGGTGGCTTGCATACCGATCACAGCGCCGTTGACGGTTTGCGCGGTCCGGCATTCGGCATCGACGGCATGGCAGCCGCCGATGATCTCAATGTCGATTGGCCGGGTCAGGGGATGAGCACGACCTTGATGCATTCGCCACGCGCCTGGGCCGCGATGGCTTCGTTGATTTCGGCGAGCGGGAAGGTCTGGACCAGCCGATCGAACGGGAAGCGACCGTCGCGATGCGCCGCGATCAGTTGCGGGATGAAGGTCTGCGGATCGCTGTCGCCTTCCATGATCCCGACGACGCGCTGCCCGAAGGTGATCATCGCGGCGATGTTGATCGAGACGGCATCCTCCGCCTTCGGGGGAACACCGACAAGTCCGATCATGCCGCGGGAGGCCAGCGCGCCGAGCGCCGCCTCGATCGCCTCGACCCGGCCGCTAGTGTCGAAGGCGAAGTCGAAGCCATCGGCGATGATGGCACGCAACGCCTCAGTGACGGAGCCGGATTTGGGGTCGATGACGTGGGTGGCGCCGAGCTCCAGCGCGATCTGGCGGCGTGCCGCGACGGGTTCGACCAGTGCGATCGTCGTGCAGCCCTGGATTTTCGCGCCCATCACTGCGGCGAGACCAACGGGCCCGCCGCCGATGATCGCGATCGAGCTGCCCGCCGGGCAGGCCATCGAGCGCATCACCCCGCCGGCGCCAGTCTGGAACCCGCAGCCGAGCGGGCCGAGGATTTCGAGCGGTGCGTCCGCATCCTCGACCTTCACGACATTGCCCGCGCGGACGATCGCCTGGGCAGCGAAGCTCGACTGTCCGAAGAAGTGCGAGGCGATCGCCTCGCCACCGGCGGAATAGGCCGTCGACCCATCCTCCAGCCGCATGCCGGCATAATTCAGCGGCGGAAAATCGCGGCAATAGCTGGGCAAATGGTCCTGGCAGCGCGCGCAATGGCCGCAGCTGGAAAAGCCGAGGACGACTCGGTCGCCGACAACCAGCCCCTCGACACCATCGCCGACCTCTTCGATCACCCCGGCGCCCTCATGGCCAAGCACGGCGGGCAGCGGATAGGGGGCGAATTGGTCGCGAAAGACTAGATCGGTGTGGCATAGGCCGACCCCGGCGATCTTGACGCGGACCTCGCCGGCTCGCGGTGCTTCGACCGTGACCTCCTCGATCGAGAATGCGCCCTTGGGTGTGCGGGCAACCGCGGCGATGGTCTGCATGACTGTCCCTACTGGATCGTATGGCGCCAGCCGCTGGGCGTCTGGCCGGCATATTGGCGGAAGGCTCGGGTGAAATGGCTCTGGCTGGTGAAGCCCAGCCGGTCGGCGATGGCGGCGATCGACATGTCGGATGCGCCGAGCAGTTCCTGCGCGCGATCGAGACGCGCTTTCATCACATATTGGTGCGGCGTCGTGCCGGTCGATTTCTTGAACACACGGCAGAAATGCGATGGTGTCAGGCCCGCTCGCTGCGCCAGCGCCTCCAGCGTATGATCGCCTTCGGGATGGGCGAGAATGTCGTTCATGATCTGGTGGATGCGATAGGCGGAGAAATCGGTGCTGGGGAAGGCGGCGTCGGTGACCGGCGTGGTGCCCCGCAGCGTGTGCGCGCGCAGCGCGCCGAGCAGCGTATCGATGTAGTTCGCGCGTTCGTCGGTCTGCGCGGCGTATAATTCGCCGAGGATTTGCCGCGTCAGCGCGATGCCGAGCGGGTCGGCGAAGGCGAAGCGCATCGCGCGAAATTGTTCGACCGCGCTCTGCCGTTGCAACTCGTCGATCGGCACCGAGACGGTGACGACGTCGAGTTCGCCGTCGATCCGCCAGCCCGTGCTGACCCCTGCGGGCACGATTGTCGCGCAGCCGGGGATCGAGCGCGACTTGCTCCACTGATCCGCTTCCCACAGGCGGGTGTCGGGCTTGCCGCCGACATGGACGACGAAGACGGGATCGACCAGCGCAGGCAGTTCGTAGCTGCCGATGAACTGCCGCCAGCGGGCGAATTGCCACGCACCGATGTTGACGCTGCGATCGGGCGCGCGGCCCAGTGTCTTGGCGATGATCGTTTCGTTGCTGGGCATGCCCGTCGCGTCCCTCTCCATCACGCAGCCCGCAGGATGACGTCGAGGTTCTTCAGGCCGTTGATGAAGTTCGACCGGAACCGTCGCGGCGGCGCTTGCACGTCGAACGATGTAACACGATCGGCGAGCGTGTCGAACGCGATGCGCAGCTGCATTTCGGCAAGGCGCGATCCCACGCAGACGTGCTGGCCGGCGCCGAAACCAACATGCTGCGCGCCCTTGCGGCGGACGTCGAAGCGGTCCGCGTCGGGGAAGGCGCTTTCGTCGCGATTGGCAGAGATGTACCACAGCACGACCTTGTCGCCCTTCGCGATGGCCTGACCGCCGACGATCGTGTCCTCCATCGCGGTACGGCGCATGTGCATGACGGGGCTGGCATAGCGGACCATCTCCGGCGCGGCGGTCTTCAGCACGTCGCGGTCGGCGCGGATCGCATCCCACTGGTCCGGGTTGGCCGAAAAGGCGGCAACGCTGTGGCTGAGCGAGTTGCGCGTCGTTTCGTTGCCGCCGACCAGCACCAGGATCAGATTGCCGATGAAATCGCGGAACGGCACCGGTGCGCCGTCGATCTCGGCATTGGCGAGCAGCGAGGCGATGTCGCCGGTCGGTTCGGCGCGGCGCGCCTCGAACAGCTCCTGGCCGAAGGCGAAGAATTCGCCCAGTGTCGCTCCCATCGCTTCGGGGCTCTGGCGGAACTCCGGATCGTCCTCGCCGACGAAGGCATTGGTCCAGTCGTACAGCTTGGGCCATAGGTCGATCGACACGCCGAGCAGCTCCGCCAGCGTCATCAGCGGCAGCGGCGCGGCGAGTGCCGGGACCAGATTGATCGTCTCGCCGAGCGGGATGTCCGCCACCAGCTTTGCGACCCGCGTCCGGATGCGCGCCTCGATATCGCCAAGCCGCGCGGGAGACAGCGCCGGCATGATGAACTTGCGATAGCGGGTGTGGATCGGCGGATCGCGCGAGATGAAGGGGATGCCGATCGCAGACTCGCCGGCACCGGTCAGCCCGACCTCGTTTTCGTTGAAGATGCGATGGCCGCCATTCTCATATGCCGACGAGAACAGCTGCGGCTGGCGTGACACGTCGACGATATCGGCGTGCCGCATGACCGACCAGAAGCCGGCGCCGTCGCTTTCGGGGGTCCAATGCACCGGGTCTTCGCGCCGCAGTTGCGCGAACAGATCCCATGGCACCCCGGCTTCGTACAGGCCGGGGTCCTTCAGGTCGGTGGCGAGGAGCGTCGCCATCAGAACGCCACCCGGATCGAGCCGCCGTAGGTGCGCGGCGTCGCGGGAACGAGGAAGTTGTAGGGGAAGCCCGCCCCGCGCAGATCGAGGCCATAGGCATAGACGCGCGCGTTGAAGAGGTTGTTGGCGAACGCCTTGATCGTGAAGCGACCCATGGTCAGCGCGGCGGTCAGATTGACCTTGGCATAGCCGCCCTGTTGTAGCTCGCTGTTCCGCTGCCCGGTGCCCGCCGCATTGATCGCGTTAAACGGCGAGAAATACTGGCGTGAGAAATAGGCGACGCTGGGCGACACGGTGAGGCCGTTGGTGCCGTTCTTGAACAGCGTCACATCGACTCCGCCCTGTGCGGTGAAGCGCGGCGCGAACGGCAGGTCGTTGCCGTCGAGCACCGTGTTCTGGAGCGTCAGTTGCTTGTACGTCGAATGGAGGTAACCCGCCGCAGCGGTCAACACGATCGCCGGCGACACACGCAGCCGCGCCTCGCCCTCCGCGCCATAGACTTCCGCCTTGGGCGCATTGACCAAGAACGATACCGGGCCCGGCCGCGTGTCCTGTACCTGCTGATTGGCATAATCGTAATAGAAGGCGGCGGCGGTCAGCGTTAGCGCATTGTCGAAATAGCGGCCCTTCAGCCCGACCTCATAAGCGTTGACCCGTTCGGGCGCGATATAGTTGATGCCCGCCGACGAGGTGTAGCCGCCCCCGTTGAACGCACCCGAGCGATAGCCACGGTTGTAGCTGGCGTAGACCAAGGTGCCGCCGTCGAGCGTGTAGCTGAGGGAGACGCGGCCGGTGAGCGCGTTGTTCCTGCCGTCGAGCGCGAAACGCGCCGCCGGATTGTAGGCGCAGGTGCCGGGCACGCCAGGGCAGGGCACCGTCGTCGCCAACGGCGTCTGGGCGCCGCCGACATTGCCGGCGAACAGATAGGCATAGCCGTCGCGATACTGGCTGCGATCCCAGGTGTAGCGCGCGCCCAGCGTCAGCACGAGGCGGCTGGTGAGGTCGTAATCGCCCTGCGCGAACACGGCGTAGCTGCGCCGCACCTGGCGGTAATGCTGGAAGAAGCCGCCGTTGACGTTCGGCCCGAGCGCCTGGCCGATGTTGAACGTATTGTCGGTGGTGACTTGATCCCAGCCGTAGAATCCGCCGGCGACCAGCTTCAGCCGGTCGGCGCTGTAGTTGAAGCGCGCTTCCTCGCTGAACTGTTGGAAGGACGAGCGCCAGTTGATGTCGAGCACGTCGAGCGGCGAGCCGTCCGCAGCCTGTTGCAGGTTCTGCTTGCCGCCGTCGCGCGAGGTGATCGAGGTGAAGGTCAGCTTCGGCGAGAATTCGTAGGCGATCGTCGCCGATGCGCCATAGGCTTCGGTGCGGTTCAGCCCCATGCGGTTTTCATTGGTCTGGAAAAAGCCGAGGCCCGTGCGATAGGGCAGCAGCCCATGGATCGCCGCCTGCGCGCCGCGGTCGCGTCCGCCATAGACCTTCAGCTTGATATCGAGCGGGCCGGCGCCCGGGCGGATGCGCAGGGTCGCGCGACCCTGCAGCGTGTCCTGCGAATTGCCGTCGCGGCCGCCCGGAAAGACGTTCTCGATCTGGCCATCGCCCTTGGCATAATTGCCGGCGATGCGCAGGCCGAGCTGGTCTTCGACCATCGTCGTCTCGATCGCCGCCTGCGCGGTGTAGGTGTTGAAGTTGCCGTAGCCGCCTTCGACATAGCCTTCGCTGCCGATGAGCGTCGGCCCCTTGGTGATGAAATTGATCGCGCCACCGGTGGTGTTGCGGCCGAACAGCGTGCCCTGCGGACCGCGCAGCACCTCGACGCGTTCGAGATCGAACAGGCCCATGCCGTGCGCGGTGCGGCTGGCGAGGTACACGTCGTCGACATAGACGCCGATCGGCGAGGCCTGGTTCGAATTATATTCGTTGGCGACGCTGATCCCCCGCAGCGAGAAATTGGGCTGGGTCGAGCCATAGGGGCTGCTGACCTGCAGGTTGGGCACTGCGGCGGCGAGGTTCGCCGAATTGGTGATGCCCTTCGTCGTCAGCGTGTTGCTGCCGATGGCCGAGATCGCGATCGGCACGGCGAGGACGGATTGTTCGCGGCGCTGCGCGGTGACGACGATGTCGCCGCCTTGATCCGGGGTGGCGGCGGGCTGCTGCTGGTCATCCGCAACGGGGGCGGCCGGCGGGGTCGCGACCGGATCAGTGCTGTTCGTGGACTGAGGCTGCATCTGGGCCTGCGCCATCGCAGGACATGTCAGTGCGGCGCCGGCAAGCAGGGCCGTGGCGAACCTGGACATCATGGTCCTCTCCTTGTGATGGAGAGGCTCTCGGGTGGCCTCTTCCATGCTGTTGTGTAGCGCAGCCCTTCGTCCGGTGCTTTGCATGGCCTTGTTTCGCTTTTTCACATTTCTTGCGCGCACCGCTGCACGGCTGCGGCGATCTGCTACGCCCGTTGCACACGGTGCTGCCCGCTTGCCGCGGAGCCGCCGCACAGGAGAGCGAGATGGATTTCGACGGTCCCTACACCATGACCATCGGCGGCCGGTCGGTGCCCGGCTCGGACACATTCGACGTCGTCAATCCCGCCACCGAAGCGGTGATCGCACAGGCGCCGGAGGCGTCGCGCGAGGATTTGGATGCGGCGGTGCAGGCGGCGCGCGATGCCTTCCCCGGCTGGGCGGCGACGCCGATCGCGGAACGCCGCCGGATGATCGACGCGCTGGGCGATGCGATCCTCGCCAATCTCGATGCGTTCAAGCGCCTGCTGACGCGCGAGCAGGGTAAGCCCCACGCCGATGCCCAGGGCGAAGTCGGCGGCGCGGGCATGTGGCTGAAGGGTGCAGCGACGCTCGACCTGCCGGTAACGGTCAACGAGGATACGGCCGAACGCTACAGCGAGACGCGGCATGTACCAATCGGCGTAGTGGGCGCCATCGCTCCGTGGAATTTCCCGATGATCCTCGCGATGTTCAAGGTTGGGCCGGCGCTGCTCGCGGGCAACACGATGGTGCTGAAGCCGTCGCCGTTCACGCCGCTGACCACGCTGAAGTTCGGCGAGCTGGCCGCGACGATCCTGCCTGCTGGCGTGCTCAACGTGGTGACCGGCGGCGATCGGCTGGGACCGTGGCTGACCGAGCATCCCGGTATCGACAAGGTGAGCTTCACCGGATCGACCGCGACCGGCCGCCGGGTCATGCAGAGCGCCTCGGCGACGCTGAAGCGCGTGACGCTGGAACTGGGCGGCAACGATCCGGCAATCGTGATGCCCGACGCCGACGTCGCGGCGATTGCGGAAAAGCTGTTCTGGGCGGCCTTCACCAACAACGGCCAGATCTGCATCGCGACGAAGCGGATGTACGTGCACGAGGCCGTGTACGAACCGTTGAAGGCGGCGTTGGTCGCCTATGCCAAGACGGTGAAGGTGGGCGACGGTTCGGAACAGGGCACGCAGTTCGGTCCGATCAACAACCGACTGCAATATGAGCGCGTGCTGAGCCTGATCGCGGACGCGAAGGACAAGGGCTACACGTTCCTCGTCGGCGGTGAGGCATCCGACGCGCCGGGCTATTTCATCCCAGTGACGATCATCGACAATCCGCCCGAAGACAGCCGCATCGTGCAGGAAGAGCAGTTCGGCCCGGTGCTGCCGCTGATCCGCTTCGACGACGTCGAGGACGTGATCGCCCGCGCCAATGCCAGCGAATATGGTCTGGGCGCATCGGTCTGGGGTGCGGACGAGGACGCCGCTTATGCGGTCGCCGAACGGATCGCGAGCGGCACCGTCTGGGTCAATGAGGCGCAGCATCTGACGCCGTTCGCCGCGTTCGGCGGCATGAAGCAGTCCGGCCTGGGCGTGGAAGGCGGGCTGGAAGGCTTGGCGGAATATACCAATACGCAGACGATCACGCGGCGGCGGTGATGCGACCGCTCGATACTGTCGGCATCGTTGTTGGCGTGCGTTCGGGGCCTATTTGGAAGGTCGGCTGTCGCTCAGGGTTGCGGACCGGAAGGCCGCGCGCAGCATGGGGTGAACACGCTGCGGTGAGACCCTGCAGGACGGCCGGGCCTGCGCGGGGGCGGCCTTTTTCGCGTCGCGTGCGGATCGAGGGCGTGTCGCGTGCTGCCTCTCGACTGGCATGGTTGGATCGTTGTTCTGGCGAAGCCGCTGCTTGGGCGGGGGCGTTCCGATGCCGTCATTCCCTCGGACATGTCGGTCTAGTTTTTGCACTGGCAGTACATGTAACATGCGCATATCGCGAAGAATTTATGCTTATGGTGCCTTGGCGGTAATTGCAGGTCCAGTCCCTGTCTGACCTGTGTCCAAGGTGATATCCTTATTCAATGATCGCGAATACGTCGGATACGATGCATTTTTGGCGGTAAAGCCAAGATATCTTGCTGCCCTGCGCGCTCCCATAATAGCCTATCAATACGGTAGGAATAGGGGGCGGCGCGGATGTGGGGACGCAAACTCGTGAAGGTCGGTTCGGCAGGCGCTGGCCTTGCGCTGGGGGTGGCGACGCCGGCCTTTGCGACCGATGGCTACTTCCTCAACGGCGTCGGCGCCAAGGCCAAGGGCATGGGCGGCGTCGCCATCGCCTTGCCGCAGGACGCCCTTTCGATCGTGTCCAACCCGGCGGCGGGGACATTCATCGGGCATCGCCTGGATGGTGGCGTGGAGATCTTCGTTCCCGATCGCGGCGCAGGCATCAGAGGCAACGCGGCAGGGCCGGACGCGCGGTTCAGCGGCAATGGCAGCAATCCGTTCGTGCTGCCCGAGATCGGCTATGTTCGGCCGCTGTCGGACAGGGTCGCGGTCGGCATCGCCATCAGCGGCAATGGCGGGATGAACACGAACTACAAGACCAATCCCTTCGCGCGCTTCGGCGCGACCGGCCCGGCCGGAGTCAATCTGCAGCAGCTGTTCGTGTCGCCGACCCTGTCGGCGCGGATCGCGCCCGGTCACGGCATCGGCATTTCGCCGGTGATCGCGGTGCAGAGCTTTCGCGCGAACGGCCTGCAGCCCTTCGCCGCCGCCTCCGCCGATCCGCAGCATTTCACCGACCGTGGCACCAGCTGGTCCGCAGGCGTCGGCGTGCGTATCGGCTATCTGGGGCAGCTTGCCGACTGGTTGAGCGTCGGCGCCTTCTACCAGTCGAAGATCGCGACTGGACGGTTCGGTCGTTATGCCGGGTTGTTCGCGGATCGTGGCGGCTTCGACATCCCCGCTTCCTATGGCGCGGGACTCGCGGTGAAGCCGGTGCCCGCACTGACCATCGCGGCGGATTACAAGCGGATCGACTATGTCGGGGTGGGTGCGGTGGGCAATCCGCTGGCCCCCCTGTTCCGCGGCGTGCCGTTCGGAGCGGCGGGCGGCCCCGGCTTTGGCTGGCGCGACGTCAACGTCATCAAGGTCGGCGCCAGCGTCACCGCCAGTCCGCGCTGGCAGCTGCGCGCGGGCTATGGCCATTCGGACAATCCCGTGCCGCCGTCGCAGACGTTCCTCAACATCCTCGCGCCGGGGGTTGTGCAGGACCACTTCACGCTCGGAGCGACCTATACGACGCGCTCGGGCGTCGAGATCACCGGTTTCGCGATGCACGCCCCGAAACGGCGGGTCGAGGGTCGTGGTTCGATCCCCGCGTCTTTCGGTGGCGGCGAGGCCGATATCGATTTAGGTGAGACGTCGATCGGACTGTCGTTCGGCAAGCGCTTCTGAAGGAGGTGGCATGATCCTGGCTGACACGCTGATGCCGTTGGCGGGCGGTGTGGTCATAGGGGCGGCGGCCGGCGGGTTCCGGATCATGACCGGGCGGATCACGGGCATCAGCGGCATCTATCGACAGGCCATCACTGGCCCCGATCGGTGGTGGCGGCTCGCCTTTCTGGCCGGGCTCGTCATGGCAGGGGTGGGCGCGACAGCGCTGGGTGCGATGCGCGGGGCAGCGGCGATCGACGCGATGGGCCTGCCGCTGCTGATCGGCGGCGGCCTGCTCGTCGGGTTCGGTGCGGGGTTCGGCGGCGGCTGCACCAGCGGGCATGGCGTCTGCGGGATCGCCCGCCTGTCGCCGCGGTCGCTGGTCGCGGTGCCGGTGTTCATGCTCAGCGCGATCCTGACCGTGTTGGTGACGAAATGACCCGGCCTCATCCAATTGTCCTCACTGCCTTTGCCTTCGGCCTGCTCTTCGGCATCGGCCTGGTGATATCGGGCATGACCGACCCGGCGCGCATCCGTGCGTTTCTGGACGTGACGGGAGACTGGAACCCCAGCCTTGCCCTCGTCATGATCGGAGCGATCGCGACCGCGGCACCCTTCTTCGCCTATGCGCGCCGACGCGAAGGTGACGGGGGTGGCGACGGGGGCGGGGGGCAGGATGTGCGACGGATCGACGCGCAGCTGGTGATCGGGGCGACGGTCTTCGGCATCGGCTGGGGACTTACCGGAATCTGTCCGGGGCCCGCCTTCGTCAATCTCGTCGCCGCGCCGCAGCCGGTCGTGCTGTTGCTTGTCGCGATGGGCGGAGGGCTCGCGCTGTCGCGCTGGATCGGCGCACGGCGATAGGCGACGTCCACGCCGCAACCGGCTGTTTGGGGGCTCCGTCTGGATAGAAAATGAGAAGGGATTGCGGTGCCCGTCGGGCACGCAATAATGGCTTTATGATCACTCCGAGCGCCGACTTCAGCGAACAGGATATCGAGCGGCTGCGGGCCGACACGCCCGGCACGCAAAACCGTATTCATTTCAACAACGCGGGTGCGGCCTTGATGCCGCGCCCCGTGATCGACGCGGTGATCGACTATCTGCGTCGCGAAGGCGACATCGGCGGCTATGAAACCAAGGCCGAGCGCGCCGGACACATCGAAGGCGTCTATGACAGCGTCGCCCGGTTGATCGGCGCTGGCAGCGACGAGATAGCGCTGGCCGAAAATGCGACGGTGGCCTGGCAATGGGCCTTCTACGCGCAAACCTTCCGTCCCGGTGATCGCATTCTCACGACCACGGCCGAATATGCGGCGAACTATCTCGCCTATCTTCAGGTGGCGAAGCGGACGGGCGCCGTTATCGACACGATTCCGGACGACGAAGCGGGTGTGCTCGATCCTGCCGCATTGGAACGGATGATCGACGAACGCGTGCGGCTGATCGCGATCACATGGGTTCCGACCAATGGCGGCCTGATCAATCCCGCACAGGCGGTCGGGGCGATCGCCCGGCGACATGGCATTCCCTATCTGCTGGACGCGTGTCAGGCGGTCGGACAGATGCCGATCGACGTGCAGGCCATCGGTTGCGACATGCTGACGGCGACGGGGCGTAAGTTCCTGCGCGCACCGCGGGGAACCGGCTTCCTCTATATGCGACGCGATCTGATACAGCGGACCGAGCCCGCGATGATCGATCTGTTCGGCGCGGAGTGGAGCGGTCCGGATCGCTACATCCTCAGACCAGACGCACGCCGCTTCGAGAGCTGGGAGTCCGATTATGCGGCACGGGAGGGTTTGGGCGTTGCGATCGACTATGCGCTGGAACTTGGGTTGGACCGGATCGCGACGCGCAATCGATACCTGTCCTCGCGCCTGCGGGAGGGGTTGGCGGACATCGACGGCGTGAAGACATTCGATCTTGGACGGGAGCTGGCGTCGATCGTGACGTTCGCGATCGATGGTCGCGAAGCGAATGGAGTCGCTGCGCTCTTGGCGTCGCAGGGGATCAACGTGTCCGTGTCGGTGCCGTCGAGCACGCTGATGGACAGCATCAAGCGCGGCTTGCCATCGCTGGTCCGCGTTTCGCCTCATTATTACAACACGGTCGAGGAGATCGATCGGCTTCTCGACATCATCCGTGGGCTAACCCGCCGTTAGCAGGGCGTCCCGAAAGGGATGGGCGGTCGAGTCGGTCGGGCCATGACGCTGATGTCGTCACGGGCGACACCGGCGGTCGGGCTCCAGTTGCCACCGGACGACGGTTTGGTCCCGCTTCGCGGGAGCGCCGTACCATCCACTGCGCTGATGCCAATGATTGCGCGCCGGCGTCGGCCGGACCGGGGGGCGCCGTGGCATTTGGTCAAGGCGTATGGTTTGCGGTGCAGTTTGTTCGGCTGCACTGCGTCGTCGGCGATCGTCGCATCAGACGGTCGCTGCCGGGTCGTTTGGCGTCTTGCCCCATTTTGGGATGGGAGGCAGGCGCCGGATTAGCGCCAAACATTGTTCTCCGTTTCGCAATGGGTTAGTGCCGTATCGGACCTGGGGCAAACGAATGCAACGATTCTGGGCCATGATCGATGAGGATCGTCGCCCCCCGCCCGCGGCCCGGCTGTCCGCGTCCTCCATCACGGTCGCCGCTGCCGCAATCCTGGTGACCTGGGCCGCGCGGGTGTTTGCGGGCGTGGAGCTGCCCTTTCTGTTCTGCCTGGGGGCCATCCTGTATGCGTCGCTGAACGAAGGCTTCGTGTCGGGCCTCGTCGCGACGGGCGTGACCCTCACCGGGACGACGCTGTTCGCCAGTCCGTCAAGCCCGCTGGTCACCGGTCGCAACCTCGTCATCGTCACCGCGTTTGGGGCGGCCCTGTCGATAACCGGCGAATTGATGCAGCGCGCACGGCGCCGGGAACAGCGGGCCGCGGCCCATGCGCGGCGACGCGAACAGACGTTGCAGATCATGTTCGACGATTCGCCGGCGGCGATGCTGGTGGTCGATCCCGCCGATCGCATTGCCGCCGTGAACGACGCGACGGCAGAACTGTTCGGCATAGACCGCCGCGCGTTCGCCGGGCTGCCGCTCGACCTGTTCGTGCCGCCGTCGTCACGCAACGCCGCAGCGCCGCATCGATCGATCACCGCGGATGGACGGACGCTGCACGTGCGGGTTCTGTCGAAGCCCATCCCCCTCGCCGGACGCGCCTACAGCATGCTGTACCTCCGCGACGAAAGCGAGGCGATCAAGGCCGCCGAGCAACTGGCCGAAACGCAGCGCGGGCTCTACCGGATCGCGCGAGCCACATCGCTGGGGCAATTGGGATCGTCGATCGCGCACGAGCTCAACCAGCCTTTGGGCGCGATCGCCAATTATCTGGGCGTCGCGCAGGCGCTGCTCGCCGGCCAGACGCCACAGGTCGCGCCCGCGAACGAGGCGCTCGGGGACGCGCTGCGGCAGGTGTTTCGCACGGCAGCGGTGCTGCGCAAGCTGCGCGAGTTCGTCGCCCGGCGGCCGCCGACATTGCAATGGCTGGACGTTCACGCATTGATGGAAGACGTCGTCAGGCTGGCGCACCTCGCCGTGAAGGAATCCGGGGCGCAGTTCGAAGCCTGTATCGACCGGGGTGCCGCAGAGATACTGGTCGATGCGGTGCAGATTCAGCAGGTCCTTTTGAACCTTCTGGTCAACGCGGCAGAGGCTGTCGAGAATCGCCCGTCGCCCTCCATCGGACTGCGCAGCTGGAGCGAGCATCCCGACACGCTGACCATTGCCGTCGAAGACAGTGGCCCGGGCGTGCCGCTCAAGGAGGATCGCGATCTGTTCGCACCATTCCAATCAACGAAAGCCGAAGGGGTAGGGATCGGCCTCACCATCTGCCGCAGCATCGTGGAGGCGCATGGGGGCCGCATATGGTGCGACAACGAGTCGACGTTGGGCGGCGCACGATTCCTGCTCTCACTACCACGACGGGATGCATAGGGGACCCATCATGCAGCACGAGTTGCCGATCTATATCATCGACGATGAGCCAGAGATGTGCCGCTCGTTATCGCTGCTGCTCGCGACATCCGGTGTGCCGGCACGATCGTTCGGCAGCGCCGACCTGTTCCTCGATACGCTGGATTCCCTGCCGATCGGCGTCATCATCTGCGACGTCATCATGCCCGGGTCGTCGGGCCTCGCGCTCGTGCGTGCTCTGCCGCCGCTCGACCGGCCGGACCCCGTCATCGTGATCGCAGGCCATGCCGATATACCGCTCGCCGTCGACGCGCTGAAGGCGGGTGCGTTCGATTTCATCGAAAAGCCGTTCGAGGCGTCGGTGATCGGCCAAGCGGTGGCGGGCGCCAAATCCTTGCTTCAGGATCGGATGGCCGCGCGGCAACGGCTGGACGCCTTGTCACCGCGCGAACGGCAGGTGCTGCATCTGATCAGCCAGGGTGCGACCAGCAAGGAGGCGGCGCGCGCCCTCGGCATCAGTCCGCGGACGGTCGAAACCTACCGCGTGCATCTGCTCGAAAAGACGGGCGCGGGCAGCACAGCCGAACTCATCCGCCTCGGCGTCGAACTCGACCGGCTGGGCGTGGGATCACTCGCGCCTCTCGTCGCGCATCAGCTTGATGCTCAGGCTGTACACTAGCCCGCTCGGCGGCAGGCGCATGATGGCCTCGCACCGGCGGTTGGACGCGATGAGATCGCGCAGGAGGCGCGAGCCGAACCCCGTTTTCGCCGGCATGGACACGGGAGGACCGTCGATTTCCCGCCACGTCAGATGGAGGGTGTCGTCCTCCGCCTCGCTGCGCACGAGGGCCCATCGGATATCGACCCGCCCCAACGGGCTGGTCAGGGCGCCATGCCGAATGGCGTTTGCGCAGAGTTCGTGAAGAACGATCGCAATCAGGTTCGCCCAGCGCGCAGCCAGCGCAACGGACGATCCGGATTGCACGATGCGGGGGCGCTGCGGATCGTCGAACCGGGCGGTGACTTGCGCCGTAACCTGCTGGATCGAGCAATAATCGCCCGTAACCTCGCATCCGATCCGCGCAACGGCATCCAGGCTGCGCAGACGATCGATGAAGGCCGCCACGATGGCATTGGCGCCCAGAGGGGCCAATGACAGGCGGGCAAGCGCGATGGCCAGCGAGACGAGGTTGCGCGACCGATGCACGGCTTCGGTCTGGGTGACGATGTCGAACGAACGGTCTTCGTCGGACGCGATGTAGAGACTGACGATCCGGCCGTCGTCCGTGGTCGCGGGAATCGTAACAGGCAATCGCGAGGCTGCGTCCAGACCGCCACCGTGGAGCCGATCGGTACGTATCGCGCCGTCCGGGTGGTCCGTTATCCGGACGGACGCGGGCAGGTCCTTCCACTGGATCGTCAGAGAGACCGGCGATGCTTCGACGGACATGATGCGACGCTCCTCGCCTAGGCAATTCATGAGCGGGACGAGCCAGCGTCCGCCCCCGGGGCGCACCCTGCTGCCACAGCGGCATGTCCAGCAATTCCGAAACAATACGGATCGCATGCCGCAGGGTGATCCGTAATCGCGCGAATGTTCGGGAGGCCCTGGCGGTCGTAGCGATAGCGGCAGGAGGTGCGTCATGCCGGACACAATTCTGCATCGGGCGGTGAAAGGGAAAACCGACGATCGGCACGGCCGGCTGATGCCCGCCCTCAGGATGGACGCCCGTGCCGACCGTCGCGGGCGGCCGGGCTCCATCCTGCCGGATCGGTTCCGGGATCGCCGGGCTTGCCCCAAAGCCCCCCGCGTGGTGCCCGGCGTGGCCACGATGGCTGGCCGATCAGGACGACAGCCACTTCCGTCCTGAATCCCGGCGGTCGTCGCTCGCGCCTCCCCCAGGTGCGAGCGGCACTGCCGATCGAAACGAAACACACATATCTGCGGCGGTCGTTACGGACGCGTTCGTCGCGCGCGGTTCATTGCCGCGGGATCTGCCTGTCCGTCATCGTGCGGCCCGCCGATCCGCGCGGTGTGTTCCAGGCCGGACGGCGAAATCTTCGCCGGCCGTTCACCCAACGACAGTTGGTCAACAGGAGCACTTGCCATGAAGAAAGCTATCTACAGTTCGCTGTCGGTTCTTGCATTCGCGATCGCCGTGCCCGCCGCAGCGCAGACATCGGGCACGGTGACCGGCGGCGCCGGCATCGGCATCGGTGCCGGCGGCTTCACCAACGGCGCCATCGATACCTCGGCGGTGAGCGGGACGAACAGTCAGACGCTCAGCGTCGATGTCACCCGCAACATCTCGGCATCGTCCGGCAGCGGCTTCGGCGGCACGATGAACATCAGCAGCGTGCCGGCCGGATCGAGCTATGCCGTCGTCGGCGGCGTCGGTACGTCCGGGTCGTCGATCGCCGCGAACATCGATGCGGCGAACAACGGCACCATCACCACCACCAGCTTCAACGCGGGCCTGTACGGCGGTCTGACCGGTGGTTCGGCTGCGCTCAACATGCAGGTCATGAACTTCGGACAGAGCACCGCCGACTTCAAACTGGTCAGCTCGTTCGATGCGACCCACTCCGACCAGTTCAACCTCACCTCGACCGACTGGACGGTGGCCGGGGCGGCAGGTGCCACCGCCTTCGGCTTCGGCTCGCTGGGCTGGGACGTCGACTGATCGACCAAACTCGGGGTGGCGTGGCCGCCACCCCATTTCTTGAAGAGGGAGAGGGAAGATGAAACGTGTCCTGGGTCCAGCCGCCGTTCTCGCGCTCCTGCCACTGAGTGCCACGGCGCAGCAAATGGAGGCGCAATCGAGCAATACGGTCAACGTCATGGCCATCACCGGGCCGCAGACGGACGTTCCGGCGCGGCAGGAGGTCGTCTACGGCGGGCATACATGGACGACGCCGAGCGCCCAGGGCAGCTATTTCGGCGGTGCCAATCCGTGTCTGATCGGCAGTGGCGGAGGCGCCGCGGGCGGTCCCATCGCCTTCAACATCAATGTCGGCAAGAGCGACGAGGGGTGCCAGCGCCGGTCCGATGCGGCCGCGTGGCATGCCATGGGCTTCGACAATGTCGCGGTGGCGCGCATGTGTCAGGACATCAAAAGCGCGGATGCCTTTTTCGCCGCCACCGGAGAGGTCTGCCCCGGGGCGATGGCCACGCGCTACAAACTCGCGGACGGCTCGCCGGCGCGCCCCGCGGCGCTTGTCGCGAACAGCCGTGCGATACCTGGTAACCAGTATAGCGGCCCCGTCGACCTCACCAGTCCGCAGGTACAGGCTGCGATCCGCGCCGAGGCGGCGAAGATGCTACGATCGCAATCGAACGTGAGCGCTCCGCCACCGGGGGCATCACCGTCGATCGGCAGCGAAGCGCCACTGATGCGGAAATAATCCGTCGAAAGAAAGCGGGGCGGCATCGAGGCCAGCCCGCGTAGGTTACGTCGCGAGTGCGATCGGAACCCGGTAGATCGCCTCCGCGTCGCCGCCCAGCGCGCGACACAGTTCCAGGCCGGACCGTAGCAGCTGGAGCGCGACCTCGGCGCCGCGCTGTTCGGTCAAACGCGCGTCGGGTCCGGCGAGGCTCAGTGCGCCGACCAGTCGATTGCCCTGGCCGATGATCGGGACGGAGCAGGACGCGACGTGGGGCGTGGTGGCGCCGGCGGTATAGATCGGCAGCGTCGGGAGGTCGGGCTTCGTGTCCGGCCAGTCCGCGAACAGCCGCAGCAACTGGGCGGAACCGGCCTGATCCATTGGCCGCTGGGTGCCCGGTGCGACGTCGAGGCGCAGACTGCTGGGCGAGTTGACGCGGAACAGGCACAGACGCACTTCGCCGTGGCGGACGTAGAAGGTCGCGGTTTCCTGCGTGTCGGCGGCGAGCCTGGCGAGCACCGGCATGACATGCTGTTCGAGGTCGGTGCTTTCCTGATAGATCGTCCCGAGCCGGACGACGCCGCTGCCGAGCTGATACCGGCCATCGTGCAGGCGGACGAGCAGATTGTACCGTTCGAGGCTGATCGCGAGGCGCATGATCGTGCTCTTGACCAGCCCGGTGCGGTCGGCGAGCTCGACCAGTGTCAGCGCCTTGTCGCCGGTACGAAAGCAGGTGAGCAGTTCCAGCGCGCGTTCGGCGGCGGCGACGCCTTCCAGCGCCGGTCTGTCCTTGATCCCCCGGTCCTTGATGCCCCGGTCCTTGATGATCGTCGCCATGCTGATCCCTTCTCCCTCCCGATAGCGGGAGGGAGCCGGGTCTGTCATCACACGCCTTCGCAGCCCAGACGCTTGAGGGTCTCATCGACCCATGCCCGCGGGTTTTCGCCGCGGCGGATTTTGTCCATCTGCGCCGTTTCCGCAGCGTGTTTGGCCGATGCGGCGGCGAGGACCGTCGCGGCATCGTCGATGGCGACCGTGACGAGACCATCGTCGTCGCCGAGTATGAGGTCGCCCGGAGGGATTACCATGCCGTCGATCGCGATCGGTACGTTCACCTCGCCCGGGCCATCCTTGTAGGGGCCGCGATGCGTCACGCCGGCGGCGAAGACCGGGAAGCTGCCCGCGCGGATCGCCGCGACATCGCGGATCGCGCCGAAGATGACGATGCCGGCGAGGCCGCGGCTCTGCGCGTGCGCCACCATCAGTTCGCCGATGAGGGCGTTGGTCAGATCGCCGCCCGCATCCACCACTACGACGTCACCGCGTGCGGCGATGTCGAGCGCCTTGTGCAGCATCAGATTGTCGCCCGGCCGCGCCTTCACCGTGACCGCCGGCCCCGCGAGCACGCCGCCGCCATGCATCGGCCGCAGCGCCGCGCCGCCGGCCGCCATGCGGTTCATCGCGTCGCTGACGTTGGCGACGGGCAGGTCGGCGAACTGGCGGACCAGGTCGGCATCGATCCGACGGGTGAGGGGAAGGACACGAAAACCGATCGACATGAGGAATTGGCTCCTGCCGGCCGCGCGGGCGCGCGGCCGGAATGGGGATCAAAAGTTGAAGCGGAAACCGACGCGGAACAGACGTCCGGTGGTGTCGTACAGGCCGGTGTTGGTCGCCAGCGCGATCGTGCCGTCGCCGGGTGCGGCGGGGGGATCGGTGTCGAGAACGTTGCGGATGTTCAGATAGAATTCCGCGCCCTTGAGGCCGACATTCTCGAGCTTGTAGCCAAGCTGAAGGTCCCAATAGGCCTGCGCCTTGATATTCTGCAGGTCGATCTGCGACGGACCGCGGGTCACGTCGTAGCGGCCGCCGCCAATGAAGCGGACCTGGTTGAACAGGTTGAAATTGCCCTTGTAGAAATCGGCCTGGGCGTTGAAGCGCCAATGCGGGTTGGCGCTGATGCCCACTTCGCCGGCGCGATCGATCGGCGCCGACCCCGGCGTGGTCGAGGACAGCTTGCCGACATAGGATACGACGGTGCGCAGGTTGAGCGTCGCGTCGGTGTCCATCATCGACGACAGCGGCACGCGATAGCTCGCCTCGACGTCGAGGCCGTTGGTTTCCAGCTCCGACAAATTGATCGGGAAGGCGACGAGGCCGGTCAGGTTGCCGCCGCCGTCGCGCTGCACCAGGCTACAGGCAAGCTGGTTGCCGGCGAAACACTGGTCGACCGTCTGTTGCGCGGTCAGCGTGCCGATCGCGTCCTTGATCTTGATGTCGTAATAATCGACCGACAGGTTGAAGCCGGGGATCATCGGCGGCTGGATCACCGCGCCGAGCGTCAGCGTATCCGCCTTTTCGGGTTGCAGCTGCGCATTGCCGCCGGTGGTGACGAAGATGCCGGACAGGCGGATGTTGTTCTTAAACGGATCGACGATCGTCGCCGACTGCGTGCGGCCGCTGGTGAACAGTTCGGACAGGTTGGGCGCGCGAATGTCACGCGAGCGCGTGCCGCGCAGGCGCAGCGCGTCGAACGGCGTCCAGCTGAGCCCTGCCTTCCACGTCGTCACGCCGCCGCTGGTCGAATAATCGGTGTAGCGGACCGCGCCGTTGAACTCGACCGACTTGGCGAAGGGCAGGTCACGCAGCAGCGGCACGACGGTTTCGACATAGCCTTCGCGGACGTCATACTTGCCCGACCAGGGCTGCGGATTGGCGAACAGGAAGGCGCCGGCGCGCGACAAGGCATCGACCGACAGTTCTGCCGTTTCCTTGCGATATTCGGCGCCGGTCGCGAACGAGATCGGGCCGGCCCAGCCCTGAAACAGCGTGCCCGACACGTTGAGCGCGGCGACGTCCTCGGTAAAGACGGAGTCGGTGCGGCTGGTGCCGCGGGTGTAGGCAAGGGCCGCCGCGGACGGCGAGCCTTCGCCGAAGACGTTGAACGGCGCGCAGCCGTCATTGGGGTTGGTCAGCGTCGAGCGGCAGACGATCTGGCCGTTCGCGGGATTGACCACTGCGTCGGCGGCGCGGGTGAAGTTCGCCGTGATCTCGTTGTTGAGCACGTCGGTGCGCTGGTTGGTGCGGCCGTGCTGGTAATAGCCGTTGATCTTCAGCCCGCCGACCTTGGCGTTGAAGCCACCGACGAAGCGGCGCGTGTCGGTGGTGACGGCGACATCGGTCAGGCCGCCTTCGACCGACCAGCGCAGCATGGTGAGGCTGGTGACGGAGGGATTGGCGGCGAGGAGGTTGCGGATCGGCTGCGGCAGAAACGCATTGTCGCGCCGGATCGTGATCGGGTTCTGGACCTGATGGCGGTTGGTCGAGGTGGAATAGCGCGTGTCGGTCCAGCCGTAGGAGGCCTCGCCGAACACCGAGAGATTGTCGGTGAGGTCGTATTCGGCGCGGCCGAAGGTGGACCAGCGTTCCAGCGGGCGGTTGATTTCCTGGAACAGTTCGGTGTTCACGCCGTCGCCGCCGATCTGCTGCGTCGAGGTGGAGTAAGACCCGAAGCTGTAGGGCAGGACCGTGCCGCCGGGGCCGAATTGCAGCCCGCGGAACAGGGCGTTCTGCGCCGCGGTGCCGCCGTTGCCGGTCAGCAGCATGCCGCCATAGGTGCCGAGGTTGCGGACGTCGTTCGCCAGGATCTGGACCGGGCCGCCTGCGGGGCCGTTGATCAGGTTGGTGCCGCGCCGCGCCCAGTCGCGCTTGCCTTCGAGGATGCCGTCGTTCTTGTAATATTCGGCGCTGGCGATCAGGTGCAGGCGGTCGCCCGCCGTGCTGACGCCGCCGGTCAGGATCGCGCGCTTTTCGGCATTGTCGCCTTCGCCGGAGATGCCCGACGACACCTCGCCCTTCAGGCCTTCGTATTTGGTGTCGAGCACGAAATTGACGACGCCCGCGACCGCGTCCGACCCGTAGGCGGCGGACGCGCCACCGGTGACGATGTCGACGCGCTGGATCAGGCCGGCGGGCAACAGGTTGACGTCGACCGTGCCGAACTGGCTTGCGGCGACGAAGCGACGGCCATCGAGCAGCGTCAGCGTGCGGACCGCGCCGAGGTTGCGCAGGTTGAGGAACGACTGACCGCCGCCCTGCGTGCCGCTGGCGCGCTGCGGACCCGACGTCGCGGTGAGGGCCGGGAGGTTGCGCAGCGACTCGGCGAGGGTGGAGGGCGCGCTCTTCACCAGCTGATCGGAATTGATGACGGTGACCGGTGTCGGCGTCGTGAAGCCGCTGCGGCCGATGCGCGATCCCGTCACGACGATGTCGGCGCCTTGTTCGGGCGCCTCCTGCGGCGTGGCGGTGTCGGCGGGCGTGGCTTCAGCGGTCTGCGGTTCCTGGGTCTGTACCGCTTCGGGGGCCGTGGGAACGGGGGTGGTCTGTGCCGCCGGGTTCGCGTCCGCGGCCGGGGCGGTCTGCGCATGGGCTGCCGACACCCACAGACAGGCGGCGCTGACGCCAGCGAGCAGTAGATGACGATTATTGGCGATGCGGCCGATGAGCATATGCCTCTCCTGGAATGTGATGCGAGCTTTGCGCCCGTCGCCAGCGGCTTGTATCTGCGGATAAAATAAAACGCAACGACGTTTCAGAATAATGTTGCGGCTATGGTGTAGGCGGCTATGAAGAGACGATGAGCGGAGAAACCGCCAGGGAGAGGGACGTGACGAGCCAGGCTACCGACATGACGGCGCTGATCGCCGGACCGCTGCTGAGCGACGCGGCCATGCGTACGGCGGCGGAGCACGGCCTGACGCTGGTTCCTCTCAAGCCCTATGCCGACGCAGACGAAATGATCGCCGCAGCCAATGCGATCGGCGCGCAGGCGATCGTCGTCCGGATGGGCGTCGTGTCGCGCGCGGTGATCGAGGGGATCCCGACATTGCGGATCATCGCCAAACATGGCGTCGGCGTCGACGGCATCGATCGCGCCGCGGCATCGGCGCGGGGCATCCCCGTGGTAGTGGCCGGCGGCGCCAACGCGCAGTCGGTCGCCGAACAGGCGCTGGCGCTGCTGATGAGTGCCGCACGGTCGACCGCCTGGCTCGATCGCCGCGTGCGGGAGGGGCATTGGGACAAGCCGACCTATGCGGGCACCGAGATCACCGGCAAGAGCATCGGCCTGGTTGGGCTGGGCGCGATCGGCCGCGCCTTCCTCCACCTGCTGGCGCCCTTTGGCGGCACGGTGCGGATCTACGATCCGTACCTGGGCGACGCGCAGCTCCCAGTCGGCACGATCCGCTGCGCCACGGTGCGCGAGTTGCTGGAGCAGAGCGACATCGTCAGCCTGCACTGTCCGCTGACGCCGGACAATCGCGGCTTCATCGATGCCGACGCGCTGGCCGCGATGCGGCCCGGCAGCATCCTGCTCAACACGGCGCGCGGCGAGCTGATCGACGAGACCGCGCTGGTCGAGGCGTTGCAATCGGGACCGCTCGCCGGTGCCGGGCTGGACACGTTCGCCAGCGAACCGCCGGCGGCGGATCATCCGTTCTGGGCGCTCGACAATCTGGTCGTCAGCCCGCACGTCGGCGCCAACACGCGCGAAGCGCGTATTCGGGTGGGCATCAGCGTGGTCGACCAGATCGCCGCCTATCTGACGACGGGGGCGATCGAGCCGCGCAACCTGGTGAATACGCTGGCCGCGACGGCCGCCTGACCGATCCGCGACGTCCACCCGCAAGAGGGGGCGCGCGGATCAACGAGAGGAAGTGGTGATGACGAGCCCAGACGGGACCCCCGACGCCCTGGAAGCGCGGGTCATGCGCAAGGTGACGTGGCGGCTGCTGCCGTTCCTGATGCTCTGTTACCTGCTCGCGTTCATCGACCGCGCCAACATCGGCATGGCATCGCTGCAGATGAACGCCGATCTGGGGTTGAGCAGCACGGTCTTCGGCTTCGGCGCCAGCCTGTTCTTCGTCGCCTACTTCCTGATGGAAGTGCCGAGCAACCTGATGCTCCAGCGCGTCGGCGCACGGCGCTGGATCGCGCGGATCATGGTGAGCTGGGGCATGGTCTCCGCCGCGATGGCGTTCGTGTGGAACGTCGAATCCTTCTACGTCATGCGCTTCCTGCTCGGCGCGGCGGAAGCGGGCTTCTTTCCCGGCGTGATCCTGTACCTCACCTATTGGATGCCGCCGCTGTATCGCGGGCGGACGCTGGCGCTGTTCGCGGTGGCGATTCCCCTGTCGAGCTTCGTGGGTTCGCCGCTGGGCGGCGTGCTGCTGTCGCTCGACGGGCTCGGCGGGCTGCATGGCTGGCAGTGGCTGTTCCTGTGCGAAGGCGTGCCGACCGTACTCCTCGGCCTCGCGTGCCTGCGTGTCCTTACCGACCGGCCCGCTCAGGCCGATTGGCTGGACGAGGACGAGAAGCGCTGGCTGGCGGCCGCCACCGTCGCGCCAAGCGACGGCCGGCCGATGGTGCATGGATCCGCCTGGGGGCTGATCCGCACCCCGGCGTTCTGGGCGATGGTGCTGGCCTGCTGCGGTGCGTCGGCTGCGGGCAGCGTGCTGGGGGTATGGCAGCCGCAGTTGCTCAAGTCCTATGGGCTGACCAACGTTCAGACCGGTCTGGTCAATTCGATCCCCTACGGGATTGCGTCGATCGCGATGATCGTGTGGGGGCGGCATTCCGATGCCACGGGCGAGCGGCGCTGGCATACCGCGCTGCCGCTGCTGCTGATCGCGGTGGGCGTGCTCGGCACGTTCGCGCTGACCGGCCTCGCGCCGACAGTGCTGCTGCTCACCTTCGTGCTGATGGGCGCCTACTGCTTCAAGGGACCGTTCTGGAGCATGGCCTCAAGCTGGCTGTCCGCCGGCACCGCCGCGGCGGGGATCGCCGCGATCAACGCGACGTCCAACCTGATCGGCGGCGGGCTGATGGTGAACGTCTACGGACTGATCCACGACCGTACCGGCAGCCATATGCTCGCGCTGCTGCCGCTGGCGGTGCTGACGGTGGGGAGCGCCGTCGCGGTGCTGATCGTCGGTCGGCAGGCGCGCGCCCATGCGGTTGTCGTCGCATGACCGGCCCGGATATCGATACATTCGCAGGAGAGCGCTCATGAAGACCCGGCCTATGCTGCTCGCCGCGGCCTTGCTCGCCGCGCCGACGCTGGCGCAGGATCGCGCCGCATCGCCCAACGGCGGACGCCCCGAAATCCACACGGTCGAGGAGATGCGGCGGATCGGCGGCTATACGGCGCCCGGCGCGCGCGCTTATGCCGATCTCGCTGCGGAGGCGGGCGGCAAGCTCTGGCCCGTGACGCTCTATTATCGTTGCCAGGCGGTGCGCGAACGACGCCCGCTGAAAGCCCCTGCGCCCAAGCCGATCGAGGTGTTCGATCGCGTCTATTCGATCGGCACCGCCGAGAACAACATCTGGGCGATCGATACCGATGACGGCATCCTGCTGCTCGACGCGTTGACCAGCGAGGCGGATGCGCGCGACGTCATCGTGGCCAATATGAAGACGCTGGGCCTCGACCCTAAGCGGATCCGCATCATCGTCATCACGCACAATCATTTCGACCACTTCGGCGGTGCTGCGTATCTGAAGGCCTTGTCGGGCGCGAAGATCGGGATGAGCCGTGCGGATTGGACCGGCAAGCCGACGATGGGGACGCTGCCGGTCAAGGCGGCGGACGATTTCTTCATCGAGGACGGGCAGGTCATCACCTTGGGCGGTCGCTCGGTGACCGCACTGCTGACGCCGGGGCACACGCCGGGCACGATATCGCTGCTGTTCCCGGTCAGCGATCATGGCGTGCCGCATATGGCGTCGCTGTTCGGTGGGCAGGGATCGCCGCGCGACGTCGCGTCGCTGATGACCTTTCGCCATTCGCTCGACCATTTCGCCGATTACACCGACCGTATGCAGGCAGATGTGGTGTTGTCGAACCACACCGTGGGCGACGATGGTCTCACCCGCGTCGCCGCGTTGCAACGCCGCCGCGCTGGCGAGCCCAACCCCTATGTCGTCGGACGCGAGGGGGTGATCCGCTATGACGCCGAATGGCGTAATTGCCTGAGCGCCGACATCGATCAGGCGATCGCCGGCCACAAAGCCACGGCCGCCGCCAGCCGGGATGGTGCGTGATGGGCATGTGCACGTTACCCGGCGAAATCGTCGACCATATCGTCGCGCAATGCCCCGGTCGCACCGACGAAGCGCTCCAGCCGCGTTTCGGCATCAGCTATAACACTTGGCGCAAGATCGCCGCCGGGGAACCGATCCGCGCGACGGTTGCCGCACGGCTGATCGAACGGATCACGGCGGAGAAAACGCGGCTGAGTTAGCGTGGAGCGCCGGGGTGATTAAGGGGCGACCGCCATTGGGAAGCGGGCACGAATGTCGGGTTCGGGTCGCAACCGGGTGACCGCCTTGCTTCCCCGTCATGCCGGCGACGCTATCCCCTGACGTTTACGCGTTGCGCCGGCGCCGGCGCCATCGCATGCTCCGCGGATAAGCGCCGGGGGAGACGAGACATGCGTAACGGGTGGATGATCGCTGGCCTGCTCGCCCTACCGACGAACGCGGTCGCGCAGGTATCCCCGACGACCGTCCCGCCACCGGCCGCTGTCCCGGGAGCGGGTAGCGCGCAGGGCGACGTGTCGGTCACGATCTACAATGGCGACGTCGCGCTGGTGCAGGACGTTCGCCAGCTCAACCTCGCCGCGGGGCGCGTCCGTCAGTCCTTCCCCGATGTCAGCGCCCAGATCCGACCCGAGACGGTATCGCTCACGATGCCTGACGCCGGCATCGTCGAACAGAATTTTGACTATGATCTGCTCAGCCCGTCGAGCCTGATGGAGAAGGCGGTGGGCGAGACGATCACGCTCGTCCGCACCAACCCCGCCACCGGTGCCGAAACGCGCGAGCGCGCGCGGGTGCTGGCGGTGAACGGCGGTGTCGTCCTCGACATCAATGGGCGGATCGAGGTGCTGCGCGACGACGGCCTGCCGGTACGTGCGGTGTTCGACCGCGTGCCGGAATCGCTGCGCGCACGCCCGACCTTGTCGGTGACGCTGGCCAGTGCACGACCGGGATCGCGGCCTGGGACGCTGTCCTATCTCACCCGCGGCCTCGGCTGGAGCGCCGATTACGTCGCGCTGTTCGACGACAAGGCTGGCACGATCGACGTGCAGGGCTGGGTAACGCTGCGCAACACGAGCGGCACCACCTTCACCAATGCCAAAACCCTGCTCGTCGCAGGCGAGGTGGGCAGCGCGAACGACGAGCACGATGCCCCGGTTCGTCCGCGGCGGCCGGTGCGCACCCAGGCCGGCAGCGAGACGTCGGCGCGCGAGCAGCTTGGCGACTATTACCTCTATCCGCTCGCCGAGCGGACCACGATCGCGGACAAGCAGACCAAGCAGGTCAGCTTCCTCGACGTGAAGGGCGTCGCCGCCAGCTCGGGCTATCGCTTCGACAACGGCTGGCTCGGCACGGCGGACGCCCCGCGCAGCGCGCAGAGCGTGCTCCGCTTCTCCAATCGCGGCGGCGCCGGCGGGGTTGGTGATGCGCTGCCCGCGGGCACGGTGCGCGTCTACATCCGCGACGCGCGTGGCCAGCCGCAATTTACCGGCGAGAACCGCATCGAACACACGCCGCAAGGCTCCACCATCGCGCTGCCGACCGGCGATGCCTTCGACGTGAAGGTGCAGCCGACCGTGGTCGAACGCACCCGGCTCGGCAGCGACCGGTGGCGGACGCGTATGCGCTACACGCTGACCAATGCGCGGCCGCGCGCCGTGACGGTCGAACTGGTGCAGTCGGGCCTCGACTGGTCCGACACGCGGATCACCGAGGAGAGCCGCAAGAGCGATCGACCCAATGCCGGCAGCGCGACATGGCAGGTGCCGGTTCCCGCCAATGGGGAGGCGGTGGTCACCGCGACCTTCGATACGCGCTACTGATGCGCGCGCTGCTGACGGTTTTGCCGGCGCTCATCGCGATCGGCGCCGCACCTCTGCCTGCGATACCGGGCGTCGTGACGTCGCCGGCGCCCGCAACAGTCGCACTGACCGTCTACCGCTCGCCCTACGGCCGAGGCGCGATGAACCTCGGCTATCTGCAAGGCTTCGCGCTGGTCACCGAAACCCGCCGTATCGCCGTGCCGAAAGGCGCATCGACCCTGCGCTTTGAGGGCGTTGCCGAGGGCATCGTACCGGTGAGTGCGGTGGTCGAGGGGTTGCCCGGTGGCGTCCTCGAAAAGAACCGCGATGCGCGCCTGTTGTCGCCTGCCGCGCTGGTCGACGGTACGCTTGGCCGCACCGTGACGCTGACGCGCACGGATCGCGCCACCGGCCGCCGTGTCTCCGAACAGGCGACGATCATCGCCGGCCCTGCGAAAGGCGTCGTGCTGAAGACGCGCGCCGGGATCGAGACGCTGCGCTGTTCGGGCTTGCCCGAACGACTGAGCTTCGCCGGCGTGCCCGGCGGACTTTCGGCGAAGCCCGTGCTCAGTGTCTCGACGGTCAGCCCGGTAGCGCGCACCGTCACCGTGAAGCTGAGCTACCTCGCCAGCGGCTTCGACTGGCGTTCGAGCTATGTCGCCACCGTCGCGCCCGACGGTCGTACGCTCGACCTGTTCGCCTGGCTGACGCTCGCCAACGCCAATCCCGAGCGCTTCCCCGACGCGCAGCTCAGTGCGGTCGCGGGCAGGCTCAACCGCGTATGGACGCCGGGGCTCGAGCGGGCTGTCGCCGCGCTGTCGCTGTCCTGCTATCCGCTCGGCACGACGACGTCCGATCTGCCTGAGGAGACGTTCGAGGAGGCCGACGACATCGTCGTCACCGGTTCGCGAATGGCAGCGCCGCCTCCGCCGCCGCCGCCGCCGGCACCGGAGCCGGCACCGGCACCGCCGGCACCGGAGAACCTCGGCGACCTCAAGCTCTACAGGGTGCCGATGCGTGTCACCGTCGCGCCGCGCGCGCAGAAGCAGGTCGCGCTCTTGTCCCGCGCCGGCGTTCCCTTCGATCGGCGGTATCGCGTCCGTCTCTATCCCGGACAACCCGTCGCGAGCGCGCCGACGCGCATCGTCCTCGCGCTGCGCAATCGTCGTGACGCCGGTCTCGGGCTGCCGCTGCCGGCGGGCAGCACCGCGGTCTATGCCGCGCGCAACGGCGAGCGGCTGCTGCTCGGTCAGGGCGCGTTGACGGACCGTGCTGAAGGGGAGTCCTTTCGCATTTCCGCAGGCATCAGCACGCAGGTGACGGTCATGCAGGAGCGTATCTCTGCCGACATCATGCGCGTGGTGCTGACCAACGCCGGTGTCGCGCCTGCGTCGGTCGACGTGCCGATCGGCACCGCCGGTCAGCGGATCGAGGCGATCGACGCGACGCTGCCGATCGTCGACGGCGCGCCGACGTGGAGGGTGATCGTTGCGCCAGGCGGCACCGCCGAGTTGCGCTACCGCTACTGCTGGGACCGCTGCCAGCGTTAGCCAGTGGCAGTGCCCGCAGGGAAGGCTTCGGCAGACGGCGCCGATGGGCGCGCGCGGACGACGACTGGTGCGGGCACCGTCATGTCGCGGTCATCAACAGACTTTAGGGGCGCCGTCGCCCTTGCCGTGATCGTCGAAGAGGTTTCGCGATTGCCGTTCCCTGTCTCGCTGTTTCCAGGTCCATGCCGCCATCACGCCTGCTACTCGCCATTGTCTATCGCGCGGTTCTGGCGACGGGGCTTAGCAGCTGATGAAAATCCTGCTGGCGGAGGATGATGCGACCACCGCAGAGAATATCGGCGTCGGACTCGGTTCGGCGGGGCATTATGTCCGGATCGCGTCGACCGGCCGTGATGCGCTGACGCTGTTGGAGGCTGAGCCGTTCGATCTGGCGGTGCTGGACCGGCTGATGCCGGACGGTGACGGGATGAGCGTGTTGGCCGCCATCCGGCGGCGCGACCGGCATCTGCCTGTCCTGATGCTGACGGCGCTCGGCGCGATCGAAGATCGGGTCGAGGGGCTGGAGGCGGGGGCGGACGATTATCTGGTCAAGCCCTTCGCACTGCCAGAGCTGACCGCGCGGATCAACGCGCTGGGGCGGAGATGGGCGGCCAAGAAGGACGAGGATGGTCCCGAAGTTTCGCTGGGTTGGGGCGGATTGACGCTGGATTTGCTCGACCGCGTGGTTCGCTGGCAGGGGACGGCGGTTCCAATGCAGCCGCGCGAGTTCCGGTTGCTGGAGGAACTGCTGCGGGCGCAAGGGAAGCTGGTGACCCGCACCATGCTGCTCGAAAGCGTGTGGAAGCTGCACTTCGATCCCCGCACCAACATCGTCGAGACGCACCTGAGCCGCTTGCGCACGCGCCTTACCGATGCGGGTTGCGGTGAGGCGATCGAGACGGTGCGCGGCGCCGGCTATCGGATGCGCGATGGGGTTTGATCGGCTGCTGCGGTGGCGGCATACGGGGACGCTGCGGATCGCGCTGATCCATTCCGCCGCCATCCTGTTTGCCACCGCGTTGCTCGGCGGGCTGGTGGTCCACGCCTTCCACGTCACGGTGCAGCGACAGGTCGACCAGCGGATCACCGACGACGCGCGCAGTCTGGTCCATCATTTTCGCAAGGGCGGCCGTGTCGGGCTGGTGGGGGCGATGGCACAGCGGGCCGACATGATGCCCGATCTGCTGCGTGCCGTGTTCGCCCGCGATGGCCACCGGATTGCAGGGGCGGCGGTTCTCGCAGTCGAGCCGCCGGGATGGCGCCAGGTCATGCTACATCTCCGCCATATCGCCCCCATACCGGCGCGGATCTTCTCGGTTCGGCTCGGTGACGGATCGACCGTCGTCATCGCCTCCGCCGGAGATGCCGTCGGGGCGGCGGCCGCGCCGATCACCCGGCTGTTCGTGTTCCAGGGGCTGGCCGTCGCCATGTTGGGCATCGCCAGCGCGCTGCTGCTGAGCGGGTATCTGCGCCGCCGACTGGAGGCGATGGCCGATACCGCACGCGCGATCATGGTCGGCAGACTGGAGCGGCGGATGCCGATCAAGGGCGATGACGAGTTCGACCGCCTGGCCACGGTCCTCAATGCGATGCTGGATCGTATCAGCGCCTTGATCGGCAATCTGCGGCAGGTGTCGAGCGACATCGCACACGACCTGCGCACGCCGCTGACCCGGTTGCGGGTCGAGGCTGAGCGGGCGGCTGGTGAGTGGGACGGATCGGACAGAGGCCGCGCACGACTGGCATCAATCGTCGCACAGGCGGACGATGTGCTCGACCTCTTCGCAGCGCTGCTGCGCATCTCGGAGATCGAAGCGGGTGGCGGGCGGCGCGGCTTCGGGCTGATCGACCTGTCGGCGCTGGTCGAGGACATGTGCGAAAGCTACGAGCCCGCGCTGCGCGATGGCGGGCGGCGGTTGGACTGGGCGGTGGCACAGGGCGTGGCCATCGTCGGCGATCGGCAGTTGCTGGCGCAGGCGCTCGTCAATCTGATCGAGAATGCCGCGATCCATACCCCGCCTGAAACCCGCGTGTTCGTGACGCTGGACCAGGGGGAGGACGCGATCCTGCTGTCGGTGCGGGACGACGGGCCGGGCATCCCCGCTGCGGATCGGGTGCGTGTGCTCCAGCGCTTTATCCGACTCGACGCCAGCCGGGCGACGCCGGGGCATGGATTGGGGCTGAGCCTGGTCGCGGCGATTGCGGAAATGCATCGCATGACCCTGACGCTGGAGGATGCCGGGCCGGGGCTGTGCGCCGTCCTTCGCCTCAAAGTCGAGGGCGCGCCGCACGACTGAGGTCGCGTGCGGTTCCTATACATTTTCCCAACCTATTCGCTTTGCAACAGAAGTGACATGACGCAGGCTTAGCGGCCCCGGCAACACAGCTTGAGGGGCAATCATCATGACGAACGGCCAGAGCGGCCGGCGAATGCGCCGGTATCGCAACGCTATCCTTTTGACGTCGATCCTGACGCTCGCGACGCCATCGGCGGCCTGGGCCGATCCTGTCGATCCCGACCCGCAGACCGGCTTTGCAAAGGACGGCGACATCCTGGTCACCGGCCACCGCGACAAGGGCGCGGCTCCGACCGAGACGCAGGTCGGCGCATTCCGCAACCAGTCGCTGCTCGACACGCCGCTGACCGTGACGGTGATCGACAGCAGCCTGCTGCGGGCGCAGGACGCACGCGGGCTGGACGATGCGCTGCGCAACGTCGCGGGCATTACCCAGCAGGGGAACAGCCCGCTGACCGCCAACAGCTATGCCGCGCGCGGCGTCGTTGCCAATCCACGTACCAACTTCCGCCTGAACGGCACGCTGCCGATCATCAACTATCTGCCGATCCCGATCGAGAACAAGGAACGGGTCGAGGCGCTGAAGGGCGTGTCTGCGCTCTATTACGGCTTCACCAGCCCGTCGGTGATCGTCAACATGGTCACCAAGCGGGCCGGCCGCGATCCAGTTACGGACTTTCGCGTCGATACCGATGTCGAGGGAACGTATGGCATCGGTGCAGATATCGGGCGGTTGTTCGGCAGCAACGGCCAGTTCGGGATGCGGCTGAACGGCTATGCGGCGCATCTAGAAACGCCCTTCAACGGCGTGAGGGGCTATCGCTGGCTGACCAGCGGCGCCTTCGACGTGCGACCGACCGACCGGCTGTCGCTGCAATTCGATATCGAGCACTACGAGCGCAAGATGGTCGAGCCCGGTGCGGTCATGCTGCCGGGGCCGGTCGGCGCCGTGAAGGGCATCGGCGGTACCGTGACCCTGCCGCCCTATCCCGACCCGCATCTCCGCTTCGCCCCCGGCGATGCCGCCTATTTCGGGCGCGTGACCAATGGTCTGGCGCGGCTCAACTACCGGATCGATGACACCTGGTCGGTCCATGTCGACGGCGGCATCGCGCGACTGCATCGCAGCCGCTGGATCGTCGACATCAACCCGACCAACTATACGACCGGTGCCGCGACGCTGATCGGCTATGTCAGCCCCAGCGAGGATTTCGGCAACAATAGCGTCCGCGCCGAGATCAACGGCGTCATTGCCACCGGCATCCTGCGCCAGGACATACTGGCCGGCTATGCGGCCAACCATCTTTGGGAAGGGGCCGCCGCGACCAGCAGCTTTACCGGGGTCAGCAACTATTTCGTGCCGCCTGCCGTCCCGACCTCGGACTTGAAGTTCACGCCCAAGTCGGCGGCCTTCAAGCAATATACCGACGACAAGGGTTTCTACCTGATGGACACCGCGCATGTCGGTGACGCGCTGACCGTGATCGGCGGGGTGCGTCAGTCCGACTTCCGCGTGGAAAAGGTCGGTAGCGCGCCGTTCCAACTGAACAAGGTGTCGCCGATGGTTGCGGTGATCGTCCATCCGGTTCGCCAGGCCAGCCTCTATGCCTCGTACGTCGAGGGGTTGGAGAGTGCGGGCACCGCGCCGCTGACCGCCGCCAATGCGGGCGCGATCCTGCCGCCGCTGGTCAGCCGCCAGAAGGAGGTCGGGGTCAAGGCCGACGCCGCCGGGGCGACCGCCAGCCTGGCCTATTTCGACATCGACCGGCCCTCCACCTATGTCGATGCCAGCAACGTCTTCGTCAGCGACGGCCGCGCCCGGTTCCGGGGTGTGGAGGCGTCGTTCCAGGGGCGCATCCTGCCCGCGCTGACGGGGGCGGTGTCGTGGCAGTTTCTCGATGCGGTGCAGGTGAAGACCAGCGTCGCGGCGCAGAACAACCGCCATGTCATCAACGCGCCGCGCTATGCCGGGTCGGCCTTCCTGGCCTACCGCCCGCAGTGGCTGGAGGGCGCCGAATTGAACGGCGGGGTCTATTATACCGGCCGTCGGTCCGACGATCTGCAGGACCGGGTCTTCCTGCCCGGCTATGCCACGGTCAGCCTGGGTGCGGCGTATCGCCTGACCCGCGCGGACGCCCATGCGATCACCGTCCGGGTGACCGCCGACAATCTGCTCGACAAGACCTATTGGGCGACAGGGGGCGAGACGCATCTGTACGTCGGCACGCCGCGCACCATCCGCCTGACGCTCGGCGCGGGCTTCTGATGCCGGGCCGGGACGGCGCGGGTCGTCTCGGCCACTCTTTCAAGGAACCTCATGGCCATTCCCTCCTCTTCTCCCCGGCCGCGCGGCCAGTGGGCGCGTACCCTGCGTCGTTATCACCGGCTGATCGGCCTGTTCTTTACCCCCGCGATCCTGTTCTTTGCCGTAACGGGCGCGCTCCAGACGCTGGAGCTGCACGAAGCCAAGCATGGGCCGGTTCCCGCCTGGCTGGCCGCGGCGGCGAGCCTGCACAAGCACCAGCGGCTGTCGAAGCCCAAGCCACCCGCGGCGGTCGTGGCTCCGGCATCGGTCGGACCAGCGTCCCCGGCACCACGCGAGCATATCGTGTTGCGTCTGTTCGTCGTCCTGATGGCGATCGCTTTGGCAATCTCGGCGATCTCGGGGTGCGCGATCGCGCTTTACCTGCGCACGACGCGGCGAGAGGCGATCATCATGCTCGTCGCGGGCGTGGTCGTACCGGTAATCCTCTACGCCCTTTGAGCGCGGTGGGGCTCGCCGATAGTCTCGTGGAACAGGTGACGGCCTAAGCGGGCACGGACCGCTCGATGCCGATCGCGTTCAGGAAGCGATCGTCGTGGCTGACCACGAGCAGCGCCCCGTCGAACCCTTGCAGTGCGCGTTCCAGAACCTCGATCGACTCGATGTCGAGATGGTTGGTCGGCTCGTCGAGGATGAGCAGCCAGGGCGGCTGCGGTCCGGAAAGCGCGGCGGCCAATCCCGCGCGCAGTCGCTCCCCGCCGGACAGCGTGTCGACGATCCGCTGGGCGTCGCGGTTGCGAAAGGCGAAGCGTGCGCAGGCGGCATAGACGGCTTCCTCGTCCAACGTGGGGTGGAGGCGGCGCAGGTTGCCAACAATAGTGTCGGCGGCGTCCAGCAGGCCGACATGCTGGTCGAGCATCGCGATCCGATCGGCGCGTCGGCGAACACTACCGCTGGCCGGCGCTAGCTCGCCCTTGGCGAGGCGGAGCAGGGTGGATTTGCCCGCACCGTTGCGGCCGGTCAGCGCGACACGCTCGGCGCCGCGTATCGTCAGCGACCATGGTCCGAACTGTCGGTCGCCATATGCGACGGTCGCGCGCTCGATCGATAGTATCTCGGCCTGCGACGGGAGGCCGGTGGCGGGGAGGTCGATCGTCAGCGGTGTCAGCACCTCGACCCGCGTCTGGGCGGATGCGCGGGCTTGCACGGCCTCCTCGATCTGCCTTTCGGCGAGGCGGCGGCCATGCCCACTGCTGTTCTCTGCGCGCTCGGCTTGGCGGCCGAGCAGGATCTTCGGCTCCGACCCCTTGGCGGCGAAGGCGCGCCCGGCCTTGTCGCGTCGGTCCTTGGCCTCGCGCGCGGACTGCGCGGCAAGGCGGGTGGTGCGAAGGGCGGCATCGGTGCGGGTCCGTTCAGCCTCTGCGAGCGCGCGTTCGGCATCGCGTGCCGCCGCGAAGGCCGACCAGCCGCCGCCGACGATGCGATTGCCAATTGGGCTGAGCTCGACGATGCGGTCCATGGTTTCGAGCAGCGCGCGATCGTGGCTGGCGACCAACAGGCCGCCGCGCCAGCCGGCAATCCAGTGCTCGATGGCGGCCCGGCCTTCGGCGTCGAGATTGTTGGTCGGTTCGTCGAGCAGCAACAGGTCGGGCTTGGCGATCGCCAGCCGGGCCATGCCGATCCGCGTCCGCTCGCCGCCGGACAGGCTTCCCATCGGACGCTCCAAGGCGGTGCCGTCGAGGCCGACATCGGCGAGCGCGGCGTCGATCGTCACCGGCAGCGTCCAGTCGGCGGCGTCGAAGTCCGCGGCGGTGCCATCCCCGGTTTCGATCCTGGTCAGGATCGACAGCGGTTCGTGGACGGCAAGCGCTTCGGCGACGCTATCTCCCTCGTGCCAAAGCTGGGCGAGCTGGCCGACCGTGCCCGTGCGGCGGATTGTGCCGGACAGGGGAAGTGCGTCGCCTGCGATGATGTGCAGCAGCGTCGATTTGCCCGATCCGTTGCGTCCGACCAGGCCGATGCGCTCCGCACCGACTGATAAGGTCAGATCATGGAAGAGCGGTCGGCCGTCAGGCGTGGCGGCGGAGAGATTGGAAAGGGTGAGAAAGCTCGACATAGAGACCACGGCAGACGGAAAGGGCAGGGCGGGTGGCGCTGATCTTCCGGTCATTCATGGTCATGGCTCCTTCGGTTTCGCCACGGATATAGTCGATGGCGACGTCCGCGTCACCCGGCATCATAAGAGGGACGCGAGGCGATCCTGATCGACGTTGCCCGAGGCGGTGTGGCGCGGGTCGCATTCATCAGAGCGATCCTCGCCAATGGGCGCCGCGTACCCGCACACCGGCCACCCGTGCCCTGACCGGGAATGCATGCTAGAGCCGCCAGCATGTCCAAATCGCATAACACCGACGGCGTCGTCATGGTCGACGGCGCCACCTATGAATGGCACCTGCAACGCGAACCGCATCAGTCGGACGACGAAGGGTGGAAGGGCATGACGATCGCACTGCTGCAACGCGATGCCAAGCGCGAAGCCTGGGTGGAATTTCCGCCGCCCAAGCGGCTGTTGAAGGGCTTGCCGCGCGGTCGTCTCCAGCTGGATGACGCGACGATCTCGCGATGCGTGCGTGCCGCTCTGTCGGCGGGTTGGGAGCCGACGTCGCGGGGCAAGCCGGTGGTGTTTTCGGTCGATGCCGAGGGCAATTGACCGGTCGACGCGAGCCGGGCACGACCGCGATCCTGCCTGATCGCGAAAGCCGTGCGTAGCCCGCGGCCGGTCCAATCGCCTTTTTATTCGCGCCCGATGGGCTACATCCGCCGCCTTGCGCGGTGCCACCTGTCGCGGCGCGTATGGGTTGGATCGTCAGGAACTACAGTCGCCGTGAATTATCGCCATTCCTTCCATGCGGGCAACAGCGCCGATGTGGTCAAGCACAGCCTGTTGATTGCGCTGGTACAGGCCTTGCAGCAGAAACAGACCGCGCTGACCTTGATCGACACCCATGCCGGCTGCGGGCTGTACGACCTGTTCGGTGATGATGCCCAGCGCACTGGCGAATCCGCGCACGGCGTGCTGCGGGCCTTTGCCGATCAGAACCCGATGCTGGACGACTATCGTGGCGCCGTACAGGCGGTGAATGTCGCGGCCGAGCCAAACCTCTACCCCGGGTCGCCGCGGTTTCTGGCGCAGCTGCTGCGCCCGCAGGACTTCCTGATCCTGAACGAGAAACATCCCGAGGATGTCCGCACGCTACGTCGGGCGATGCGCGATACGCCCGCGGCCGTGCACGAGCGCGACGCCTATGAATTCTGGCTGGCGGTGGTGCCGCCCCGCACCGCACGCGGCGTGGTGGTGATCGACCCGCCCTATGAGCAGACCGACGAACGCGACCGTATCGTCACCACCCTTGCCGCCGCTCACCGCAAATGGGCGCATGGCGTGACCGTCATCTGGTATCCGCTGAAAGACCGCGCCACGCATTCGCGGTGGAAAGAGCAGCTGCACAGGCTCGCCATCCCGAAATTCCTGACGGTGGAGCATTGGCTGTACGACGAGGATCAGCCCGGCATCTACAACGGCGCCGGCCTGTTCATTGTCAATCCGCCTTACGCCTTCACCCAGGCGCTGCCGCCCTTGTTGGAGGCCCTGCGCGCCGTGCTGGCGCCGGAGGGGCATAGGGGTGAGATCACGGCCAATTGGTTGCGCGGCTGATTACCGGGCCGGCCGGTCGGCGACGGTATCGCCGCGCTGAACCGGCCGACTTAGGAATAGGCGTTTCAGCGGACCCCTGTCGATCCGCCCGCAGCTTCGGTCACGAGAAGCCGACCACCGCATGCGGCACGTACGGCGCCTCTAGCCGGGCGATTTCGTCGTCCGACAACTCCAGGTCGAGTGCCGCGATGGCGTCGTCGAGGTGCCCCGGCTTGGACGCGCCGACGATCGGTGCCGACACCTCGGGCTTGGCGAGCACCCACGCGAGCGCGATTTGCGCACGGGGCACACCGCGCTCGGCAGCGACCGCCGCGACCGCTTCGACTACCTTGCGATCCGCCTCCTGCGTCGCCGCATAGAGTGTTCGGCCGAATTCGTCGGTGTCCGAGCGGGCGGTGGTTTCGTCCCAGTCGCGCGTCAGCCGTCCGCGCGCCAGCGGGCTCCACGGGATCACGCCGATCCCCTCTGCCGCGCACAGCGGCAGCATCTCGCGCTCTTCCTCGCGGTAGAGCAGATTGACGTAATTCTGCATGGTCGAAAAGCGCGTCCAGCCGTGCGCCTCGGCGACGTGGAGCATCGTCGCAAACTGCCAGGCGAACATCGACGAGGCACCGATGTAGCGCGCCTTGCCCGCCTTCACGACGTCGTGCAGCGCCTCCAGCGTTTCCTCGATCGGCACGTCATGGTCGAAGCGGTGGATCTGGTAGAGGTCGACATAATCGGTGCCGAGCCGGGTGAGGCTGGCATCGATCTCCGTCATGATCGCCTTGCGGCTAAGGCCTGCGCCGTTCGGACCGGGGCGCATCCGGCCATGAACCTTGGTCGCGATCACCACCTCGTCACGCCGTGTGAAGTCCCTCAGCGCTCGGCCGACGATCTCCTCCGATGTCCCGTCCGAATAGACGTTCGCCGTGTCGAAGAAGTTGATCCCGGCCTCTACCGCCTGGCGCAGCAGTGGCCGGCTCATCTCCTCGTCGAGCGTCCAGGCGTGATTACCGCGATCGGGGATGCCATAGGTCATGCAGCCGAGGCACAGGCGCGACACGTCGAGGCCGGTATTGCCGAGCTTGATATAGTCCATGGGTCGTCTCGCTTGTCCGGTTTGATGCGTCAACGCACGGGCGGCCTTTGTGTCGCAGATCAGTCGACCGGGCGTTCGGCGGACCGGTCGACCATCCCGGGCTCCAGAATCGCGTCGCCGTCGCTTGTCACCGTCACGGGGATAGACTTGGCGGCGGGGGTCTTGCTGCCGACGGCATAATGCCACACCGGCATCAGCACGTTGCATTCGGGATAATACCCGCCGATGCAGCCGACCGGAATGTCATAGGCGACGACGATCAGGCCCGACAGATGCCGGTCCACGCCGTCATCCGCAACGGTGCGCAGCGTCACCGCCTGGCCGACCTTCAGGCCGCGCCGATCGATGTCGGACTGGTTCATCAGCACGACGTTGCGGATGCCGTCGATCCCGCGGAACCGGTCGGTGTAGCCATAGACGGTGGTGTTGAACTGATCGTTGCTGCGCAGCGTCATCAGGCGCAGCACGTCATGGCCGACGTCGGGCATGTCGAGATCTTCGTCCAGCGCCTGCGGCGTGACGAAATTGGCGCGGCCGGTGTCGGTGCGCCATTCGCGTCGCTTGACCGGCAGGTCGCGCTGAAAGCCACCCGGTTCCCACATGCGCCGATCGTAATCCCAGAAGCTTTCGGGGAGCGTATAGGCGATCTCATGCCGGATCTCGGCATAGTCGGTCATGTACGTGTCCCAGCGGACCTTCGGATTGGGCTCGAACACCTGTTTGGCGAGTTCGCACAGCAGCCGGATTTCGCTGATCAGATGCGGCGAGGCGGGAGTGCGTAGACCGCGGCTGCCGTGGACGCAGGCGGAGGTATCCTCGATCGACACCGCCTGCTGGCCCGCGGCGGTCTCATCGATTTCGAGGCGACCGAGGACGGGCAGGATATAGCTGATCTCGCCGGGCAGCAGCGCGGTGCGGTTGAGCTTGGTCAGCACGTTGACGGTCAGCCGCATCCGGCGCCAGGCGGGCTCCATCTGGCCGTGGTCGGGAATGGCGCGCACGAAATTGCCGCCGAGCAGGAAGAAGGCTTTGACCGTGCCCTCGAGGATCGCCTCGCACGCCTCGACGGTGTTGTAGCCCGCTTCGCGCGGCGGTTCGAAGCCGAATTGCTCGCCCAGCCGGTCGAGCGGAAACAGCTCGGGCTTCTCCGTGATGCCGACCGTCCGCTGGCCCTGCACGTTGCTGTGGCCGCGCACCGGGCAGATGCCGGCGCCCGATCGGCCCATATTGCCGCGCATCAGCAGCAGATTAACCAGCATCTGGACGGTTTCCACGCCGGCGCGATGCTGGGTCAGCCCCATGCCGTAGACTCCGATCGTTGAGGGCGCGTGCGCATAGGTGTGTGCCGTCGCTTCCAGGTCGGCGCGGTGCAGGCCGGAGCGGCGCTCCAGCTCGTCCCAATCCTGTACGCGCAGCCAATCGGCGAAGGGCTCAAAGCCGTGCGTGTGATCGGCGATGAAGGTGAGGTCCAGGACCGGGGGCTCGCCCGCGGCGAGCGCCGCATCGTGCAGTGTGAGCACCGCCTTGCAGATGCCGGCGATTGCGGCCAGGTCACCGCCGTTCTTGACCTGATGATAGGCCGAGCTGATCCGCGTCTCCTTGCCGGTCAGCATCTCGGTCGGCGACTGTGGGTTGAGGAACCGCTCAAGCCCGCGCTCGCGCAAGGGATTGAAGGTGATGATCGGGACGCCGCGTTCGCTCGCTTCCTGCAGCGGATGCAGCATGCGCGGCGAATTGCTGCCCGGATTCTGGCCGAAGAACATCAGGCAGTCGGTACGGGCGAAATCGGCGAGATCGACCGTACCGACGCCCTGGCCGATGCTGGCGGGCAGCGCGACCGAGGTCGTTTCGTGGCACATGTTCGAACTGTCGGGCAGGTTGTTGTTGCCGTAAAGCCGGGCGAACAGTTGATACAGATAGCTGCCTTCGTTCGACAAACGACCGGAGCTGTAGAAGACGGTGCCGTGCTGCTTGTCTTCCACGGCGCGGAGTTCGCGGGCTATCTCCTCGATCGCATGGCCCCAAGAGACGGGGACGTATCGGTCGCTTGCCGCGTCATAGCGCAGCGGGTGCGTGAGGCGGCCCGGTTGTTCGAGATGGTAATCGTCCCACCCGAGCAATTCGCTGACCGTATGTTCGGCAAAGAAGGCCGGGGTGCAGCGATGCGCGGTTAGCTCCCACGCCACCGCCTTCACCCCGTTTTCGCAAAATTCGAAGGGCAGGGGCGTCGCGGGCTTCACCCAGGCGCAGCTGTTGCACTGATAGCCGTCGACCTTGTTGTGGCGCGACAGCGCAATGCTGGCGCTGCCGAGCACGCCCTCGCGGCGCAGGATATTGCCGACCGATCGCGCCGACCCCCAGCCGCCGGAGGGGAGGCGATAGGGCTTGTAGGTTCCGGGCATCGGGCATCTCCTGCCGGCGCTGCGGCGGGTCGCGGCGAAACATTCGCTCGCTCGTCACGTTAACCGATGGGTGGCGCCAACTATCCCAAACCCATGTTAAGCAGCGAAATTATTTGGAGAAATGCCATGACGGTCGGCCGCGACTATATGCTGAAAAAGACCACTGGTCCTTCAGCGCCCAAATACGTCTTCGACACGAAGGTCGTGCCGGGGCTGGTCAATCTGGCGGGCGGTGTGGAGGTCGCGCTCGATCGCGCGGCGGTGCGGCTCGGCCAGCGGCCCGCGGTGCTCGTTGCAGGGGCCGGGGGCGCAGTGACGCTGCTGCTGGCCGGGCTGTGGCGGCTCGGTTTGCGACGGTCCTGACGGCGGGGCGCGGCTCAGCGCGCGCGGCTGCTGGAATAGGGCCGATCCGCGGGGCGCGTTGCCCAGGTGGTGTTCGGCGCCGCTTGCATGACGAAACGCAATTCGCCGCCCGCCATGATCTCATCGTGGCGTACATAGGCGCGGGTGACGGGCGTTCCGTTCAGCAGGACCTTACCGACATAGGGGTGTCGGTCGTCGAGTCCGTCGGCAATGACGGTCAGTGTCCGGCCGTTGGGTAGCGTCAGCACCGCCCGGTTCACGAACGGCCGACCGATGACATATTCCAGACTGCCCGGCGTCACCGGGTAGAAGCCCAAGGCGGTAAAGACGAGCCATGCCGACATCTGGCCCAGATCGTCGTTGCCGGACAGGCCATCAGGCGTCGGGCGATACTGGCTGCCGACGATCTGCGTCAGCCGCGCCTGCGTGCGCCACGGCGCGCCGGCGTAATTGTACAGATAGGCGACGTGATGGCTAGGTTCGTTGCCGTGGATGTACTGGCCGATCAGTCCGGCGATGTCCTCGGCATGGCTATAGTCGAGCTTGGACGTGTCGAAGTCGAACATCGCATCCAGCTTCGCGACGGTCGCCGCATCGCCGCCCAGCGCGCGGACGAGCGCGGCTTGGTCCTGCGGCACGAACCAGCTGTATTGCCAGGCATTGCCCTCTGTATAATCCGATCCGTAGTTGATCGCGGTGGGATCGAACGGCACGCGGAACGTCCCGTCGCTCTTGCGCGCGCGGATGAATCCAGTCTTCGCATCGAAGCTGTTGCGCCAATTTTCCGAGCGCTTTGCGAAGGTTGCGGCGACGTCGGCGCGCCCCATCGCACGCGCCATGCGGGCGATGGTCCAGTCGTCATAGGCATATTCAACCGTCTTCGATGCCGCTTCGGGTTCGCGGTCAATTGGCACGTAGCCGCGCGCCATATATTCGCCGAGACCGGCATAGGGCGCATAGGTGGCGCTGGCGACCATCGCCGCCAGCGCGGCATCGGCGTCGAACCCCCGGATGCCCTTCAAATAGGCATCGGCGATCACCGGAGCGGCGTGATAGCCGATCATCGTCCACGTCTCGCGCCCCTGGAACTGCCAGACGGGCAGGATGCCGTCGGGACTGTGTTCGCGGCTGGCGATGAGCGAGCGGACGATGTCGCGCGTGGTGCTGGCCGGCTGCACCAGCGTCAGCAGCGGATGTTCGGCGCGGAACGTATCCCACAGCGAGAAGGTCGATCGGAACGTATAGCCGTCCGCGCGATGGACCTGATTGTCCGGCCCGCGATAGCGGCCGTCGACGTCGCCGGCGACGGACGGGGCGAGGAGGCTGTGGTAGAGCGCGGTCGCGACCGATCGTTGCATGGGCGCGGGCGCGTCGATCCGCAGCACGTCGAGCGCGGCGTGCCATGCCGTCGCGGTTCGGGCGGCGATCGCGTCGAAATCGCCGGTTTCGCTCAGCAGGTTGGCGATCGCGCCCGCCTCGTCGACCGAGGAGATGGCGCTGGTCACCTCGATCGGGCGATCGGTGGTGCCGAAATCGAACCGGGCGACGAGCGCCCGCCCGGCGCGTTCGGCCACCGCGTCGCTGCCGCGCCCGGGACCCTGAAAGCCCTTGTAGGCGACGTCGGTCTCGGTCGAGACAAAGGCGTGGCCGGTCAGCGGCGCCGAAAAGCGGATGGCGAAGCACAAATTTCGATCCGGCGCCCAGCCACGCGTCTGTCGGCAACCGGTGACGATGCCGTCGGGACGCAGCCGGATCGACGACCACAGGACCTTGCCCGGATAATTGTAGAGCGAGCTGCGCAGGTCGAGCAGCAGATGCATCGGCTGCGCCCCGGCGGTGGGGCGATAGCGGGCGACGCCGATCCGCGTCCCCGCGGTGAGTTCGGCGCGGACGCCCCGATCCTTCAGGGCGACCGCATAATAGCCCGGCCGCGCAACCTCCGCCGCATGGTCGTAGCGCGATCGATAGCCCGTCCCGGGCTTACCGATATCGCCCGGTTCGATCGGAACGACGTTGCCGGCAACGGGCATCATCAGCACATCGCCGAGATCCGAATGCCCGGCGCCCGAAAAGTGCGTCAGCGAGAAGCCCTGGATCGTCGGATCCTCGTACCGATAGCCGGCGGCATGGCTGTAGCAGGCGCGCAGGACGCAGGTGGTGTCCGTGTCGGGCGAGAATTGCACCATGCCGAACGGCGCGACCGCGCCGGGAAAGGTATGGCCTTCGCCGCCGGTGCCGATCATCGGATCGACCTGATCGTACGTCGATTGCGCCAGGAGCGGCGTCGCGGCGAAGCCGGCCAGCAGCGTCAGAACCGTACGGAAGCGAAGGGTGGTCATCGGGAGGTTAGAGCATTCCCCCGCCATCAGGGGAAGGCCGTTCGTCGATGATGGCCCGTTGTTTCAACGGCTTGGCCGCCGAGTGCGGTGCGTGGCCCTATGGCATGGGGCGCAAGGTGAGGCGCGTGATCTCCGACGGCACGCCGAGCCTTAGCGCAAAGCCCGGCCACAGGCCGGTGCCGTTGCTGACGTACAGCGTCATCCCGCCGACCGTATAACGGCCCGACACGAAGCCGGCGTTGCCGCGCGCGACGAGCCGGTCGAGCCCGCGGATCATGCCGCCATGCGTATGCCCGGACAGTTGCAGCGCGACTCCGCGTGCGGCGGCGTCGCGCGCCTTGCGAGGTTGGTGGTCGAGCAGGATGACCGGCGCGCCGGCGGGGGCACCCCGCAGCGCGAGGCTGAGATCGGGCCCCGCCTCGCCGACGCTGGGGGCCGACAGGTCGGTGACCCCGGCGACCACCAGACGGTCCCCGCCGCGTGCGACGACCGTGTGGGCGTTGGTCAGCATGCGGAAGCCCAGGCCCGACAAGTGCCGCATCCATGCGCCGTAATCGAAGAAATATTCGTGATTGCCCGGAATGGCATAGACGCCGTCCGGTGCGCGCAGCCGCTGCAGGGGCGCCACGTCGTCGCGTCGCATATCCACCGACCCGTCGATGAAGTCGCCGGTGACGACGATCAGGTCGGCGCCCGACGCATTGGTGCGATCGACGACCGCCTGCGCCCAGCGGGGCGTAAAGAGCCGGCTGATATGCAGATCGGTAAGCTGGACGACGCGATAGCCGTCGAAGGATGACGGCAGGTCGCGGATCGCCACCGTCACGTCCTTGATCGGCGGAACGCGCAGCGCGTTGGCGACACCGATCCCGGCGAGTATCGCGGCGAGACCCCCGACGGCGTAGCGCAGCACGTCCGGCTCGCGGATCGCCGCCTGCCGCACGAGCATCGTCAGAAGTGCGCCGAGGTCGAGGACCAATTGGAAGACGGCGAGCAGCACCAGAGCACCGAATGCCCAGTTGAAGAGAATGACGATGGGGCGCGGAAATTCGGGGGCAAAGACCGAACCCGACGAAAAGCGGCTCCACAGGTGAAATTGTGACGCCGCCAGCATCAGGAGGCCGGCCGGTATCTTGGCCCAGAGCGGCAGCGGCAGGGGCCACAACCAGCGCGCGATGACGATCAGCGCCGGTATGGCAAAGACGATGTTGAAGATGGGAGGCACTCCGGCGTTTGCATGCGATGCCCCCTGTAAACGAGGCACGGGGCCGCTGTGTCCATCCTTATGTCTGCGGAAAACGGCTGGGCTGTGGCCTCGCCATGGAGGCGCCGGCACAGGGCGCGAACTAAAAACCTTGTTTGACCGTGACATGCAGGCGATCGAGCGTTCCCGCCGACCCATTGGCCAGCTCCCGGTGCGACAGGCGTGCTTCGACGCCCAGATCCAGGCGCGGCAACGGCGAGACGAACAGGTTGATCGCCGTGTCCCACACCTGCCGCGTCGACAGGGGCGAGGCCGACGCCGGGTTCCAGATGCGCTGGAACGACCCCATCCACGTGCTGCGCAGCGTGCCGGTCCAGACATGGCGGACCGCCGCAAATCCCGCAATCAGCGGCACGGGGACGAGCCGGTCGTCTGCCGCCTGATAGATCGCATCGGCCGCAACATTGGCGCTGACATAACGCCCGAGCCCGCGGCCGCCGGTCATCATGAAGCGGATATCGTCGCCCTTGCCGGTGGGCAGCGGTGCGATGCCCGCCAGCGACACGCCATAGCCTTGTGCCGTTGCCGCTGGCCGTCCGTTGGCGGGATCGACGCGCATCGATCGGAACAGTCCGGTCAGCGACAGGCTGGCGCCCCTGGCCGACCAGAGCAATTGCCCGGTGAGGTCGGGGATACTGTCATCGTCATTGTCCGACAGCGCGGTCGCGCCGGCCATCGCGGACACGGTTTCGGGGTTTTCGATCGAGGCGGACACGGTCCATCCGTTGCCGATCGGGCGGCTGTAGCGCAGCAGCATCTGGCGGACGAGCACGGTGCCGTCGGTGACGCCGACGAAATCGGCGGTCTCGGGCAGGGCCGCGACATATTGGAAGTTGCTCCAATCCTGTCCGACCGCGAAACCGCCATAGCCCGCGACGGCGCGGCGCAGGCCGAAGGTATAGGGATTGAGCGCGCGTTCCCCGCCGGCCACCGCGGGTGCGACCTGGAAATCCGCCTCGATCAGCGTGGTCAGCGACTGGGTGCCGACCGGTGTCGCGGTCTGGAAGGCGATGCGCGATTGCTTGGCGGAGGCATCGGTGAGGATGCCGGATCGCCGCCCGCCGACCGGGATCGATTGCGGCAGCGACAGTTCGCGCCCCAGCGGGTTGGTCGCAGTATCGCCGTTGCCGTAGCGGCTGACAATCAGGTCGCCCTTGATGAAGCCCGCGATCCGGAAGCTGGTCTCGCCGATGCGGAAGCCATAGCCCGACGGCAGCGACGACGTGCCGCCTTGCGCGGTGATCGACGGGGTGCCCACTGGGCGGGGCAGGGGGTCTGGCATGGCCACGCGCGCAGTCGGGCTGGGCGCAGTCGGGCTGGGCGCGGTGGGGGCGGGCGTGGCGGCGGCGACCGGCACGGGCTGCGCGGGTGGGCGCGTCGCATCCAGCGCGCGTTGCAGCGCGTCGAGCTGTTGCTGTAACTGCGCCACCTTGCTGCGCAGCGCCTGGTAGTCCTCGGCGGATTGCGCGGCAGCGGGTGTCGCTGCGATCAGCGCCACGCCGGACAGCAATAGGGCACAGGTCTTCCGCTGCCGAACATGCGGCATGTGATATCCCCTTATCGAGAGGCCCGGCGCGCGTCGCCGGCCCGGTCGGCGTCAGCGCGCGATGATGGTCGAATCGATGTCCGCGATCGTCCGCACGCCGGTCAGCGCCATCGCCACCCGCATCTCGCGGTCGAATAGATCGAGCAGGTTGGCGACCCCCGCCTGGCCATCGGCGGCTAGCGCGTAGATGAAGGCGCGGCCGAGCATGGCCGCGTCCGCGCCCAGCGCCAGCATCCGCACCACGTCCAGCCCCGATCGCACCCCCGAGTCCGCGAGGATCGTCAGCTGTCCTTTCACGGCGTCGGCGATGGCGGGCAGGGCGCGCGCAGACGACAGCACGCCGTCGAGCTGTCGCCCGCCATGGTTCGACACGACGATACCCTGCGCACCGAAACGCACCGCCTCGCGCGCATCCTCGACATCGAGGATGCCCTTGATGACGATCGATCCCTTCCAGACATCGCGAATCCATTGCAGGTCGCGCCAGCCGATCCCCGGATCGAAATTGGCGCCCAGCCAGCCGATATAGTCCTCAAGGCCGGTGGCCGCGCCGCGATAGGCGGAGATATTGCCCAGATCGTGCGGCCGGCCATGGATGCCGACATCCCAGGCCCAGCGGGGGTGCGTGACCGCCTGCAGCATCCGCCGCCATGCAGCCCCCGGTCCCGACATCCCCGAATGCGCATCGCGGTAGCGCGCGCCGGGGACGGGCATGTCGACGGTGAAGACCAGCGTCTCCACCCCCGCCGCCTGCGCGCGTTCCAACGCGTCGCGCATGAAGCCGCGATCCTTCAGCACATAGAGCTGGAACCAGATCGGCGCGGGCGACTGGCGCTGCACTTCGTCGATCGCGCAGACCGATACGGTCGACAAGGTGAAGGGCACCTGCTTGCTCGCCGCCGCGCGCGCCGCCTGCACCTCGCCGCGCCTGGCATACATGCCGGTCAGCCCGACGGGGGCGAGGACGATCGGCATGCCGACCGACCGGCCGAACAGCGTCGTGCCCAGGTCGATATCGGCGACGTCGCGCAACACCCGCTGGCGCAGCGCCACCTCGGACAGGTCGGACACATTGTGGCGCAGCGTATGTTCGGCATAGGCGCCGCCGTCGATATAGTGGAACAGGAACGGCGGCAGGCGCCGGCGCGCGGCTTCGCGATAGTCGGTCGGGGCGGAGATGATCATCGGGTTGTTCCCAATCTATAACGAGAGTTCGGCGCTGCGCGCGGCGGTGGCGCGCTCGGTGCGGGCCAAGTCGTCCTCGACCTGCCGGACCGTGGTGCGCACGAATTCGAGATGGACGTCGGCCGCATCGCGCGCGCCGTCCGCGTCGCCCGCCACGATCCGCTCCATGATCGCGCGGTGCTGCGCCGACAGCGCCTCGAACGTGCGCGGCACGGCGTAGATTGTTTCGCGGCTCTGCGAGATGCTGGTGTGCAGCAGCCCGAACAGGCTGGACATGACATGCGTCAGCACCGCGTTGCGCGAGGCATGGGCGATGGCGAGGTGGAAAGCGGCATCGGCATGCGCCTCCGCCGCGACGTCGCCCGCGCCGTGCAGCTTCTCCATCGCGTCGAAGCGGCGGCGGATACGGTCCTTGTCCACCGCATCCGCGCGCCGGGCGGCATGATAGGCGGCGGTGCCGTCCAGCGACTCCCGGACCTCGAAGATGTCATGGCCATAGCCCGGATTGGCCTCGACCAGCGGGGCCAGCGGTTCGGCGATCATCTGCTCGGTCCATTGCGCCGACGGCTCGGCCAAGATCGCCCCGGCACGCGGGCGGATGATGATCCGTCCCTGCGCCGCAAGCCGGTTCATCGCCTCGCGCAGGATGTTGCGCGATACCCCCAGCGTCTCGGCCAGCGATCGTTCGGAGGGCAGGCGCGCGCCGGGCAGCAGCTTGCGCTGGGCGATCAGCGCCTCGATCGCGGTTTCCGCCCGGTGGGATACGCTGGCTGGCACGCTCATGGGATCATCCATGATAGGAGATAGGCCTGGACCGTGGTGATGATCCCGACCAGCGCGCAGAGCGGCAGGCTGTGGCGTACGGTGAAGCGGAACAGGTCGGATTCCTTGCCGACCAACCCGACCGCGGCGCAGGCGATGGCGATCGACTGCGGGGAGATCATCTTGCCGGTGACGCCGCCGGTCGTGTTGACCGCGACCAGCAGCACGTCGCTGACCCCGATCTGGTGCGCAGTATTGGCCTGGAGGGCGGCGAACAGCGCGTTGGCCGAGGTATCCGATCCGGTCAGGAACACGCCCAGCCAGCCGAGGAACGGCGAGAAGAAGGTGAAGGCCGATCCCGTATGCGCCAATGCCAGCGCGAGCGTCGCCGACAGCCCCGAATAATTGGCGAGGAACGCGAAGGCGAGAACCATGCCGATCGAATAGATCGGGATCAGCAGGCTCTTCAACGTCTCGACAAAGGTGCGCGCCGCGTCTGCCGGCTTCATTCGTAGGAAGGCGATGGTGACGATCGCCGCCAGCATGATCGCGGTGCCGGTCGCCGACAGCCAGTCGAACTTGTACACCGCTTCATAGGGCGTGACCTGCGGGACGATCGGCGGCACCTTGGCGACCAGCTTGTCGAGGAATGGCACGTGCAGCTTCAGCACGAGGTGTGCGAGCGGCCCGTTGGCAGCGAACAGCGCCTTGACCGGGGCGATGCTCCACAGCGTGACGAACACGGTCAGGATCAGGAACGGCGACCAGGCCCAGGCGATCTGTGCGGGCGAATGGCGAACCGTCTGCGCCGTGACCGGCGCGACCGGCACCGCGCCGTCGGCGGCGACCTCCGCCGCGTCGAAGCGGAAGATGCGCTTGGGCTGCCAGAAGCGCAGGAAGATGGGCAGGGTGATCAGGGTCGCGAGCGCCGCGGTGATGTCGGGCAGCTCCGGCCCGATGAATTGCGCGGTCAGAAATTGGACGATGGCAAACGACCCACCGGCGACAAGAATGGCGGGCCAAGTCTCACGTACCCCGCGCGGGCCGTCCATGATCAGGATCAGCCAGAAAGGCACGAGGACCGACAGCAGCGGCAACTGCCGCCCCGCCATCTGTCCGATCAGGAACGGGTCGATGCCGGTCACCTGTCCGGCGACGACGATCGGAATGCCCATCGCCCCGAACGCCACGGGGGCGGTGTTGGCGATCAGGCACAGGCCCGCGGCATAGAGCGGACGAAAACCCAGCCCGACGAGCAAGGCCGAGGTGATCGCGACCGGCGCGCCGAACCCCGCCGCGCCTTCCAGAAAGGCACCGAACGCAAAGCCGACCAGCAGCAGCTGCAGCCGCTGATCCTCCGTGACGTTCAGGATCGATTGCCGGATGATGTCGAATGCGCCGGTCGCCACCGCGATACGGTAGAGAAACACCGCGCCCAGGATGATCCAGGCGATCGGCCACAAGCCGTAGAAGAAGCCGAACACGCCGGCGGCGAGCGCACTGTGCACCGGCATGCCGTAGAGCGCGATGGCGACAGCCAGCGTCAGCGCTACGGTGATCGTTCCCGCGACATAGCCTTTCAGGCGAAAAACGGTCAGCGCCAGAAAGAAGAAGATGATCGGCACGGCCGCGACCAGGCTGGAAAGCCAGATATTGCCCAACGGATCGTAATTCTGCGCCCAAACGTCCACGGCACCTCTCTCTTCTGGTAGTACCAGATATGCGATGTTGTGGACATTCATCGGCTGAGCTGTAACACGCGTCAACGCGGCTAGCTGACTCACTAGCGCTTTTTGGTCCTACCAGTGTCGAAGCTTGCGCTGCCGAACGATGGCAGGCGTGGGCAAGGCCGCCGGTCGTGCGCGAGGGGAGGTCGGAGGTTCGGGAATGGTCAAAGCGGCCGGAGGCCGCCGCGTTCACTGGTGGCGCAGCGTCTTTGCGAAGCCTTCGTTCGCCTTCGTCATCTTGGCGACCTTGCGCAGATAGGTCCGGACGTGCCGTTCGAACCGGTCTTCGTCATTCAGACCGGTCGCGGGATAATTTTCCTGCGCGATCAATTGCTTGAGGCGGGCGGCGAAGGCGGCCTGGTCGGTCGTGCTATCGTCATCCTTCAACGTGCGGCACACCCATTCCTCGGCCGCCGCCTTGTCGTAATCGTCGCGCGCGTCATAGCCTTGCCGGTCCGCCGCGGCCTGATCCAGCCGCGCGGCGGCGTGCCGACGTTCCAGCCACCGGCGGACCAACGCCGCGTCCCAAGGTTTCAACGGATTTGTCATGATATTCCCCGATCGGTCCGCGGCGATCGGACCCTGTTCGCCGCTTTCCTTAGGACGCGGCGGATCGCTTCGCTACAGGCGGGGGCAATCGAAGCAATCGGATCGCGTTATGGCCAGACGTTCGAAATATGATCCCTACGATCACCTTCCCGCAGAAGACGACACGCCGGCCGCGCCGCCGCCCTGCTGGCTGTGCGGCCGGCCGACGGGCAAGACCATCGTCTGGCACCATCCGGTGCCCAAGAGCCGCGGGGGCCGCGACGTCGTGCCGATGCATCCGATCTGCCAGCAGACGCTGACCGCAAACTTCACCAATTCCGAACTGCAGCGGCACGGCATGAATGTCGCGGGCCTGCTGGATCATCCCAACGTGCGCAAATTCGTCGATTGGGTGGCGAAGAAGGACCCCGACTTCACCGCGACGATCACGAAGAAGCAGCGCTGATCGCCGCCGCGTCGGTCCAGCGGCTATGCCCTATGCGCGGCTGGAGTCTGGATCGACGCCCGGCGCCTGTGATCGGCCGAAGAGCTTCCACCCGAGCAGGACGGCGGCCAGCAGGCCGACGATCACCCAGGTCAGGTTGCCGAGCAGGCTGGCGATCGTCTGGACCTGATCGCTGAACGCGCGGCCCAGCGACACGTAGATCACCAGCCACAGGACCTCGCCCGCCACGTCGAGCGCGATGAAGCGCGCCCAGGGATATTCGGTCAGGCCGCTGGTGACGTTGATCCACGGTCCGAGCGGCCCGATCAGCCAACGGCTGAAGAAGATGCCCCATCCCGCCCATTTGCGCGAATAGGCCTCGGCCTGCTCGACCTTGTCCGCCCCGCCGATGCGCCTGGTCACCGCCGCGAGCAGCGGGCGTCCGCCGTAGCGCCCGAAGGCATAGCCGATCTGGTCGCCGATGACGGCGCCGGCCGAGCCCGCGGCGACGACGGGCCAGAACGACAATTCCCCCTGCGCGACGAACGATCCCATCGCCACCAGCGTCAGCGAGCTGGGGAAGGGCATGCCGGCCGCCGCCAGGATCATCGCGACGAACAATGCCGGCAGCCCATAGGTCGTCAGCAGTTCGAGCAGTTGGTCGGTCATCGGGCGGACGACGCCGATCGGGATGGGGCGGCGGGCGGCGGCGGCGGGCCGGGGGGCGGATATGGCGGCCGGACGTGCACGATCGCATAGGTCAATTTCGCCTCGACCTGCGACATCGACCGTCCGCTGTCGCGCGCGATGCGGGCGAGCGGCCGGTGATCCGGCGTCGGCGGCAGGTTCAGCGCGGCGTGGAGGATGTGCGGCGGGACGTGATAGGAATGCGCGACATAGCCGATCGTCATCCACGGCTCGATCGGTTCGTCGCGGTGCGCGTTCCAATAGATGGCATCGCTGACCGTCCGAACCGCGTGATAACCGGTGAACGCCACGATCGCGACGAACAGCGCGATCAGGGCTTTTCGCCAGGGCTGCGTGCGGGTCATGCCCCGCGATACGCCGGCCGGGGGCGGCGATCAACGTGCTGGCGTCATCCGGGGGCGGGCAAGCTGCCGGTTTGCCCCCGAATGACGCTGGGCGACCACGTCAGGCGGATCGCAGGCCCAGCCATTGCGACGGGCCGGGGAGCCATCGGCGGGCGACCCCCTCGAACAGCAGGACGAGGATCAGCGTCAGACCGAACAGCGGGAGGTACAGCGCGAGGGCGAGGATCGCGACGACCAGCCCGGCGCCGAACCGCGCCCGGCCGACGGGGAGGGGCGCGCCGAGCAGGCCGATCGGCCGCCGCCGCCACCACATGACCGCGCCCGACACCGACAAGAGGACGAGCAGCAGCGCCGTGGCGGTGCCCAGCAGCTGGTTGGCGAGGCCGAACAGCGCGCCCTCATGTGCCGCGATGCCGTAGCCGATCACCCGATCGATCCAGTGGCGTTGCGCGAAGTCCGTCCGACTGACGATCCGGCCGGTCGTGCCGTCGACCTTGAGCGTGCTGCGCAAGGGACGGTCTGCCGTGTCGGAGGCGACGGACCAGGGAGCACCGCCCTGCGCAGGGGGCGTGATGAGCACCGGTCCGGCGAGGCCCAGTGGACGGGTGGTGGCGATGACGCGGGCAAGATCGCCCGGCGCCGGCGGCGGCGCCGGCATCGTCATGCCGCCATGCCCGGCATGCTCGCCCGACACGGCATCGGCCTTTGGAGCCTTGCCGCCGATCGTCCAGTCCACCGGGCCCTGCGATGTACCGGTGACCTGGCGGACCTGGGTGAGGTAGGTCCCCCAACCCTTGGCCCACGGCAGGCCGGTGAGGATCAGTCCCAGGGCGAACACCGTGACCCAGATGCCCGCGGTCGCATGGATGTCGCGCCAGAACAGGCGCCCCTTCGCGCGCAGCCGGGGGTAGAGGATGCCGGCGAGGCCACGCCGCCCGCGGGGCCACCACAGATACAGGCCGGTCAGCAGCATCACGATCGCCCAGCAGGCGGCAATCTCGACGAGATAGCTGCCGGTCGCTCCGGCCAGCAGCTCGCCGTGCAGGCGGAAGACCAGCCGCATGGGGCGCTGCTCCTCCGTCACGATGCCGAGCACGGCCAGCGAGTGGGGATCGACGTAGACGCGACGGTCCGCGCCGTCCCGCGTGACGAGCACGCGGACTGCGGCGTCGGGCCGTTCGGGCATCACATATTTGCGCAAGGTGGCGCCCGGCACGGCGTGCAAGGCCGCGGCGACCTGTGCGTCCGGAGAGGCGGGTGCGCCGGCGACGGGCAGGCGATCGTACGGGCAATCGAGCCAGGATTCGATCTGCGGGCGCCATAGATAGATCGTGCCGGTGAGCGCCAGCCAGATCACGAACGGGATGCAGAACAGCCCCGCGTAGAAATGCCAGCGCCAGACCGACGAATAGAAGCCGCCTGCCTGGGCGGTGCGGCCCTGCGTGTCGCGTGCCATCAGAACCGTCCCTTGATGCCGGCGTAGATCGTGCGGGGCTGGCCCGCATAGATCGAGCCCGTGACGCCGCGCAGGGTCGCTGCCGGATTGAGCGTGCCGTTCGCGGCCAGGCTGTTGGCGATGATCGATGCGGAGCCAACATAGGTCGTGTCGGCCAGGTTCTCGAGCGAGGCGTAGAAGGACAGGCGCGACCACCATCCGGCGCCGGCCGGCGGATCGTAATGCAGGTTGAGGTTGACCAGCGCATAGCCCGGCACGCGCAGCGAATTGGCATTGTCGATCCAATAGCGCGAACGCCACGTCACCTCGGCGAACCCGCCCAGCCCGGCGAGCGGACCGGCAGGGCGGTCATAGCCCGCCCGAAGGTTGGCGAAGGTGGGGATCACGCCGGGAATGCGGTTGCCGTCGCGATCGAAGACCGACGACACGGCGCCCGACGTCAGCCGTTCGAGATATTGCGTGTAGCGCTGGTCGTTGTAGCTGTAATTGCCGCGGACGTAGCTGCCCTCGATCAGATCGGGGCGCCATTCCACCGCCAGTTCGACGCCGCGATGGATCGACCGCGGCACGTTGGTGGTGAACGACAGCAGGTTGACGCCCGCCGACTGGGTGACCTGTTCGTTGCGGAACCACTCGTAATAGCCGGTCAGTTCGGCGGTGAGCGTGCGGCCGAGGCTGAGTTCGGCGCCGAGATCGATGCCGGTGTTCTTTTGGCTCTTCAGCGCCGTATTGTCGCCCGGCACGCCAGCGGACGTGACGAACAGCTGGCCGGATTGCGGTATGCCATAGGCGGTTCCCACCCGTGCGTGCAGGCGCAGCGCCGGGTCCGCCTGCCAGACCAGCGAGGCTTCCGGGGCGACATTGCCGAAGCGGCGCAGCGCCGGCACCAGCGTCAGCGTCGGGCTGGCGCCGACCGGATAGGCATAAGCGGTCTGGCGCATGTTGATGATCGACCGTTCGGCGCCGATGCCCGCGACGAACGTCAGCGTCGGGGTCAGCCGCAGTTCTTCACGCGCGCGGATGCCGAGGTTGCGCACGTCGCCGAACACGGTCTGCGTGGGTGCGCCGATGCCGTTGCGGCCGGCGGGCGTCTTGTTGAACGAAAAGCTCTGGTTATCGAGATAGCCGTAGAACAGGCCGACGAAGCTGACCGCATCCATGCCGAACAGGCGCCCACGGTTCGTCACGTCCGAACTGATCGCATAGCTGTCGAGCGTGCCCTTGAAGGGGGTGGCGCCGGTCGGCTGGTTGACGACGCGGCTGTCGAACAGCGCCTGCGTGCGCCATGTCGTCGCCGACGACAGATCATGCTCCCAGCGCACGCCGACGATCGTCCGGCGATCGTTGCGGGCAAGGTCGCCCTCGGTCGCGGTCTGGGCGATCCGGGTGCCGTTGATCCCGTTCACCAGGACCGAAATCGTGCCGCATCCCTGCGCGGCCGTCGCCGCTTGCTCGCACCCCTGTTGATAGGGGTTGGCGGCGAATTGGTTGAACGACAGGCGCGTCGAAAGGCGGAATTCGCCTTCATTGTAGATGACCTTGCCGGTCAGCCGGTCGCGATCCGACAGCGCGACGGTCGCGAGCGCGTTGATCGTGCCCGTCTCATAGCCGGTATGGCCCGTCGCACCGTTGGCGCGCACGAAGCTGCCGAACAGCGCATAGTCCTGGTCGGCGTTGCCGTGGCCGATCGTCGCATAGGCATTGAGATAGCCGTAGCTGCCAGCGTCCAGCCCCAGCTCGGCCCCCTGGATGTCGCGGCCGCGGCGCGTGCGGAAGTTGATCGCGCCCTCGATCGCGTAATTGCCGTACCGGGCGGACGATGGCCCGCGGACGACGTCGACTGCGCCGTAGGCGTGCGGATCGGTGAGATCGAAGCGCGCGAGGCCGTCGGGCTGGGTGACCGGGAAATCGTCTTCGAACACCTGGATGTTGCGCGCGCCGAAACTGTTGCGCGCGTTGGACCCGCGGATCGACACGCCCACGTCGCGCGGACCGTTGCCGCCGATGACCGTAACGCCGGGCGAGAGCTTGACGATGTCCGCGATGGTTCGCGCCGGCGTGTTGCGGAACTCGCGGTCCGAGATCGTGGTGTCGGTCTGGCCCGTCACCTGCGTGGTGAGCGTCAGCGCCCGTCCCGTGACGATGATGTCGCCAGGCGCCGCGGGCGTGTCGATGGGCGTGGATGCAACCGGCGTCGGCGTGGCGGCTGGTGCCGGCGCGTCGAGCTTGCGCAATTCGGCGTCGATGGCGTCGCGTTGGCGCAGCAATTCGGCGCGGCGCGGGTCGGTGGATTGGGCGGACGCCGACGACGCGGCGAGCGCGGCCAGCGAGGCCGCGGCAAGGTAGTGGAATGAAGGCACGATGATCCCCTGAAAGCATCAGGCGCCGCGCCGCCCGATGGGCGACCGGCAGCCGAAACCGCGCGCGATTCGAACGATCGCCTGCGGCACGGGCGAGGGGACGCGGCGAGGCGTCCCGTCTCGCCATCGATCAGGCGGTGGCGGGTGGCGCGCGCAGCGGGGGGCGGAGGCGGGTAGACTGCCGCGGTGCGGGCGGAACGGCGGTCCGGAACACGGTCGCGACGATGAAGGCGACGACCAGCGCGAGCAGCAGCGGATCGGCGCCGCTCATCGCCGGGGCATTCAGTCCGGCGAAGGCGCAGGGCTGCTCCGCCTTGCCGTGATCCGGCTTGTCGTTGTGATGCGCCATGCCGGGCATCGCCATGGTCATCGTCACCGGGCCGTAGCCCGAGCAGATCTCGATCGTGAAGGTGCCGTTCGACGAACCCAGCATATAGCCGTTGGGCACCACGACCTTCATCAGCAGCGTCAGCGCGATCAGCCAGACGGCCAACCAGCGATGGTGCAGGATATGATGGCGTATCGCGCTCACCCCACCGCCCTATCGCCGGACGGTGCTGCCGTCACCTTGCATTTTGGTAGGAACGCGGCGCGGTGCGTGCCGTCAGCCGAACAAGGGTTTCAACGGGTTGCCGATCAGCCCGCTGACCATCGCCGCCTGGATGCGCGTTGCCGGCCACAGTTTCGACAACGGCCCGACGATCCGATCGCGCACGAACGGAAGCGCCCGGCTGTCGGACTGGTAGACGGGAGTGAACAGCGCGGTGAGGGCCTGGTACAGATGCACGTGCCGGCGCCGCATCGCGATCGCCTTGCCCAGCGCCGCGGCCACGTCCGGCGATCCTCGCAACGCGAGCGCGAGCGCATAAGCATCGAGCAGCGCCATGTTGGCGCCCTGTCCCAATTGCGGGCTCGCCGAATGCCAGGCGTCGCCGATGTGGATCATGCCCGTTTCCGCTGGAGTCGGCAGCGTCCGATGGGCGTAGCGGGCGAAGGTCAGCTGGTCGGGGGATCGGATCTGGTCGAGCAAAGCGTGCGTCGCCGGCCATAAGGCGGACACCTCCGCTTTCCACGCGTCGAGCCCCGCCGCCTGCCATTCCGCGAGCCGATCGGCGCGCAGCGACCAGAAGAGCGCCGCCTGCTGGCGCGGGTCGCCCGGAAACCGTCCGATCGGCAGCACGCCGACCATCACGCTCGCCCGCCGATAGCGCTGTTCGAGCGCGGCTGGATCGAAGCCGGCATCGGCGGGCCAGTCGAGCGTCCCCCACAACGCGCCATAGGCGAGCGTGCGGCCGCAGGGCGGCACCAGCGGCGTCCGCGTGCCGAGCGCGTCGACGATGAGGTCGAATGGGCCGATCCGGCGGCCGCCCTCCAGCAGCAAGATGCGACGGTCGCCGGCGGAAAGGTCGCTGCCGGACACCGCGCAGCCGGTTTCGATCGCGATCCCCTCGGCAGCGACGGCCTGATGCAGCAGTGCGAACAGGGTCGCGCGATGCACGCCGACCCCGAACCCCGCCCGCTTGCCGAGCGCGGCATAGCGGACGGAGAGGACGACCCGGCCGCTGCTCCCCGCCTCGCCATGCAGGCGATCGATGCGGGTACCATGGTCGAGCAGGGCGTCGGCCAGACCCAATGCGCGCAGGACCGCAAAACCGGTCGGCTGGATCATCAGGCCTGACCCCACGGGGCGGGGCGCATCGAACCGTTCGAACAGGGTGACATGATGGCCGTCGCGATGCAGCAGCAGCGCGGTGGCGAGACCGGCCGGGCCGCAGCCGGCAATCGCGATGTGAAGACGCTGCATTGCGCCAGCCTAGCCGGACGGAGGCGTCGCGCCATCCTTTTCGATCGTGATGGGTTTCCGGCCGCGGTTCACACCGCCAGATCGTTTGCCTCGACATGCGCGGCGATCTCGCCGGCGGTGGTCCACCAGATACGCGGGTCGTTCGCGGCGCGGAGCTCGGTCAGCACGCGGGCGAGGGCGGGCGTGCGGTGCGCCTGCCCCATGATGTACGGGTGGAGCGCGATGCCGAGCACCACGGGGCGGCGGTCGCATTCCGACAGCAATTGCTCGACGGCGGCGCGGATCATACCGGCGAACGTCTCCGCCTCCTGCCGGCGGGCGATGATCGCGGGGATGTCGTTGATCTCCTGCGAATAGGGGATCGACAGCAGCCCGCCGTGCGCGGTCGACAGCCGCGTCGGCTGGTCGTCATGCGCCCAGTCGAGAACGTAGCGATAGCCCTGCTGCGCGAGCAGGTCCGGGGTCTGCGCGCTTTCGGAAATCCAGGGGCCGAGCCACCCCGTCGGACGGACGCCGAGCGCGGCAAGTCGTTCGGTGACGTCGCCGATCATCGCCGCCTCGCGCCGGCCGGACAGGTCGCCCTGCGCCGCGGCGTTGGTGGCGCCATGCGCCGCAATCTCGTCGCCACGGTCGCGGCATGCCTCGGCCAGGCCGGGGCAGGCATCGAGCACGTCCGCATTGACCAACGCCGTCGTGCGCAGGTCGAGCCGGTCGAACAGATCGAACAGCCGCCACGCGCCAACGCGGTTGCCGTAATCGCGCCAGGCATAGTTCATCACGTCAGGATCGGTCTGTGCCGGGGCGAGCTCTGCACCGAGGCCGCTGCCGAACTGGAATACCTCGTAATTGACGCCCAGATAGATGGCGAGGCGGCCACCATTGGGCCAGTCGTAAACGGGGCGATCGGTGATGGGGCGATAGGCGTAGCGGTCGTGGTGCGAGCTCATCCGCCGGTAACGCGTCGCGGGCGCCATGGGCCCAAATCATCTGCCGTGGTGGCGGACTGGAACGTCCGCGCGTGTGGCTCGCTGTAGCGACAGGTGATCACAGGAGGTGGTAGTTGGACAGGGACAGCGGACGGCCGGCTGACACCGGCAGCGGCGGATTGAGCCGCGGTGCGGCGCTGGCATCGGTCGCCGCCGTGCTTGGGATCAGCGCGCTGGTCGGGCGGCGCAATGCACCCGACGCATCGCATCCCGGCGTACGGCGCTGGTATCGCAAGCTCGACAAGCCCGGCTTCACGCCGCCCGACGCCGCCTTCGGCGCGGTGTGGCCGGTGCTGGAGACGGGGTTGGCGGTGGGCGGCTATCGCCTGTTCCGCCGCGCGCCGGGGCCGACCCGCAATGCCGCGATCGGCCTGTGGCTGGTCAACAGCGCACTGATCGGCGGCTGGACACAGCTGTTCTTTCGCGAGCGGCAATTGGGCGCGAGCGCGGCGGTGTCGGGCGCGATGGTGGCGACGGGCGCGGCCTATGTCGCCACCGCCGCGCGCGTCGACCGGCCGGCGGCGGCGCTGGCCGTGCCCTTCGTCGGCTGGCTGGGCTTCGCGACATTGCTGGCCGAGCGGATCTGGCGCGACAATCCGGCGGAGGGGCGATGCACCGCGTAACCGTATGGCATGACGGCCAGTGTCCGCTGTGCCAGCGTGAGATCGCACTGATGCGCCGGCTGGACCGTCGCGGCCGGATCAATTTCGTCGACGTCGCCGGGCAAGGGACCTGCCCGATCGACCGCAGCGCGATGCTGGCGCGCTTCCATGCGCGCGAGGACGATGGGCCGTTGCTGTCGGGTGCGGCCGCTTTCGCGGCGATGTGGCGTGCGATCCCGCTGCTGCGTCCGCTGGGTGTCGCGGCGCGCAATCCCATCGTCCTGGCGACGCTGGAGCGGCTGTACCGCAGCTTCCTGCGGGTGCGGCCGCGCTTGCAGCGCTGGCTGCAGCGGCGCGAGGCCCGCGCGTGAAGCCACGGCCCGATCCCATCCGCCCGGGGCAGCAGAGCGTCTGGGACTTTCCGCGGCCCGCGGTGGCCGAGGCGAGCGATCGGCACGTTCGCATCGAGCATCGCGGCGTCGTAGTGGCCGACACCCGCGCGCCCGTCCGCACGCTGGAGACCAGCCATCCGCCCAGCTGGTACATCCCGCCCGCGGACATTGCGCCCGGCGTGCTGATCCCGTCCGACCGGCGCTCCTTCTGCGAATGGAAGGGACATGCGGTGTACTGGCATGTGCAGGTCGGCGACGTCCGGCTGGCCGATGTCGCGTGGAGCTATCGCGATCCGACACGCGCCTTCGCGATCCTGCGCGACCATGTCGCCTTTTACGCCGGGCCGTTCGACCGCTGCCTGGTCGATGGCGAGCAGGTGGTCCCGCAGCCGGGCGGCTTTTATGGCGGATGGATCACGGCGGACCTGGCCGGACCGTTCAAGGGCGTGCCGGGCAGCATGGGCTGGTAGGCCGGGCGCCGCTTGCGGAACGGCGGTTCGCGTTGCAGTTTCGGTCGCCGTGCTTGGAGTGACCGCATGACCGATTTCATCACCGCCTTGCCCAAGGCCGAGCTTCACCTGCACATCGAGGGCAGTCTGGAGCCCGAGCTGATGTTCGCGCTGGCCAAGCGCAACGGTGTCGCGATCCCCTATGCGTCGGTGGAGGCGGTGCGGGCGGCCTATGCCTTTTCCAACCTGCAGGATTTCCTCGACATCTATTATGCCGGGGCGGACGTGCTGCGCACGCGCGCCGACTTCCACGATCTGGCCGCTGCCTATTTCGACCGTGCCGCCGCGGACGGGGTGGTCCATGCCGAGATCATGTTCGACCCGCAGACGCACACCGCACGCGGCATCCCGTTCGCCGAGGTGATCGAGGGGCTGCTCTCCGCGATGGCGGAGGCGGAAGCGCGGCATGGCATGACCAGCGCGCTCATCATGAGCTTCCTGCGTCACCTGAGCGAAGAGGAGGCGTTCGCAACGCTGGAAGAGGCGATGCCGTGGCTCGACCGGATCACCGCAGTCGGGCTCGATTCGTCCGAGGTCGGCCATCCGCCCGAGAAGTTCGCGCGCGTCTTTGCCGCCGCCCGCGCGAAGGGGCTGAAGCTGGTCGCGCATGCGGGGGAAGAGGGGCCGCCTGATTATGTTTGGCAGGCGCTCGATCTGCTGGCCGTGGACCGGATCGATCATGGCAACCGCTCGCTGGAGGATGCGGCTTTGGTCGCGCGACTGGCAGCTGAGGGGATGACGCTGACGGTGTGCCCGCTGTCCAACCTGAAATTGTGCGTCGTCGACCGGATCGAGGATCACCCGATCGATGCGATGCTGGCACAGGGGCTGCGCGCGACGATCAATTCGGACGATCCCGCCTATTTCGGCGGCTATGTCGCGGACAATTACCGCGCGGTGGCGGCGGCGCGGGGGCTGGACCGCGCGGCGCTGGCGACGCTGGCGCGCAACAGCTTCACCGGATCGTTTCTGCCGCCGGACGCGGTGGCGGCACATCTGGCGCGGCTGGACGCCTTCGTCGCGGCGGCGTGAGCCGGCCCGCGTAAAAACATACGGAAAACATACGCCCTGACCCGATAATCGCTCTCGAAACCCTACGGACGCACGGCCTAATTGCCTTGCCCGCAGGAGGATCCGGCGCCCGTTCGTGGCGCCCGGATCCTCCGTTCGTGGGAGGTTCGATTTCGTGCGTATCCGTTATTGTTTTGCCGTCGCCCTGCTGCCCGTCGCGGCGCCCGCTTATGCCCAGAGCACCGACACCGCGCCGCCGCCGGCGGTGACGATCAGCGGCTCGGCTGCGATCCTGTCCGACTATCGCCTGCGCGGCATCTCGCAGACCGACGAGCATATGGCGGTGCAGGCCGGGCTGACCGTCGCGCATAAGAGCGGCGTCTATGTCGGCGCCTGGGCGTCGAACCTTGCCGGCTGGGGCACGTTCGGCGGCGCCAATATGGAGCTGGACCTGATCGGCGGGTACAAGACCAAGATCAGCCCGACCGGCACGCTCGACGTCGGCCTGACCTGGTACATGTATCCGGGCGGCGCCAACAAGACCGACTATGCCGAACCCTATGTGAAGCTGTCGGGCACCACCGGCCCGGTCTCGCTGACCGCGGGGGCCGCCTACGCTCCCAAGCAGCAGGCGATCGGCAAATGGTACGATAACGGCGCGAGCGCGGCGGCGGGGGTCTACGACCATCCCGGCGCGAAGAGCGACAATCTGTACGTCTGGGGCGACGGCGCGGCGGCGATCCACGGCACGCCGTTCACCGCCAAGGCGCATATCGGCCACAGCTGGGGCATGGACGGCCTGGGCCCCAATGCCACCGCCCCGACGCCGACCGGCGATTATTGGGATTGGTCGCTGGGCGTCGACACCAGCTGGCGCAATCTGACGCTGGGTGTCGCCTGGATCGACACCAACATCTCGAACCGTGACGCCGCCTATCTGCGGCCGAGCTTCAGCAAGGGACAGGACGGCACCGGCAACATCGCTGGCAGCACCGCGCTCGTCTCGCTCACCGCCGCCTTCTGAACGGGGAGACGTTTCCATGCAGGATATCATCTGGCTGTCGATCATCGGCGGGCTGTCGGCGCTGACGCTGGCCTATGCCCGCCTGTGCGACAAAGCGTGAGGGGGGACGCGCGATGACCATCGACCTGTGGCTCGCCGCCGCCTGCGCGCTCGGCCTGCTCGCCTATCTGGTGGCGGTGCTGCTCCGCCCCGAACGCTTCTGAAGGGAGCGCTGTCATGACCATTCAGGGTTGGGGCCTGATCCTCGCCTTCGTCGCGGTGCTGCTCGCCCTCGTCAAGCCGGTCGGCCTGTGGCTGTTCGCGCTGTACGAGGGGCGGCGCACGCCGCTTCATGCCGTGCTCGGCCCCGTCGAGCGCGGCTTCTATCGTCTGTCGGGCATCGACCCGGCGGAAGAGCAGGGTTGGCGCCGCTACGCCGTCCATATGCTGCTGTTCAACATTGCGCTGATGCTGTTTACCTATGCCGTGCTGCGCTTGCAGGCGGTGCTGCCGCTGAACCCGCTGCATTATGCGGGCGTGGGCGCGGATGGCGCGTTCAACGTCGCGGTCAGCTTCACCACCAACACCAACTGGCAATGGTATGCGGGGGAATCGACGCTGTCGAACCTCAGCCAGATGCTGGCGCTGGCCATCCACAATTTCACGTCAGCAGCGACGGGCATCGCGCTGGCCTTCGCGCTGTTCCGCGGCTTCGCGCGGCGGCAGGCAAATGGCATCGGCAACTTCTGGGCCGACATGACCCGGATCACTTTGTACCTGCTGCTGCCGGCCTGCATCGTCTACACGATCTTCCTGATCGCGAGCGGCGTGCCGCAGACGCTGGCCGGTTCGGTCGACGTGACGACGCTGGAGGGGCTGCGCCAGACGCTGGCGCTGGGCCCGGTCGCCAGCCAGGAAGCGATCAAGATGCTCGGCACCAACGGTGGCGGCTTCTTCAACGCCAATAGTGCGCATCCGTTTGAAAACCCCGGCGCGCTAGTCAATTTCGTGCAGATGGCGTCGATCTTCGTGATCGGCATGGGCCTGACCTGGACGTTCGGCAAGGCGGTGGGCGACACGCGGCAGGGCTGGGCAATCCTTGCGGCGATGCTGCTGCTGTTCCTGGCCGGCGTTGGCGTCACCTATTGGCAGGAAGCCGCGGGCAATCCGGTGCTGCACCATCTGGGTGTCGCAGGCGGCAATATGGAGGGCAAGGAGGTGCGCTTCGGCATCGCCGCGTCCGCCCTTTTCTCGGTCGTCACCACGGCGGCGTCGTGCGGCGCGGTCAATGCGATGCACGACAGCTTCACCGCGCTGGGCGGCATGATCCCGCTGATCAACATGCAACTGGGCGAAGTGGTGGTCGGCGGCGTCGGTGCCGGCATCTACGGCTTCCTGCTGTTCGCCATCCTTGCCGTCTTCGTCGCCGGCCTGATGGTGGGCCGCACCCCCGAATATGTCGGCAAGAAGATCGAGGCGCGCGAGGTGAAGCTCGCGGTGCTGGCGATTGCTGTGCTGCCGCTGGTGATCCTGGGCGGCACGGCGCTGTCCGTGGTCGCGCAGGCGGGCCTAGCCGGGCCGCTCAATAAGGGGCCGCATGGCTTTAGCGAGATCCTGTACGCCTTCACCAGCGCGGTCGGGAACAACGGATCGGCCTTTGCGGGCCTGACCGCCGGTACGCCCTGGTACAACGGCCTGCTGGGCGTCGCGATGTGGATCGGGCGGTTCTTCGTGATCGTGCCGATGCTGGCGATCGCCGGCAGCCTTGCCGCCAAGCGGCACACGTCGGCGGGTGCGGGATCCTTCCCGACCACCGGCGGCCTGTGGGTCGGCCTGCTGGTCGGCATCATCCTGGTGCTGGGCGGCCTCACCTTCCTGCCGAGCCTCGCTCTCGGTCCTATTGCCGATCATCTCGCGATGATCGGTGGCCAGCTTTCGTAAGGGGCGCCGTCATCATGGCCCAGACAAGCAACGCTTCGCTGTTCACTGCAGAGCTGATCGTGCCGGCGATCCGCGATGCCTTCGTCAAACTCGATCCCCGGCAGTTGATCCGTAACCCGGTGATGTTCACCACCGCGGTCGTCGCGGTGCTGCTGACCGTGCTGCTCGCGGTCGGGCAGGACGGCCTGTCGACCGGCTTCAAACTGCAATTGGTCGTCTGGCTGTGGCTGACCGTATTGTTCGGCACCTTCGCCGAAGCGCTGGCGGAAGGGCGCGGCAAGGCGCAGGCGGCGAGCCTGCGCGATGCCAAGGCCGAACTGAAGGCCAAGCGGCTGATCGGCGTCGGCGACGCCTGGGAGCTGGTGGCCGGCACGAGGCTGACCGTCGGCGACGTCGTGCTGGTCGAGACGGGCGATCTGATCCCGTCCGATGGCGAGGTGATCCAGGGCGTCGCATCGGTCAACGAAGCCGCGATCACCGGCGAAAGCGCGCCGGTGATCCGCGAGGCGGGTGGCGACCGGTCGGCGGTGACGGCGGGCACGCGCGTCATCTCCGATTCCATCAAGGTGCGCGTCACGGTCGAACCGGGGCAGGGCTTCCTCGATCGCATGATCGCGCTGGTCGAGGGCGCCGAGCGGCAGAAGACGCCGAACGAGATCGCGCTGACCATCCTGCTGACCGGCCTGACGATCATCTTTCTGATCGCGGTCGCGACCATTCCGGGCTTCGCCAGCTATGCCGGCGGGTCGATCCCGGTCGCGATCCTGGCGGCGCTGCTGATCACGCTGATCCCGACGACGATCGCCGCGCTGCTGTCCGCGATCGGCATTGCGGGGATGGACCGGCTGGTCCGCTTCAACGTGCTCGCCAAGTCGGGTCGTGCGGTGGAGGCGGCGGGCGATATCGACGTCCTCCTGCTCGACAAGACGGGGACGATCACGATCGGCGATCGGCAAGCGAGCGAGTTCCGCAGCGTCGGCGGTGCGAGCGGAGAGGATCTCGCCGAAGCTGCGCTTCTCGCCAGCCTGGCGGACGAGACGCCCGAAGGCCGTTCAATCGTCGTGCTGGCGCGCGAACGGTTCGGGCAGACGGCGACGTTGCCAAGCCACGCCGAGGTGATCGCCTTCACCGCCCAGACCCGCGTGTCGGGGGTGCGGATCGGGGACACGCTGATCCAGAAGGGCGCGGTCGATTCGATCCTGCGCGCCAATCCGGGCAGTGGCGAGACCGCCGCGGCAACCGAATTGCGCCGCATTACGGACGAGATCGCCCGCGCCGGTGGCACGCCGCTGGCGGTGGCGAAGGACGGCCGGTTGCTCGGTGCGATCTTCCTGAAGGACGTGGTCAAGGCGGGCATCCGCGAACGCTTCGCCGAACTGCGGCAGATGGGCATCCGGACCGTGATGATCACCGGCGACAATCCGCTGACCGCGGCGGCGATCGCGGCAGAGGCGGGCGTCGACGACTTCCTCGCCCAGGCGACGCCAGAGGACAAGCTGGACCTGATCCGCAAGGAACAGACCGGCGGGCGGCTGGTCGCGATGTGCGGCGACGGCACCAACGACGCGCCGGCGCTGGCGCAGGCGGACGTCGGCGTGGCGATGAACACCGGCACGCAGGCGGCGCGCGAGGCGGGCAATATGGTCGACCTGGACAGCGACCCCACCAAGCTGATCGAGGTCGTCGGGCTGGGCAAGCAGTTGCTGATGACTCGCGGGGCGCTGACGACCTTTTCGGTTGCCAATGACGTCGCCAAATATTTCGCGATCATCCCGGCGATGTTCGTCGCCCTCTATCCGGGGCTCGGCGTGCTCAACGTGATGGGGCTGACGACGCCGCAAAGCGCGATCCTGTCGGCGATCATCTTCAACGCGCTGATCATCCCGGCGCTGGTGCCGCTGGCGCTGAAGGGCGTGACCTATCGACCGATGGGGGCGGGGCCGCTGCTGGCGCGCAACCTGGCCATCTATGGGCTGGGCGGTCTGCTCGCTCCGTTCATCGGAATCAAGCTGATCGACATCGTCGTCGGTGGCCTCGGACTGGCCTGAGGAGTATAGAATATGGGCAAGGATTTCTCTTCGGCATTGCGGCCGGCGATCGTGATGACGCTGTTGTTCGCCGCATTGCTCGGCATCGTCTATCCGCTGGCGATGACCGGCGTTGGCCAGCTGGTCTTCCCCCATCAGGCGAACGGCAGCCTGATCGAACAGGGCGGGCGCGTGATCGGGTCGGACGTGGTCGGGCAGGCGTTCACGTCGGACCGCTATTTCCAGACGCGCCCGTCGGCGGCGGGCAAGGGCTATGACGGCATGGCGTCGAGCGGATCGAACCTCGGCCCCGCAAGCAAGGCGCTGGCCGATCGCGTCACCGCCGATGTGGCGAAGCGCCGGGCAGAGGGTGTGACGGGGCCGATCCCCGCCGACCTCGTCACCACCAGCGGATCGGGCCTCGACCCCGACCTGTCGCCCGGCGCAGCGCTGGCGCAGGCGCCCCGCATCGCCCGTGTCCGCGGCCTGCCGCTCGCCCGGGTGGAGGCGCTGATCGCCGGTGCGACCGAGAGCCCGCTGCTGGGCGACCCCCATGTGAATGTACTTGCACTTAACCGCGCGCTCGACGCATCCGTCAGGCGATGAGTGACGGCCGGCCCGACCCCCAGGCACTGCTGCGTCAGGCGGCGCAGGAGGGTCGTGGCCGCCTGAAGATCTTCCTTGGGGCGGCACCGGGCGTCGGCAAGACGTTCGAGATGCTGTCCGAAGGGAAGGCGCGGGCGCGCGAGGGCGTCGATGTCGTCGTCGGCGTGGTCGAGACGCATGGCCGTGCCGAGACGGACGCGCTGACCCGCGGCTTCGAAATCCTGCCGCGCCTCGCCATCCCGTACGAGGGGCGGACGCTGCACGAGATGGACCTCGACGCGCTGATCGCCCGCGCGCCGCGCCTCGCGCTGGTCGACGAGCTGGCGCACACCAATGCGCCGGGCAGCCGCCATCCCAAGCGGCATCAGGACGTCGAGGAACTGCTCGCCGCCGGGATCGACGTCTATTCGACGATCAACATCCAGCATGTCGAAAGCCTCAACGATATCGTCGCGGGCTTCACCCATGTCCGCGTGCGCGAGACGGTGCCCGACAGCGTCCTGGAGGCGGCCGAGATCGAGGTCGTCGACATCCCGCCCGACGAACTGATCGAGCGGCTCAAGGCGGGCAAGGTCTATCTGCCGCAGGAGGCGACGCGCGCGCTCCAGCACTTTTTCTCCAAATCCAATTTGTCGGCCCTGCGCGAACTGGCGCTGACCCGCGCCGCGCAGGCGGTCGACGCGCAGATGCTGGAGCATGTCCGCGCGCTGGGGGTCGGCGGCACCTGGGCGGGGGCGGAGCGGATCGTCGTCGCGATCAACGAACTGGCCGGCGGCGAAGGGCTGGTGCGGGCCGGCAAGCGCGTCGCCGATGGCCTGCGCGGGCCGTGGACGGCGCTGTTCATCGAGACACCGCGCGTCGCCGCGTTCAGCGATGCGCAGCACGCCCGCGTCGCGGCGGCGATGACGCTGGCGACGCAACTCGGCGCGACGGTCGTGACCGTTCCCGCGGCGGGGGTGGTCGAGGGGATCAAGGGGTATCTGGCCGATGCGCGCGCAACGCAGCTGATCGTCGGCAAGTCGCGCCGGTCGCGCTGGTTCGAGCTGCGGCACGGATCGGTGGTCGACCGGCTGGTGCGCGAGACGCCGGGCGTCACCGTCCACGTCCTGCCCGTCGCGGGTGGTGCCGCAAAGCCCGAACGCCTGCCGCTGCGACGCGGCGCCTGGGGCACGCGGCTGGGCTATGTCGCGACCAGCGCGATGATCGCGGGCGTCACCGGCATCGGCACCGCGCTGTTCCGCGTGCTGCAACTCGGCAATGTCGGCATGCTGTACCTGCTGCCGGTGATGGCGGCGGCGAGCCTTTTCGGGCTGCGCACCGGGCTGTTTGCGGGACTGGCATCGAGCCTCGCCTATAATTTCTTCTTCCTGCCCCCGACCGGCACGTTCACGATCAACAACCCTGAGAACGTCATCTCGGTGTTCGTGCTGCTCGGTGTCGCGTTCGTCACCAGCCATCTCGCGGCGCGCGTCCGGGCGCAGGCCGATCTGGCCAGTCAGAGCGCGCGCACCAATGCCGCGCTGACCGGCTTCCTGCGTCAGCTGACCGAGCTGGCCGACGATGCGGCGGTGAAGCGCGCCACCTGTCGCGAGATCGCGCATATTCTCGACGTGCACGCCGTGCTGCTTGGCGCGGGTGCCGGGGGGCTCGATGTGCAGGCCGCCGATGCGGAAGGGTATCAGCTCGGCACGCTCGATCTCGCCGCGGCGCAATGGGCATTCGACAATGCGACGACCACCGGGCGCGGATCGGGCACGTTGACCGCATCGGACTGGGTGTTCCACCCGCTGTCACATGCCGGGCGGACGCTGGCCGTGCTGGGGCTGGCACGCGATGGCGGCGGCGATCCGGTGCGTGCCGACCAATTGCCCTTGCTGACCAGCCTGATCGACCAGGCGGCGATGGTGCTGGAGCGGCTGCGGCTGGAGGGTGAGATGCGCGACGTCGAGACGATCCGCACCCGCGACCGTCTGCGTGGCGCGCTGCTGTCGTCGGTCAGCCACGACCTGCGCACGCCGCTGACCGCAGTGAAGGCCGCTGCCGCCGAACTGCGCCACGGCGTGACGCCGGATCTGGTCACGACGATCGAGGTCGAGACGCGGCGGCTCGACCGGTTCGTCGCCAATCTGCTCGACATGGCGCGGATCGAGGCAGGGGCGCTGACGCTGGCGATCGAGCCGATCGACCTTGCCGATGCGGTGACGGGCGCGGCGCATGACGCGCGCGCAGCGCTCGCCGGTCACGCAATCCGGTTGGAGGTGCCACCCGATTTGCCGCTGGTCCGATGCGATCCGCAGTTGCTGCACCATTGCCTGCTCAACCTGCTCGACAATGCCGGGCGCTATGCCGATCCAGGCACGGCGATCCGGATCGTCGGCGCGCATCGCGGCGCAACGTTGCGGTTGTCGGTGGTGGATGAGGGGCCGGGGTTGCCGCCGGGAGCGGAGAGCGCGATCTTCGACACGTTCCGCCGCTTCGACGGATCGGACCGGTCGGCCGGAGGCACAGGGCTGGGCCTCGCCATCGTCAAGGCGTTCGCCGAGGCGATGGGCGTCGGCGTGGAGGCCGCCAACCGCGACGATGGCGCGGGCGCGCGCTTTACCCTGGTTTTCCCGTCCGCCACGATCGTACGCGATGCAGTGGTCGAGGGGCAGATCTGATGGCGCGCGTGCTGGTGGTGGATGACGAACCGGCGATCCGGCGGTTGCTTCGCCAGACGCTGGAGCGCGCCGGCCATGAGGTGATCGATGCCGCCGATGCGCGCGTGGCGCTGGCCGCGGTGGCGCAGACCGCGCCCGATGCGGTGCTGCTCGATCTGGGGTTGCCGGGCCGCGACGGGCTAGAGCTGGTGCCGGTCATCGCGCGGACGCCGGGGATCGCGCTGCTGGTCGTCTCCGCGCGCGACGCGACCGAGGACAAGGTTGCCGCACTCGATCTCGGCGCGGACGATTACGTCACCAAGCCGTTCGACAGTGAGGAATTGCTCGCCCGCCTTCGCGTCGCGCTGCGGCGTAGCGAGGCAAAGGGGGCCGGCGTCGTGCGCGCTGGCGAGGTGACGATCGATCCCGCCGCCCATCGGGTGGAGCGAGCGGGCGTCGAGGTGCATCTGACGCGCAAGGAATATGAGGTGTTGACGCTGCTCGCCGACCATGCCGGGCGCGTCGTGACGCACAAACTGATCCTGCAGCGCGTGTGGGGCGGCCACGATCCGAAGGTCGAATATCTCCGCATCGTGATCCGCAACCTGCGCCAGAAGCTGGAGGCGCCCAACGCGGTCGGCAGCCTGATCGCGAACGAACAGGGCATCGGTTACCGCTTGATCGGGTAACGCCTCTGAGGCGTCGCCCCAGCGAAGGCTGGGGCCTCTCTCGGCTCATGGAACCGGAAGATCCCAGCCTTTGATGGGATGACGTCAGTTTTTGGCGCCGTCCGCAGCTTCCGCCAACGCACGGTCGATATCCGCCGCGCTGTGGCGTTCGGCGAGGAAGGTGCCGGGCGCCCCGGTCAGCCGGTTGACGATGCGACCGCGGCGGACGCCTTCGCGTGCGGCGATCGTATTGGTCCAACGGCGGACGTTCGGGTATTCCTCGACCGACAGGAACTTTTGCGCGCTGTAGATGCCGTCCATCAACCCGCCGTACCAAGGCCAGGCGGCGATATCGGCGATCGTATAGTCGTCGCCCGCGAGGAACGCATTGTCGGACAGCCGCGTGTCGAGCACGTGCAGCTGCCGCTTCGCCTCCATCGCATAGCGGTCGATCGCATATTGGATGCGGAAGGGGGCATAGGCGTAGAAATGGCCGAAGCCGCCGCCGACGAAGGGCGCGGATCCCATCTGCCACATCAGCCAGTTGAGCGTTTCGACGCGCGCCCGGCCGGAGGCGGGCAGGAACGCGCCGAAGCTTTCGGCGAGGTGGACCAGGATCGATCCGCTTTCGAACAAATGTAGCGGCGGATCGCTGCGACGGTCGAGCAGCGCCGGGATTTTCGAATTGGGATTGATCGCGACGAAGCCGCTGCCGAACTGGTCGCCCTTGCCGATCTCGATCGGCCAGGCGTCATACTCCGCGCCCGCGTGGCCGGCGGCGAGCAGCTCTTCGAGCATGATCGTCACCTTCTGCCCGTTAGGCGTGCCCAGCGAATAGAGTTGCAGGGCATGGTCGCCGGTGGGGAGGTCGCGTTGTTGCGTCGCGCCGGAAATGGGGCGGTTGATGTTCGCGAATTGGCCGCCGTTGCCTGGGTTCCACGTCCACACTTCAGGGGGGACATAGCCGGCGGGCTGGTTATTGGCGCTGGTTTCGTTGGCCATCGATCGGGCTCCTCTTGGGTCGGGCGCTGAACGCGCGAAAGGGGGTTTGGCGCCGTCAGGGGATCGTGAGGCGGAAACGGGTCGGCGCATCGGAGGCTAGCGTCAACGTGCCGCCATGCGCCAGCGCGATCTGCCGCGCGAGGCTGAGGCCTACACCGGTGCCGTCCGCCTTGGTGGTATGAAAGGGACGGAAGATGCGGGCGACGGCGTCTGCGGGAACGCCGGCGCCATTGTCCTCTATCTCGATGGCCAGCGTGTCGCTTGCCGTGACGCGCAGCGCCACTTTGGCCCTGGCGGCGTGCGCGGCGGTGGCCGCTTCGGCAGCATTCTGTAACAGCGCCCAAACCGCCTGCACGATCTGGTCGCGATCGAGCGTCCAGGCGTCGGCATCCGCCGCCACCGACAGCGCGACGGCGGGCCAGCGCGTGGCAAAGAGCCGCGCCAGATCATCCGCCAGCTCACCCACCGGCACCGCACGACGCGTGGGTTCCGGCAGGCGGGCGATGGCGCGATAGGCTTCCGTGAAGCGCTGCAACCCCTCCGCCCGGCGCGCCAGCGTCTCGAGGATTTCGCGCAGCAGCGCCACATCGACCTCGGACCGCGCCACCGCCGCGGCGCCGCTTTCGGCGAGCGAGGCGATGGGGGCGAGGCCGTTGAGCAATTCGTGCCCCAGGACCTGGATCATCTCTGCGCTGGCGCGGGCTTCGGCAGCGCGCTCCTCCTGTTCGATGTCGATCAGCGCGGCGACGTCCTGCCCGTTGGCGACGCGCACGCGGTCGATCCGCCAGCCGCGGCCTTCGTGGCGCAGGTGGGTGGCGGTGGCATCGGCCAGCGCCGGGGGCACGGGCAGGATACGGTCGTCGGTTCCGAACAGGCGGCGGGCGGCGCGGTTCAGCGCGCGCGCGGCAGTGGCGTCGATCGCCAGCAGCGGCGTCGGCGCGGCGTCGAGCAGCAGGCGCAGCACCAGCCCGTCGGCGTCGTCGGGCCGTGCGGGGTTGGGGCGCACTACCTCACGCGGGCGTGACACCAGCCACCAGTTGAGCGCGGCCAGCCACAGCGCGACCAGCGCTGCCCCGGCGCCTAGGCCCCAGGTGCCCTGCTGCCAGGCCAAGGCCGCGACGATGCCCGCCACGATCAGCCCGAAGCTGAGGGCGATGGGCGACGGCCCGCGCCTAGAGACCATAGCGTGCCATCCGCCGATACAGTGCGCCGCGGCTGAGGCCGAGCGCCGTCGCCGCCTGCGTAACATTGTGGCGATGTTCGCGCAGCGCCGCCTCGATCATCGCGCGCTCGGCATCGCTCAGCGCGAAGTTCGCTTCTGGCGCGGTGGGGACCGCAATGTCCGCGATCGGGGCGGCGGGTGCGATGAGGGCGGCATCGAGGATGCCATCGTCGGACAGCAGCACCGCGCGTTCGATCGCCAGCGCGAGGCCGCGGACCTCGTCCGGCCAGACGGCGCTGCGGATCGCCGTGACCGCGGCATCGGTGAAGCGGACCGGCGGCCGCACGAACCGCTCCGCGGCGAGGCGCGCGAAATGGCGCGCGAGCAGCACCGCATCGTCGCCGCGCAGCGCGAGTGGCGGCATCGCCACCTCCACCGTCGCCAGCCGACGTTGCAGGGCGGGCGACAGCGCCGAGACGCTGGACGCGATGGCGATGCAGCGGATGCCGGTGGGCAGCCGCTGGGCAAGCTGATCCTGTGCGAACGGGTCCAGCCCGTCTGGGTGGCGCAGGATCGCGGTGCCTTCGCCCATGTCGAGCAACGCCCAGCCGGCGGGATCGCGCAGGTCGATCTTGATCGGCGGCCGCATGGCCCATGGCGAGGCGGCGTGGATCGCCAGCGCTGCGAGCGTCCGGCCGCTTCCGGCCGGACCGGTGACGGTGACGCCCGCCGGTGTCGGCGCGATGCGGCGGATCAGCGCGCGCACCCGCTCCATCGGCTCGCTGTCGCCGAGCAGGCGAGCGGGTTCGGCTCCGGCGGATTGCGGCGATGCCGGGGCCGCTGCCGCGCCGCGCAAGATCGCGCCCTCGACGCGCGCGAGCAGGTCGGCGTTGCGCCACGGCTTCATCGCGAAATCGCGCGCACCGGCCTGCATCGCGGCGACCGCGATGCGGATACCACTATGCGCGGTCAGCACGATGACGCAGGCGGCCGGATCGTCGGCCATGATCCGGGCGAGGCAGGCGAGACCCTGTTCGCCACTCGACTCCCCCGGCGTGAAGTTGAGGTCGAGCAGGATCGCATCGTAGCGCTGCGTCGCGAGGCGCGACATCGCCTCTTCCGGCCCCCTCGCACCATCCAGCCGATGGCCGGCCATGCGGAAGGCGATGTCCATCGCGCCGAACACCGCCGGATTGTCGTCGATCAGTAGAATCGTCCGTCCGGTTGACACGCCGTCCGACCGTCCATTTGTGGACAGTGCGTCCGCCTGCGAACGGTCGTCGTCCGGTGCTTGGGGTGAAAGTCTAGTATTCATAACGGTTTAGGCTTTTCGGCTGTTCGCGGCGACACTGGCGCCATGATGACCGAACCGTCCGAACACGCAACTGCTTCCCCCGGTACGTCGCCGGGCGCCGCCATGGACCGCCGCGTCGATCGGCCCGCACGCCCATGGTGGCGCCGCCGCGGCGCGATCGCCGTTTGCCTCGCACTGATCGCTGCGATCGCGCTGTGGCGGATCATGCCGGCGAGCGGATCGACGGACGTCGCCGCCACGGACATCGATACCGGTACGGTCGAACGCGCACCCTTCGCCGATTATCTGCCGGTCCGGGCGACCGTGGCCCCGCGTGTCACCACTTTGGTCGGCGTGCTGTCGGGCGGGCAGGTCGAGAAACTGCTGGTCCAGGACGGTACGATGGTGGCGGAGGGACAGCCGCTCGCGACCCTCGCCAATCCGACGCTGAAGCTCGACGTGCTGACCCGCGAGGCGCAGATCGCCAGCCAGCTGGGTGGCCTTGCCGGCGAGAACCTTGGCATCGCGCGCAATCGCCTCGATCGGGCGGGACAGATCGCACAGGCGAACTACGACCTCATCAAGGCGCGCCGCGACCTCGGCATTCGCCAGCAGCTGCACGACAAGGGCTTCGTTTCCGATGCTGGCGTGAAGAGCTATGCCGAAGAAGCGGCGTATCAGGAAAAGCGGTTGGCGCAGCTGCAATCGGGTGGTGCCGCCGAGGCGCGGATCACCACGACGCAGGGCGCGCGGCTCGACGACACGCGCACGCGGCTGGAGCGCAACCTTGCCGCGGTGCGATCGGGGCTCGACGCGCTGACAATCCGCGCACCCGCAGGCGGGCGGCTCACCAACTTCATACTTCAGCCCGGGCAGACGCTGAAGCCCGGCGACCCCGCGGGGCAGGTCGACAGCGAAGGGTCGTGGAAGCTGGAGGCAGATGTCGACGAATATTACCTCGGCCGCGTCGCGGTCGGTCAGCGCGCCACGGCGAACGGCATGGCGCTGACCGTGTCGAAGGTGCTGCCGGCGGTGAAGGACGGTCGCTTCCGCGTCGAACTGACGTTCGACCGGGCGCCGACGGCGAGCCTGAACCGCGGCCAGACGATCGATACGCGTATCACGCTCGGCAGCACCGCACCCGCTCTGGTCGCGCCGGTTGGTGGCTGGCTGGAATCGGGTGGTGGCACCGCGGCCTTCGTTCTCGACGCCGATGGCCGCCATGCCCGCCGCCGCACCATCAAGACCGGCCGTCGCAACCCCGAACAGGTCGAGATCCTGTCCGGTCTGCAGCCCGGCGAACGCATCGTCACCAGCAACACGTCGTCCGTGAAGGGCGACATCCTCAACATCCGTTGAAAGGGCCATTCGTGATCCGTCTCGAAAATATCCAGCGCCGCTACGTCTCCGACGAGGTGGAAACGACCGCGCTTGCCGACATCGACCTGCACGTCGCGGCGGGCGAATTCCTGGCCATCATGGGGCCGTCGGGCTGCGGCAAGTCGACGTTGCTCAACACATTGGGCACGGTCGATCGCCCGACGGGCGGTCGCTACCTGTTTGGCGATCGCGACCTTGCTGCGTTGGATGAGGCGGAGCTCGCCAAGTTTCGCGGCAGTACGCTGGGCTTCGTGTTCCAAAGCTTCAACCTGATCGACGAACTGACGATCGAGGAAAATATCGCGCTCGGCCTCGCCTATCGGAAGGACGCAGGCGACCGGAAGGCGCGCGTCGCCGCGGCGATGGACAAGGTGGGCATCGCCCATCGCGCGCGACACTTCCCGCACCAATTGTCAGGCGGCCAGCAGCAGCGCGCTGCCATCGCCCGCGCGATCGTCGGCGATCCCAAGCTGATCCTGGCGGACGAACCGACCGGCAACCTCGACACCGCCAACGGCGAGCAGGTGATGGGCATCCTGTCCGCGCTGAATGCCGAGGGCGCGACGATCGTGATGGTGACCCACTCGCCCAGCCACGCCGACATGGCGAAGCGCCGCATCGACATGCTCGACGGCCGCATCGTCGCCAGCGCCATGCGCGCGATCTGAGGGGGACGCCATGAACCGCTTCGCGCTTTTGTCGCTGTATCGCTCGCTGACCCGGCACAAGTTGTATGCTGCGCTCAACATCGGCGGCCTCGCCGTGGGCATCGCCGTGTTCCTGGTGCTGGGCCTGTACGTCCGGTTCGAGACGGGGTTCGAGAAATGGCTGCCGAACCACGACAAGATTTACCTGGTCGAAACCATCTGGAACCTGAAAGGAAGCGAATATAACGGCCCGACGCCTGAAACGATGGGTGGGCTGCTCGACGAATTGAAGGGCGATTTCCCCGATATCGTTGGCACGCGCTACTCCGGCGGCAAGAACGGCGGCAGCGTGCTGCGCAACGGCGTCGCGACGCGCGAGGACGTGGCGCAGGTCGATCCGTCCTTCTTCGATGTGTTCGATATCCCGATGGTGAAGGGCGACGGGCGACAGGCGCTCGCATCGCCGACCGGCCTGCTGCTCAGCGAAAGCCAGGCGCGCAAATATTTCGGCACCACCGATCCGATCGGCCAGACGATGACGATCGCCGCAGCTGGGGACCTGCCGAAACAATATCAGGTCAAGGGCATCTTCCGCGATCTCCCCGCGGCGACCGAACGGCAATTCACGATGCTGGTCCAACTACCAAAGACAGGTCATCCCGAGCAATGGACGCACTGGGGCAGCACGTCGCTGTCGACCTATCTCCGCTTCGACACGCCGGCGGCGGCGCAGGCGTTCGAACAGAAGATGCCTGCGTTCGTCGAGCGGCATGGCGTGCGGGACATGGGGCCGAAGCCGTCGGAATCGATAGGCCTTGCCATGTATCCGCTGACCAAGGTGCATCTGACCAACGATATCGGCGACGGACAGCGGCAGACGGTCGTGACGCTGGGCATCGTCGGCGTGCTGACGCTGCTGATCGCGCTGGTCAATTACGTCAATCTTGCCACGGCGCGCGCGGGGTTACGCGCACGCGAGGTCGCGATGCGCAAGGTACTAGGTGGCAGTCGCAGCGCGCTCGTTCGCCAGTTCCTGGGCGAAGCCGTGCTGACTGTCGCAGTGGCAGCGCTGGCCGGTTTGATCCTGGCCGAGTTGGGCCTGCCGCTGGTCAATGCGGCGGGTGGCTTGTCGCTGACCATCCCGTATCAGGTGATCGTTCCGGCGCTGGTCGTGCTGGCGCTCGTCACGGGGATTGCGGCGGGCTTCTATCCCGCGGTGATGCTCGCACGGTTTCCGGCGGCGGCGGTGCTGGCGTCGTCACGAGCGCCGGGCGGCGGCCGGGCGGGAACGCGGACGCGCGAGGCGCTGGTCGTCTTTCAGTTCGGCCTCGCCATCGCCTTCATGATCGGCACTGCGGTGCTGGTCGCGCAGACCCGCTACGTGCGGACCGCCGATGTAGGCTTCCGGCGCGATGGCTTGCTGGTGATCCCGTCGCTGTCCAGCTCGCAGATCAGTCCGGGCCAGGCCAACGCTATCGTCGCCGCGATCCGCGCGCTGCCGATGGTCAGGGCGGTCGGCCTCTCCAACTTTGCTGTGGGCGGTAGCGGCAGCATGAGCAGCGACAACGTTCCGATCCCAGGGCGGCCGGGAGACGGCCCGATGCTGAACTGGGTCGATGTCGGACCCGACTTTTTCAAAGCGCATGGAGTCGGCGCGGTGGCGGGGCGGCTGTTCGACAACGCGCATCGCATGGACGACAACAGTCAGCGACCATCCGGGGCGGCCAAGAACATCATCATCACGATGAAGGCCGTCGGTACGCTGGGTTTCCGTTCGGCGGATGAGGCCATCGGGAAGACAGTCGGCGGCGACCGCCCGCGTACGATCATCGGGGTCGTCCCCGATATGCGCTTCAGATCGCCCCGCACGCCGACCGTGGCGACTTATTATTACTACACGACCAAGGCGCCGTCGTTCGTGACCGTCGCGAGCGTGCGGGTGGCAGGCGATCCGCGTGTCGCGCTGGCGCAGGTGAAGGCGATATGGCAGCGGATGGCGCCGCAGGTGCCGTTCGGCGGCAAGAGCGCGGATGACCGGCTCGATGACTTCTACAAGGCCGACGAGCAGGCGACGCGCCTGTTCGCGATCGGTGCGGGCTTGGCCGTGGTGATCGGTTGCGTCGGTCTGTGGGGGCTTGCTTCGTTCAACACCGCGCGGCGGATCAAGGAGATCGGCATCCGCAAGACGCTGGGCGCGTCGTCCGGCGATATCGTGAAGCTGCTGGTCGGGCAGTTCCTGCGGCCGGTGCTGATCGCCAACCTCGTCGCCTGGCCGATCGCCTTCTTCGCGATGCGGACGTGGCTGGCGGGCTTCGTAGATCGGATCAGCCTGTCGCCGCTGTTCTTCCTCGGCGCGACCTTGCTCGCCGTCGTGATCGCCGTGCTGACCGTGCTGGGGCAGGCGTTGAAGGCGAGCCGCGCGGCGCCGGCATGGGCGTTGCGCCATGACTAAGCGCCTCGCCGCCATCGCGCTGCTGCTGAGCGCAGCGCCCGCCTCTGCCGAAACACTGCGCGAGGCGATCGCGGCGGCCTATGCCACCAACCCGCAGCTCGCGGCAGCGCGGGCGTGGCAGGAGGCGCTGGCGGAGACGCCCGTGCAGGCGCGGGCGCTCGGGCGGCCCACGCTGTCGGCCAACGGGGGCGCGGGGTACGACCGGCTCGGCTATGGCAGTACCGGCAACGCGTCGGTCGCCGCCGATGTGCCGATCTGGACCGGCGGGCGGGTGCGCGCCGCGGTCCGGGCGGCACGCGAGGATGTCGCCGCCGGAGCGGAGGGGCTGCGCGATACAGAGGCGGCGATCCTGCAAGGCGTCGTGCTCGCTTATGCCGACCTGCTCTACAACCAGCAGGCGGTCGAGGTGGCGCGCGTCGGCATCGAGCGGCTCGACCGACAGGTGGACGAGGCACGTTCGCGCTTCAATCTGGGGCAGGGGACGCGCACCGACGTCGCACAGCTGGAGGCGCAGCGCGCGACCGTCGTCGCCAATCTCGCCGACGCAGAAGGGGCGCTCGCCACCGCCGCCGCCGCCTATCGCGCCGCGGTGGGGCAGGAGGCCGGTGCTTTGGTGGCCGACGTGCCGCCGCCCGCCGCGCTGCCCGTCGATCGTGCCCAGGCACGCGAGGCGGCCGAGGCGTCGAACCCCCTGCTGCTTCAGCAGCGCCGCGTCGTCGCAGGATCCGCCGCACGGATCGATGCGGCCCGCGCGGAGGGCGCGCCATCGCTGGACCTGACGGGCGGTTACGGCCGCGGCCTGATCGTCGCCGATGGCCGGACGCGTGGGTATGACGCCGCCGCCTCCGCCGGGCTCAGTCTGCGCATACCGTTGCTGACCGGTGGCCTCGTGCCCTCGCGCATTCGCCAGGCACAGGCGACCAACCGCGCTGAGCGCTTTCAGGCCGAAGCGACGCAGCGCGAAACCGTCCGTAGCGTCGATGCCGCCTGGGCGACGCTGAGTGCGGCGCGGGATCGGCTACGTGCGAACGTCGACGGTCTCGCCGCCGCCGACCTTGCGCTGAAGGGAGTGCGCGCCGAATATGCCGTCGGCCTGCGCACGACGATCGACATTCTTGTCGCCGACCAAAGCTATCGCAGCGCGCAACTGGCGGTGGCGTCGGCGCGGGCGGATGTCCTGGTGGCGCAGGCAGCGCTGCTGCGCGCGACGGGGCGGCTGGACGGCAACGCCTATGGCTAATTGCACGGCATGCAATCGATTGTTGTGTTGATCGGCGCAAATCGCTATCGCTGACCTGACGACGCTGCGACGATGGCGTCCGTCAGGGAGAGGCGCCATGCGTATGCCGGAGATGAAGCCGCGATTGTCGGTGCCGCGTATTCTTGAGATGAATCTCGGGTTCCTGGGGCTGCAATTCAGTTTCGGGCTCCAGCAGGGCAATATGGCGCCGATCTACAGCTATCTGGGCGCGTCGGAGGCGTCGCTGCCGCTGTTGCAATTGGCGGGGCCGATGACGGGGTTGCTGGTCCAGCCGCTGATCGGCGCGTTGAGCGACCGGACGGATTCGCGCTGGGGCCGGCGGACGCCCTATTTCCTGGTGGGTGCGCTGATGTGCGCGATCGGGTTGTTCTGCATGCCGCTGAGCAGTTCGATCCTGATGGCGGTGTCGCTGCTGTGGATCCTCGATGCCGGCAACAACATCACGATGGAGCCGTATCGCGCCTACGTGTCCGACCGCCTCGATCCCAGCCAGCATCAGATCGGGTTTCTGACGCAATCGGCGTTTACGGGCCTTGCACAGATGCTCGCCTTCCTGACGCCGTCGCTGCTGGTCTGGGCGGGGATGAACCAGGATTGGGTCGACGCGCACAACATCCCCTATACCGCGCGCATCGCCTTCATGGTCGGCGCGGTGCTGTCGCTGACGACGATCGTCTATTCGGTGCGGCGCGTGCCCGAACTGCCGCTGTCGCTCGCCGAGCGCGCGCGGATCGCGGCGGCGCCCAAGGGGCTGGGCGCGGCGCTGCGCGAGATCGGCACCGCGATCGTCCAGATGCCGATGGCGATGCGTAAGCTCGCGTTGATGAGCCTGTTCCAATGGTATGCGATGATGGCCTATTGGGCCTATGTCATCTACGCGATCGGCCGGTCAGTCTATGGCACCGCCGACGCGACCTCCAGCGGCTTCCATTCCGCGGTGCTGACCAACGGCGTGATGGCGGCGTGGTATAACGGCATCGCCTGCGTCGCCGCCTTTGCGATGGTGCCGCTCGCCCGCCGGATCGGCGCGGCCAAGCTGCATGCCGTCTGCCTGGTCCTGGCCGGCGCGGGGATGATGGCGCTGCCGCATGTCTTGACCGCAGCGATGCTGTTCGTGCCCGCGATCGGCATCGGCATCGGCTGGGCGAGCATGATGGGCAACCCGTATGTCATTCTGGCCGGCGCGATCCCGCCCGAACGGACGGGCGTGTACATGGGCATATTCAACATGATGATCGTCGTGCCGATGCTGATCTTCTCGGCGACGATGCCGCTGATCTATGGCCCGTGGCTGGGCAGCGATCCGCGCAACGTGCTGACAGTGTGCGGCGTGCTGATGGTCTGCGCGGCGGCGGCGGTGGTCTGGGTGCGCGAGCGCCCCGCGGTGGAGGCACGGGCATGAGCGTGTGGCGGCGCGAGGATGCCGCGCGGGCGGTGGCCGATGCGGCAGCGCGGCTGCCGGTGATCCTGGCGAAAGACGTGGTGGCGATCGATCCGGCGCGCGACCTGTGGGACATGTGGCCGATCGCGCGTCGCGACGGCACGACCGCGACGATCGACGGGCGGCAATATTGGTTCTTCCTCGCCGTGCCGCACGCGCCCGATCCCGAGGCGCGACACGACGTCGCCCGCATCCGCCTATACAGCATCGGCGCGGATGGCTGGCGCGATCACGGCAATGCCTTTCCCGACGGCTTCACGCCCGGCACACGCGAATGGTCGGGCAGCGCCTGGCTGCACGAGGACGGTGAGACGCTGACGATGCACTTCACCGCGGCGGGTGCGGCCGGCGGTGGCCCGCGCTTCATGCAGCGGTTGTTCGAAACCACCGGGCGCCTCGTCGACGGCCGCGTCACCGACTGGGGCGAACCGATCGAGACGGTGCGCGCCGACGGGCATTGGTATGCGCCGACCGAACAGGACGCGCCGGTGGACGACCGGATCAAGGGCTTTCGCGATCCGGGCTATTTCCACGATCCCGTGACGGCGCGCGAGCATCTGCTGTTCACCGGCTCCGCCGCGGGCGAGGCGGACGTCCACGACGGCGTCATCGGCCTTGCCACCCGCGACGGCCTCGGCTGGGCGGTGGAGGCGCCGCTGGTGAGCGCGATCGGGGTCAACAACGAACTGGAGCGGCCGCATATCGTCGTGCGCGATGGCCTGTATTATCTGTTCTGGTCGACGCAGGCCAAACGCTTCGCCGCCGGCATCGGCGCACCCACAGGCCTGTACGGCATGGTGGCCGACGATCTGCGCGGTCCGTGGCGGCCACTCAACGGCAGCGGCCTCGTCGCCGCCAACCCGGTCGAGGAGCCCAGCCAGGCCTATTGCTGGTGGGTGACGGGCGAGGGCGATGTCCTGAGCTTCGTCGACTATTGGGGGCTGAAGGACGTCGCGCGCGGCACCGACGCCGCCTTTCGCCGCGCGCATTTCGGCGGCACCGCGGCGCCCTTTTTCCGGTTAAACCTGAAGGGCGATACCGCGCGGATCGAATGATCCCTCGTCAGGCGCTGTCGCGTGCGACCAGCACCGGTTCCATCACCAGCGACGCGCGATCCTCGCCCGCAATGCGCGCGAACAGCGCGTCGACCATCGCCGCGGCGCCGCGCGGCAGATCCTGACGCACCGTCGTCAACCCGATGCGCGCCTGCGCGGCGAAGGGCAGATCGTCGAAGCCGGTGACGGCGATCCGCTGCGGTACGGCGACCCCGCGCTGGTCGAGCACCGCGATCGTCTGCATCGCGATCACGTCGGACGCGGCGGCGATGCCGTCGATCGCGTCGCCCGCGCGGTCTAGATTCGCGGCGATCTCCGCGGCCATGATGTCGGAGGCGAGGTGGGTGTCGAGCTGCAACGGCGGCGGCAGGCCGGCGGCCTCCGCCGCGATGCACAGACCGCGGTGGCGGTCGATCAGCTCCAACGTCCGGACCTCGCCCATGAAGGCGAGCCGGCGGCAGCCGCGTGCGATCAGCCGTTCGCCGACCAAGCGGCCGCCCGCGACATTGTCGACGCCGATCGCGCAATGCGCCTGGCCCGGCACGGTGCTGCCCCAGACGACGAGCGGGCGATAGCGACGCGCGACCTCTTCGATCACCGCAAATTGATCCGACTGGCCGATCAGCAGCACGCCGTCGAGCGTCCCCGACCGGACGATATCGTCCAGCCAGTCGTCGCTGTCCGGCACGACGCGCGACAGCAGTACGTCATAGCCGCGCCCGGTGATGCCGTCGGCGAGATGACCGAGCAGGGTCATGAAGAACGGGTCGGACAGATGCTGGCGCCGCTCATGGCCCAGCGGCACCGCGATACCGATCACGCCGGTGCGCTGCGTGCGCAGTCGGCGCGCCATCAGATTGGGGCGAAAGCCATGTTCCGCCGCGATCGCGGCAATGCGCTGGCGCGTCTGTTCGTTGACGAGCGGGCTGTTGGCGAGCGCGCGGGATACTGTGCCGGGATTGACGCCGGCCAGCCGGGCGATGTCCTTCAGGGTGCGGATCGGGCGCTCAGCCGTGGTCATGGTGACGGCATAGGTCGCGCTGCGGCGGAAATGAAGACGCGACCGTATCTTGCGGCGAAACGCCCGCCCGAAATCGCCTTTGACCGCGGCCGTCAAATAGTATCATATGATGAAAAGCTGTCCTATATTTGAGAGGGTGCCGGACATGGCCGACTGGAGCCGCAGGACGTTCCTGCTTTCGACGACGGCCGCGACCGCGGCAAGCGTGATGGGGACGGAGGCGGTCGCAGCCGTCGATCCCGTTGCGAAGGCGACGGCCGCGACTGGCGGCAATGCGGGCTGGCTCGACGGCACACCACCTTCAGCGCACGAGGGCTTGGCCTGGGGGCAGCCGTGGCCGCGCGGCACGCGACTGGCCGACGCGTACCGAGTCCGCGCAGGCGGTGCGACGCAGCCCGTGCAGAGCTGGCCGATGGCATGGTGGCCCGATGGCTCAATCAAATGGACCGGCCATGCGGTGCCTGCCGACGCCGCGTTGGCGGCTGACCTACGGGTCGAGGCGGGCAGGGCCGGCGCTACGGGCCCGGCGGTGCACGTGACCGAGCGTAGCGACGCGATCGAGGTCGCGGTGGGGGACACGCGCTGGACGATCGGTCGCAGTGGCGCCGCGATCATCCGCAGTGCGACGAGTGGCGGGCGCGAGGTGCTGCGCAATGTCACGCTGACCGCGTCGGCGCAGGATGGGTCCGACGACGATGCCGAGGCGGCCCCGCGCCGGTTGCGCTATGCCAGCCGGATCGAGCGTGCGGTGGTCGAACAGACCGGTCCGATCCGCGCGGTGGTGCGGGTGGAAGGCCAGCATGAGGGAGAGGGCGAGCGGTGGCTGCCCTTCTCGCTACGTCTCTACTTCTACGCGGGGTCGGCCTCCGTGCGGGTGGTGCATAGCCTGATCTTCGACGGCGATCCCGCCAAGCGCTTCGTCCGGGGATTGGGCGTCACCGGTGAGGCGCCGCTGCGCGACGCGCTCTACGACCGTCATATCCGCTTCGCCGGACAGGATGGCGGTTTGTGGGCCGAGGCGGTGCGGCCGCTGACCGGCCTGCGTCGCGATCCCGGCAAGGCGTTCCGCACCGCCCAGACCGAAGGGCGTGCCGTGCCGTCGATCGGCCAGATGGCGGCGGCGGTGCGCGACAAGCTCGACTATATCCCCGCCTGGGGCGAATTCCGCCTGCGCCAGCCGAATGCGGATGGCTTCGCGATCACCAAGCGGACCGGACCGGGCCATGGCTGGGTCGATGTGGATGGCGGCCAGCGTGCCGCGGGCCTTGGCTATATCGGGGGGGCGAGCGGCGGCGTCGCCTTTGCCATGCACGATTTCTGGCAGCGCTGCCCCGTCGGCCTCGACGTTGCCGGTGCGGACGGTGACGCGGCGCGCTTCACGCTCTGGTATCACGCACCCGACGCGCCGGCCATGGACCTGCGCTTCTATCACGGCACGATGGGCATGGCGGATTATGCCCACCAGAATTTGGGGCTCGACGTCACCTACGAGGATTACGAGCCCGGCTGGGGCGATGCGTCGGGCATCGCGCGGACCAGCGAGTTCCGGCTATGGGCGCTGCCCGCGACGCCGAGCCGTACGCGCCTCGCGCAGATGGCGGCGCAGGTCGCCCGCCCGCCGCGCATCGTCGCTGCCAATGCGGCGGTGCATGACGCCAATGTCTTCGGCATCTGGGGGCCGGCCGGTACGCCGGGAGCAGGCGTGCGCGGCGGCATCGAGACCCGCGCGGCGCGCGAGCTGGACTTCTACATCGGCCAGATCGAGCAGCGTCGCTGGTACGGCTTTTGGAATTATGGCGACGTCATGCACAGCTATGACGATGACCGGCACGTCTGGCGCTACGACATCGGCGGTTTCGCCTGGGACAATAGCGAGCTGTCGAGTGACCTGTGGCTCTGGTACGCCTATCTGCGCACCGGCCGCGCCGACGTGTTCCGCATGGCGGAGGCGATGACGCGCCACACGGGCGAGGTCGATGTCTATCACACCGGGCGCTTCAAGGGCTTCGGCACGCGCCATGGCGTGCAGCATTGGGGCGACAGTTCGAAACAGCCGCGCATCTCCAACGCCGCCTATCGCCGCATCTTCTATTACCTTGCCGCCGACGAACGTTGCGGCGACCTGATGCACGCGCTGATCGACAGCGACCGGATGCTCGCCAACGTCGACATCATGCGCAAGGTCGGCGCGCATCTGCCCAACGACGGCGCGACGGCGGGAACGGGCGCGGTCGTCTCCGAAAAACCCCTGCCGGCGGGGCAGGTGTTCATGTCGTTCGGCACGATCTGGGGCCCGCTGGTCGCCGCCTGGATGACCGAATGGGAGCGGACGCGCGACACACGCTGGCGCGACCGGATCGTCGCGGGCATGCGCACGCTGCCGACGCTACCCAAGCAATGGTTCGCAGGCGGTGCGGCGTTCGATCTTGCCACCGGGCGGTTCGTGGGGGGCGGCGATACCGTCAGCATGAGCCATCTGAACGGCGTGTTCGGCGTGTTCGAGACGATGGCCGAGCTGCTCGAACTGGTCGACGTGCCCGCCTATCGCGCCGCGTGGATCGACTATTGCGCGTATTATAACGCGCCCGAAGCCGCGTTCCGCGCGAAAACCGGCGATCCCGGCAAGGGGCGCGCACTGACGCAGGCGCATTCGCGCTTCACCGCTTATGCCGCGGTGGCGACCAAGGACACTGCGCTTGCCCGGCGCGCGTGGGCGGAGTTCACCGGTGCGGGCGACCGCGCGGGTCGGGATCAGACGAAGGGCACGCGGCGCATCCTGCCGCCTGCGGTGCTGAAGCCGGTCGACGAACTCGCCGACGTCTCGACCAACGACGCCGCGCAATGGGGGCTGGCGGCGACCGCCAATCTGGTGCTGCTCGCGCCATTGATAGACGGCGGCAGCTTGTGACCGTGCGCGCGTTCCTGCTCGCCGCGATGGTGATCGCGGCGCCAGCGGCCAGCGCGCGCGAAACCCTGTCGCGGTGGCTGATCGAGGCTGAGCCGGGGGCCACCGTCACGCTGCTGCGCGGCGGGGTGATCGATATCGACGCAGCGGATGGCGTGACGCTGTGGTACGTCCGGCCGCTGACCGGACCGGTCGCGATCGATTACGACGTGATGGCGGTGCAGGCGGGCGGGCCGCATGATGCGGTCAGCGACGTCAACGCCTTCTGGATGGCGCAGGACCCGGCGGTGCCGCGTGGATCGGTGCTGATGCGGCCGCGCAGCGGCGCCTTCGCGCAATATGATACGCTCAAGACCTATTACGTGGGTATCGGCGGAAATCGGAACACGACGACCCGCATGCGCCGCTATGTCGGTCGAACGGGGGATCGACCGCTATTGCCCGAACACGACCGCAGCGACGCCGCCGCGATGCTGGTGCCCAACCGATGGACGCATATCCGCCTGATCGCCAAAGGGCAGGAGATTGCCGTGGAGCGCGACGGCGTGCGGCTGTTCACGATGCAGGATGCTGCGCCTTACACGCGCGGCTGGTTCGGCCTGCGGACGACCCGCAGCCATTTGCGGGTCAGGAACGTGCGGTTCTTGCGGCCATAGAAAAGGGCCGGATCGTCTGGCGATCCGGCCCCGCGGTATGATCAGAACTTCAGTGATGCACCGGCAAAGAAACGCTGGCCGGGGTAGAACACTTCGGACGTACCGATGTTCTTGATGTACGTCTGGCCGTATTCCTTGTTGATGTTCTGCATTTCCATGAACAGGCTGTAGTGCCACTGCGGGAAGCGGAACGTCACCTTGGCGTCGAGATAGCCTTCCGCCTTGCGATAGATCGGCAGGTTACCGTTGGTCGAGTCGGCCACGGTCTGCAGCCAGTCCGACCGGTAGTTGTAGGCGAGACGCGCGTTCAGCCAGCCCTTGTCGTAGAAGATGCTCGCATTCCATGTCCACTTCGACAGACCGGGATAATCGTTCAGCGGTTGATTGGTCCCGAGATTCGTCAGGTTGGTGCGCAGCGCTCGCGCATAGGTCATGTTGGCGCTGGCACCGAAGCCGTCGAAGGGCTTGGGCAGGAAGGTGAAAGCCGTCTGCGCGCTCGCCTCGACACCGTCGAGCAGCGCGCCGAAGCCGTTCGCAGGCTGGCGCACCGTGTAGGTCACGCCGTCCTGGAACAGGTCGACGCCCGACCGCAGGATGTTCTGGATGACGAAGCTGCTTTCGGACTTCTTGTAATAGCCCAGGCTGACCAGCGTATCCTTGTTGGGATACCAGGACAGGTTCACCTCCCACTGATCGGCGCGATACGGCTTCAGCGCCGGGTTGCCAGCCGTGCAAACGTCGTCCGCCGCGGCGATCGTCTGATCGTCAAGGCAGTTGATATTAGGGACAAGGTCGGTTGGTTTCGGACGCGCCAGGTTCTTCGCCCAGTTGGCGGTCAGGACGAGGTTCGGCGTGAATTCCAGCGACGCATTAAACGCTGGCAGAATATCGACATAGGTCGTCGAGAGCGACAATTGCTGCGCGCCGATCGTGACCGTCTCGACACCGCCGGTCGCGGTGAAGCGGGTCACGCGACGGACGTTCGTGCCGGTGCCGACGTCCTTTGTGAAGATGTAGCGCACGCCGGCATTGCCACGCAGGCGCATACCGAACACGCTCGATTCCAGGTTGGCCTGTGCATAGCCCGCGGCGATCGTTTCATCGATTTTGACCGCAGGGATCTGCGGCAGGCCATTGGCCTGACGCACCAGGCTTTGGTTGAAGCCCGACAAGTCGTAGTAGAGGGCGAGTACCTTCGGGTCGAAGTTTGCATAGGCGAGACGGTTCGGGATAGCCGACGGAATACCCTGGATGCCGGTAAACATCGGCGCACCGCCGGTCGCCGTGCCGAGCGCGTTGATGAGGTTGGCGTATTCGGCCTGCGTCAGCGTGTAACTGGTGCCGTTGACGCGCTGCGCCACCGTGGGTGCGCTGGTGATCGCCGTGGTGAGCGAGACGTTGGCGCTGCTTTGATAGACCGCGGGGGTCGAGCCCGATGCCGGCGTCAGCAAGCGTGAGCCGCCGCCGTTGTAGCCGTAATAATCGGCCCAGCGGAACTGACCCCCGAACTCGATGCTCTTTAGCGGGCCGAAATCGGCGTCAAAGATGCCGTCGAGCTTCAATTGGTTCTCGCTGTTGCCGTTGTCAGTCGGCCTGTACTGCACGTTCGGGCCCGCCTGCGCCGTATTTCCAGGACGCGAAAAGTCGGTGTAGATCGCCGGATCCCCAGGGTTTACGTTGCTGGGGTAAATGAAGACGGGCACGCCCAGATCGTTGCGTCGGTCGACCTGCATGCCGGAGATTCCGGTGCTGATCGAAATGAGGTTGGTGTTGCCGATGGTGCGCGACTCGCTGCGCGAGGCGAGGCCCTTCAGTCGCAAGCGGTCAAAGACCCAGTCGAAGCCGGTGATATAGTAACGCGATTTCTGATCGTACTGGAAGTCGCGCCGTTGCACGCCCAGGATGTTGCTCGACCCGCTGATGACCGTGCTACTCACGGGCACTGACGTCAATGCCGTCGTGTAGCTGGTCACGACATGGTTGGCGTCGACGGTGGACGTGCCCGCCTTGATCTGCGGCGTCGTGTTGGACCCGACCGGGTTGTCGAGCTGGTAGCGCTGGATACGGCCCATATCGAGCGCGTAGTTGACGTCCTGAAGCCGCTGGTCGCGGTTGTTCCACTGGACTTCGGCATAGGCGCGGAAGTTGTTGGCGAACTCGTACTGCAGCGTCACGTCGCCCGACAGGCGCTTATCGTGGCGTACGAGGTTCCGGTAACGCGGCCCGTTGGGTGCCCAGTCGAAGAACTGGTTTTCGCAAGCCGCGCGGCGGGTTGCGAACGTCTGGCTTGCCGTTGCGCCGACGTTGGCGCAACTGGCATATGTAGTGAACGACGAATAAGCGTCATTCGCCACCGTTTTCTGGTCCGAACGATCGAAGTCGGCAATGCGGCTCCAGCCGGTGTTGCTGGCGTAATCCTGGCGCGTGGTGACGTCGCTGTACGTGATGTTGGCCAGGACACCGAGGCCGTCGATCAGGAAACGCGGGGTACCGATCAGCAAGGTGGCGCGGGGCTTCCAGTCGTCGGTCGTTTCAAGATGCTGCTCGGCGAAGTTGACCGTTGCGATGCCCTTCTTCAGTTCGAGCGGCTTGCGCGTTTCGATCAGGACCGTGCCGCCCAGGCCGCCTTCGGTCAGCTTGGCCTGATAGCCCTTGTAGACGTCGATCGACTTGACGAGTTCGGAGGCGAATTCGCGGAAGTCACCGGCGCGAGAACCGAGTGCGGAGGACTGGCCGACGCCATTGATTTCGACGCGGTTCAGATCGGGTTCGACGCCGCGGATCGAGATTTGATTGCCTTCGCCGAATTCGCGGCTCAACTGCACGCCGGTGACGCGCGCCAGGCTATCGCCGATGTTTTTATCGGGGAAGCTCGCGATGTCGTCGGCGACGATCGAGTCGACGACGGTGCCGGCGTTGCGCTTGCGCTGGATCGCCGACTGCAGCGAGGCGCGGGTGCCGACGACGACGATGTCGCCCGGTGCCTTTTCGTCGAGATCCTGCTTGGGGGCGTCAGGCTGAGTCTGCGGGGCCGGGGTCGCGGTCTGTGCCAGCGCGGGTGTGCCTGCGATGAGTCCCAGCGCCAGCGCCCCCCACGCCGAGGTGCGCAGCATATGACGCGCACCGAGCCGTGAATCCTTGAATGCAGTGGAACCCGTCATGTCATCCTCCCTCGTGCGTCCATGCTTGCCCCCGATCTGCGCGGGTTGGCGGCGATGGAGCCCCATTCTCGACAACCCGTGTACATGACCACAATGTGGAATGCAATCGTATAGATTGGAATTCCACGAAGGATTGTTATGATTGCCCCAAGCCGCTCTTTCGCGGCGGTAACGACAGGGCGTTGAAGCCTGGGGAGAGATGCGATGGGACGACAGATGTGGCTGGGCGGGCTGGCAAGCTGGGTGCTGCTGGCGGCAGGTGGCACCGCATCGGCGCAGGATCCGGCGCGGCAGGCGGAGCGACTGGACCGCGGTGTCGTGGCGGTGCCGGCGGAGGGCGGCGGCGTGCTGATCGACTGGCGATCGCTGTCGTCTGATCCCAAAGGCGTCGGGTTCGACGTCTATCGCGACGGACGCAAGGTGACCCCCGCACCCATCACGCAATCGACCAACTTCCGCGATCCCGACGGCACGTCCGCCAGCCGCTACGCGGTGCGGATGATCGCGCCGGGCACGGCGGGCGCGATGACGCCGGCGGTGCCGGTCTGGGCCAAGGGCTATTGGTCGATCCCGCTCGATCCCCCTGCGGGCGGCACGACGCCGGACGGCGAGGCGTATAGCTATACGGCGAACGACGTCGGCATGGGTGACCTGGACGGCGATGGTCAGCCCGATCTGGTGCTGAAATGGGACCCGACCAATAGCCATGACAACAGCCAGGGTGGCTATACCGGGCCGGTCTATCTCGACGGCTATACGCTGGGCGGCAAACGGCTGTGGCGGATCGATCTGGGCCGCAACATCCGCGCAGGCGCGCATTACACGCAATTCCTGGTGCAGGATTTCGATGGCGACGGCCGCGCCGAAGTGGCGATGAAGACCGCCGACGGGACGGTCGATGGCCTGGGCACCGTCATCGGCGACCCCAAGGGCGACTGGCGCCAGCACGACGGCGAAGTGCCGCAGGCGGATAAGACCGGCGCGCATGTCACCGCTGACGGGCGCATGGTGGCGAAGCTCGCCGGGCGTATCCTGACCGGGCCGGAATATCTGACCGTGTTCGACGGGCGTACGGGCAAGGCGCTGGCCACTGCCCCCTATGATCCGCCGCGAGGCCCCCGCAACGATCCGGGCTTTGCCGAGATGGCGAAGCTGTGGGGCGATGCCTATGGCAACCGCGTCGATCGGTTTCTGGCCGGGGTCGCCTATCTCGACGGGCGGCACCCGAGCATGATCTTCGGCCGCGGCTATTATGCGCGCACCGCGATTGCCGCGTGGGACTATCGGAACGGCAAGCTGACCGAGCGCTGGCTGTTCGACACGAACCAGCCGGGCAACGCGGATTACGCCGATCGCGGCAATCACCAGTTGAGCATCGCCGACGTCAATGGCGACGGGCGCGACGAGGTGATCTACGGATCGATGGCGGTCAGCGCCGACGGTAAGGGGCTGTGGACGCAGCCGCTCTACCATGGCGACACGATGCATGTCGGAGACCTCGATCCGTCGCGCCCGGGACTGGAGAAGTTCGGGGTGCACGAACAGATTTCGCACAATGGCGGTATCGGATCGGCTTTGCTCGATGCGCGGACCGGCAAGATCCTGTGGACCAAGCCCGCAAAGACGGACACCGGCCGCGGCCTCAGTGCCGATATCGACCCACGGTATGTCGGCGAGGAAATGTGGGGGGCGAACCAGCCCGATCTCTATGATGTCCACGGCAAGGCGATCGGGCCGCATCCAAAGCCGACCAACTTCGCGATCTGGTGGGACGGCGATTTGCTCCGCGAACTGCTCGACGGCACGACCATCTCGAAATGGAACTGGAAGACGGGCAAGGCCGAGCCGCTGCTGGTCGCCGAGGGTGCGGCGTCGAACAACGGCACCAAGGCGACGCCAGCGCTGCAAGCCGACCTGATCGGCGACTGGCGCGAAGAGGTGGTGTGGCGCAGCGCCGACAATCGCGAGCTGCGCATCTACACGACGCCGTGGCCGACGACGCACCGGATCACCACATTGTTGCAGGACTCGGTCTATCGCGCCGGCATCGCGTGGCAGAACACGGCGTATAACCAGCCGCCGCATACCGGCTTCTACCTCGGCATGACCAAGGCGTCCGATACACCCGAGTAAGGGGATGGCGCAGCCCGGTCAGAGGACCGGGTTGCGGCCCCACAATTGGTCGTACCGCCAGCCCGACAGGTCCTCGACGATCGCGCCGCTTTGCGGGCTGGCGGGCGTCGTGGCACCGGCGCGCAGCCGTTCGATCTCGTCCATCAGCACGGCATGGGTGGTGGGATCGAGCCGGAAGCGCAGCGACACCCATAGGCCGAAGGCGAGGATGGCGAGCGTGCCGCCGATCATCACCGCGACGATCGCATGGACGGTGACCGACGACTGACTCGTTGCCCCGGCGACAAAGCCCGACAGCTGCAATATTTGCCCGACCGCGATCAGCGCGATCGCCTGCGACATCTTGCGCACGAAGGTCATGACGCCGGCGAAGGCGCCCTCGCGGCGGCGGCCGGTGACGATTTCGTCGACGTCCGCCATGAAATTGTACGTCGCCCAGGGAATGTAGTTGAGCGCCCCGCGGCCCAATCCGGCGAAGACGACGGGGATCGCGAAGATCCAGCCGCTGGCGCCATGGCCGCTCCACCATAGCCCCAGGAAGATCAGCACGCCGATCGCAAAGCTGACGCCCGCAATGCGATAGGCGAGCGCGGGCGACGCGCGCAGCGCGAAGTTGATCGCGAGCAGGACCGCGACCGTCTGGACCGCATAGGTGAGGCCGGCGAGGTTCGACACCGCCAGCGTTGTGCCGCCCAGCGCGAAGACGACGAAATAGGCGAAGGCGGCGTTGAAGATGTCCTGGCTGATATAGCCGCCGAGATACATGCCTAGGTGCAGGCGAAACGCGCGGATCCGCAGCGTCGAGAACAGGTTGCGGTAGAGGTCGCGGATCGCGGTGGTCGGCGTCATCTTTTCGCGGGCGAGGGCCGCGGTCTCGGCCGAACGCGGGCGTTCCCAGCTGAACAGATACAGCAGCGTCGCGGCACCCATGAACAGCACGGCAAACAGGATGCCCATGTAGAGGTAGGTGTCGGGCGCATCCTTGCCGAGATGCTCGACCAGCCGGCCAGGCAGGACCGCAGCGAGGATCGCGGAAATCTGGCCGCACATGATGCGCCAGCCGGCGAACTTCGCCTTGCTGCGGTAATCGCTCGCCATTTCGGCGGCGAGCGTTTCGTAGGGGATGATCTCGAGCGCGTAGACCAGCTCGAACAGCACATAAGTAACGAGATAATACCAAAAGGTCTGGCCCGACACCCACATGATCGCGAAAGACGGCAGCAGCGGGATGGCGGCGAGGATGAACGCCCGCCGCCGCCCGAATTTGCGGCCCGCCCAAGTGTCACCGAAACGGTCGGAGATATAACCGATGGTTGGGCTCGCCACTGCGTCCAGAACACGGGCGATGCCGAAGATCAGCGTCGCCTGCGCCGCCGACAGGCCGCAAAAGGTGGTGTAGAAGAACAGCACCCAGGTGCTGATGACCGCCATCGACCCGGCGCCGAGGATGTCGTTCGATCCATAGGCGGCGAAATTGTACCAGCGGACCGGACGGGCGGGGGTGATGGCGGCGGTGGACATCAGATGTAGGTCCGCAGGAATTCGCCGAGCGCGCAGATGGCGAGGCTCTGGCCATAGGGCATCGAGGTCAGCGCGATGTCCTTGTAGAACTGCATCGTGTCGCCCATCGCGGTGCCAAAGCTGACCTGCTTCAGTTCGCCATGCTCATCGATGTTCGCCAGAACGGCGCGGATCGCCTTGATGCCGACCGCTTCGTAATGGCGCGGCAGGTATCCCTTCCGCACTGCCTTCAGGATGCCATAGGCGAAGCCTGCCGTGGCCGATGCCTCCAGATAGCTGGTCGGATCGACGATCAGCGTGTGCCACAATCCACTCTCGTCCTGATGTTCAGCGAGCGTCTTCACCTGCGCGGCTAACGTGTCGATCAGGAAGGTGCGGAAGGCGTCGCCCGGCTCTAGGTCGAGCATCTCGATGATCTCGGGGATCGCGATCGTCACCCAGCAATTGCCGCGCGCCCACAATGCGCCCGCGAAATTGTGGCGGCCGTCGAAGGTCCAGCCGTGATACCAAAGCCCGGTCTGGCGATCGAACAGGTACTTGATGTGGATCAGGAACTGGCGCTTGGCCTCCTCGATATAGTGCGGCCGGCCGAGGATCTGGCCGATGCGGGCCAAGGGCAGCACGCTCATCATCAGCGTGTCGTCCCACATCTCCTGCGGGTTCTCGTCGTTGAAGACGATGTGCTGGAAGCCGCCTTCCTCGGTCTTGGGCAGCCCGTCATCGGCCATCAGCCATTCGGCCCAGATGTCGAGATAGGGGAGATAGGTCTGGTCGCCGGTATGTTCGTACAGGTTGGCGAGCGTCAGGAAGGGCGACATGGTGTTGATGTTCTTGGTCGGGGTGCCCGCGGCGAAGCGGTCCTCGAACCATTTCAGCATCACGTCCCAGGCTGCTTCGTCGCCGGTCTGCTCCCAATAGCGGTACAGGCCGAACAGACCGATGCCGTGGGTCCATTCCCAGTCGTTCCACCCCTTGGTGTCGATGACGCGACCGTCCTCCAGCCGGAGCAGGAACTCGCCGGTCTCGTCCTTGATGTTGACGAGGTTGTCGATCAGCTTGGCGATCTGCGCCGTCACCTCGGCGCGGGGGATGTCGTGATTGAGGGCTGCCACGGGAAAGTCTCTCCGAAGGATCAATGGGTTGGATAAAGGTCGCGGTAAGCGGGTGCGGCCACGTCGGTGACGCCCACGCCGCCGCGCGCGTGATGGAGGGTGACGAGCTTTACGGCCTCGATCGCGTTGCCGGGCGCACCGTCGCTGGTGACGGCGAGCGCCAGCGTGTTGCGGCCGCGATGGTGCAGGATGCCGTCCGGGATCGGGAACACGCGTTGCGGGCCGACATTGGCGACGAACTGGCCCATGTTCCAGCCGTTGACGAAGATCAGCACGCGGTAGCGGCCGGGCGAGCGCGGTGTCTTGGGATCGCCGATCTGGAGGCCGATCGTCGCGTCATCGCCCTTGGGCACGGACAGGTCGAAGACGGTGCGATACCAGCTGGTGCCGGTATAGGGCTTGGCGTCGGCCAGCTTGAGCGACGGCCATGCGCCATCGGGGAAGCCCGGCAGCGTCCAGCCTATGCGCTCGCCGTACAGGCCACCATTGTTGCTGGGGCCGCGCGCGACGTCCTTCAGGTCTTCGCCGCCCGCACGGCCCTGGATTTTCCACGCGATCGGCACGGCAAAGCTGTCGCCGCCCGGCCGCGCGAGTGAGACGGAGATCAGCCCGCGCGGTTCCTTGTGCGCGTCGTCGACGTCGAGGTCCCAGTTGTGGCCGTTCACCCGCACCATCGCCGCCAGCACATGCTCGCCGGGGGCCTGTGCCTCCGGGGGCAGGGTGAATTCGGCGACGCCGGTCGTGATCGGCCGGGGCAGGCCGCCCGCCAGCTCGTGCTGGCCGACCAACTGGCCGTCGAGGAACAGCTGCAGCATCCCCGCGCCACCCGCGCCGTAATGGATCGTGGCGGTCTGCGCTTGCGGCGAGCCGGTGAAGCGGCCGCGATACCAGACGTCGCCGTCGTGGAAGCCATAGGAGTCCGCGCCGAGATTGGGCTGGCCGGTCGGCGGGCGTATGGTTGCGACGTTGCGCGCCGTGCCTGCCACGGTCCAGCTAGCGTCATCGAAATTGGTCCGCGCTTCCGGCGAACCCTCGGCATAGCGCCACGTCGCCGCCATCAGGTCGGGGAGGGCCAGAGCCTGGGGCGCGGGCAGGGGGCGGCGGGCGATCAGGCTGTCGCTCGCCGAGTGGGTGACGGGCACCGCCTGTCCGTTCCAGCGGACTACACGGACCCGGCCCCAGACTTCCAGCGGTGCCGCGGTTTCGGTGTCGCCGGTCAGGTCGAGCGTGTTTCCGCGCACCGTCGCACGGCGCACCAGCGCCGGACCACGCTCCAGCAGCGCCTCCTGTCGGAAGAAGCTCTGCCCCGCCGCAACGTCGCCGATCAGCAGCAAGAGCGGTGCGCGACCGCCCCCCTCGATCCGCACGCGGGCGAGGCCGCGATGGGTATAGGTCAGGCGCAGGTCGCCTTTGGCGGCATCGAAGGCACTCGAAACCTGCCCGTCGATCACCGTGACCTTGGGCGCGCTCGCGTAGCGCAGCACCGTCTCGCCCGGTTCGCCCGCGCGGCCGTAGAAGAGCGCGACATCCTCCGAACCCTGGCGGATTGTCGTCTGGAGTTCGGACGACGAATAGACCAGCCGCTGGCGTTCGAGATTGACGCCCGCCACCAGCAGCTTTGCATCGCGCCCGTGCAGTTCGCTGGCGAAGCTGTAGCGCCCGTCGGGCAGGTCCGCAGTGATGGTGAATCGCGCATCGCCGGTCGCGTTGGACGGCTTGGGCGCGACGAACAGCAGGCGCGCGTCGGTATCGGGGTTGCGGTCGTGATAGACCTGCACCGCATCGCTGCCGGTGATCGCGACCGGGGGTGCCTTCTCCAGCCGGGCAAGGTCGGGCACCGCTTGCAGGAACTGGCCGATCTGCTTCAGTTCCAGGGCCTTGGGCCGCAGGTTTCGCGCCTCGTCGATCGCCGAGCCATAGTCGTAGGATGTGTAGACCACCGGCGCGGGCAGCCAGCCCCAGCTGGTGCCGCCATAGCCCATATAGATGCTCTGGATCGCGATGCCGTTGGCGATGTTGGTGCCATAGAACACGCGCTGGTATCCGCTGCCGCGCTGGATCGCGTTGCACGGATACATGCCGTTCGATCCCCAATAATCGAACCAGCCGCCGCCGAACTCCGCGATGAAGCCGGGGGTCTTCGGCGAGGCGCTGGCGCCGCCTTTTGCCCCGCCGGGTCCATACAGGCCCCAGTCGGGGGCGGGGGCGCCCTTGGTCGGCTTGTTGTCGACGCCGCACACGCCACCGGGATAGCCGTCGAAGGCGTAAAGCTCTTGTGGCCCCGGCACGGTCAGCGGCACGTCGGAGTTCTTGGGCACCCAATAGCCGTTGCGGCCTTGGTCGTTGTGGAACATCGGCACGGAGATCCCGTCGGCGCGGGCCTTGTCGTACAGATGCTGCATGTAGCGGCCCTGGGCGGGGGTGGTCAGCGCCAGTTCGTTCTCGATCTGGTGGAGGATGACGGTGCCGCCCCGCCCTAGCTGATGACGCGCGATAATCGGGTTGATCCGGTCGAGCCATTCGTCGACCGCCGCGAGATATTCGGGATCGTCGGTGCGCGCTTTGCCCGGCTGATTGACCAACCAGCCCGGAAAGCCGCCGCGCGACAGCTCGGCATTCACATAGGGCCCGGCGCGGGTGATGACATAGAGCCCTTCCTCCTGCGCCATGGTCAGCACGCGCTCAACGTCGCGGATGCCGGTGAAGTCGTAGACGCCTTTCTTCGGGCTGTGAAAACCCCAGTCGATATAGATCGCGACGGTGTTGAAGCCGCTGGCCTTCATCTTCTGCAGGATGTCTCGCCACAGATCGGGCGAGGGCAGGCGGAAGGGGTGAAATTCGCTCGACCAGATCAGCGTCGGCTTGCCGTCGATGCGTAGCGAGCGGCTGTCGAAGGTGACGCGCGGCACCTCGGTCGGCGGCGCGACCTGGGGCGCGGCGGCACCGGCCAGCAGCAGGGCGGCAGCCAGGCTCATGCGAAGTGGAACATCGGCGTCAGTGGTGCTTCGACCGGGCGGTTGCCCGGCTGCACCTCCATCAGGTCGGCCATGTAATCCCACCAGCGCTGCATGACCGGCTGGCCGGGCAGTGTGTCGCGCGTGTCGTTGGGATGGAGCCGGAGCACGGCGAACAGCGCGTTCGTCTCCTCGTCGAGAAAGATCGAATAATCGTGGATTCCCGCCTCGCGCAGGGCCTCGGCAAGGTCGGGCCAGATCGCGTCGTGGCGGCGGCGATATTCGGCCGCCATGCCGGGCTTCAGCATCATGCGGAATGCGATCGGCTGGCTCATGTATCGTCTCCGGGAATGTTAAGGCCGTGGCGGTGGGCGAAGGTCGCGAAGCGCACGAGCCACGGGTGGGGCTTGCCGTCGGGGCCGATCAGGCGGGGGCCATGACCGCCGGTTTCGACGATATGGAGTTCCGCGGGACGGGGCAGCGCGTGGACCGCCTGGAACATGGTAATGCTGTTGGCGACCGGCACGACGGGATCGTCGGCGGCATGGCCGAGAAAAGTCGGCGGCATGTCGGCGGGCAGATTCAGCTCGGCGGAGTAGCGTGCGGCGGTCGCGGCATCGGGCGCGCGCCCGAGCAGTTCGCGTTTCGACTGACCATGGGCGAAGCTTTCGGTCATCGTGATGACCGGGAAGAACAGGCCGACGGTTTTGATCGTGGTTGGTTGGGTATCCATTGCGTCTACCGGCGCGTAGGTCTTGAGCGCCGACCGTGATGCGAGGCGCGCGGCGAGGTGTCCGCCCGCCGAAAAGCCCATCGCGGCGATGTTCGTCGGGTCGATGCCCCACTCTCGTGCGCGCGAACGAATGACGCGCAGCGCGCGCTGCGCATCCTGGAGCGGGGCGTCGGGACCCGCCGCCCAATTGTCGTGGGGCAGGCGATAGAGCAGGTCGAAGGCAGTGAGGCCTTGCGACGCGAGCCAGCGCGCCACGGCGGACGGTTCCCGCCCCACCGCGACGCGGGCATAACCACCGCCGGGGATCAGCAGCACCGCCGCGCCGGTCGGCTTCGTCGCAGGGCAGACGGTTAGCATCGGCGTCGCGATATGCGGCCAGGCGATATTGTCGGCAGGGCCTTCGGGTGCGCGCAGCACGAACGTGTCGACGACCGGCGGCGTCGGCATGCCCGGTGGCGTCTTGGGCCAGATCGGGAAGCGGCTGACGGCGGGCGCGGCGAGCGCCACGCGTGGGGTTGCGGCGAGCGACAGGCCAGCGGCGATCAGGGTGCGGCGGTCCAATGGCATGTCAGTTTCCTGCCGGGCGTTGCGTGCTGCGCGCGCCGCTGGCGGCGAGGCGAAAGGCCTCGGGCGCAGGCGGCTGGGTGGGGTCGAGCGGCGTCAGGTCGCGGCGAACCATGCGGGCGAGCGCTGGCACCTGTCGCCGCGCGGCATCGGCGACGATATGCGCGAGCACCCAGGCGCCGTAATTGTCGTGGTGCGTCGCGTCGCGGCCATCGTCGTTGAACGCGAGCGGCGCGCGCGTCCGTCCCAGCGCCTCGTAGAAACGGATCGAGGCGGCGTTGAGGTCGATGACCGGCGTCTGCGTTTCCGCACCGACGGTGCGGACGGCGGCGGCATAATCGGCGAGCGTCGGGCGGATATGGCCGTCGGCGGTCCACATCCGCCGCTCGGGTGAGGTGACGAGCACCGGGATGACGCCACGGCGCCGCAGTTCGGCGATATAGGTGCGCAGATAGTCGCGATAGGTTGTCGCGGCATCGGCATAGGTCTGCGGCCACTGCGTTTTCTGGTCGTTATGGCCGAACTGGATCATCGCGATGTCGCCGGGTTTCGCGCTCGCCAATACCTTGTCGAGCCGCAGCTCGGTGAGAAAGGATTTCAGCGTCTCGCCCGATTCGGCATGGTTGGCGACGGCGATATAGGGCGCGAGGAATGCGGGGAGCATCTGCCCCCAGCTCGCCGCGGGTTCCGCAGGCTGATCGGTGACGGTGGAATCGCCGAGCAGGAACAACGTCGGCACATCGACGGGCGCGATCGATACGGTGCGCAGGCCGGGCGCGTGGCCCAGCACTTCGAGCGTCAGCCGGTCGTCCCAGTTGAGGGCGCCGAGCTCGCGAGGCTTCAGGCGCACCGCATTGCCGCCGGGCGCGTTCGCAGGCGGCGGTGCCAGTTGCGGGTTGCGGACGTTCACGATGAACCGCCGCGTGACGATTTCGCCGGGACGCGTGCGGACCGCGTCGAGCATCAGGCGGCGGTTCTCCGCCTTGATCGTCGTATCGGTCGCGCGGGCGGGATCGCCCAGCGTGACCGTCACCGCATAATTGCCGGGTGTCGCCGCGATGGAAAAGAGATGGGGATCGGCCTCATAGCCGAACCCGTCGGCATAAGCCCGGCCGGGCGCGACGCGAATCGCTGCCGCGTCACGCGTCGAGCCGGCGAGGACATAGGTGCGTGCGGGCACGGCGGCGGGTGCCGCCACCGCCACCGCCACCGCAGCCGCCAGTGCGGTCAGAGCGTACACGACGGGCCGCCCGCGGGCGTATCGCGGCGCAGCGCGGAGCGATCCATCAGGACATGGCCCGCGATCGGCAGGCCGGTAGCGGCGAGTCCGCCCGCGACCAGATCGGCGATGCGGCGCGCGCCCAGCTCGCTGAAGTGCGTGTCGTCGTCGACTGCGTCCTTATAGCCGGGCAGTCCTTCGCCCTTGGCGTAATGGAGGTAATAGCGTTTCGACCCGTCCGGCCCCAGCGCGTCGATCCAGCGTTCGGACAGCGCGGCAAGGTCGATCAACGGCACCTTGGTCTCCTCCGCGACGCGCTTGGCGGCGGCGGAATAGGTGGGGAAGCTGGGGACGACATGGCCGTCCTTAAAGGCGCGGCGCGTTACCGGGGTGATCAGCACCGGCTGGGCATGCGCCATGCGTGCGACTGCGATGAAATGCTTCAGGTTCGCTTCGTAGTCGGGGATAGGCGTGTAGCGTTCGGGCTTGGCCTGGTTCGCATCGTTATGACCGAACTGGATCAGCAGGGTGTCGCCCGGCTTCAGCGTCCGCGCGATCGCGTCGAGCCGTCCTTCCGCCATGAAGCTCTTGGTGCTGCGACCCGCCTGGGCACGATCGTCGATCGTCACCTCCGGCCCCACCGCGCAGCGCAACATGCTGCCCCAGCCCGACAGCGGATATTGCTGCGCATTGTAATCCTTGGCGGTCGAATCGCCGGCGATGACGATACGCATCTGGGGTTGGCTCGCCTGGTCCTGCGCGGCGGCGCTGGCCGCCAGCGGCAGCAGGATCGCGGCGATCCCGAGCAGTGGCTTCGTCGTCGCCATATGCACCCATCCTCCTGTCGCCCGCGGCTCTTGTCGGCCGTGATGCAGGGTATGGAAGACTATCCCATATAGTGCAAGAGATGATTGTTATATGAGAAGGGGTCAGCCCTGTGCCGGGTCGCGCCAGCCGAGGTCGCGGCTGATTGCATGCGCGGTGCCGAGTACCTCGTCGGTCAACGTCGTCATGCGATCGTCGGACATATATTGCGCAGCGCTCGAGACGCTGATCGCGGCGACGATGCGACCGCTGGCATCGCGGATCGGTGCCGCGACGCAGCGGATCTGGTCTTCGTTTTCCTCAAGGTCGAACGCGCAGCCGCGGCCGACGTAACCGCGCATGCGCGACAGCCACAGGTCATAATCGGCCGTATTATGATCGGCCTCGAAATGCGGCTGCCACTGGCGCTCGGGATCGTCGAGCATCAGCGCCTTGCCGAGACCGGTCGACGTCATCGGTTGGCGGTCGCCGATGCGGCTGCTGATCTCGACGCGGCGGCGGCCGGGGATCTTGTCGAGGTACAAAGCGCGGTCATGGTCGCGGACGCCGAGATGCACCGTATCTTCCGACGCGGCCGCGAGCGCCTCGATATGATCGCGCGCGATCTGGACGACGTCGGCCTGCTGCTGCGCGAGGAAGCCCAGTTCGAGCAGCTTCGGCCCCAGGCGATAGCCCTGGCGCGGCGTGAAGGTAAGGAAGCGGCGGTCGATCAAGGCGCTGGCGAGGCGGTGCGTCGTGCTGCGCGTCAGACCGAGCCGGCTGGCGAGTTCGGCGAGCGCGATCGGGCGATCGGCGACGGCGTCGATCAGGTCGAGGCCGCGCAACAGCGTCTGGCTGCCAGAGGGGGACTTTGCCTCGCTGGGATCGGCTGGGGCGGCCTTGGCGGCGGATGCGGGCATGGTCGAGCTCTCCTGTGACGCGAGCGACCTGCGTCCTCGTGCCATAATATGGGACTATTTGCCCGGCGCACGGGTCGCTGTCGAGCGCTAAAACGCGGGGGCTTCCGGCGATCAGCGGCCAGAACCGAGAAGAGTGCGGACCATGCGCAGCGGACGTCGCCGAACCCGCGTTGCGTGCTCGGCGACGGCGCACGCGGCGTGACGGTGGGGTAGGGTCCCGCCTACTGCAGGTTCACGAAGGCGCCGCCGTCGACCAGCAACGCCGCGCCGGTAACGTAACGCGCCAGATCGGAAGCGAGGAAAATGGCCGGCCCCGCCATATCCTCCGGCACGCCCAGTCGGCCAAGCGGCACACGGCCTTCCATATATTTGCGCTTGCCCTCGTCGGCGAGGTCATCCTTGTTGATCTCGGTAAGGATGGTGCCGGGCAGCAGCGAATTGCAGCGGATATTGTGCCGGCCCAGTGCGATCGCGGCGGACTGCATCAGCGAATGGAGCCCCGCCTTGGTGGGAGTATAATGTGTCTGGAATTCGCCGCCGACGAGCGCCGAAATGGAGGAGACGGCGATGATCGATCCGCCATGGCCCTGGTCGACCATCTGTCGTGCTGCAGCCTGGCACATATAATAACCGCCGTGCAGGTTGACGCGCATCGTGCGTTCGAACGTCTCGACCGGCATGTCGAGGAAGCTGTGGAAGGGGCAGATGCCTGCGTTCGACACCATCACGTCGACCTTGCCGAACGCCTTCACCGCCTGCGCGATGAACTCGGTCGCGGTGGCGGGATCGGCGACGTCGCCCTGGATCGCGACCCCACGCTGGCCCGCCGCTTCGATCCCGGCAATGCATTGCGCCGCGCCGTCGGTGTCGCGCGCGAAGTTGATCGCGACGTCCGCGCCATGCTGTGCTGCGCCGATCGCGATGGCGCGGCCGATGCCGGTGGAGGCGCCGGTGACGACCACCGTCTTGCCTTCGAGCAGTTTCATCGCATTCCTCTCCGTCGATCCATTGTGCTGTAGTCCCGGTGCCATTTCGACCAAAGAGCCGATTGACGCCCGGAGTCTCACTAGCTAGTATCCTATCCCATAAAGTGAGAAAGTAAACCGGGCAGAGGGGCTTGCCGTGGCGTTGTCGAAGATCAAGCATGTCCGCGCCTTTGTCGCGCGCGGGGCGGGGGCCGATTATCACGATCAGGGCGCAGGCCATTGGATCGACGATCACATCGCCACGCCGATGAGCCGCTATCCCGAATATCGCCAGTCGCGGCAAAGCTTCGGCATCAACGTGCTGGGCACGCTGGTCGTGGAGATCGAAGCGGAGGACGGCACGATCGGCTTCGCGGTGACGACCGGCGGAGAGCCTGCCGCCTATATCGTCGAGAAGCATCTCGCCCGCTTTCTCGAAGGGCGCTCGCCGGTCGAGGTCGAAAAAATCTGGGACCAGATGTATTTCTCGACCCAATATTACGGCCGCAAGGGGCTTGTGGTGAACGCCATTTCCGGCGTCGACCTGGCGCTATGGGATTTGCTCGGGAAGCTGCGCGGCGAGCCGGTCTATCACATGCTAGGTGGCGCTGTGCGCGACGAACTGCAATTCTACGCCACCGGCGCGAGGCCCGATGTCGCCAAGGAGCTCGGCTTCATCGGCGGCAAGCTGCCGCTCCACCACGGCCCGGCCGAGGGGCTGGAGGGGATGGAGAAGAACATCGCGCTGCTCGCCGATATGCGAGCCAAGTGCGGCGACGATTTCTGGCTGATGTACGACTGCTGGATGTCGCTCGACCTCGACTATGCCACCCGGCTCGCGCAACGCGCCTGGAACGAATGCGGGCTGAAGTGGATCGAAGAAGCCCTCTCGCCCGACGATTACTGGGCCTATGCCGAGCTGCGCAAGAAGGCGCCGCCGGGCCTGCTCGTTACCACCGGCGAGCATGAGGCAACCCGCTGGGGTTTCCGCATGCTGATCGACATGGGCTGCTGCGACATCATCCAGCCCGATGTGGGCTGGTGCGGAGGCGTGACCGAACTGATCAAGATCGCCAATTATGCCGACAGCCGCGGCGTGATGATGATCCCGCACGGATCGTCGGTCTACAGCTATCATTTCGTCATCACCCGGCACAATTCGCCCTTCGCCGAATTCCTGATGATGCACCCCGGCCCGACCGAGGTGGTGCCGATGTTCGCGCCGCAATTGCTGGGCGAGCCGGTGCCGCAGAACGGCCGCATCCGCGCGAGCGCGCTCGACAAGCCCGGCTTCGGCGTCGAGCTGAACGCCGACGTGCCGCTGCATCGCCCCTATACGCACTGAGGATTTTTGCCATGAAGCTCTGTCGTTACGGCGCGCGCGGCGCCGAAAAACCCGGCCTGATCGATGCAGACGGCCAGATTCGCGATCTGTCGGGCGTAATCGCCGACCTGACGCCTGCCGAGGTGACGCCCGAGGTGCTCGCCCGTCTCGCTGCACTTGATCCCGCCAGTCTCCCGCTGGTCGAGGGGGAACCCCGCTACGGCGTACCCGTCGCGGGCATCGGCAAGTTCATCGCGATCGGTCTCAATTATGCCGATCACGCCAAGGAAGCGGGCCTGGAACCGCCGCCCGAACCGATCTTCTTCACCAAGGCGATCTCGTGCCTGACCGGGCCGAACGATCCGGTGATGATCCCCAGGGACTCACAGAAGACCGATTGGGAGGTCGAGCTGGGTATCGTGATCGGTAAGACGTGCCGCTACGTCGAGCAGGCCGATGCGCTCGATCACGTCGCGGGCTACGTGCTGGCGAATGACGTGTCGGAACGCGCGTTCCAGAAGGAACTCGGCAGCCAGTGGGACAAGGGCAAGGGCTGCGACACGTTCGGCCCGGTGGGTCCGTGGCTGGTGACGGCGGACGAGGTCAGCGACTGCCAAGCGCTGGATATGTTCCTCGACGTCAACGGCAAGCGGATGCAGACCGGCAATACCGCGACGATGATCTTCCCCGTTGCCGAATGCATCGCCTATGTCAGCCGCTTCATTACGCTGCATCCCGGCGACCTGCTCATCACCGGCACGCCGCCAGGCGTGGGTGAGGGGCAGAAGCCCGACAAGATCTTCCTGAAGGCGGGCGACACGATGCACCTCGGCATCACCGGCCTCGGCGAACAGCGCCAGACCTGCGTGCCCTTCGCGATGGAGCTTCCCGCGTGAGCAGCTATGCAGGTCGCTTTGCCGGCCGCACCGCGATCGTCACCGGCGGCGCGTCGGGTCTTGGCTGCGCGGTGGCGAAGCGGATCGTCGAGGAAGGTGGCAGTGTCGCCTTGTGGGACGTCGATGCCGACCGCCTCGCCGAAACCCAGCCTGAGATCGGTGCGACCCACGTCGAGGCATTCGACGTATCGGACGCGGCGGCGGTCGCCCGCGCGACCGACGCGACCGTTGCCGCGCTGGGCAAGGTCGACATCCTCGTCTGCTCGGCGGGGATCACGGGCGCGACCGCCTCGGTCGATCAATATCCGATCGACAGCTGGCTGCGCGTGGTCGACATCAACCTGAACGGCCTGTTCTATTGCTGCCGCGCGGTGGTGCCGCATCTCGTTGCCAACGGCTATGGTCGGATTGTCAACGTGGCGTCCGTCGCGGGCAAGGAAGGCAATCCCAACGCCTCGGCCTATTCGGCGACCAAGGCGGGTGTGATCGGCCTCACCAAATCGCTGGGCAAGGAACTGGCGGGCAAGGGCGTGATCGCCAACGCGCTGACCCCGGCGACGTTCGAAAGCCCGATCCTCGCGCAGCTGCCGCAGAGCCAGGTCGATTATATGCGCGGCAAGATCCCGATGGGGCGGCTGGGCGAAGTCGCGGAAAGCGCGGCGATGGTCTGCTTCATGGCCAGCGAGGAATGCAGCTTCACTACGGCGTCGACCTTCGACACGTCGGGCGGGCGGACGACCTATTGATGGCGCTGCAATGATGACAGGCGCGGGTGGCGAGGCGGCGATTCCGTTCGTCGACGCGCACATTCATCTGTGGGACCTGACGCGGCTGCGCTATCCGTGGTTGTCCCCGCCGTTTGCAGACGATGGCCCGAACGGATCGGTCGAACCGATCGCCACGACCTATCTGCCCGCCGACTATCGACGCGAGATGGCGCGGTGGAACGTCGTCGGCGCGGTGCACGTCGATGCCGGCGCCGATCCCGCGCACGCGCTCGCCGAGACGGAGTGGCTGGAGGGGCTGGCGGAGGCGGATGGGCTGCCGACCGGCATCGTCGCCTTTGCGGCGCTTGACGCCCCGGACGTCGAGACATTGCTTGCCGCGCATGCGCGGCACCCGCGGGTGCGGGGCATCCGCCATATCGTCAACTGGCACGCCGATCCGCAGCGCAGCTATACCTCAAGCGACGTGACCCGGGACGATGCATGGCAGCGCGGCTTCGCGGCGCTGGCGCGGCATGGCCTGTCGTTCGACCTGCAATGCTATCCGGGGCAGATGCCCGCGATCGCGACGCTCGCTGCGCGGCATCCGGACGTGCCGGTGATCGTAAACCATGCCGGCATGGCGGTGTTGAGTGACGCCGATGGTTATGACGAATGGCGTCGGGGCCTTGCTGCGCTGGCGGCCTGTCCGCAGGTCGCGGTGAAGCTGTCGGGCTTCGGGTTCGCGCGACGCGACTGGGACGCGGCGTTCGTACGCGACACGGTGCGCACCGTCATCGACCTGTTCGGCACCGATCGGGCGATGTTCGCGAGCGACCTGCCGACCGACCGCCTGTTCGGCAGCATCGACGCGCAGATGGAGGCATGCCATGCCGCCGTCATCGATTGCAGCGATAGCGAGCGCCGCGCGCTGTTCGCCGGCAACGCCAATCGCATCTACCGGCTGGGGCTCGACCTGCCGCTTACCAAGGACGATCACTGATGTACGACCGGACCTATTACGCGACGCATCCGGACATGATGGAGTGCGTGTCGAACGACGAGCTGCGCGATCGTTATCTGATTCAGGGGCTGTTCCGCGACGGCGAGTGCGTGCTGAACTATACGCACGCCGAGCGCTTCGTGATCGGCGGCGTCGCGGTGGCAAGCGGCAGCGTCAAGCTGCCCGACCAGACCGAGCCGGCATCGGCGGCG
>NZ_JBIEOE010000056.1:0-414 GCF_043498045.1 Sphingomonas sp. S6
TCGCGACCAAAACCGGCCAGCAACGCGGCCTTGTCCACCGAGCTGTGGGCGTGGGCGCTAACGTAGACGATCAGGGGTTTGGCCTGGGCTTGCAAGCCACCGCGCACCAGTGCGTAGTCGCTGGCACGCTCACGGGCGCTGATCAGCGCCACCAGGGTACTGGTAGAGGCCGTGTCCTGGATCACCCCACTCCATTGGCCCGACAGGCCGAGCAACTGACGCAGCCAGTCGAGGGTGGTTTCTTCCAGTTCGCTCAGGGCCGGGCTGGACTGCCACGACAGGCCCAGCACACCCAGGCCGGTGCTGAGGAAGTCGCCAAGGACCGAGGACAGCGTACCGTTGGAGGGGAAGTAGCCGTAGAAGTCCGGATGCTGCCAATGGGACAGGCCGGGCATGACCAGTTGGTTGACGTCG
>NZ_JBIEOE010000057.1:0-409 GCF_043498045.1 Sphingomonas sp. S6
TCGCTCGGGGTTTCGAAGAACCCGGCAGTGGAGACTGCGTTCTGCTCCTGCAACGCCTGCTGTACCGCTGCCAGAGGCAAACCGAGGGTCGCCAGCTTGAGGTTGGACAGTTCGATCCAGATCTTCTCGTCCTGCAGGCCCAGCAACTCGACTTTGCCCACATCCGCCACGCGCTGCAGTTGAATCTGGATGCGGTCGGCGTAGTCCTTGAGCACCGCGTAGTCAAAACCATCACCGGTCAAGGCGTAGATATTGCCGAAGGTGGTGCCGAATTCATCGTTGAAGAACGGACCCTGGATATCCGGTGGCAAAGTCTGGCGGATATCGCTGATCTTCTTGCGCACCTGATACCACAGCTCAGGAATCTGTGCCGAATGCATGGAGTCACGGGCGATAAAGGTGACCTGGG
>NZ_JBIEOE010000058.1:0-409 GCF_043498045.1 Sphingomonas sp. S6
AGTGTTACCTAACCTTCAACCTGCCCATGGATAGATCGCCCGGTTTCGGGTCTATACCCAGCGACTAAACGCCCTATTAAGACTCGCTTTCGCTACGCCTCCCCTATTCGGTTAAGCTCGCCACTGAATATAAGTCGCTGACCCATTATACAAAAGGTACGCAGTCACCTAACAAAGTAGGCTCCCACTGCTTGTACGCATACGGTTTCAGGATCTATTTCACTCCCCTCTCCGGGGTTCTTTTCGCCTTTCCCTCACGGTACTAGTTCACTATCGGTCAGTCAGTAGTATTTAGCCTTGGAGGATGGTCCCCCCATATTCAGACAAAGTTTCTCGTGCTCCGTCCTACTCGATTTCATTGATAAGAGATTTTCGTGTACGGGGCTATCACCCACTATGGCCGCACTTT
>NZ_JBIEOE010000059.1:0-400 GCF_043498045.1 Sphingomonas sp. S6
GGTTGAGACCGGTTTGAGACAAACTCATTAAATTTGAGATGAACCCAAGATTTTTTCATGATCATGATGATGTCTCATTCAGAGCACCACCCTGCGCATCCGGACATGACCCCGCCCGCCTTCTGCCGCACAATGCCACCCTGACCACACCAGGTGCCCGGCCACATGAGCCTGCTGAAAACCGCGCTGCGCGAACAGAACTTCGTCTGCGTCATGGAGTTCGTCCCCAAGCCTTCTGCAGAACGCTTCGCCGCCATGGAAGCGATCATGGCCCGCGCGCACCTGTGCGGCTGGCCAATGACCGTGGCCATCGGCGATCGCGTCGGCAGCCCGCTGGACATGTCGCCGCTGGATGCCCTCGCCTCGTTCAGCAACCCGGTACCTGCCCTGCCGCATTTTT
>NZ_JBIEOE010000060.1:0-399 GCF_043498045.1 Sphingomonas sp. S6
CATGCTGTTTTCCTTGTTATCCGTCGTCGTGGGCGTTGTTCAGAGGCTGGACTTGGCTATGACCTGCAAACTCATCTGCTCCAGCAAGCGGTTCATGTGGATGAACTGGGCGAAACGCTTGTCCTGGGTCTGGCCGTGGAAGTAGCGGTAGTAGATTTGCTGGACGATGCCGGCCAGGCGGAACAGGCCATAGCAATAGTAGTAATCGAAGTTGTCCAGCGGGATGCCCGCGCGCTCGGCGTAGTAATCTACGAACTGGCGGCGGGTGAGCATGCCCGGCGCGTTGCTCGGCTGGCGGCGCATCATCTGCACCGGCGCCGGGTCGTCGGCCTCGATCCAGTAGGCCAGGCTGTTGCCCAGGTCCATCAGCGGGTCGCCCAGGGTGGCCATTTCCCAGTC
>NZ_JBIEOE010000061.1:0-380 GCF_043498045.1 Sphingomonas sp. S6
CCAGCTGCTCGTCTGGCATGTGCGCAGCGCGAGTGCTCGTGCCCAGGTTCTGTATATGGAAGTAACCGTTGTGGGTGCCCTGCCACTGCCCTGCCAGATCGTGCGGTCGGGCTGGTGGCAGGCACGCGCCACAAGGGTCAGGAGGTGCCCGCTCAAGTTCGTGTTTCCCTGCCTGCAACGCACCCTCGGCCTCTTCGAACGCTTGCAGACTATCGCTCAGGTATCCCGTCATTCGCGTGTCCGCCAAGGCGTCGCGCAGGGCAGATGCTGCAAGCAGCCCCAGCAGCATGCTCAGGACCAGGGCCAACAGAAGAACCACACCACGCTGGCGGCTCATGTAGCGGGTACCGGGTTGCGGAGTGCCACGCTCAGCGAGTGAT
>NZ_JBIEOE010000062.1:0-379 GCF_043498045.1 Sphingomonas sp. S6
GCCGTCGTACGCTTGGACTAGCCCGGCGCCGTGCTAATCGACGGACTTCTGACGGCGACCGACCAAGATGCCGGCACCGAAGATTAGCGCGCCCAGGATTGCGCCGGTTCCGGCGACTGCGGCGGTTTGGAGCGGGGAGTTGGTCGCGGCCTGCTGAGTCTGCACATCAACTTCGTCGAGGCCATTGCCGGAAGCGTTGGACTTTGCGGAAGCCTTGCCAGATGCCTTGGATGAGCCGCTGGCCTTGGACTCTCCGGTCTTGGAGGCACCGGTCTTCACAGCTTCTTCGCGTTCCTTGGCGGAGCCGCCGACGCTGAGGTCCGTGGCCGTGTCCTGGCTGCGGTCGGAGGAACCGTGAGCAGCAAAGGTGTAGAGTGCG
>NZ_JBIEOE010000063.1:0-379 GCF_043498045.1 Sphingomonas sp. S6
GCCTGATCTCCGACTTCTACCCCCGCACCGTGAAGGTGAACTGGAAGGCCGACGGAAACAGCGTGACCCAGGGAGTGGACACCACCCAGCCAAGCAAGCAGTCCAACAACAAGTACGCCGCCAGCTCCTTCCTGCACCTGACCGCCAACCAGTGGAAGAGCTACCAGTCCGTGACCTGTCAGGTCACCCACGAAGGGCACACCGTCGAAAAATCTCTGGCCCCCGCCGAATGTTCTTGATAGCTCGAGTCTAGAGGGCCCGTTTAAACCCGCTGATCAGCCTCGACTGTGCCTTCTAGTTGCCAGCCATCTGTTGTTTGCCCCTCCCCCGTGCCTTCCTTGACCCTGGAAGGTGCCACTCCCACTGTCCTTTCCTAATA